>NZ_DAHUXJ010000031.1 GCF_027307225.1 Bradyrhizobium sp. | reverse complement strand
ACCGTGTCCGCATCCGCGATACGGATTGGTCGCAAGCGGCGCATACTCTTCCGCCTGGCCCTTGGGCTCGTAGATCAGGGTGCAGCCTTTTGGAATTGCCATCACCAGCGTGCCGCCAGTCCCGCCGCGCGGGCCTCGTTGAGCTCAGCCATTGCGGCGTTGCTACCGCCGGCGTCGGGATGTCTGTCACGCGCCAAACGGCGGAAGTTCGCTTCGATCACATCCCTGGATGCGTCTGCCTTGACCTGCAGGATGTCCCACCATTGCTTCGGCGCCGAGAGCGCCGCGAAGCCCGTGAACGCGCGCTCGAGGATCTGCGCGCCGCCGTGCCGCTCGATCGCGCGCATGGCTTCAAGCGTCGCGGCGATCGCGGCCACGTTGTCGCGGACTCTGGTGGAGGCATCGATCGCGATGACGCGCATCGGCCCGATCTTTTTCTGAAAGTATACCGCTACGCCGGGATCTTCGGGCTCGCCCTGGTCACCGCGCGGCAGGCCTGACAGGTTGAGCTTGAGGTTGGTCGAGACGATCGAATCGTCGGCGACGTTCACCCCGAGCCGCTCGAGCTCGTAACGAACGCGCTCCACGGCATCGGCCATGGTGATATCGGCCTTTTTCTTCCAGGATCCGCCGCCGGGGACGTTGCTGTAATTGGTCTTGGTTTTCCCGAACTGGCCGACCTTGCGGGCGCGCGACCGCGGCCAGCCTTGGGGCCACTGCAGCGGGTAGGCGGGGATGCTCATTTTCAATCCTGACGGTTTGTCAGAATCGCGGGGGCGTTTCGGTGGAGATCAGGGACCGATCAGGTCGGCGGTCAGAATCGCACTGAACGATTCCAATGCGTTAGGACAGGTTCGAATCCAGCTGCCCCGACCAATATTTTCAATAGATCGAACCATTGAGACGCGGATTGCGGCAACGCCGCAGCAGTTCCGCGCGGCTTCGAGCGAAATACTGCTGAAACCATTTTCGCGGGTGCGCGAAAATCACCCGAAACGATGCGTTGCGACACTCCGACCGGCGTCAGCCGAGGCGAGAGATTCTGGAGGTTGCCGATGACTGCACTTGTCCAAGCCGTTTCCCGCTACCGCGAAACAAAAGCCGAAACCTAGACCGACGTATGGACGATGGCCGCGCCGCTTTGCGGCGCAGGCCCCTGGCGGTGTATCTCATCGGCGCGACCTATGGGCTTGACCTGAGCCCCGCTCCGCGCCGTCAGGCTCCGGACGGCCGCGGCCGAGGGCAAATTGACCGACCGGGCCCTCGATGGAGAAGTCCAGCCCGGTCATGCGGGCGAACCGGTCGATATTGTTGGTGCCGATCGCGCATCCGCCGAGTCCAAGATCGGTGGCAGCCAGATAGAGCGTCTGCGTCAACACGCCGACATCCTTCAGGATCAGGGAATAGGCCACGGAGCTGTATTTCCAGGAGACCCGGCCGAAGCGCGCGGCGATCACGATGAGGATTTGCGGAAGGCCCGACGCGCCGATGGCGAACTCCGCGTCGCAAAGCTGTGCCTCGAGGTCCTGGGCGCGGACATCGATTGGTGTCAGCGCATGGCGGTCGGCATCGTAGTGATAAAATCCGCGGGCCAGCTCTTCGCATTTGTCCACTGCAAGATAGACTTCGAGTTCGTAAGCCGCGCCGCCCGACGGATAGGGGCGAGAGGCATAGGAAACCTCCGGCCCTCCGTCGCCCGTGTCGTCACGGGACGTCCATTTTTTCCGCACGCGGGCGGCTGTCTGCAAGAAGGCTGCTAGTTCCGCCAACGTGATGGGATGCTCATCGTCGAAGTCGCGTATCGAATGCCGCGCGTCGAGGAGAGATGTGAACGGCGGGGGCAGGTCAGCCGGCGCTGGCGAGCCTTCCATCGCGATAGCCTGTCCAGGCCATGGTGACCGTACCGCGGGTAGTGGTGGCATCAAATCGGAATAGGAGTAGAGGCCGCCCAACGGGTTGGCCTGCCGCCCCTCGGTGCTGTGGGTATGAAACAGGAGATCGTGGAAGTCCCACAGCGCGAGATTGGGATCGCCTTCGGACGGGCGCAGGCCGTCTGCGTCGCCCGGCTTCAGCTTGAACAGGATCTGGCAATCCATCAACAGTCCGAGCAGCTCAAGGCCGGGAAAGCCGCGCTCCTTGCGATATCGGCTGATCTTCTGCGGATGTGAGAGAGTGGTAAGCGCCGCGGCAATTCTGGGATCGCCGATCCTGAACAGGCCGTCCGCGCGCGGCGATTCCAGCACCATTTCCTTGCCGCGACGCCGCAGGTAAGCAAATCGCGACAGAGCGATCGTATCGTTACTGGCGATCTTCGCGATCTGCGGCCAATAATCGGCAACCTGCGGTTCGATCACGACCTGATCGCCGCCGCGCGTGCGACCGAGGCGGTATTCCAGGAGACCGCTACGCGCCAATCGCTGAAGCAGCAAATCGATTTCCTTGTCGGCCGCTCGGCCGCGCCGAACCGAAGCGAGCGGCAGCCCGTCACGAAGTTCGCCAAGACGCTTTATGGTCGCCGCGCCGAATTTTCCGAGACTCTGGCCATAGCCATTGAAGCGCGCGACCACGTTCCCATCCGCCTGTGCCTCAAGCGCGACGTGCGCGTTGAGGCGGGCGGCAAGCATCGGCGCCGGTGCAGTGCGCTTGCGGGTTTTCGTTGCAGTGGCCAAGCCGATTTCATCCTCTAGGTATGAGGCAGGAATGGCGTCAGTTCGCTTTCCGTGATTGGCATATTGCGCAGGCCAAGCTTTACGGGGACATCGTAGAGACGGCCCGGCCCAAAGCGGCGATAAAAATGGCGCAAGCCCGGCACGATCACCCGAACTACAGACGTCTCCACGTCCGGCCTTGTCTGGTCGAGAACGAGAAAATCCAGTCCCGCCCGTGTTGCAACCTCCACGCAGGCATCGACTTGCTTGCGGGTATCGTCGAGAGACCCGAATTTCGAGCCCGTAAAGATGGGTGCCGCCGGCCGGCCGCTTGGCAGAAGGAAGGGATAGTTGCTCAGTTGCAGTGGCGTGACACGGTCCAAACTGGGCTTCTCACCCGTTCCCCCATTCATGAGGCCAATCGACAGAAACTGGTTGAGTTCGGTCAGGGTGCGCAACAATGCGATACGCCTGTCGAAATGCGCGCCGGAGCCGAACTCGATGTTCTCGTGTCCATTTTGCATCCAGTGCACTAGCGCGACATAGGTCGGCACGCCGAGATCGCTGGTGATATCGAGCACCCACAGCTTTCGTCCCTGGTCGCCCAGCTGGGTTCGGAGATCCTGAACATAGGAATCGTTGAACTGATCAAGATCGAGCTCTTGGCGCTCCAAGCGGTTGTACCACCAGATCGCGTAGGCATCGCGCTCGACCAGCTCGAGGAATCCTTGAACAATGGCCTCTTGCAGCGTATTGCCGGCCGCGCAACCGTTGGAGTCGGCGTTGTAGGCACCTTCGCCGCCGCCATAGAAAAAATACATCAGGCTGGTCGGTAGATACCTGAAGCGCTGATCGCGCAGCGACCAGACCGGCGACCAGTCGATCTTGGCCGAAGCATCGAAGCGCTCGGGGACTCGGTGGAAATCGTTCGGCTCCGCCTCGGGTGAGGTAAATTGAGCGTCGCTGAAGAGCAGCACGCTCTCCGGATTGATCGCTTCGGCCGATTCAAAATCGCTGAAACGCCTGCTCACCCGGATTTCATCGCCCTGGAAGATACCGGAATAGCGTTCGATCGCTTCCATCAAGGCGCTGGCTTCGGCTTGTTCTGCCGTAGAGCCCTTGCCGAAGCTTCCGCCCGTCAAACCGGCGCGTAGCGCATCGACTGTCAGCGCTGGCCCCGAGAAGTTATGGTCCGCGAAATAATTGGTGTTCAACGGCAGGTCGGCCTCGATCCGCTCCAGCTTCTTGACGACGCCGGTCAGCGGGCTGACATGTTTACGGAAACGCGCTACCGTCGCGCGCGACGATACGGTACGGAATCCTCCGCTCGTCATCGTCAGCTTGAGGCCGGGCCCAAGCTCGATCGGCGTTGGTCGGCGGCGCGGATCGCGCAACTTCTTGCTGCCGCAGGTCGGGCACTGCGGACGGTGCGCGACATAGTGCTTGACGGTCGTCGAACCCAGCAAATCGTGGCTGACGATGTGGTGGCCCAGATCGGTGCGAAAGCCGGTGGCGATGGCCTTGGCGATTTCGAGCGCCACAAATTGGATTGCACTCTGACCTACCGGATTTCGTACCAGCGGCGAGAGCGCAACCGGCTGCGCGCCGCCGCGGTCGAGAAATCCTTTGACTTCGCGGTTGCGGATCATGCGATCGAACAAGCAGGTCCAGCACGGGCCTTTGCCCGGGTCGAACACCGGCCCTACCAGCGGAAACGCGCCTGACGACTGCACCAACAGCCAGCGAGCGCCGTCCTTAACTCGCTGCCGGTTCAACTCGGCCAGGCGCCGCTCCAGATAGTCGCTGGCCAGCGTGACAGTGAGATCGGCGTTGCGCGAAACAATACGAACGCCGAATTCGCCGAGCGCCCCCGTAAACTCCTTGGCACCTTGCACGTCTAGCGCTTCGACGCGCACGCGGCAGTTCGCCAGATTTTGTTCAGCGATACCGGGCGTCAGGCCGAGGCTCGCCCAATAGCCGGCCAACGCGCTGTTTGAGGTCGGTGATGCCTCGACGATGTATTGGCGTTCGATCAGGCGCTTGAGCGCCTCCTCGACCTTTTCGGGCGGAAACCGCTTGCCGAACTCAGCGACGAGCTGTTGCAGGCTTTTTCCGCCTTTACTGATCGCCTTCGCCAGTTCGCAATAGAGTTCGCCATGCAGGAAGAATTTGCGGTCTTCGGAATAAAGGCAGACCTGGTCGGGTGGCAGCACGTAGACCGTGAAGTTCGGCGCAAACTGCGCGATGTCTTTCTTGGCGGCGCGGCGGGAGGAGGGGGTCTTGCGTTTGGCTTTCATGGTTCAGCACACCAAGCTTGTCCGCAACGTCGGCTTGCCAATTGCAAGAGATTGTCCTGGATCGGGAGTTTTCCTCAATCCAGTCTGCGCGCGGATATCTTTTGTGATGGGGCTCGGCGCAGTCGCCACGCGCTGACATGACGTTGCAAACCGGAGGCGATGTCATCGGGGAACACAATATCATGGCCGGGTCGACGATGTCGAACCCGGCCATTTGACCAAGAACTCTGATCAAACGAACTGCCTTAGCACAGGCGGCAAGCACCCCAGGACAGGCAGCAGGCGCCTCCCCATCCCCAGCCTCCGCCCCATCCCAATCCGCATCCGCCGCATCCGCCGCATCCGCAGCCGCGGCCACCGCATCCGCGACATCCGCCGCAACCGTGGCCACCGCCGCAGCCATGGCCGCATCCGCCGCCATGGCCGCATCCGCCACCATGGCCGCATCCGCCACGGGCCAGTTGGATCCTGCCATCGTTAGCCGCCGCAGCTTCCTTGTCGAACACGTAGAATGTGGCCAAGCTCACGTCTGCGATTTCTTCCTCGCCGAGCGTAACCTGGGGATTGGATGAATATTTCGTGACTTGGGATGCGTCGTCTGTTGGCGCAACCGCTGCGGACGCACCGCCGACCATCGAAAAGGTCAAGCCGGCTGCGCCCAGGGCCGGGAGCGCCGCCTTCACTCGCTTTTGCTTCGAAGATTGTTTCACACGCGCCATAACCAAATCCTCCGTTCTCGCAAGCGGTTCGAGTGTAATAAGCTTACTTCAAGGGCTATTCCGTCGCAAGCTGGACACCCTTCACGAAATGCCGAAAGCCCGTTCGACCGCCAAGATTTCATATTGATGAACGACAGTTGTGGCACCGTTCATTCATCCTCCATTCATCATTTGGGTGCTGGATAAAAATCGGTTTCGCCGCCCGAAATCCCAAATATCGGCTGAAACAACTGTCGGAGCGTTTCTCCGTTCCAAGCCTTTAGGCAAATTTGCGCAGGGTCCCTTGAGACTCCTGCTGCTGCTCCTTGCGTCGGGCCGCAGCGGCGATTACGCCTGAACGGGCGACGGCAATTTTTGCGGGCGCCGACGGAGAGGCGGACTTGGTCAACGACCGCGGATACTTCATTTGGTTCGAGCTGATGACCACCAACATGGCGGCTGCGGCGGCATTCTACCGCAATGTGGTTGGCTGGGGGACGCAAGAAGCATCGACGTCGAAGCTTCCCTATACGCTTTTCATGGCAGGCGAGGCCCCGGCCACCGGTTTGATAGAATTACCGGAAGAAGGCCGCCGAATGGGCGCGACGCCGAGATGGATGGGATATGTCGGCGTCAGCGACGTGCGCGCAACCGTTGAACGGATCAAGCACCTCGGTGGCGCGGTATACGTACCGCCGACTGACACCAATATCGGCTTGATTTCGGTCGTCTCCGATCCGGGCTCGGCAAGCTTTGCGCTGATCGATCGCATGCAAATACGACCGCAGCAACCAACCGAATCCGGCAAGATCGGGCGCGTCGGCTGGAATGAACTGCTTGCCGCCGATCCCGAGCGGGAGCTTGCCTTCTACTTTGAGCTTTTCGGTTGGCAGAAAGCACTGGGCAAACCCGATTTGCTCGCCGGCTATTGCTCCTTTTCCGCCGGTGGCCTGGTGATCGGCGGAGCGCAGAAGATGTGGCCAGAAGAACCGGCCCCGTTTTGGTTGTTCTATTTCAACGTCGACGATCTGGATGCCGCCATCGAGCGCGTGGAGGCTGGTGGCGGCAAGGCGGTCCGCAACGAGATGGATCTGCCCAGCGGTATCTCGGTTGCCCGCTGCGTCGACCCGCAGGGAGCGGCATTTGCCCTTCAGGGAAAACGGGGCCATGACCCCAAGATCGGCTGGCGCACCGAATGGCAAGGCTTTTCCTCGCGCGGGCGGCTGGTTGCACCAAAGCCCCGGCGAGAATCCGACAAGTAGGACGTGTCGCTGTCGCCGTCAGGCAGGCTTCGGCAGGGGCGGCTTGATCGGCTTATCCTGCCGCTTCGACCAGGAGATGTAGTAAGCGACGACGGTCATGATCGCGATGCCGGTCACGCTGACGAAGAGCTGAGCGAAGAATGAGCCCGAACTCATCATCAGTTCGAAATGTCCGACGAAGGACAGGAAGACGCCGACACAGAATACGGCAAGCGACTGCTGGCCGCAGACGATCACCGGATCAAATATCTTCCACTCCAGTCCCGACCAGTCTTTCGGTACGAAGCGGATGACGAGGATGACAATCACGGCGAAGTGCAGGAAGCGGTAGGGCGCAAGGTTGGTCTTGTCGTTCGGATTGAACGCGGAATAGAGCCAGTCGGGGAACATGGCGCCGAAATCCGTAAACCTCCCCGCCATGGTCATGACCAGCGCAAACAGAAGATAGGCCACGCAAAAATAGAGCGTGATCGGAGAATCGATAAACCGACGGTTTTTCCGCGCGCCGCCGAGCGCACACCACGATCCGAATACGAACAGCACCTGCCAGCAATACGGATTGAAGTACCAGGTCCCCGCGGGATAGGACCGAAAATTCCAGCCGAAGTGCCTCGCGACGAGCCACAGCACAATGGAGGAGATCATGGTCAGATCAGGCTTGCGCAACATCATCCACAGAACAGGCGGAAAGAATCCCATCAGCACGATGTAGAGCGGCAATACGTCCAGGTTGACCGGCTTGAACTTGAGCAGCAAACCTTGCCGTAGCGTTTCCGTCGCCTGATCGACGAGGCCAGCGACGTTAAATTCGTTGATGATCTCCGAGTCGCCGAAGCGTAGCGCCAGATAGCTGATCGAGGCGATGTAGATGACGAATAGAATGATGTGGGCGACATAGAGTTGCCAGACCCGTTTGGTCAAACGGGTCGCGCCGACGATGAATCCGCGTTCCAGCATCATCCGTGCATAGACGAATGAGGCCGTGTAGCCCGAAATGAACACGAAGAGGTCGGCCGCGTCGCTGAAGCCATAGTTCCTGGTCGTGATCCAGTTCACGACGTTGTCCGGAATGTGGTCGAGAAAAATCGCCCAGTTGGCGATGCCGCGGAACAAGTCGAGCCGGAGGTCGCGTCCTTTTTCCGGCAAGGTGGCGTTGATTTTCATGGGGGCCGTTTTCGATGTGAGATATCCGGTGAGGAGGCGGCGAGCGAAGCAACGGTCCTGACGCCCGGCTAGTGGAGTGGATTTGACATTCGCTACCCACCTAGCCGCGAGTTCGTAAAGCGAATGTCAAATCCCAAAACTCCACTAGAATCGTAATATTTGCTAGTGGTCCCATGATTCTAACATTCGCAAAAATGGCCGCTGAGAAGGGATGCGAATGTTAGAATCGGACCACTAGATTGTCACCGGACGTTATAATGAATATACCATTTTGGCAGATGTTTCGTCACTGGCTGGAGAATCACTGATTCAGGTTCGGGATGGAATTTTACACGATCCCGGCTGTTTCGTTGGCTCCGCTGAATTCCTTGTGAAGGTTGATCGCCCATGACCGCCCGAATTTTCAAACCTGCCAAAAACGCGATGCAATCCGGCAAGGCCATAACAAAGGACTGGCAGCTCGATTATGAGCCGGAACAGCCGCGTTTCGTCGAGCCCTTGATGGGCTGGACCAGTTCGGGCGATATGAAGCAGCAGCTCACGCTCCGCTTTGAGACCAAGGAAGAGGCCGTGGCCTATTGCGAGCGTAAGGGCATCGCCTATCAGGTGCTCGAACCGAAGGATTCGGTGCAACGGCAAGTCGCCTATGCCGACAATTTTGCATTCCGCCGTGGCGAGCCTTGGACGCACTGAGGTTCGGACTCAAATTCGGATTCGATGGAATTCGGCTTCGTCAACATTGGCCGGCATGCGGCATCAAAGCACATCAGAATACCGCTTTAAGATGCTGATCTAATAAGGTTTTCCGATAAATCTCGTTGACAGGTCGTTTTGCCGGTTGCGTAAGCTATCAGCACGATGACACGATGGGGCGCTTCCGTTGCGCAGACTGTGGCGCACTCCAAATTGCCGAAGGCCATGCCGCTCCACTCCAGCATCGATCCCGCCTCATCAGAGTTTGCCCGCAACGCCGAGGTGATGAAATCGCAGGTCGCCGGGCTTCGCGAAAAGCTCGATCAAGTGGCCGGCGGCGGCGGTGAAGCCTCGCGCAAGCGCCACACCTCGCGGGGCAAGATGCTGGCGCGCGAGCGCGTCGATCTGCTGCTCGATCCTGGCACCGCCTTTCTCGAACTGTCGCCGCTTGCCGCCTACGATCTCTACGGCGGCGACGTGCATTCGGCGAGCATCGTCACGGGTGTGGGGCGCATCTCGGGACGCGAATGCGTGGTCGTCGCCAACGACGCCACGATCAAAGGCGGCACCTATTATCCGATGACCGTGAAGAAGCACCTGCGGGCCCAGGACGTCGCCCGGCAGAACAATCTTCCTTGCGTTTACATGGTCGATTCGGGGGGCGCATTCCTGCCGCAGCAGGATGAGATTTTTCCCGATGAGCGGCATTTCGGCCGCATCTTCTACAATCAGGCACAGATGTCCGCGCTCGGCATCCCCCAGATCGCGATCGTAATGGGCTCGTGTACAGCCGGTGGCGCCTACGTTCCGGCCATGTCGGATGAGAGCATCATCGTGCGCAATCAAGGCACGATTTTTCTTGGCGGTCCGCCGCTGGTGAAAGCTGCAACCGGCGAAGTAGTCACGGCCGAGGAGCTGGGCGGCGCGGACGTGCATTCGCGCCAGTCCGGCGTCACCGACCATTACGCGCAAAACGACGCGCATGCGATCGGGATCGCTCGCCGGATCGTCGCGACGCTAAAACAGCCGGCGCGGACGCAATTGAACATGCAGCCGCCACGCGAGCCGCTGTTTCCAACAGAGGAAATCTACGGCGTGGTTTCCTCGGATGGACGCAAGCCATTTGACGTGCATGACATCATTGCGCGGCTGGTCGACGGCTCCGAATTTGACGAGTTCAAGAAGCTCTATGGCCAGACGCTGGTCTGCGGATTTGCGCATATCTGGGGCTATCCGGTCGGCATCATCGCCAATAACGGCATTCTGTTCAGCGAAAGTTCGCTGAAGGGTGCTCATTTCATCGAGCTCTGCTGCCAACGGCAGATTCCGCTCGTGTTTCTTCAGAACATCACCGGCTTCATGGTCGGCAAGAAATACGAAGCCGGCGGCATCGCACGCGACGGCGCCAAACTGGTGACGGCGGTTGCGACTGCCAACGTGCCGAAATTCACCGTCGTTATCGGTGGCTCCTATGGCGCCGGCAATTACGGAATGTGCGGCCGCGCCTACAGCCCGCGTTTCCTCTGGATGTGGCCGAACGCGCGGATTTCCGTGATGGGGGGCGAGCAGGCGTCGATGGTCCTGAGCCAGGTCCGGCGTGACAATATAGAGGCTAAAGGCGGAACGTGGTCGGCCGAGGAGGAGGAGAAATTCCAGGCGCCGATCCGCGCGCAATATGAGAAGCAGGGCAGCCCGTACTACGCCACTGCGCGTCTCTGGGATGACGGCGTGATCGATCCGGCTGACACGAGGCTTGTGCTCGGGCTCGGTCTTTCGGCGGCAACCAACGCGCCGATCGAGCCGACGAAATTCGGCCTGTTCAGGATGTGACGATGGACCGGTCAAAACTCTACCGGCGCTTTCGCACCCTCATGATCGCCAATCGTGGCGAGATCGCCGTGCGCGTGATCCGCACGGCCAAGGCGATGGGCTTGCGCACCGTCGCCGTCTATTCGGAAGCCGACCGCAACGCGCGGCACGTCGCGATGGCTGACGAAGCCGTTCTGCTCGGGCCATCACGAGCGCGCGACAGCTATCTCAACATCGAGCGGGTGATCGAGGCGGCGCGCAAGAGCGGCGCAGAGGCGGTTCACCCCGGTTATGGATTTTTGTCGGAGAACGCTGACTTCGCCAAGGCGTGCCTCGATGCGGGGCTGATTTTTGTCGGCCCGACGGCTGAGATGATGCAGGCAATGGGCTCGAAGTCGGGCTCGAAACTCTTGATGGAAAAGGCGGGCGTACCGCTGGTGCCGGGTTATCACGGCGAGGCGCAGGACGATGCGACGCTCGCCAAGGCGGCGGCAAAGATCGGCTTTCCGGTTCTGGTCAAGGCATCTGCGGGCGGCGGTGGCCGCGGCATGCGCGTCGTGAGGAAGGCCGAAGAGCTTGCGGCTTCTGTGGAGAGCGCCAAGCGCGAGGCGAAGGCGGCGTTCGGCGATGATCGCATGCTGATCGAAAAACTGGTCGAAAACCCGCGCCACATCGAGGTACAGGTGATCGGCGACAGCCACGGCAATCTGCTGTCGCTGTTCGAGCGCGAATGCACGCTGCAGCGCCGACACCAGAAGGTGATCGAGGAGGCGCCGTCACCGACGCTAAATGCCTCCCAGCGTGAAGCTGTGTGTGCGGCTGCGCGCAAGGCGGCTGGCGCGGTCAGCTATGTCGGCGCCGGCACGATCGAGTTTGTCTCCGATGGAAAGAACGTTTTCTTCATCGAGATGAACACGCGATTGCAGGTCGAACACCCCGTGACGGAGCTGATCACCGGCATCGATCTCGTCGAATGGCAACTGCGTGTCGCGGCGGGCGAGAAGCTGCCGATGACGCAGGAACAAATCACACTACGTGGCCATGCCATCGAAGCGCGGGTTTACGCGGAAAATCCCGACAAGAACTTCATGCCTTCGGTCGGCGTGATCCGAAGCTGGAATATACCGGAGCAATCGGCCGGCCTGCGGATCGATGCCGGTTACCGTCAGGGCGATATCGTGTCGCCGTATTACGATGCCATGCTTGCCAAGGTCATCGCCTGGGCGCCGACGCGTGATGTCGCGATCGACCGGCTCGGAAGGGCGCTGGAGCAATCGGATGTGCTCGGCGTCGTCACGAATATTCCGTTTCTCGCCGCCCTGGTCGGCCATCCGGCGGTGCGCGCGAACGCGATCGACACCGGTTTCATCGAACGCGAACTGAAACATCTCACGGCAAGTCCGAAGCCGCCGCAGGATCTCGAATTCGCTGCTGCGGTTGCTGCCATCCTTCGGAAGGAAGCCGGCGCCGCCGAAGACGTCGCAAAATCCCCCTGGGGAACCGCAGGATGGATGCCGGTCGGCCGGCGTCAGCGGGTATTTGCCTTCCGGGATCGTCAGGGAAACGAGCAGAAGGTCACGCTGCGATATGGCAAGGCGTCGCCGACACTTGCGATTGGCGATCGTGTAATCGGCTTTGCCGCTGTGGCTGGTGATGCCAGCGGCATTGATCTGACGCTGGACGGGACCAAATCCAACGTCACCGCGTTCGTGGAAGGCCACGAGCTCTATGTGCGGACGCGCAACGGCCGCCTCGAACTGCATTGGATAGACCCGTTCGGCGGCGACGACGAGGAGCAGGTTGGCGAGGACCGGATCGTTGCGCCGCTACCGGGGACGGTCGTGGCGCTGCTGGCAGAGGTCGGCGCGAAGCTCGAGAAGGGCGCGCCGATCCTGACCCTCGAAGTGATGAAAATGGAGCAGACGCTGCGGGCGCCATTTGCAGGAGTGCTAAAGGCCCTCAAATGCAAGGTCGGCGATATCGTCGGCGAGGGCGTTGAATTGGCCGAGATCGAGCCAGCTTAAGGGTAAATACCATGAGCGACGGGGTGCGCATCGTCGAAGTCGGTCCGCGCGACGGCCTTCAGAACGAGAAGACGCCGGTCAGCGTCGAGGCGCGGGTCACCTTCATCGAAGTATTGCTGGACGCCGGGCTTCATACGGTCGAGGTCGGTGCCTTCGTTTCGCCGAAAGCCATTCCGCAGATGGTCGGTTCGGACGAGGTGTTGCGGCGTGTCGGTTCCCGACCGGACGGCGAATTTCATGTCCTGGTGCCGAACGAGAAGGGCTATGAGGCCGCGCGTGCCGCGGGTGCCAGGGTGATTGCCGTGTTCGGATCGGCTTCCGAAGGCTTTTCGCGCGCCAATATCAATTGCTCGGTCGCTGAATCCATCGAGCGGTTCAAGCCAGTGGTTGCGCGCGCGCGCGCCGACGGCGTCAGGGTTCGCGGCTATATTTCCTGCGTTCTCGGCTGCCCCTATGACGGCGAGGTCAAGCCGAAAGCCGTCGTCGACGTTGCCAAGGTTCTCTGGGATCTCGGCTGCTACGAAGTCTCGCTTGGCGATACGATCGGCGTGGGCACGCCGAAGAAGGCGCGCGAGTTGCTCCGCGCCGTCGCCGGTCACGTACCGATGGCGCGTCTTGCGATGCATTTTCACGATACCTACGGCCAGGCGCTCGCCAACCTTTATGCCGGGATGGAAGAGGGCGCACGGGTGATGGATTGCGCCGCCGGCGGCCTCGGTGGATGTCCCTACGCGCCGGGCGCCACCGGCAACGTTGCGACCGAAGACGTCATCTACATGCTGGAGGGCTTGGGCGTCGCCACCGGCGTCGATATGACAAAACTCGTTCAAGCAACCAACGAGATCAGCACACTGATAGGCCGGCCGCCGGTCAGCCGCGTGGCAGCTGCGCTGAACGCAAAGAAGCGATTGGCGAATAGCGAATAGAAGACCTCCATTCGCTATTGCCGGCCGCTATTCGCTCATGGGCTCCCGTCCGGTCCCATGATGAGATTCGGCAACCAGGTCGAAATCTCCGGCAAGAAGCAGAGCACGAGCACCGCCAGCATCATCAGGAGAACAAACGGCAAGGTGCCGAAGATGACTTCGCGAAGCGGAATGTCGGGGGCGACATTGTGGATGACGAAGATATTCAAACCCACAGGCGGATGTATGAGCCCCATCTCCATCACGATCGTCATGACGACGCCGAACCAGATGATGTCGAAATTGGCGGCACGAAGCGGCGGCAAGATGATCGGCGCCGTCATCAGGATGATCGACACGGGAGGCAGGAAGAAACCGAGCATCACGACCAGGACCAGGACCGCCAACAGCAACTCCCAACGCGGCAGGTGCATGGCCACGACCGATTCGGCGGCGGATTGCGAGATGTGCAGATAGCTCATCACGTAGGAATAGAGCAGCGACATGCCGATGATCAGCATCAGCATCGTCGATTCTCGGACCGTCGACGTCAGGATCGGCGCGAGGTCGCCTGGCCGCCAGACGCCATAGATCAGCGCGATCAGGATCAGCGCCAGCAGGCCGCCGAGGCCGGCCGTCTCCGACGGTGTGGCATAGCCGCCGTACAGCGCGAGCATCACGCCGGTCAGAAGCAGTACGAATGGCAATACCCTCGGCAGCACGCTGAAGCGTTCGGCCATGGTGAACTTGTCATGAACCAGGATCGCCGATTCGGCGCCGGTCTTTTCATAGGCCAGCTTCGCTGCCGCATATTCCTTACGAAAGCGGATGACCGCATAGCCACCGAATAGCGAGACCAGCAAAAGAGCTGGGCCAATGCCGGCCAGAAACAGCCGGCCAAGCGATTTCTCGGCTGCGACCGCAAACAGGATCATGGTGATCGAGGGTGGCAACAGAATGCCGAGCGTTCCGCCGGCGGCAATGATACCGGCCGCAAACCCGCCGGAATAGCCGCGCTTGCGCATCTCGGGGATGCCGGCCGAGCCGATCGCCGAGCAGGTGGCTGGTGAGGATCCAGCCATGGCAGCGAACAGCGCGCAGGCAAATACGTTGGCGACACCCAAGCCGCCGGGGACGCGGTGCAACCAGGCGTGGATTGCCGAATAGAGGTCCTGCCCTGCACGGGATTTGCCGATCGCCGCGCCCTTGAGGATAAAAAGCGGGATCGATAACAGCGTAATCGAGGCCATTTCCTCGTAGACGTTTTGCGTCACCGTATCCAGCGACGCCTCCGGCATGTAGATACCCATGAACACGACGGCGACGGCGCCAAGCGCAAATGCGATCGGCATGCCGGAAAACATCACAAACAGCGTCGCAATGCCGTAAGCGACGCCAACTCCAAATACGCTCATTGACGGGCCGCTCCGGCGATCGGTGCGACGATCTGCAACAGGATTTGGACGCACAAAAGTGTCATGCCGAGCGCCATCAGGCCATAAGGAATGTCGAGCGGCGGCGCCCACATCGAATCCGTCACTTGGCCCTCGTGCCAGGCTTCATAGGTCAGCGTCCAGGACTTCCAGGTAAAAAACGTGCAGAATGCAAAGCTTACAACATCGACCAGCCATAGCCGGATGCGGTTGGCAGCTGGCGAAAGCAGGCTGACGAAGGCTTCGATACCGATATGGCCGCGCTGTTGCTGGACCCAGGCCGATGTCATGAATGCAGTACCGACGAGGAGAAACACCGCCGCCTCGTCCTGCCAGTAATTCGGCATCTTAAATAGTTCCCGCCCAACCACGCTGTCACTGAGGATGATGCATGCTGCGATCATGGCGATGGAGGCGAGAATGAAGATGACCCGGTTGCACACGGTCAGAATACGGTCGATCGCCACGACCGGCCAGGGGCCGGTCGCAGCGTCTTGCTGATAATCCAGATCCGGAAGTGGACCGTGCGTCATGCCGTGACGTCGGATGCGAGTTTCAGCAATTGGCCGGACGTGGCGGTCTTGGCGCCGTAATCCTTCCACGCCGTATCGCGGGCAATATCGCGCCATTTGTTGACGGTTGCTGTGTCGAGCTGGCTGACCTTGGCGCCCGCCTTGGCATATACCTTGCCGACTTCCATATCGTCGTCTTGCGCCCCCTTGCGCCCGAAGGCTTCCAACTCGGTGCCCAGAGCAAGGATCGTGGCCTGATGCTTTTTCGGCAGACCGTCGAAAATCGATTTCGACATCAGCAGCGGCTCAAGCATGAACCAGTAGGAAGCTTTCGCCCCGGAGGTCAGCGCTTTCGAAACCTCTTCGAGCCGGAAGGAAATCAGGCTGGTGGAGGACGTGATGCCGGCGTCGCAGGCGCCGGTCTGCATGGCCGCGTAAAGGTCGTTCGATGGCACCGACAGCACGGCGGCGCCCGCGGTCTGAAGCACCATGTCCATTTCGCGCGAACCGCCGCGGACCTTCAGGCCTTTGCAGTCTTCCGGCAGCACCAGCGAGCGTGAACGACTGGCGACGCCGCCCGCCTGCCACACCCAGCTCAGGATGACGATGCCCTTGTCGGCCAGGAAATCGGTGAGCGTCTTGCCGACCTTGTTCTTCTTCCAGTTCATGCCCTGGTCGTAGGTCGAGACCAGGCCTGGCATCAGCCCGATATTGGTCTCCGGCAATTCGCCGCCGGCGTAGGGCAGGGGGTAAAGGCTGATATCGAGCGCGCCCTTTCGCATCGCCGAGAATTGCGCCTTGGTCTTGATCAGTGACGAGTTCGGATAGACGTCGGCCGTGATCTCGCCGCCGGTGCGTTTGGCCAGTTCAGCGGCGAATTTCCGGCACAACCTGTCGCGGAAATCGCCGGTGTCGATCGTCCCACCCGGGAATTGATGCGAGATTTTCAAGGTTGTGGCCGCGTGGGCTGTGCCGATCCCGAAACGCAGGATGGCAGGTGCGGCAAGTGTGGATGCAAGGATATGGCGACGCGTGAACATGTTAACCCTCCCTGGGCAATGGCTCGACGATTGTTCGTTGGAAATTCTGGACGGAGCTTAGGATGGACGGGCTTATACCCGCCCAAATTCCCGATGGCTGTTATCGGAAAGTCTGAGACGGGCCGGCGCGCATATTGGTGCGCCGCAAACTGTGGCAAAATTGCTGGAGACGGTTGCTTATTTCAAGTTTTACGTTTCTCCGGGCTGGGCGCGGCCTCCACAGGCCTGTCACACGGCAAAACTTTTTTCAATGGCGCGGTAACGAAAACTGCGGCGGGATCGTCGTTAAGACGGATGGCCCAGGCCACCACCCTACAAGCCACCGCCAAACCGGCATTCGAAGTCTAGAAGGAATCCCACCGATGACCATCACCACCCGTATTGCGCTCGGAATTTCGGCTGCGGCGCTGTCGTTCAGCCTCGCGCTCGCTCCCGCCTTCGCCATGGACGACATGAAGAAGGATGACGGCATGATGAAGAAAGACACCATGTCCAAGGACACCATGAAAAAGGACACGATGTCGAAGGATACGATGAAGAAGGACGACGGCATGATGAAGAAAAAAGACGGGATGATGAAGAAGGACAGCAAGTAGTTCTTCTCTCGGGCAGGAATTGGCTGGCAGGCTCGCCCGGCGCGGCGGGCCTGTAGCCTCTCCGGGGCCGGCCGGCCGCGGTCAAGGTGGCAGCCCCCGGCGCAAAAAGGGACGCCAAGCGGCCGTTCGCGGCGGATGGCGCCGTCTTAGGGCGGCAGCGACTTCTTCAACTCCATCGTGACCCCTGACGTATCCGCCGCAACCTCCGGCGCGATGGTCCAGGCAGCAATCGCAACCAGCATCAGCACGATCGCAAGGCTCAGCGCGCTGACACTTGCCGCGAGGTAACGTTTCGACGCTTTGTACATGGAAAAACGCTCACGCTGTCATCCTCCCCAGGGCCAGCGGCTAACGGCTCACCGAGTCGCCGGGCAAGTTCGTGGCGGGCGAGCGGCGAATTCCGGGCGTGTTTCGGCTGCTGGCAGGGCAGCGGGAGATTTCGGTGTCCTTCCTGATGGAAGGGTAACCATGTATCCGGACCGGACCGGAGGATTCGTGGCGATCCCAGCAGGATTCGAACCTGCAACCCACGGAGTAGAAATCCGTTACTCTATCCAGTTGAGCTATGGGACCGCTTGGGGGCGGCTTATACCACCGAACGTAAAAATTTAGCATTCCGCCCGGGGCCGTATCCGAACCGATTTCAGCGCCCTCGCGACAAAGGGCTGGGCCGGGCGGAGCGTCCTGGCCAGCCGCGCCGCCGCGCTCCTGGCGGGCGCTGGGTTATGGCATTTAAGGCTTTCGACAAATGTCGCATATGACTTTTTCGCAACCTGATTTCCCTGCCACGAGTCCGTCACCTTTTAGCGCACTTCTGCTTGATCTGCGGCCCGGTCGCCGCATCGGGAGCTCCACCATGATCGGTTTGGTTCGGGCGGCAATTATTGGCGCCGTGCTGGCGTTTGGCCTGGTGTCGGCGCAAGCGGCGGACAAGCCGTTCAAGCGCGACGACCTTGCAGATTCGGCGATCAAGCTCGAGGCCCAGATCAAGAGCGAGGCGGGCGCCGTGAACAAATCGGCGGCCGCCCTGAGATCCGACGCGGAGGCTGCCTTCAAACGCAACGATATGCGGACCGGTCTGCAAATCCTCGGGCAGATCGTGGCCACGACGCCGGACGACAGCGGCAGTTGGCTCCGGCTTGCTCACACCATTTTCCAGATCAAGCCGGCCACTTCCAGCGAGCAGATTTTCCTGCTCGAACGCGCCTCGACCGCGGCCTATATCGCCTACCAGCGCGCCGCCAACGCGGGCGACGAGGCGGATGCGCTCGCCGTGCTTGGCCGGGCGATGTCGGAGCGCAAGCTGTGGCGGCCGGCGCTGGATAGTCTGCGGCTTTCGCTCGACCTGCGCGAAGTCGCCGACGTGCGTGCCAGTTACGAAAAGACGCGCGACGAGCACGGTTTCCGGCTGCTCGACTATACGATCGATTCCGATTCAGCCTCGCCGCGCGCCTGCTTCCAGTTCTCCGAAGAACTCGCCAAGCGCACCGACTTCACGCCGTTTGTCGCGCTTGCCGGCAATGACAAGCCGGCGCTGACTTCGGAAGGCAAGCAGCTGTGCGTCGACGGGCTGAAGCATGGCGAGCGCTACAACCTCAATCTACGCGCCGGCCTGCCGTCGACCGTCAAGGAAGGGCTGCCAAAGTCCGTGGAATTCAACGTCTATGTTCGCGACCGCAAGCCGTTGGTGCGTTTCACCGGGCGTGCCTACGTGCTGCCGCGCACCGGTCAGCGCGGCATTCCCCTGGTCAGCGTCAATACGCCTTCGGTTTCCATCGATGTGTTCCGGATCGGCGACCGTAACCTGATCAATACGGTGATCGATGGTGATTTCCAGCGATCGCTCAGTCGTTATGAACTTTCCAGCCTTGGCGACGAGCGCGGCGTCAAGGTCTGGTCCGGCCAGCTCGCGACCGCCATGACGCTCAATCAGGACGTCACGACGGTGTTCCCGGTCGACGAAGCGCTCGGCACGCTGCAGCCCGGCGTTTACGTGATGACGGCCGCGGCCAAGGGGCCGGGTAGCGACGCCGGCAATGACGATGGAGGAGGACTGCCGACGCAATGGTTCATCGTCTCCGACCTCGGTTTGACGGCGTTCTCCGGCAATGACGGCATTCATGTCTTTGTGAACTCGCTGGCATCGACCGAGGCGGTCGCCAAGGCCGACGTCCGTCTGGTCGCGCGCAACAACGAGATCCTGGCGACCCGCAAGACCGACGAGAGCGGTCATGCGGTGTTCGAGGCGGGCCTCGCACGTGGCGAGGGTGGGCTTTCGCCGGCCATGCTGACGGTGAGCGCTGACAAGGCCGACTATGCGTTCCTCAGCCTGAAATCGAGCGCGTTCGACCTGTCGGATCGCGGTGTTGCGGGCCGCGCGGTGCCCGCCGGAGCGGATGCGTTCGTCTATGCCGAACGGGGCGTCTATCGATCCAATGAAACGGTCTATCTCACGGCGCTTTTGCGCGACGGCCAGGGCACCGCCATCTCGGGCGGACCCCTGACGCTGGTGATCGAGCGGCCGGATGGCGTCGAATTCCGCCGCAAGGTGCTCCCCGATCAGGGCGCGGGCGGCCGCACGCTGGCGGTGGCGCTCAATTCGGCCGTCCCGGCCGGCACTTGGCGGGTGCGCGCCTTCACCGATCCGAAGGGGAATTCGGTCGGAGAAACCACCTTCATGGTTGAGGATTATATCCCCGAGCGCATCGACTTCGATGTGACAGCCAAGGAAAAGCAGATCAAGGTGGATGCTCCCGCAGAGCTCAAGGTCGACGGCCATTTCCTCTATGGCGCGCCGGCTTCTGACCTTCAACTCGAAGGCGACATGCTGGTGGCGACCGCTGACGAGCGGCCGGGCTATCCGGGCTATCAGTTCGGCGTGGCGGATGAAGAGAACGCCAGCAACGAGCGGACGCCGATCGAGAACCTTCCCGAGACTGACGCCAGCGGCGCGGCGACTTTCCCCGTGAGCTTGCCGAAGCCGCCGACATCGACCCGCCCGCAGGAAGCGCAGGTCTTCATCCGCATGGCGGAAGCAGGCGGCCGCGCGGTGGAACGCAAGATCGCCCTTCCGGTGACCCCGACTTCAGCCATGATCGGTGTCAAGCCGCTGTTCGACGACAAGAACGTTGCCGAAGGTGACAAGGCGGCGTTCGATGTCGTGTTCGTGGCGCCCGACGGCAAGCCTTTAGCGCGCGACGGCTTGCGCTACGAACTGTTGAAGATCGAATCCCGCTATCAGTGGTATCGCCAGAACTCCTCCTGGGATTTCGAGCCGGTCAAATCGACAAGCCGTGTCGCCGATGGCGATCTGACGGTCGCGCCCGACCACCCCGCGCGCATCACGCTCTCGCCGCGGCCCGGACGCTATCGCCTCGAGGTCAAATCGAACGATGCCGACGGTCCGTTGACCTCGGCCCAGTTCGACGTCGGCTGGTATTCCGACGGCGGCGCCGATACACCGGACCTTCTGGAGACCTCGATCGACAAGCCGGAATATCAGTCCGGCGACACCCTGGTGGTCTCGGTCAATGCGCGTACCGCCGGCAAGCTGACCATCAACGTTCTCGGCGACCGGCTTCTGACGACGCAGACGACCGACGTCAGGGAAGGCACCACCCAGGTCAGGATTCCCGTCGGCAAGGATTGGGGAAGCGGCGCCTATGTCGTAGCGACCCTGCGCCGGCCGCTCGATGCCGCCGCGCTGCGCATGCCGGGCCGCGCCATCGGTCTGAAGTGGTTTAGCATCGACAAGAAGGCCCATACGCTTCAAGTCAAGTTGTCGCCGCCGGCGCTGGTGCGTCCGAACAGCACGATGAAGCTGCCGGTGAAATTGACCGGGCTCAATCCGGGTGAAGACGCCAAGGTCGTGGTAGCCGCGGTCGACGTCGGCATTCTCAACCTGACGAACTACAAGCCGCCGGCGCCCGACGACTACTATCTCGGCCAGCGCCGCCTGACGGCGGAAATCCGCGACCTCTACGGCCAATTGATCGACGGCATGCAGGGCACGCGCGGTCAGCTCAAGACCGGCGGCGACAGCGCGGGCGCGGAATTGCAGGGCAGCCCGCCGACCCAAAAGCCGCTCGCGCTTTATTCCGGTATCGTGACAGTTGCCGCCGACGGTACTGCCGAAGTCAGCTTCGACATTCCGGAATTCGCCGGCACCGCGCGCGTGATGGCGGTTGCGTGGACCGCGACCAAGCTTGGTCGCGCCACGGTCGATGTCACCGTGCGTGACCCCGTGGTGCTGACGGCAACGTTGCCGCGTTTCCTGCTGACCGGCGATCACGGCACCATGGGTTTCGATCTCGACAATGTCGAGGGGGCGCCGGGGGATTACAGCATCAACGTCAAGGCTTCCGGGCCGGTGAAGGTCGGTGGCAACCCGGTCAACACAGTGAAATTGGCAGCCAAGCAGCGGTCGTCGATGTCGTTGGCGCTCAATGCCAATGGCTCCGGCAGCGCCGCGCTCGACGTTGATATCAAGGGACCGAACGGTCTGACGCTGGCCCGCCACTATGCGCTGGATGTAAAGCCCGCGACACAGGTGCTCACACGGCGTTCGGTGCGGACCCTGGCGAAAGGCGAGAGCCTGACGCTGACCTCGGACATGTTCTCCGATCTGGTTGACGGCACCGGCACGGTCTCGGTTTCCGCAAGCCTTTCCACCGCGCTCGATGCGGCGACGATCCTGAAAGCGCTGGACCGCTATCCCTATGGCTGTTCGGAGCAGATCACGAGCCGCGCGATGCCGCTGCTTTATGTCAACGATCTCGCTGTGGGTGCGCATCTGGCGATGGATACAGCGATTGATCAGCGCATCCGCGATGCCATCGACCGCCTGTTGGCAAGGCAGGGCTCGAACGGCTCGTTCGGCCTATGGTCGGCTGGCGGCGACGATGCCTGGCTTGATGCCTACGTGACGGACTTCCTCACACGTGCACGCGAAAAGGGGTTCACCGTGCCGGACGTGCTGTTCCGCAGCGCGCTCGACCGCATCCGCAATTCGGTCGTCAATGCCGAGGAGCCCGAAAGGGACGGTGGCAAGAACCTTGCGTATGGTCTCTATGTGCTTGCCCGCAACGGCACCGCGCCGATCGGCGACCTGCGCTATCTCGCCGACACCAAGCTGAACAATCTGGCGACGCCCATCGCAAAGGCTCAACTCGCCGCGGCGCTTGCCCTCGTCGGCGATAAGGCAAGGGCAGAGCGGGGCTATGCAGCGGCGGCCGACAGCCTTGCGCCCAAGCCTGTGCTTGAATTCGGCCGGGCCGATTACGGTAGCGCCCTGCGAGACGCGGCGGCACTGGTGTCATTGGCAGGCGAGGGCAACGCGCCGAAGGCCACATTGATGCAGGCAGTGACGCGCGTAGAAGCCGCGCGCGGGCTAAGCCCGTACACTTCGACCCAGGAGAACGCCTGGCTGGTGTTGGCGGCGCGCGCCCTTGGCAAGGAGACCATGGCGCTTGATGTCGATGGTAGCCCGATCAAGACGGCGCTCTATCGCAGCTATAAAGCTGCGGAGACAACCGGCAAGCCGATCAAGATCACCAATACCGGTGACGCGCCGATCCAAGCCGTCGTCTCGGTCGGCGGCTCGCCGATCACGCCGGAACCAGCCGCGGCCAACGGCTTCAAGATCGAGCGCAATTACTTCACACTCGACGGCAAGCCTGCCGACGTTTCGAAGGTCAGGCAGAACGACCGCTTCGCGGTGGTCCTGAAGATCACCGAGCCCAAGCCCGAGTTCGGCCACATCATGGTGTCGGACTATCTCCCGGCAGGCTTTGAGATCGACAACCCGCATCTCGTTTCGTCGGGCGATACCGGAACGTTGTCCTGGATCGAGGATGGCGAGGAGCCGGAAAACACCGAGTTTCGCGACGATCGCTTCACGGCGGCCATCGATCGCGCGGCCGATGACAAGGCGGTCTTTACGGTCGCCTATGTGGTGCGGGCGGTGTCGCCCGGTAAATATGTGTTGCCGCAGGCCTACGTCGAGGACATGTACAATCCCTCCCGCTATGGCCGCACCGGCACAGGTTCGGTTGAGGTGCATTCCGCCAAATGAGTGCAGAGGTCGAACAAACCGACGTCATCCGAGCTGTTCGTCGCGCCAGACGAGCAGGATGGATGACGCTGACGGCGGTTGGCGTTGCTTTGGCGGCGGCGTTTGCCGGTTGGGTCGCTTCGCTCGGACCGTTGCCATTTCGCGAGGTGCGCGAAGTCTCGACCACGATCGTCGATCGCCACGGCAAATTGTTGCGTGCCTATGCGATGGCCGACGGACGCTGGCGCTTGCCGGTTCACGCGGCAACCGAGGTCGATCCTACCTATCTGAAGCTGCTGTTCGCCTACGAAGATCGCCGCTTCTATTCTCACGGGGGTGTCGATCCTTTCGCGCTGGGCCGTGCGGCGCTTCAATTGGCCACGCGCGGCCATATCGTGTCCGGCGGTTCGACGATCACCATGCAACTGGCCCGCCTGATGGAGCCACGCCGGCGGCGCTCCGCCTACGCCAAGCTCCGGCAGATGGTGCGGGCCGTCGAGATCGAGCGGAAAATGAGCAAGGATCAAATTCTTGACCTCTATCTCGCGCTGGCGCCATACGGCGGCAATCTGGAAGGCATCCGCGCGGCCTCGATCGCTTATTTTGGCAAGGAGCCGAAACGGCTTTCGCTTTCGGAAGCAGCACTCCTGGTGGCGCTGCCGCAATCGCCTGAAAACCGCAGGCTCGATCGCCATCCGGACGCGGCGCGGGCTGCGCGCGACCGCGTGCTTGATCGCATGGTCGAAGACGGCGTGATTTCCGATAGCGATGCGGCCGAGGCCAAGGCCGTGCCTATTCCGAAGATGCGCAAGCCGATGCCGATCCTGGCGCCGCATTCCGCCGATCAGGCGATGACGGCGATCAAGGACCAGCCGATCGTCGCGCTGACGCTCGATTCATCCTTGCAGCATTCGCTTGAATCGCTGGCGCACGACCGTGCGATTGCGTTGGGGCCGAATATCTCGGTTGCCATTCTCGCTGTCGACAATGCGACCGGCGAGGTGCTCGCGCGCGTCGGCTCACCGGATTATTTTGACGACAATCGCGCCGGCCAGGTCGACATGACGCGCGCGCTGCGTTCGCCCGGATCGACGCTGAAGCCGTTCATCTATGGTCTGGCATTCGAGGACGGCTTCGTCCATCCGGAAAGCCTCATCGACGACCGTCCCATCCGTTTCGGCTCCTATGCGCCGGAAAACTTCGACATGACTTTCCAAGGCACGGTTCCGGTGCGTAAAGCGCTGCAAATGTCGCTCAACGTGCCGGCGGTTGCATTGCTGGACCGGGTCGGCGCCGACCGTCTTTCTGCGCGGCTCAAGCAGGCAGGGGCTGATGTGGTTTTGCCCAAAGACGAGGTGCCGGGTCTGGCGATGGGTCTCGGCGGTGTCGGCATCACGCTGCAGGATCTTGTGATGCTCTATTCCGGGCTGGCGCGGCTCGGCAACACCCGGCCGCTGCTCGAGATGCAAAGCCGGCGCGGCGAGGGGCGGGAACCTGAGCGATTGCTCGACCAGATCGCTGCCTGGCAGGTCGGTAATGTCTTGTTGGGAACGCCGCCACCGGAGAACGGCATACGCAACCGGATCGCCTTCAAGACCGGCACCAGTTATGGCTACCGCGATGCCTGGTCGATCGGTTTCGACGGGCGGATGACGATCGGAGTGTGGGTCGGCCGTCCTGACGGCGCGCCGGTGCCTGGTATAGCCGGCCGCACGGCGGCTGCTCCGATCCTGTTTGATGCCTTCGCTCGCACTGGCAAATTGCCGGCCGCTTTGTCCAGGGCGCCCAAGGGCGCTTTGTTGGTGGCCAGTAATGCCAAATTACCGCTGCCGCTGCGACGATACCGCCCGCTGGGCGACCTGGTTCGAACCGACGGTGAGCGCGCGCCGCACATCCAGTTCCCGATCGCCGGTTCCTGGATCGATGTTTCCGGTGTCGATGGAACCTCGCCGGTGCCAATAAAAGTGGCAGGTGGCGTGCTTCCGATCACAATGCTCGTCAACGGGGTGTCAGTCGGGGAACTCGATACCCGCCGCCAGCGCCTGATCGATTCGCCCGGTCCAGGCTTTGCCAGATTGACCGTTATCGACGCCAAGGGTGCGGCGGACACAGTTGTCGTCAGAATTCAATAATGACTAGCTAAGCGGTTGTCGCGTCGTCGTTTTCAGCGTATGCGGAACCGATGAGCGACACCTATCCCCGCCCTCGGTTTGGACAGCCGCGCGAGCCTCAAAAGAGGGTCGATCCCGGCAACCGTCTCGTTGACGTCCTGAATTTTGCGACTGCGAGCCATGTCCGCGCCGTCGCGCTTCTGGTGCTCTGCGGGCTCTTATTATTCCTGCCGGGCTTCTTCAGAATTCCTCCGATCGACCGCGACGAAGCGCGTTTTGCGCAGGCGACCAAACAGATGGTCGAAAGCGGCGATTTCGTCGACATCCGTTTTCAGGATGAGGTGCGCTACAAAAAGCCGGTCGGTATCTACTGGATGCAGGCGGCTGCGGTCGAAACGGCGTCGGCGCTCGGTCTGCCGCGCGCCCAGGTGCGCATTTGGGTCTATCGCGTGCCATCGTTGATCGGCGCGTTGGGGGCGGTGCTTCTGACCTATTGGGCGGCGCTGGCTTTTGTCACCCGGCGCGGCGCTATCCTGGCGGCGCTCAT
>NZ_DAHUXJ010000025.1 GCF_027307225.1 Bradyrhizobium sp. | reverse complement strand
GTTGCGGCCAGCCCGAACTCAAATCCGGGCTGGTCTGGGGCACGCGGCGGCGGCGGTTTGAGGAGCTCGGGGATGGGGCGGCGGTGCATCAGATTGGTTTTGATCAGCCGGGCGAAGGCGAGCGGGCTTTTGACGATCTTGTTGGCATCGTGAGCCAGCCGGAGCAGCAGAAAGGCGATCAAGGCGATCGTGATCTGAATGCGGACGGCCGTCTCGGAGGTACCGAAGAAGTGGTCGATCTTCAGAGTTTGTTTGACCCAGCGGAAGAACAGCTCGATCGCCCAGCGCCGCCGATAGAGATCGGCAATCTCCTGCGCGCCGGCCTCAAGATCATTGGTGAAGATGCGCAGCACTTTGCCGGTCTCGATCGTGACCTGGACCTCGCGCACCAGTTTCGACATCGGATTGCGGCGCGAGGCCGCGAGCCGCTTGGGAAGGTATCCGGTCCGGTCGCTCAGGATCGAACGTCCTGTCGGTACCGGGCGCTCTGCGACAACCGTGAAAGGCGTATTGGTCTTCAGCCGCGTGACGATGCGGCAGCCCGCTTGGTCAAGCGCGGCCCACCATCCGTAGTCATAATAGCCCAGATCGAACACGTAGGCGGCGCCCGCTTCGATCGGCATCTGCTTGGCGGCCGTGATGTCGTTGACGTTGGAGGCCGTCACCATCAGGTAAAGCGGCTGGTCGGCGTCGGGATCGTAGACCAAGTGCGCCTTGGCACCGCAGACCCCGGTCGAGAACATCGCCCAATGGGCGCTAAGGGCAGAGAGCCGCACGCTGGTCGAGTCAATCAGGCGGACGCAATCGCCGATTTTGCGCCGGTAACCGGCCTGCAATTGCCGCATCAGCGCCGAAAGCACTCCCCCAAACACCTCCGCTGCGGCGCGCGAGCGGTTGGCCGTCGACAGCGTCGACTTCGATATCGTGCAACCGCCAAGATGGTAGAGCTTGCCGGCGTGGCTCTTCAGGCTCGCCTCGATCTCGCGAAGCCCACGCGCCCCGCAAAACTGCGCCAACAGCATCGCAATCAGGTGCGACTTGCACTTGATACCCCGATCGTCTCGATCGGCCTCGTGTTGTTCCACGAGCCGATCGAGCATGGCCCATGGAATCTGCTTCAGCAGGCCATGAAAAACGATATTCTGATGCTGCACGGCGTTGATCCTCTTCCTGTCCAGATGATTCGCAACCAACTGAACCCAAGCAGAATCAATGCCGTGCACTTTCTCAAGCAGAAATCGTGCCGGACGGTCGTGCGGCGGCCGCAACAATCCATTTCAGCACAATCATCGATCGAAACCGGCGGATGGCGGCGGTTATCGCTTCCGCTGTTTGAGAGGCTTCTCGACGCCCGCCTGCTTCACATCGCCTTGACGATGTTCTCGGTGACCTTCTTGGCGTCGCCGAGCAACATCATGGTGTTGTCGCGATAGAACAGCGGATTGTCGATGCCGGCATAACCGGACGCCAGCGAGCGCTTGATGAACATCACGGTGCCCGCCTTCCACACCTGCAGCACCGGCATGCCGTAGATCGGCGAGGTCTTGTCCTCTTCGGCTGCGGGGTTGGTGACGTCGTTGGCGCCGATCACAAAGGCAATGTCGGCCTGTGCGAATTCCGAATTGATGTCCTCGAGTTCGAACACCTCGTCATAGGGCACGTTGGCTTCGGCTAGCAGCACGTTCATGTGGCCCGGCATGCGGCCGGCGACCGGGTGAATGGCGTATTTTACCTCGACGCCCTCCTTCTTGAGGATGTCACCCATCTCGCGCAACGCGTGCTGGGCCTGCGCTACCGCCATGCCGTAGCCGGGCACGATGATGACCTTCGAGGCGTTCTTCATGATGAAGGCGGCGTCATCGGCCGAGCCGAGCTTGGCCGGCTTCTGCTCACCGCCGCCGCCGGCGGCCACAGTCTCCCCGCCGAAGCCGCCGAGGATCACGGAGATGAACGACCGGTTCATCGCGTGGCACATGATGTAGGAGAGGATCGCACCGGAGGAGCCGACCAGCGCGCCGGTGATGATCAGCGCCGAATTGCCGAGCGTAAATCCGATACCAGCCGCCGCCCATCCAGAGTAGGAGTTCAGCATCGAGATCACGACCGGCATGTCGGCGCCGCCGATCGGAATGATCATCAGCACGCCGAGCGAGAGCGCCAGCGCCGTGTTGAGCCAGAAATAGACCTCGCTTCCAGTCAGGACGAGGCTGACGATGCTGGCCACCAGCGCGACGGCGAGCACGACGTTGATGACGTGGCGCGCCGGCAAGATGATCGGCTTTCCGCTCATGCGGGCGGACAGTTTCAGGAACGCGATCACCGAGCCGGTGAAGGTCAAGGCACCGATGGCGACGCCGAGCGACATCTCGACCAGGCTTTGCGAATGGATATGGCCGGGCGAGCCGATGCCGAACGCTTCGGGCGCATAGAAGGCACCGGCGGCGACCAGCACCGCAGCCATGCCGACCAGTGAATGAAACGCCGCCACCAGTTCCGGCATCGAGGTCATCGGCACGCGGCGCGCGATGACCGCGCCGATACCGCCACCGATCGCGACCGCGACGATCACAAGCAGCCAAGCGGTGCCGTCGGCCGGCGGATGGCTCGCGAGCGTCGTACCGACCGCGATCGCCATGCCGATCATGCCGAGCAGGTTGCCTCGACGCGACGTCGCGGGACTAGAGAGCCCGCGCAACGACAGGATGAACAACACACCTGCCACGAGATACAACAATGCGGAGAGATTGGCGCCCATCTCAGGTCCCCTGTTTCTTTCTCATCCCGAGGTGATTGCCGTTCATTTGGATTTCTTCTTGTACATCGCGAGCATGCGCTGGGTGACCAGGAAGCCCCCGAAGATGTTCACGCAGGCAAAGGTCAACGCGACGAAGCCGAAGCCGCGTGCCAAGCCGGTGCCGGACGAAATCATTCCGACGCCGACGGCAAGCAGCGCGCCGACGACGATCACCGAAGAGATCGCGTTGGTCACCGACATCAGCGGCGTGTGCAGCGCGGGCGTCACCGACCACACCACGAAATAGCCGACGAACACGGCGAGTACGAAAATCGAAAGCCGGAATACGAAGGGATCGACGGCCTGCGCGAGTTGCTCCATGGCTTCTCCTCCTATTTCGGCTGGAAGTTCGGGTGAACGACGGCGCCGTCCTTGGTCAGCGCTGTGGCCTTGACGAGTTCGTCGTCCCAGTTGACCGCAAGCGCCTTGTTGGCCTTGTCGACCATGGTCTCGATGAACGAGAACAGGTTGCGCGCATAAAGACTCGAGGCCGAGGCCGCGACACGGCCGGCGACATTGGTGTAGCCGACGATCTTGACGCCATCGACGTCGGCGACCTCGCCGGCCCTCGCGCCTTCGACGTTGCCGCCGCGTTCGACCGCGAGATCGACCAGCACCGAACCCGGCCGCATCGACTTGACCATCTCGCCCGAGACCAGCTTCGGCGCCGGACGGCCCGGGATCAGCGCGGTCGTGATCACGATGTCCTGCTTCTTGATATGCTCGGCGGTGAGGGCTGCCTGCTTGGCCTGATACTCCTTCGACATCTCCTTGGCGTAGCCGCCGGCGGTCTGCGCGTTCTTGAACTCCTCGTCTTCGACGGCAAGGAATTTCGCGCCGAGCGATTCCACCTGCTCCTTGGTAGCCGGGCGCACGTCGGTCGCGGTCACGATGGCCCCTAACCGCCGCGCGGTCGCAATCGCCTGAAGGCCGGCGACGCCGACGCCCATCACGAACACCTTTGCCGCCGGAACAGTGCCGGCCGCGGTCATCATCATCGGGAAGGCACGGCCAAAAGCTTCGGCGCCTTCGATCACCGCGCGATAACCCGCCAGGTTGGCCTGCGAGGACAACACGTCCATCACCTGCGCGCGGGTAATGCGCGGCATCAATTCCATTGCAAAGGCGGCGACGCCGGCATCGGCCATCGTCTTCAGCGCGGCGTCGTTGCCGTAAGGATCCATGATCGCAACGACCAGTGCGCCTCGCTTGTATTTCGAAAGCTCCGAGGCTTCCGGCCGTTTCACCTTGATGACGATGTCGGCATCCTTGAGCGCATCGGCGCTGACGGTGGCTCCGGCTGCGGTGAAATCCGAATCCAGCAAGCCGGACTTGATCCCGGCGCCGGGCTCGACGGCGATTTCGGCACCCAGCGCCTTGAACTTTTTCACCGTGTCGGGTGAAGCGGCGACCCGCGGCTCGGACGGATCGATTTCCTTGGCGACGGCAATCTTCATGGGGCCTCCCCGCGGCGCGGAACAATCGCAGGCGTGATGATGGCCAGATTGGCAAATCCGGCACCGGCCTTGCAACTGGTTACCTGCGAGCTTCTTCTAAAATCGCGGCGCCGGGTGGCGGCGCGAGCGTCAAATATCAAACGAGGAAAATCGCCATCAGGATGACGAGAACGATGACGGCGGAGGTGCCGTACTTCACCAGCTTGATGAAGCCCTCATAGGTCTGCTCGTGGGCCTCGTAGTCATTGCCGTCCGCGGTCGTGTAGGCCACTTCGCTATGGTTAGCCATCGTTGTCCCCAGTGAATCTCTAGTGTCCCGGTTCTGACATTCGTACGCTGTCGCGGCAAGTTCGTTTACGAATGTCAGAACCGAAGGGACACTAGCAAATACGGATTTTCTAGTGGAGCTTTGGATTTGACGTTCGCCAAGAGAACTCGCGGCCACGGGGTTGCGAATGTCAAATTCGCTCTACTATGTGCTGGCGTGCAATTACCGCAAACCGAAAGGCAGGGCAACGCCGCACTGCCTATCGGGTCATTTGGAAGGCCAATTGTCCCTGTTTTATCGGGAAACCTGGGGCAAAGGGCCGGGTCAGCCCATCGCCTCCAACTCGTCGATCATGCCGGAAATGACCGACAGCCCCCCGTCCCAGAATCGGGGATCCCTGGCATCGAGGCCGAACGGCTTCAATAGCTCCGAATAGTGCCTGGTGCCGCCGGCCGACAGCATCGCCAGGTAGCGTTCGGCGAAGCCGCTTTGGGCCTTTTCATAGGCGCCATAGAGCGAATTCACCAGGCAATCGCCGAAAGCATAGGCGTAGACATAGAACGGCGAATGGATGAAGTGCGGGATGTACATCCAGAAGTTTTCGTAACCCGGCCGGATATCGATCGCCGCGCCCAAGCTCTCGCCCTGAACGCCGAGCCAGAGTTCGCCGATGCGCTTGGCGGTCAGTTCGCCGTTCTTGCGCTCGGTGTGGACCGCACGCTCGAACGTGTAGAACGCGATCTGGCGCACCACCGTGTTGATCATGTCCTCAACCTTGCCGGCGAGCAGGGCCTGACGCTGCCTGACGTTCTTGGTTTCGCCGAGCAGGCGGCGGAAGGTCAGCATTTCGCCGAACACGCTCGCCGTCTCCGCGAGTGTCAGTGGCGTCGGTGCCATCAGCGCGCCGTTCTTTGCCGCAAGCACCTGGTGCACGCCATGGCCGAGTTCGTGGGCGAGCGTCATCACATCGCGCGGCTTGCCCTGATAATTCATCAGCACGTAGGGGTGCGCCGATGGCGTCGTCGGATGCGAGAAGGCGCCCGGCGCCTTGCCCGGCCGCACCGGCGCGTCGATCCAGCGGTCGGTGAAAAAACGCTCGGCGATCCCGGCCATTTCCGGCGAGAAGCCGCGATACGCCGACAGCACCATGTTTCTGGCGTCGCCCCAGGCGATCGCACCGGTCGCTGCAAAGGGCAGCGGTGCGTTGCGATCCCAATGCGGGAGCTTCTTCTTTCTGAACCAGCCGGCCTTGAGGCGGTAATAGCGGTGCGAGAGTTTTGGATAGGCCGCCCGCACGGCTGCCACCAGCGCATCGACTACCTCGCGCTCGACGCGGTTGTTCAGATGGCGCGAATCCGCAACATCCTTGAAGCCGCGCCAGCGATCGGAAATTTCCTTGTCCTTGGCGAGCGTATTGGTGATGAGCGCAAACGTTCGCTCATTGGCCTTGAAGCTCTTGGCAAGCGCCTCCGCTGCCGCCTTGCGCTTGACGCCGTCGCGGTCCTGCAACAGGCCAAGCGTCGGTTCGATCGCAAGTTCCTTGCCGGCGACTTTGAAGCGCAGGCCGGAGATAGTCTGGTCGAACAACCGGTTCCAGGCGGAATAGCCGGTCTGGGACTTCTCATGGAACAGTTGCTCGCTGCGATCATCGAGCTGATAGGGCTTGTCCTTGCGCAGATCCTCGATCCAGGGCCGGTAGTGCGCAAGCTCGGCCGTCTGCATCGCGTTCTCGATCACGGTATCGTCGATGCGGTTGAGCTCTAGGGCAAAGAACAACAGATGCAAGGAGGCGCTGGTCAGCCGCTCGGAAACGTCGCCGTAGAATTTCGAAATCACGGGATCGATGCTGTCGCCGGCATGCACCAGCCCGGCGAAGGAACTGAGCCGGCCGGCGAGATCGTCGATCGCCTCGTAGCGCTTCACGGCTTCCGCAAGCCAGAGACCACCGCCCTCGCCTGCGGTCCGCTCGGCGAGCCTGCCTTTGCAGTCATTCTCAAACGCGACACATTCGCGATCCAGCGTGTCGAGGTCGCGCGTCACTTCCGGCGCGCCGATCCCGGAATAGAGATCCGCCAGATTCCATTCCGGCAGCCTGTCCGCCCTGGAGCCAGCGGCTTTTTTGGAGTTGGTCTTGCGTTGGACGGTCGATCTGCTGAGAGCGGATGAGGAGCGCGAGGTCATCTTGTTCGAAACCCGTATCAGTCAAAAGCGGCGGCAAGCCCAACGATGGAGAGAAGTTTAAGCGGTCGTTAATCGACGTCGGCCAGAGTGCCCCGATTCGAGACAGATAGTTGTTGCGTGCGAGGAACACCATGCCTGCCACCATTTTGATCGCCGACGACGATGCGGTGCAACGCCGCCTGGTTGAGAATATGGTGCAAAAGTGCGGCCATGAGGCGGTCACGGTCGATTCCGGCGATGCCGCGATCGCGTTCTTGACCACCCCCGACGCCCCTCCCGTCGACGCCATGGTACTCGACCTTGTGATGCCCGGCCTCGACGGCATGGGCGTCCTGGTCAAGCTCCGCGAAATCGGCCTTGCCATTCCGGTGGTGGTGCAGACGGCCCATGGCGGCATCGACAACGTCGTCTCGGCGATGCGCGCCGGCGCCCAGGATTTTGTCGTCAAGCCGGTCGGCATGGAGCGACTTCAGGTCAGTCTGCAAAATGCCCTCACCACGAGCGCGTTGAAGGGCGAACTGCAACGCATCCGCCACAGCCGCGAAGGCCAGCTCACCTTCGCCGACATCATCACCCGCAGCGAAATGATGGCCGGGGTGATGCGAACCGCGAAAAAGGCCGCGGCTTCCACCATTCCGGTGCTGATCGAGGGCGAATCCGGCGTCGGCAAGGAATTGTTCGCACGCGCCATTCACGGCAGCGGCGAACGCAAATCAAAGCCGTTCGTCGCGGTCAATTGCGGCGCGATTCCCGACAATCTGGTCGAGTCGATTCTGTTCGGGCACGAAAAGGGCGCGTTCACGGGGGCCACCGAACGCCATGCCGGCAAATTCGTCGAAGCTTCCGGCGGCACGCTGTTTCTCGACGAGGTCTCGGAGCTGCCGCTGACAGCCCAGGTCAAGCTCCTGCGCACCTTGCAGGAAGGGACGGTCGAGGCGGTCGGCGCACGCAAGCCGGTCAAGGTCGACGTGCGGATTGTTTCCGCGACCAATCGCAAATTGCTCGACCGCGTCAAAAGCGGACATTTTCGCGAAGACCTGTTCTACCGCCTTCACGTCCTGCCGCTGACCATTCCGTCCCTGCGGATGCGGCGCGAAGATATTCCGCACCTGGTGCGGCATTTCCTGGCGCGGTTCTGCGCCGAAGAAAACCGGCACATCACCGGTGTCAGCGGCGAGGCGATGGCGCATCTGGCGCAGATGGATTGGCCGGGCAACATCCGGCAACTGGAGAACGCCATCTATCGCGCCGTCGTCATGAGCGAGGGCGATCAGCTCGGCGCCTCCGACTTCCCGCAGATGACAGGCCCCTCCTCGCCATCAACGTCGACCACATTTGGCGAGCCGCTAATCGTCGAGCCAGCCTTTCATGCGACCGCGCCAGACATGATATCCGGTAACGAGATACCTATTGCGCCACTGCCGGCATCGGCCGCCGGCGTGCTTTCGATGCTGACGAGTGGCGGCGAAGTCCGGCCGCTCGAGGAATTGGAAGGCGAGATCATTCGCTTCGCGATTTCACATTACCGCGGGCAGATGTCGGAGGTGGCGCGCCGGTTGAAAATCGGACGATCAACTCTCTATCGCAAGCTCGACGAAGAGGCGCCGGACTCCGCAAGTGGCGGAACGGATCGGGCAGGATGAGACTTGATAGCAACGCTGCACCCGTAACACGCGGAAGCGACCGAAACTCTGGCGGGCCGGAACATTTGAACCGTTGCCCGCAAGTGACAGACAAATGGTGGCTCACATGACAAAAACCCGAGGCAAAGCGATGCAAGTGGATGCTTTGTGGTCAGTTTGTCGTGAGTTGTGTCTCCGTCTGCTGGCCGCATGAGGGACGCCCATGTATCGTCTGCGCATGAATCGTTGCGGCAGCCATGCCAAATCTGAAGCCCTGGAGCACAATTTCAACGAAATGAGCTTCAGAATCCAACCGGTCCGGCGCTTTCGCGAACGCTTTGACGGACATACGAAAGCTGCTCCGAAATTGGAGCAGTTCACCCAAGGGGTGTGATGATGCGTGACTGTTGGAAGACCCGTGGATACGACCTCGTCCTGATGACGGTCGCGGCGACCTTCCTCACGGTGTCGGCGGGTTCTGCATTGGCGCAAAGCGATACGCCGCGTAGTTCCGCCGCCGAGCTTGCGATCGACGCCGCAATCCCTCGCCCCGAACCTGCCAACGTCCCGCCGCCCACCGCGGCCGACTTCAAGATGGACACCGCATCGCCCGACACGGCCAAAACAGCTGCAACGACGCCTGCCGCGACGACGACAACGGCCGCACCGGCAGCCGAGCCGGCGGATGTCGCAACCGTTCCGGCCTCCGAACCCGCCAAATCTGAAGCCACCGAACCTGCGAAGGAAGAGGCGAACAAGACCGAACCCACCACCAGCGACGCGGCCAAGAGCGACACCGCAACCGCAACGCCCGCCCCGGCGGCAGCGCCGGCCCCGACCGTTGCTTCGCCCGAGCCCGCCAAGGAGCCCGTCAAGGCCGCGAGCAGCGTCGCGCCCGACGATCAACCGGCTGCCGACAAGCTGCGCGAGCTGGTCGGGTCGAAGGCGGTACGTTTCGAGCACAAGGCGGAGCGGACTGCGGTGGAGAAATTCTATACCGCGCGCGACTTCGCTCCGATCTGGACGCAGAGTGGCAAGCTGACCGAGACCGCCAAGGGCGTCGTGGCGCGGCTGAAGGGCGCTGCTTCCGACGGGTTGAATCCGGCGGACTATCCGGTGCCGGATTTCGCTGCCGCGACCACGCCCGATGCGCTGGCCGATGCAGACCTGAAGCTGACCATGAGCATGCTCGACTACGCGCGGCAGGCCCAGAGCGGCCGGATGCACTGGTCGCAGGTGTCGGGTGACATTCAATATCCGGAACACCCGACCGATCCGAACGAGGTGCTCGCCAACGTCACCTCGGCCAAGGACGCTTCGGCTGCCCTCGACAGCTACAACCCGCCACAGAAGCTCTATCAGGCGCTGAAGAAGAAGCTCGCTGAATTGCGTGGCGAAAGTGACGGACACGTGATCCGGATCGCCGACGGCCCGGCGCTTAAATACACGGCCGCGCGCAAGAAGCAACCCGAGGTCGTGCAGGAAGACGATCGCGTTCCGCAGTTGCGCGCCAAGCTCGGCATCAGCGAAGATCCCGACGACCGCCGCTACGACGCCAAGGTCGCGGAAGCCGTCCGCAAATTCCAGGCGATGGCCGAGTTGAAGCCGACCGGCATCCTCGACGAACGGACCGTCAAGGCGATCAACAGCCCGAAGCGCGACAAGCAGATCGATACGATCGTCGTCAACATGGAGCGCTGGCGCTGGCTGCCGCGCGATCTCGGCGCGCCCTCGATTGGCGACGCCTATGTCATCCTCAACATTCCGGATTACACGCTGAAGGTCATGCAGCACGGCGCGCAGGTCTGGACCACGCGCGTGGTCACCGGTCAGCCCGGCATTCACGCGACGCCGCTTTTGACGGAGACGATGAAGTACATCACCGTCAATCCGACCTGGAACGTGCCGCCGTCGATCATCTACAACGAATACCTGCCAGCTTTGCAGCAGGACCCGACGGTGCTGGAACGCATGGGGCTCAGGCTCGAGCACAATCCGGACGGCACCATCCATATTTCGCAGCCCCCGGGAGAGCGAAATGCGCTCGGCCGCATCCGCTTCAACTTCCCCAACAAGTTCCTGGTCTATCAGCACGACACTCCGGACAAGAACCTGTTCGCCAGGGAAGAACGTGCTTTCAGCCACGGCTGCATGCGGGTGCAGAATCCGGATCAGTACGCATCGATCCTGCTCAACATCACTGATCAAAACAGCCACTACACGCCGGATAAAATCCGCAGCATGTATGGTACGAGCGAGATCGACCTGAAATTCCCGACGCCTATCCCGGTCAACATCACCTACCAGACCGCGTTCGTGGACAACGATGGCAACCTGCAATTCCGCAAGGACGTCTATGGCCGCGACGCCATCATGCTGTCGCTGCTGCGCTCGGGTCACAACAAGGACCTGGAGGCGGTGATTGCCCATGCCCAGCCGAACTATGTGAAGCCGGTGAACAACCTGCACTTCGCCAGCGACAATTCGTGGTCGTCAGGGCCGTCCTTCTTCGAGCGGCTGTTCGGCGCCCCGATGCCGCCACCCGCGCCCCCTCCGGGCCGCCGCCGTGGTCAGGCACAGCCCCAGGGCGGGCAGTGGTACTACCAGCGCTGAGCCGCAACTCGAGATTGCCTAGTCAAATCAAAGGCCTCGTCCAGTGGACGGGGCCTTTTTCCACATTGATCACCGTCCACTGGGCAAGTTTTCGCCACACTCGATGGGTTATCTTTCCTTTGCGGCTTGGGGATGCGGGTTAAGTCTCACTTAACCCGCCCGCGTTAAGGGTGCGTTTACCCTCTTTCGCCACACGAGGTTGCGAAAGAATTTCAACGCTCGGTCTGTCGGGGTGGGCTCATTACGTGCTGACCGGTTTTGCGCGCCAGCTTAATCTGCTGTCTTGGCCCAAGGCCGGATTGCAGCTCGGCTTGGCCTCGGCGCTGCTGCTTGCCGCGATCGGCTCCATCCCCGACGCGACCGCCCTCAACGAAACCCGCACGCTCTCCTTCCATCACACCCATTCCGGCGAAGACCTCACCGTCACCTTCAAGCGCGACGGCCGCTTTGACGAAGAGGCCTTGAAGCAGCTCAACCACTTCCTGCGTGACTGGCGCACCCAGGAACAGACCACGATGGATCCCCACCTGTTCGACATCATCTGGGAGGTCAATCACGACGTCGGCGGCAAGCAGCCGATCCAGATCATCTCCGCCTACCGCTCGCCCGAGACCAACGCCATGCTCCGCCGCCGCTCCGCCCACACCGGCGTGGCGCGCTTCAGTCAGCACATGCTCGGCCATGCGATGGATTTCTACATTCCGGACGTGCCGCTTGAGCAGATCCGTTACGCGGGCCTGCGCCTGCAGCGTGGCGGCGTCGGTTTCTACCCAACCTCGGGATCCCCGTTCGTGCACCTCGATACCGGCAACATTCGCCACTGGCCGCGCATGACGCACGATCAGCTCGTACGGGTTTTTCCCGACGGACGCACGATCCACGTTCCCTCGGATGGCGTACCGCTGAAGGGCTATGAACTGGCCCGCGCCGACATCGAGCATCGCGGCGACGGCGATGATGCGGACAAGGTCGGCAAGCCCAGCCTGCTGGCGCGTCTGTTCGGCAACAGGGCGACCGATGATGACGACGAAGGCGTAGTCACGGCTGCTCCAGCCAGGACCATTCCGGCTATCCAGGTTGCCGCCAAGCCCGCCGAGGCCGGGCGTCCCTCGCGCGCAAAACCTGCGGGCACAACGCTGCAACTCGCGGCAGCGGACCTGCAGACGGTGCGGCCGGCGAAGCCGAAACCGATGGCCGCAGCAGAAGCAGAGACCAGACCGCAGACCCCGGCCGACATCATCAACGCGCGCGGCATCTGGGATGACATGCAGGCTGCGTTGAAGGAGGCGACGCCGGCGCTTGTCGCGGCCCTGAACGCCCGCCACGCCCTCGCCTCGACCGACCCGCAATCGACCGCGAGCGTTCCGGCCGCCTACGACGCGATGGCCTACGCGCCCGACGCGGCCGCACCGGTCGATCACCCCCGCGGCGACCACGCAGCCTTAGCCAGCCGCCATACCGTGGCCGCGAATGATCTCACCACCGCGGTCGCGAAGGGCCGGAGCGTCGTGGCAACTTCGACACCGACGGCGCCCGAGGCGGATGATGCGTGGACGCGGATGATGATGCTGGCGCCGAGCGCGCGCACGTCCATGTCGGTGACGATGCTCGGCGATCCCAACATGACCCAGCTGAGCAAGCTGTTCGTCAAGCCGCAGGCTGTGATCGTCATGGGCTTCTCGGACGATCCGCAAGCGGGCCTGGCTACCGATCACTTCAGCGGCCCAGCCATCGCGCCGCTGACCACGCAAGCCTTCCGCACGGCGTCGCTGCACTGACGTCAGGCACCCCGCAAGCCTAACCGCGGGGCACGGCGAAGCGACACGCGTTACAGCATTCCGAGCGCCTGCAAATAGGTTTCCAGAATGGTTTCCTGTTCGGCGCGTTCGTTCGCATCCTGCTTGCGCATGCGGATGATGGTGCGCAGCGCCTTGACGTCGTAGCCATTGCCCTTGGCCTCCGCATAGACGTCGCGGATATCGTCGGAAATGGTCTTCTTTTCCTCCTCCAGCCGCTCGATGCGTTCGATGATGGCCTTGAGCTGATCCTTGGCGAATCGCGTCGCGGGGCCTTCGTCATCTTTGACGGCGGCAGCAGAGGTGGCCATCGCTTACTCCTGAAATGGACTGGGTTGAGGCTGAAAAAGAAAGCGCCGCGCGGATGACCGCGAGGCGCATGTCGCAGAATGACCCTCAAGAGTCAGGCAGCTTACGTCAAGGCAACATCCTCGCTCATCCACAGCGCGCCCACAGGAACACGCCGGATCCATCGCCGGAGGCCTCTTATCGGCAGCCCGTCAATGTCCCGGGTTGACTTTGGCCATCGCCGCGAGTTGCTCGGGCGTTGCCTTGCCCTGAAATTCTTCTTTCCAGGTCTCGTAGGGCATGCCGTAGATCGCTTCGCGGCTCTCGTCCTTGCTCATCGCAAGGCCCTTGGCGTCCGCCTCTTCCTTGAGCCAGTTGGACAGGCAGTTGCGGCAGAAGCCCGCCAGGTTCATCAGATCGATATTCTGAACGTCGGTGCGCGAACGCAAGTGCTGGAGAAGGTGCCGAAAGGTTGCCGCCTCGAGTTCCGTTCTGGTTTTGTCGTCGATCGCCATGACCAGTTTCCGTCCTTAGTCTGTGCATCCTCGGTTAAGGATCGTACTCCCGCATCAGGTAGTAAACTGTCACATATTTTTCCACATCGCGACGCAAATATTGCGCTGGCTTTCAGGGCATTGGATCGCTTCCATGGCCAATCACCCACGCGAAATTGCGCTTGACCACCGACAAGCCCCCACGCGCAACCATCAATATCTTGATATAGCTTGGCCGCAATGATCCCGACAGATTCGCTTTTCCCCACCCAAACCACCAGGCACTTCGGAGCGGCCGTGATCCCTGCCCTGCTCCTTGTCGTGGCCTGCCTGTGGAACGGGCCGGCTTCGGCCGACTTCCGCCTCTGCAACAATACGTCAAGCCGGGTCGGCATTGCGCTCGGCTACAAGGACGCGGAGGGCTGGACCACCGAAGGCTGGTGGAACGTGTCCTCTCGCGCCTGTGAGACGTTGCTGCGAGGCACGCTTGTCGCACGGTATTACTACATTTACGCGATCGACTACGATCACGGCGGCGAATGGTCGGGAAAGGCGTTCATGTGCTCGCGCGACAAGGAATTCACGATCCGCGGCGCGGATAACTGCCTGGCGCGGGGTTTTGACCGGACCGGTTTCTTTGAGGTCGATACCGGCGAGCAGCGCGCCTGGACGGTACAGCTCACCGATTCCAACGAGCAGCAGCCGGCGCAGCGCGTGCCCGGTATTCCCGGCACGATCGGTCCGAACGGCCCCGGAAATATTCCGGGCATCCCCGGTTCGCCGGGCGGAGTAGCGCCGGGAACGGGTCTGCCACCCGCCGCAGCTCCCGGGACCAAGCCATGAGACGGCTACGCCGTATCAAGATTCTTGCGACGCTCGGGCCGGCCTCCTCCGAAAGCAGCGTCATCAGGAAGCTGTTCGAAGCAGGCGCCGACGTTTTCCGCATCAACATGAGCCACACCCCGCATGACAAGATGCGGGAGCTGGTCAAGACCATTCGCAATGTCGAGAGCAGCTATGGCCGGCCGATCGGCATTCTGGTCGATCTGCAAGGCCCGAAACTGCGCCTCGGCTCCTTTGCCGAGGGCGCGGTGCAGCTCAGCAACGGGCAGAGTTTCACGCTGGATTCCGACAAGGCGCCCGGCGACAACACGCGCGTCCACCTGCCCCATCCGGAAATTCTCGCCGCGCTCAAGCCCGGACATGCGCTGCTGCTCGACGACGGCAAGGTGCGGCTGATCGCCGAGGAAACCTCTCCGGAACGCGCCGTGACGCGCGTCGTGATCGGCGGAAGGATGTCGGACCGCAAGGGCGTCAGCCTGCCCGATACCGACCTGCCGGTGTCCGCCATGACACCGAAAGACCGCGCCGACCTCGAAGCCGCGCTGGTGACCGGGGTCGACTGGATCGCGCTCTCTTTCGTGCAACGCGCCGAGGACATTGTCGAAGCCAAGAAACTGATCCGCGGTCGTGCCGCCGTGATGGCCAAGATCGAAAAACCACAGGCGATCGACCGCCTGGCCGAGATCATCGAAGCCTCGGATGCGCTAATGGTGGCGCGCGGCGATCTCGGCGTCGAACTGCCGCTGGAGCGCGTGCCAAGCCTGCAGAAACAAATGACGCGGATGGCGCGGCGCGCTGGCAAGCCGGTGGTGGTCGCAACCCAGATGCTGGAATCGATGATCCAGTCGCCGGTGCCGACGCGCGCGGAAGTCTCCGACGTTGCGACCGCCGTCTATGAAGGCGCCGACGCCATCATGCTGTCGGCAGAATCGGCGGCCGGCAAATATCCGGTTGAGGCGGTCTCGACCATGAATCGGATCGGCGAGGAAGTCGAACGCGACCCCACCTATCGCGGTGTTGTCAATGCACAGCGCGCCGAACCGGAGCCGACGGCCGGCGACGCCATCGCCGACGCGGCGCGGCAAATTGCCGAGACGCTCGATCTTTCCGCGATCATCTGCTGGACCAGTTCGGGCTCGACGGCACTGCGGGTGGCGCGCGAACGGCCGAAGCCGCCGGTGGTGGCGATTACACCGAACCTCGTCACGGGGCGAAGGCTCTCGGCCGTGTGGGGCGTGCATTGTGTGGTAGCCGAAGACGCGCACGATCTCGACGACATGGTCAGCCGCGCCGGCAGCATTGCCTTTCGTGACGGCTTTGCGCGCGCGGGCCAGCGCGTCATCATCGTCGCCGGCGTGCCGCTGCGCTCGCCCGGCACCACCAACATGCTCCGCATCGCCTCCGTTGGTCCGGACGAAGACGCTGACGACATTTAGACGCGCAAACGCGCCGCGGAAGCTCGCTAGACGAGATTCGCTTCCAGCGAAATCTTGGTGTTCAGAAGCTTCGAGACCGGACAGCCGGCCTTCGCCTTGGCGGCAAGCTCCTGAAATTTCGCATTGTCGGCGCCGGGAATCTTCGCTTGAAGCGAAAGATGCACCGAGGTGATGGCAAAGCCGTCACCGACCTTTTCAAGCGTGACATCCGCCTTGGTTTCCATCTGTTCGGCGGTGAGCTTGGCTTCGCCGAGGATCAGCGACAGCGCCATGGTGAAGCAGGCGGCGTGCGCCGCGCCGATCAGTTCCTCCGGGTTGGAGCCCGGCTTACCCTCGAAGCGGCTGGCGAAGCCGTAGGGATAATCCTTGAGCGCGCCGCTCCTGGTCGAAATTGCGCCCTTGCCGTCCTTGATACCGCCCTGCCATTTGGCAGATCCCGATGTGGTCGTCATTTGAGAACTCCACGGGGCTTGAGGTGAACATGACGGTACTCTGCCTCATCAATGCGGCGGAATTGTTCGATGGCCCGCCCGCACCCGCCACGTGAGTTCCACGCTTAGCATTTGTTAACCAGAAAGCATCCCCGGCTGGAAGTCTTCAAAATGCGGCGCCAGTTTTTACTCAACCGTAGGCCGACCACCCCTAAAGCAGTCGAGGTTTGCATTTCATGCGAACTCAAAAGCATGCAGGGCCGGTAACGAGGCCCGCTTCGATCGTCAGGGGACCGTTGATGTACGCGCTGGAGACCTGGAGCGGCCCCCGGCTTGATCAAGGGCGAGGCACGATCGGCACACACGCACAAACGTCCGGAATTTACGTCTTCCTGATCGCTTTCGCGTGCATCTATTACCTCTCAAACGCGCCGCTCCTGCTTGGTCACTATGACTTGGGATGGCACCTCGCCGCGGGCGACTTGATCAGGCAACGGGGCAGCGTTCCGTATCAGGATCCATGGGCCTTCACCCTTGGCGACAAGCAATGGTACAATCTTTCCTGGCTCTGGGATGTGACTGCCAGCGTCCTTGTTCAACGCACCGGCTTTGGCGGTCTCACCTTATTCGTCGTTGCATGCGGCGCGGTGATCGTGGCCTATCTTACGTCCGCTGGCCTGAGCGGCGGCGCGTCCGCGCCTGCAGTTTGTATTGCCGTCTTCTCCACCTGCGTCCTGTACCCCACGTTTGCGACGCCTCCCAATATCTATCTGGCGGCGGCACCAAACACTGCGACGATGGTGTTTAGCGTTATCTTCTACACGCAATGCCTGAAGAAAGCGCGGCGCTTTCTGTTGCCAGCGATGATGATGCTATGGGCCAATCTGCACGGCGGCTTTGTGCTCGGCTTTTTCATCATAGGCCTTTTTGGCGGCATCGCACTGCTTCGACGGGATTGGGAAAATTTCAGGATTCTTGGATTTACGGGCGCCGGCTGCCTTGTCGCCATCCTCGTCAATCCGCTGGGCCTTCACATCTACGATGGAGTGACGGCGACGCTCGGCAACTTCGTGCAGGCCAATATCACGGAGTGGGCATCCTATTCCCAGAACATGACCCTGCCCGGCTGCATCCCTGGCATCGTCTACATCCTGATCTTCGTGGCACTCGAACTCCGCTACGCTGGCTCCAGTCCGCTCCCGCTGGAGACCCGGCTATTGACCTGGCTGTTCCTGGTTCTGGGGTTTCATCAATTCAGGTACATGGCGTTCTTTTTCCTGTTCTCGACCGTTCCATTCGCGCTTCACATCGACCGCCTGCTGCCCGGGAAACCGAATCCCGGCGAAGTGCAGAAGTCATTGTTGATCGCCGGCATCATCGGCCTGTGCCTGCTGCCGTTGACGTTCATGCATGTTCGGCCGGCGCTCGGGCTTACGGATGAACTTCTCTCGGAGCAGGACGCGCATTACCTCGAAGCGAACTTCTCGCATGCGCGAATTCTCAATCACTGGAACGTCGGTGGCCCGCTGATCTTCCGCACGCACGGCACCGTACCGATCTTTGTCGATGGCCGGGCGGCGACGGCTTATCCGGACTCGCTGCTGCACGACTATTTCAAACTGGTCAAATGGGACATCGACGAGGCCGCCTGGGACAGCGTGATCGAGAAATACAAGATCGACGCGGTGTTCTGGCCGAAGGTGCACGACGTGCTGAGGCACTTTCTCGTCGACGAACGAGGCTGGAAAGAGCAGTACGTTGGCTCTCATGAGAGCCTCTACGTCAAACCGTAACGCAGCATCACGTTCCGCATTGGCTTGAACGCAGCGGCGCTTACGCCCCGGCCGCCGCCATGGCAGGAAGTGCCGCCTGCACCACAAGGCCACGGGCTCGCGCATCCATCACGCCGACGGCGCGCAGGGCGAGCAGAGTTACCGTCTGCACCGCATCGCGCAGCTTTCCAGCGTCATCCGTGTTCTCCGCCGCAAGCGGCCCGACCAGCGCCTCATGCAGGGCGCCGAGCAGCGCGGTCGCGGCGAGGTTCGTATCCTGCGCCGGCAAATGACCGGCACGGACCGCCGCATCGATGCGGCCGGCGATTTCATCGACGACCGCGCGGCGGCTTGCCAGGCGCGACGCCGTCACGTCGACATCGACGGGTTCAGCCAGAATGCCCCATGCCAGCTTTCGCTGCGATAATGCGTGCACGGCGACGGTCGTCACGACAGCCGCCAACGCCGATGACGGGCCAGGCGCGGAGTCAGCCGCACGCCGGATCGCAGACAGTTCATCGCGCGAGACGTCGGCAATCAGTTCCGAAATCAAATCGGCCTTGGATGGGAAATAGCGGTAGACCGTGCCGGCGGCGACATTGGCGCGGACCGCGATCGGCGCGATCTGCACTGCGGCCATACCGCCCTCAGCCGCGGCATTGCGGGCCGCCGCGAGAATCGCGCTCCGTCGTGCAGCGAGACGTTTCACGACCTGGTGGGTCCGTCGATAGACCATCTTTCGCGTTCTCGCTCCCGCGCACACGAGGCTAATCGGCATCGATACCGGTATTCAGTTCTTGGCGGTCTTAGCCGACCGCTTTCAAGAAGTGAACAATAATTCAGAGCAGATGACAAGCGTTTTGGATCTAGCTAGCGCCCAGCCAGCGACGGCGCCCTTGCCCGCCACCATGGGCCCACGCGATGGCCGATGAGCGCAGCGACGACGAGCGTCGCCGCAAAGCCGGTCGGCGCACCGAGAAAGGGATAGATCATCAATAGCGCGGCGACGAGACCGAGTGCTGGCTGCTCATGCCGCTCAAACCCTTGATCCAGTCCGACGCGCACGAAAAACGCAACCGCAATCGCCAGCACCATCTCGTCATAGAGAAAGAGATACGGCGTCACCAATAGCGTTCCGGCGGCGAGCGCCGCCGCCTTCAACGGATATTGGACCTTGCGGCTGCGCCAAAGCGCCACGAGCAGGATCGCCACCGCGCCGCTCATGATGCACTGCAATGTCCAGGCAAACCATTCGGGTCCGTTGAAATAGCGGGTCAGCGCGAAGATGCTCTGCATCTTGCCCCAGGGCGCGCGGCCCTCGACGAGGAAGGCCTTGTTGAACATCGGCATCCAGTGAACGAAGGCCTGCCAGCTCTCGGTGCCGAAAACACACCAGGAGATTGCGGCTAGCAGCACCGCCACGACGCCTGCCGTGACGAACACCCGCCACTGCGAGGCCGCGATCAGCACCAGCGGAAACAGCAATCCATATTGCGGCTTGTAGCTCAGAAGCCCAAGGCAGATACCGGAAAGCACCGGCCGCCTCGGCATCAAGACCAGCGTGCCGCCGATCAGCGAGGCCGTCAAAAATCCGTTCTGCCCGACCAGCGAGTTGGTGAACGCCACCGGAAAAGCAGCCGCGAGCAGCAGGCCAAAGGAGCGGCCGACGATCGCGCGCATCGCGGCGAGATAAGGCAGGAAGCTGACCGCTGCCCAACCGACAAAAGCAACCGCATACGGAAAATGCGCGAGGACGGCGGCGATGAACAGAAACGGCGGCGGATAGTGCCAGGCGAAGTTGCCTTCATAGCTCTGGCCGAGGACGGCGACCTGCACCTGTTTCTGGATGTCCCAATCGTAAGCGAGCGCCGGGTGCCCGTCGAGCACGAGGCGTCCCGCAGACCAGACATTGACGAAATCGGTCGGGATGCCCAATCCGTTCTCATCGAAGATCCACCAGTGGCTGGAGACGCCCGCGTGCAGCATCCCCACATTGATCGCGCAAAGCACGATGCAGCCGATCAGAAGTGCGGGCGGAAGTGTGCTCCTCGGGGGCATCGTGATATCGGATGTCAGCGCGGCCATGCTGGATCTCTAGTTCCGATTCCGAAGTTAGCAAGCTGGCGCCGGAAAGGCGCCAGCCACCAGCTTTAGGCGGGCCGGCTTGCCGAAATCTTAAGGGATCGGGGTCTGGACCCCGGCGGCGCCGTTCAGGCGGCGGCCCCGGAGGGCGCCGGCATCGTCCGGCCGCGCATCAGCGCCGTATAGAACAAGGCACCGAGGGCCGCCCCGATCAGCCAGCCCCAATCGCCGACACTGGCGATGAGGCCATAGGCGCCTGCCAGTGCCAGTCCGATCGAGATCGCGCCGGAAGCGGCCAGCGCCAGCAGCGCGCGCGGGTTCCAGCCGTTCTCGAAATGCAGCGAGCCCTTCGGCGACATGGTGTAGAGATCGTTGAGGACAACCTGCTGACGCTTCACGACGTAATAGTCCGACACCATGATGCCGAACATCGGTCCTAGCGCGGCGCCGAAGATGCTGACGAAGATCGTGATCGCCTGCGGACTGGAGACGAAGATCCACGGGCACACCATCACCGAAAGGATCGAGGTGATGAGGCCGCCGAGGCGGAAATCGATCTTCTCCGGATAGAGGTTGGAAATGTCGTAGGCCGGCGACACGAAATTGGCGACGATGTTGATGCCCATGGTCGCCACGATGAAGGTGATGGAGCCGAACGCCACCACAAGCGGATTGCCAATGCGTTCGACAATGGCGACGGGGTCCATGATCGCCTGGCCAAATACCTTCACGGTGCCGGCGGTGACGATCACGGTGACGATCGCAAAGACAATGAAGTTGACGGGAAGGCCGAGGAAGTTGCCGACTTTCATGGCCCGGCCGTCTTTGGCGAAGCGGGAGAAGTCGCCGAAGTTGAGGAGGAGTGCGGCGAAATAAGCGACGATCAGCATCGCTGCGCTCGCCATGTGGCCGAGGGCCGAGCCGTCGACGGGCGGCCCAAGCTGCAACGAGAGACTCGACACGCCCGTCTGCGTCAGGATCCAGATCGCCAACGCGAACATCACGACATAGACGGCAGGCCCGCAGAAATCGATGAACCGGCGGATCGTCTCCATGCCGTTGAGGAAGATCAGAAGCTGAAACAACCACATGAACAGGAAACAGGCCCAGCCCAGCGCCGACAGCCCGACAAAGGAAGAATGCGTCCACGCTTCGGCGCCCGGGTAAAACGTCAACACCAGCACCTGGACCGCCTTGGAGGCAAAATAAGTCTGCACACCATACCAGACGATGCCGACGATGCCGCGTATGCAAGCGGCGAGATTGGCGCCCATGACGCCGAACGACATCCGCGCCACGACCGGGAACGGCGTGCCATATTTCAGCGACGGACGGCCGATCAGGTTCATCAGGAAATAGACCGCGATGATGCCAACCGTCATCGCCAGCAGCACTTCCCATCCGGTAAGGCCAAGGAAGAACAGGCTCGCCGCGAAGGTATAGCCGCCGACCGAATGCACATCCGACATCCACATCGCAAAGATGCTGAAGGTGCCCCAGTTGCGGCCTGCGGGAGCCACCGGCGCCAGATCATGATTGTAAAGCCGGGGATCGGCCTCCGGCACGGCAATGACGGGCGTGAGATTTGACTGGCCTGACATCGGCAGCTCCTGTGCTGGGCGGCCAAGACTGACAGAATATTTCAGGCAAGTCCCGCGCCAATCTGCCCGGCTACCGCTGATCCCTCGGAATCATGAACTTCAATCCGGACCAGACGTCGTCGACGGCGCAGACTTTTTGATATCGACCAGGCCGAGCGGCAGCGCGGTATCGCGTACGACCACGTCGGTGAGATCGCTGGCAACGCCGGAAGATTTCTTCGGCCACGACACCCAGATCATACCGTCGGGCGCGATCGCCTTCCGATAAGCGCGCAGCTTCACGGCAAGCCCGGCCGCTTGCGTCGCAAACAGATGCACCATGTCGAGGGGCGGCTTCGGCTTGGCGCGCAGCGACGCGCCGGGCGGCAACGGTCCGACCATGTTGTCGTAGGCGCGCGGCGAGCCGTCCGCAAAAATGCAAAAGCCCGGCTTGATGCCGAGCTTCTGCGCAACTGCTTTACCTGAGGTGCCGACCACGGCCGCGGCTGGTGTTAAGCCTGCGGCTGCGGTTCCAGTCCGGGATCAGGATCGGGACGCGGACGCGGCTTGCCCGCGGGCGGCACCGCCGAGGCACGTGGCGTCGACGGCTCAAGCACCGACTCGCGGTTCGGCTTCTTGCCCTTGAGCAGATCCTGAATCTCGTCGCCGGTGAGCGTCTCATATTCCAGAAGGCCCTTGGCGAGCGCTTCAAGATCGGCGCGCTTCTCGGTCAGGATCCTGGTCGCATCCTGGTAGCCTTCCTCGACCAGGCGTCTGATCTCGCTGTCGATCTTCTGCACGGTCGCTTCCGAGATGTTCTGCTGGCGCGACACCGAATAGCCGAGGAACACCTCTTCCTGGTTCTCGCCATACGCAACAGTGCCGAGCGCGTCGGACAGGCCCCAGCGCGTCACCATCATGCGCGCGAGGCGCGTCGCCTGCTCGATGTCAGACGCCGCACCCGAGGTAACCTTCTCGCGGCCGAACACCAACTCCTCCGCGACGCGCCCGCCCATCATGATGGCAAGGCGTGAGGTCATCTGTTCCAACGACATCGACAGCTTGTCGCGTTCCGGCAGTTGCATCACCATGCCGAGCGCGCGGCCGCGCGGAATGATAGTCGCCTTGTGGATCGGATCGGTGGCGATGACGTTGAGGCCGACGATGGCGTGGCCGCCTTCGTGATAGGCCGTCAGCATCTTTTCTTCCTCGGTCATGACCAGCGACTTGCGCTCGGCGCCCATCATGACCTTGTCCTTGGCCTCTTCGAACTCGGCCTGCGTCACCATCCGCTTGTTGCGGCGTGCCGCGGTCAGCGCCGCCTCGTTGACGAGGTTCATCAGGTCGGCGCCCGAGAAGCCCGGCGTACCGCGCGCGATGGTCTTTAGGTTGATATCGGGCGCGAGCGGCACCTTGCGGACGTGAACCTTGAGGATCTGCTCGCGGCCGACGACGTCCGGATTGGGCACCACGACCTGGCGGTCGAAACGGCCGGGTCGCAGCAGCGCAGGGTCGAGCACGTCGGGACGGTTGGTGGCGGCGATCAGGATCACGCCTTCATTGGCCTCGAAGCCGTCCATCTCGACCAGCAACTGGTTCAACGTCTGCTCGCGCTCGTCATTGCCGCCGCCGAGACCGGCGCCGCGATGACGGCCGACCGCATCGATTTCGTCGATGAAGATGATGCAGGGCGCGTTCTTCTTGGCCTGCTCGAACATGTCGCGGACACGGCTGGCGCCGACGCCGACAAACATTTCGACGAAGTCCGAACCGGAAATGGTGAAGAAGGGCACGTTGGCTTCGCCGGCGACCGCACGCGCGATCAGCGTTTTGCCGGTACCGGGAGGGCCGACCAACAGCACGCCGCGCGGAATCCGCCCGCCGAGCCGCTGATACTTGCCGGGGTCACGCAGGAATTCGACGATCTCCTGCAAATCCTGCTTGGCTTCGTCGACGCCGGCGACGTCCTCGAAGGTCACGCGGCCGTGCGCTTCGGTCAGCATCTTGGCGCGCGACTTGCCAAAGCCCATCGCCTTGCCGGCACCGCCCTGCATCTGCCGCGACAGGAAGATCCACACGCCGATCAATGCAATGAAGGGCAGCCACGAGACGAGCAGCGAAACGAACCATGGCACGTTGTCGCCGGGCGGCTTCGCGGTGATCTGCACCTTGCCGTTATACAGACGCGTAACCAGCGACGGATCGTTCGGCGCGTAGGTCTGGAAACTTGAGCCGTTGGTGAAGGTGCCGTGGATTTCCGGTCCCTGGATGACGACGTCGTGCACATGGTTGGCGTCGACTTCGTTCAACAGCTGCGAGAAGGAAATATCCTGCGAGGCGCCCCGCTGGCCAGGATTCTGGAAGAGCGTGAACAAGGCCAATAGCAGCAGAACAATAATGACCCAGAGGGCGAAATTGCGCAGATTGGCGTTCATTGATTTTCCTTCGTGGTCGCGCGGATCGCGGCCTTATTCCTCTCGGGTAGCATCCCTCAAGGCGCCTGCGGGTTAATCTAGGTGGCGAGGCCGTTGCTGCCAAGGGAACTGCAGCGGACTATTTAGCCTATTCCGGGACTATTACGGTTCAAATCATGTCGTGAAAATGGGGTGATTTCGGGGGTGGTTAAGGCCGGCAACCACGCTGCCCGCCTCAATCCGGCGGGCGCCGCCGCGGCGGAGCCGCCGAGATGACGATTCGTCCCCCCGAAAGGCTGACAATGGCCCCGGCCAGCGTCTGCTTCAGCTTCGGCTGACGCACGGCGGCGCTTAGAGCAGACGTCTTTTTCTTCGCGCCGCCTTGTAACGCGCGGTCCAGCGCAGCCAGCAATGCCTCGGCCTTGCCGAGTTCCGCCGGGCCCTCGTGGCCGATCCGATCGATGGCGCGCAGCAGTAGCCGTAACCGGATTTCCTCGGGCAGTTCTGCAAAGGCGGTCGCCTCAAAGTCTGCGTTCGGCGGGCCGCCGCCTGTGGCCCGCGGCGACACGGTCACCTGGTCCTTCAGCGCGAGATAGCGCGCGGCGCCATCGGCCAGAATCTCGATCGCCGCGTTGGCCCGCGCCAGCCGCAACGCCAGCCTGGCCAGGTTGCGCGCATCGCCGCCTTCGGCGCGCAGGTCCTCGATTACCGCGCGGATACGCGGCCGGGTGAAGCGGACATCGCGGTTGGTTGGATCGTCGGCGTAGCCGATCCCGGCTTTTTGCAGCGTCGCGATGAGCTGCGATTTCGGGACAGCGAGAAACGGGCGCGCAATCAGCACGCCTTCGCGCTCGCTCTCGCGCGCCATTGCCGAAAGACCGCCGATGCCGCTGCCGCGCAACAGCCGCATCAATAACGTCTCGGCCTGATCGTCGCGCGTATGGGCGGTGAGAATATGGCTGGCGCCGCTCTGGCGCGCGAGGTTGGCGAGCAGACGATAGCGCGCTGCCCGCGCCGCCGCCGGCACCCCGGATTTGGGCTTCTCGCCGCTCCAGCGCACCGTGCGATGGGGTATGCCGAGATGACGCGCCAGACGCTTGACCTCACGCGCCTCGCGCGCGGCTTCCGGCCGCAAGCCGTGATCGACCGTCGTCGCCAGGAGGCGCGGACCGCGCGACAATGCCTTGCGCCATCGCGCCGCGAGCCACATCAGCGCGATGGAATCCGGACCTCCCGAAACGGCAAGAACCAATCCCGGCGCATGCTTCCAGTCCGCAAACAGGGCCTTGGCCTGCCGCGCCGAAATCGGGGATTTGTCGTCGTCAGGCACAAATCCACTCCACAAGCGGGAAGGTCCTGGCTGGACCTTCACCCTGCCGAGGAGTCTAGCACTTCGTCCGCTTCTGCTCACGCGTGACGGCCTGCTTGATGTTGGCCGCTGAGCGCGGATATTTCCGTGTCACTTCGCCGAAAGCGGCGCAGGCCGCCTCTTTCTCCTTCAGCGCCGCGAGCGACTGCCCCAAGCGCAGCAGGGCATCCGGGGCTTTCGCTGAATGATCGTATTTTGTCGTCACCGTCAGAAAGGCTTCGGCCGCTTCACGATAGCTCTGGCGCTGGTAGAAGCTCTCGCCGAGCCAGAACTGTGCGTCCGCGACCAGGGGGTCGCCCGGATACTTTCTCGCGAAATTGCGCATGGTTTCTGCAGCCAGCGCATAGTCCTTGCGCTCGATATAGCCGACGCCGAGATCGAACTCGTCCCTTGGCGTCGCCGAGGGCGGCAAGGTCGTCAGCGCGCCGGTGCCGTTGAGGTTGCGCGGAGGCGGCGCTGGCAATGTCCCCGCCGGGGCCCCGCCGGTATTGGCGAGGTCGAGCGGCTCGCCCGCCCCTCGCCCGCCTGGCGCGCCAATCGGCGGTCCCGGAGAAATCGGCATTTGACCGCCACCGAGCGCACGCGGCGCGCCGGGCGCATTCGGATTCTGGGAGGGATCGAAGGCATCGCCGCGCCGGCCGCCGCCCTGCGGGCCTGCCGGCTCCTGAATAATGGGCGCGGGAGCAGCAACCTGCGTCTGATAACCACCGGGCGGTTGTTGATAGCCAGGCGCCGGCTGCGGCGGAGGCAAAGCGGCCGCATTGGTCACCGGAGCGCCTCCCGACTGCGCCTGAGCAGGTGGCTGAGCGCCGCCCTGAAGCGCGTTCAGGCGTTCTTCGAGCTGACGGTTGCGATGCTGCAGTTCCTCGTTCTGCCCGGTGATCTGCCGCAACTGGTTTTCAAGCTGCTCGATGCGAACCGCGGGATCGACATCGTCGGATTGCGCGAGCGCCGGCGAAGGCCACGCGAACGCGCACGATCCAAGCGCTGCAGCCAACGCAGCAGCGCGGGTGGTTTTATGAATCCTGAATGACATTTGGGCGTTAAGGCCAGTGAGCGCGACGGTGATCAGCTTGAGGCAGGGAGTACGCCAAAAATGTGACTGAGACAATTCGCGCCGCCTACGCCCAAAAACAGCACCGGCGCCGCTTAAAAAAGAGGGCGCCGGCGAAATGGTCCAAATGAGGCGCGCCTTACGAGCTCGCGTTCAGCACCGTGACGGCGCGGCGATTCTGCGACCAGCAGGAGATGTCGTTACAAACCGCAACCGGACGCTCCTTGCCATAGGAGATGGTGCGCATCCGCGACTGATCGATGCCGCGCGAGGCGAGGAAGGTCCGCACCGATTGCGCGCGGCGCGCGCCGAGCGCGATGTTGTACTCGCGGGTTCCGCGTTCGTCGGCATGGCCTTCAATGGTGAAGGTATAGCGGGGGTAGCTCTGCAACCACTGCGCCTGCTTTTCCAGGGTCGCGATCGCCTGCGGCGACAGGTCGGTCTGGTCGCTGTCAAAGAAGACGCGGTCGCCGACATTGACGACGAAGTCCTGCTGGCTGCCCGGCGTCGCTGCGCTCGCCATTGCGCCGTCGGTCAGCGGATTCTTTGCGCAGGCACCCATCGACAGCGCCACCGCAAGAACTGCGGCCAGCTTCAAACCCTGGAGGATACGCATAGGATGTTTCATTCCGGAGCCTCCACGCTCGCGTTTTCAACTTCTATCCCGTCTACAGGTCGATGGTTAAGCGAACGTTCCGTCAACCTTGATGGGATGTTGCCGGACCCGTTCAAATGCCCCAAGTCTACGAAAAGCGACCGGCATGGTTAATGGGTTGTAAATGTGGCACGAGGGTGAAGGCAAGGCCGAGCGGCGGAATATACCGCCTTTTCAAGGCCATGGGCTGTGATTTGAGCCTTGATCGGTCAGCATGGCCGCGGCGAGCCGTCGAACCGGTCGATGGCTAGTTTACCTCGCCATTGCAGCGAATTGGCCGCGCGCTAGGGAGCCGATTTGAGTGCTATCGGGACTGCCAGCAGTCGGAGTCTGGCAGCGACCGAAGTGCCGGTCGGTTTCGAGGTGGGCCGTTCACGGGATCGCTGGCTGATTGGCGCCTGAGCTGGCGTTTGATCACGCAGGTTTTCCGCGTTCTGGCCGCGGTGACGCCGCCGAGCGTGTGGCCATTATACGGGTTTACCGGCAATGCTTGGCTGGTAAAAATCCACCTCGCCAGCTACTACCAATTGACCTTGCACCCGACGGGCGGCAACGCCCCTGATCCGAATGTTTACAAATATGCAAGCGCGAACTGAGAGGCTGAGAGCAGATATCAACAAGCGGCGGAAACCATGAATGTTTACAAGGCGTCAATTGATTCAGATGAACTGAAAAAGCTGTCGGTTCTCCGGCCCTGGGGCACGCTGGCTGCATTGGCTCTGGATTGGGCGGTGATCGCTGCGGCGATTGTTGTCAGCTGCCATTTCGGCGGGATTTGGCTATACCTCGCGGCGGTAGCGGTCATTGCCGGGCGGATGCATGGTTTGGGTGTGTTGATGCACGAGGCGGCGCATTTCCGCTTTCTAAAGAATCGAGAAATGGCCGACGCGGTTGCAGATCTTTTTATGGCTTGGCCGATTATGGCGACGGTTGATGGCTATCGTCAGAACCATCTGGCGCATCACCAGCACACCAACACCGACAAGGACCCTGACTGGGTCGTCAAACTCGGCAAGGCCGCCTACACCTTCCCGCTAGCGGTGAGGGTCTTGACCTTAAACGTCCTTGGCTATCTCGCCGCAATAAACTCGTTGCGCGATCTGGCTCAGATCCTACCCAGGGTTTCAGGGGTAAAGCAATCAGCCCGTTATAAGCTGACGCGCCTCGGATACTATCTCGGCGCCGCGACCCTCATTACAATGCTCGGCATCTGGAAGAGCTTCCTGCTCTACTGGATCGTGCCTTATATGACGCTGTTCTTTTTATTTCTCTATGTGCGCGGCGTCGCCGAGCATTTCGGCAGCATGGACTACGGCGAGGAACTCGGCAGCACACGCACCGTCGTCCCCTATTTTTGGGAGCGCTGTTTCTTCGCTCCTCACAATATCAACCTTCACATCGAGCATCATCTCTTTCCGGGCGTGCCGTTCTATAATCTACCCAAGCTCAGTGCAGCGTTGATGCGGGACGAGACCTACCGCACCAAGGCCCACGTCACTCGCGGCTACTCGACGGGCGTGCTGCGGGAGTGTTTGGCAGCGGCCAAGCTTCCGGGTTTCGCCCCGCCATAGGCGGGGGCTTGGCAGGTTTGGTTAGAAATTGGCGTCTTTCGCCAAATGGCTTCGAAACAATCGGACGACTAAATTGGCCGACTACGGCGCGGAGCGGACGCCTCCGCCGGCCTGACGTCAAACAATGGACGAGATGGAGGCCTGGCTCGGCAGAAACTCCGGCACATCGAGTGCCAAGGGCGGCTGGTCACGATGACGCTCGAACAGCATCCGCCGCTCGAAATCGGTCGATTCCATAATGGGAAAACGCGCCGCCACTCGCTCCCAAGATGCCCTGTAGTCACAGGCCATCAATGCGACCTTCCTTAACACGTTCGGAAATGAACGCGGTTGAGCGATGGTGTCCTGCAGGAAAACACGGCGGTAGAACGCCTGATGCTCCGAGCGAACCAGTGCAAGACAAAAGTCAGCGTTAAAATATTCGCAGGCGAGATAGGCGAGCCGCAAGGTCAAATAAGGGAGTTCGGGAAACCGCTGCTGCCTTTCGGGATCAGCAACGAAACGGGCCGGGTCGACGAAGACCTCACCGCGATCGAGGCGAGGGTTGAGAATGTCGCCGAATAATTCGGTTGCGTAGGACGTCCGCCATTCGGAAGTCAGGATATGGACGCGGAGCGCACTGGTGAGTTCACCGTCGATATAGATTCCGAATGTCCGAGCATTGGGCGCAGCATCGTATTGATCGCTCACGCGCCGGGAATCTGATGGCAGGATCAATCCGGCATGCAGATAGGCCCTGTATCGCAGCGCGTAGATTTGATCTTTGTCCGCAGGGGTTTCGGCTAGCCGGTAATCAACGCGATCAAGCAACGCCGACCCGTGAAGAACAGGCGACGTGCGCAATTCGGCTCCTGGCTGCATCTGGCCCCCCTCAAACCCCGAACAACTTCTACGCGAGGAGAAAGATTAATAGCTCCTTAACAGGATTGCAAAGCATTAGAGACGTTACGGTTAATCGTTTGGCGCAATAAAATTCTGCAAAACCAGGGGAATTTTCGCCTGGCGAGAAAACAGGGCGCGCCGTGCTTAAGGGATCGGACGCCTCGGGGGCGCCTCAGGCAATCGAGCGGGAAGGCAGAAAATCTTCCGGCCTGCGGCCGTGAGAGGCGTTCAGCAACTGCAGGATCCGGGGAGCCGGGACGGGCCGGCTGAAGAGATAGCCCTGCGCCTCGCTGACCGTGCCATCGGCGTTGATGAGTTCGAGCTGCTCGTTGGTCTCGATGCCTTCGACCACGACCGACATGCCGAGATCCGCGCTCAAGCGCGCCACGCCGCGCAACAGCCGCAGCGGACGGTCGGTGTCGATCCCTTCCAGGAACGAACGGTCGATCTTCACCTTCTGCAGCGGGAAATTATGCAGGTAGCTGAGGCTCGAGTAGCCGGTGCCGAAATCGTCGAGCGAAATGCGCACACCGAGCTCGCGCAATTGAGAAAGCAGCTCATTGGTCATCTGCGTATTGCGCAGCAGGGCGGATTCCGTGATTTCGATTTCGAGCCGGTGCGCCGGCAATCCCGACACGTCGAGCGCATAGCGAACCTCGCTCAGGAGATCGCGCTGATGAAACTGCTGCGGCGAGAAGTTGACCGCAACGCTGACGGCATCCGGCCACTGCTTGCACTCCTGGCAGGCCTTGCGCAGGATCCAGCGGCCGAGGTCGACGATCAGGCCCATGTCTTCGGCGACCGGAATGATGTCGATCGGGGAAACCGTGCCGCGAAGCGGGTGATTCCAGCGCAGCAACGCCTCGCAGGTCGAGATCTTGCCGTTCTTCAGATTGACAAGCGGCTGATAGAACAGCTCGAACTCCTCGTTCGCGAGCGCCTTGCGCAGGTCGAGTTCGAGAATGCGGCGCGCCTCGACGACTTGCGCCATTTCGTCGCGGAAGAAGCAGAAGGTGCCACGGCCATCCGCCTTGGCACGGTCGAGCGCCATGTCGGCGTTCTTCAGAAGCGTGTCGGCACTGACGCCGGACGTCATGGCAATGCCGATGCTGGCGCCGATTTCCACCAGATGGTTGTCGATCTTGTAGCGCTCGCTCAGGTGATCGACGATGCGGCGCGCCAGCGCGGCTGCCTCGTCCGGCGAACGAATGTTCTGCTGGAACACCACGAATTCGTCACCGCCGAACCGCGCCACGAAATCCTCGGGCCGCAACATCGCACGCAGCCGATCGGCCACCGCGCATAGCAACTGGTCGCCGCAGGGATGACCGAGCGTATCGTTGACCTGCTTGAACTGATCGAGGTCGATGAACAACAGCGCCGACATCTGATGGGAGCTGTATGGAGCGGCGAGCAGGTGCTCGATCTCGTCGCGGAAATTAGCTCGGTTCGGAAGCCCGGTGAGTTCGTCATATCGCGCCAGATGCGTGATCCTCGCTTCGGCATTGCGTCGCTCGGTGACGTCCTCGAGCAGCACCACGGCGCCGCCATCGGCCATCGGCTGGAAGGCCCAGGACAGCGAGCGGCCCCGCGCGACGTCGGGGTCGGTCGTAATGATGCCCCTGGCTTGCGGATTCTGGATTTCGGCAAGAATCATGTTTGCGTTCGGCGCCGAGATCGACCCCGCGTCGACGCACGCCGACAAGATATCGGACGTGCTCGGGCGCAAATAGGCCAGATCGGCCGGCAGACCCATCATCTCGCCAAAGCAATGGTTCATCACGGCCAGACACCCGTCGCTCGTGAACATGCACAGGCCGTGCGGCATGTTGTTCAAGGCGGTGTCGAATTGAGTGGCGAGCGCCGCTTCACGCTCGCGGGCCACGATCGCCCGCATGAATATCCTGTGCAGGTTGGCCGACATTTGCATCACGACGACCAGGAATATCGCCGTCACGACCGACATGGCGACGTAATAGGGCGTGCCACGCAACGCCATCCCGATCACGATCGGACAGAATACAAGCGCGGCCTGCACCTGGAATATCCACTGGCGGCCATAGGCCCTGCCCGCGCCCCCCGATACGACCCCGGTGATAACGGAAAGAGCGATCATGTGGGCCACGGCGTCGCCGGTCCACACGAATGTGACGAAGCCCCATATGCCGATCGCGGAGGCCTGCAGCATCGCTCCGATCTGGTAGCGCATCTGCCACTGTGTCGCCTCATCGGCGGTGAGGGTCGATTTCCGTGCCTGATATCGTCGCCAGTCGTAGACCCGGACGAGGCCCGCGAGGATGAGGAGCGCGACACATCCCCAGATCAGATTTTGGCCGGTCTTCAGCGCGGTCATGCTTGCTGCGAGGGCCAGCATGACGATACCCACATGCACCGGACGAGGCGTTTCGAACAGCGAATCGATCAACGCCGCACGGATCGACGGCGAGATCTGTTCGTCAGGTATTTCCCGCTGGTTGGCGAGCTGCATTTTTTTGGGCGTACGTCCGCTTCGGAAGTGCCTAGCCTTACCCGGCCGAGATGAAGCCTTTCTGAGCGAACATCGTTACCGGGACGTTGTCTTTTGCTCCCGATCGCGCGAAATCTGCCCACTGAATCAGCGGGCTAGGCAGGCTTTGCCGATCCATGCACCGGCGATTCCGACAAACTCAGGAGAGCAGCGGCGACCACGCCGGATCGGAGGCAAATCCGGGCGTCGGCTGGCGCTGTTCGAAGCGACCGGAAATATCGACCGTGAACAGGTTCGGACCCGGGCCAAGATCGCGGAAGAACATCACGACCCGCCCGTTTGGCGCAAAGGTCGGCCCTTCATTGTGGAAGCCGGAGGTCAGGATCCGTTCGCCCGATCCGTCAGGCTTGATGATGCCAATCGAGAACTGCCCGCCGCCCTGTTTGGTAAACGCAATGTAATCGCCACGCGGCGACCACACCGGCGTCGAGTAGGTACCGTCGCCAAAGGAGATGCGTTGGGCCTGGCCGCCGGTGGCCGCCATCACATAGATCTGCGGCTTTCCGCCGCGGTCGGATTCGAAGGTGATGTGGGAGCCGTCGGGCGAATAGGACGGCGAGGTGTCGATCGCCGGCGTGTCGGTCAGGCGCGTGGTCGATTTCGAGCGCAGATCCATCGCAAACAGGTTCGAGTTGCCGCCCTGTTGCAGGCTCATGATCACGCGCTGGCCGTCCGGCGAGAAGCGCGGCGAGAAGGTCATGCCGGGGAAATTACCGACGATTTCGCGCTGCCCGGTTTCGACGTTGAGCAGATAGACGCGCGGCTCGCCCTGGCCGAATTCCATATAGGTGATTTCCTGGGTCGACGGCGAGAAGCGCGGCGTTATCACGAGATCGGTGCCGCGGGTCAGGTAGCGGACATTGAAGCCGTCCTGATCCATCAGCGCGAGCCGCTTGACGCGCCGCTCCTTGGAGCCGGTCTCGTCAACAAACACGACGCGGCTGTCGAAATAGCCCTTTTCGCCGGTCAGACGCTCGTAGATCTGGTCGGAGATGATGTGGGCTATGCGCCGCCAGTTTTCCGGCTGCGTGAAATATTGCTGTCCCGCCAGCGGCTGACCGGTCGCGACGTCCCAGAGGCGGAATTCGGCCTTCAGCCGTCCGTCGCCCTGCCTCGTCATGCGGCCGGTCACCAGCGCCTGCGCGTTGATGCTTTTCCAGTTGTTGAACTGCGGAACGGCATCGATGTTGACGACCTTGTCGATGTAGGCCGCCTGGTCGATCGGCACGAACAGCCCGCTGCGCTTGAGGTTGTTGGTGATGACCTGGGTGACGCCGACGCCGACGTCGCCATCGGCCGGCGAGCCGCCGACGAAGTTCGGGATCGCGATCGGAAGCGGGACGAACTCGCCCTCGGGAACGATAATGCGTTTTTGCGCGCTGGCCGGACGAACCGGAATACCAGCGAGCACGCCAAGCGTGGCCATACCCGAAACGAGCTGCCGACGGCTCAGGCGAAACGGCGTTTGGCGCGATAGGTCTTTGTCGGTCATCTGCTGGGCTTCATTTGATATACGCGGATCATAACATCTGCGTTTCAGCTCTTTCGCTCCGTGAACACCGGCGCAAAGAACTTCCACTCCTCGAAATAGGCGGCAGGAAGACGGTAGGGCTGGCATTCGATGATCGCACGCAAGGCGCTTTCCTGATAGACGCGCAGATACGGCGTCGCCGGCGTTCCCTCCGGAGCCGGCGATGATTCCAGCGTGCCGTCGCGCTTCAGCCTGATCGAGAATGCGGCTTCCGGATTCTGGTTGTCGAGCCCGCCATACGGCTTCTTCCAGCAACGCTCCACCTGCTGCTGGAACATGGCTCCCCACGTCGCCGAATTGTCCGCTGCCTTGCCTTTGGTCGTTCCAAGCGCCGCGTTGGAATTGAGCGTGTCGCCGGTCGCGGCCAGATGCGATGGATCACGCTTGTCGAGGAGCGCGGCGATCTTGGTGCTATCGAAGGTACGGTCTTTCGGCTTCTGAGGTTGTGGCGGAGGGGTCGAGGCCTGTGGCTTCGGCGGATGTTTCTTCTCGTCCTTCTTCAAAGCCTCCGCGATCGGGTCGGTCATGTCGGGCTTCTTTTCGACCTGCTTCGGCTCTGGCTTCGGTTCGGTTTTGGCGACCGGTTTCGGCGGGTCAGGCTTTTTCTCAACCGGCTTTTCGACGGGCTTCGGTTGTGGCGGCGGCGCCGTATCGGTGACGACGGGCGCCTTCTCGGTGACCTTGCCGGTGGCATCGTCGATCGGTTTCGCTTCGGCGACCTTTTCCACCAGCGGCTTGGGATTTTCCTTCTTCCCTGACTTCATTCCGGCGGTGACATGCGAGAGCTGGTCGGCGGAGATCACGTCGACAGCGACGACATCCTCGTCCGGCATGACGAAGGCCTTGGTGGAAAACGTAAACAGTCCCCACCCCAGCACGAGGAGGTGCAGGACAATCGACGCCACCACCGTTTTGTCGACTTTGACCTTCAAGTCATGCCTTCCGTTTCAGTCCTAAAGGCGTTCCGCGCACGATCGCCATTCTCAGGAGCCCTGCTCGGGAATGATGACAATATTTGCCTTGTACCCGGCTGCCCGGATCTCCCCGAGCAGTTTCATCATCTCCGCATAGCAAACATCCTTGTCGCCGCGCAGGTAAACCACGCTTTCGGCGTCTGACCGGGTCTCGCGAATCGCCTTGATCTTGGGCAGCAGGTCCGTGGGCGCAATCTGCGTATCCCCCAGGTAGAGGTCGACATTCGAGTTGCAGCCACCGTTCGTGCGTTTGACCGACAGCGTCAAAGGCGGCTGGTTGGATGCGGCCGATTTGCCGCCGGCGGCGACCGGCAGATCGATGTCGATATTCGACGTCATCAGCGGCGCGGCGACCATGAAGATGATCAGGAGCACCAGCATCACGTCCACCATCGGCGTGACGTTGATCTCCGACATCACGGCGCTACGCCGGCCGCGACGCCGGCCGCCGCCGCCCGACGAGCTCGCCATGTTCATCGCCATGTTTCGGTGCTCACAATAAGCTCATTTTATACGGGTACGGGACCTTCACGCACGCTCGTCGATCTGACGCGACAGAATAGCCGAGAACTCGTCCGCAAAACCTTCCAGCCGCTGGGCTTGCCGGTTCACCTCCGAGGTGAACTTGTTGTAGAAAATGGTCGCCGGAATGGCGGCGATAAGGCCGATGGCCGTGGCAAAAAGCGCTTCCGCGATGCCCGGGGCAACCACCGACAACGAGGTATTTTTCGACGCGGCGATGGACTGGAAGCTTGACATGATGCCCCAGACGGTACCGAACAGACCGACAAAGGGGCTCGCGGAACCGACAGTCGCAAGCACCAGAAGCCTTCGTTCGAGCCGCTCGATTTCACGGGCGATCGAGACATTCATGACCTTTTCGATCCGCATCTGAAGCCCTGCGAAGGATCGCGCTTGGCTTTCAAAGGAGCGTTTCCATTCGCGCATCGCCGCCACAAAACACGCCGCCATCGACTGGGTCGGCTTGGCGGCAAGCGTGCGGTAAAGCTCCTCGATCGATTGGCCCGACCAGAAAGCCTGCTCGAAGCGATCCATGGCGCGGCGGGTGCGTGAATAGAGAATGATCTTGTCGATGGCGATCGCCCAGACCCAGACCGAGCAGGACAACAGCCCGAGCATCACGCATTTCACGATCCAGTGAGCGTGCCAGAACAGGGTAATCAGCGAGACGTCAGCGGATGGCAGCGGCAGGGCGGTCTGCGCCACGTCGGCCGGATTCATAAGCGATGTCCTCTCAACGACAGTGGAGCGGATTTGACAGCGGACTTACACATAGCGAATGCCAAATCCAGAACTCCACCAGAAACCCATATTTGTCAGTGCTCCGTTGGTTCTGACATTCGTAGGCGAATGCGCCGCAACTGGATACGAATGTCCGAACCAGAGCACTGATATCCCAATTCCCCTGTAGCCATACGCTCGCGAGCGCAAATGGCCTCTGATCTTGCGGCCGCGCAAACAACGCGAGGCGCGCACTCAACGCCGGCGCGCGAAAAGCCGTGATGTGTCACAAGGGAGGCCGTCCAAAGCCGGGGCTGGCTTCCCCTGCCAACGTGTCAAAACGAGGGCTTTCCGCGCGTCTTTTCGTCCCTCACCAGACGCCAATCGTGGTTAACACCCGGTTACCAAAGGCGATTTCTGGTCCAGCAAAAGCCGGCCAACCACGGACGTAAAACCGCCGGCAAGCGGCTGTTTTGGCGGCTAAAATACAAAGCCGCCCGTCGGCTTTCGCAGACGGGCGGCTCAGGGGCCATTAGCTCGCAAGGGGCGTTACGCGCCTTCTGGCCTGGTTCCAGTTTCAGCTTTGAGGGTGATCGTCGGACGGCGAGGCCGGTCGCGGCCGATGTTGCGCCATGAACTGGTCGAATTCTTCCTTGTCCTTGGCGTGACGCAGCCGGTCGAGGAAATCGCGGAAATCCTTCTGCTCATCCTCGAGCCGCCGCAGCGTTTCCATGCGGTACTCGTCGAAGGCGCGGTTGCCGCTCGAAGGCGAGCCGAAGGGGAAGCCGTGGCGCTCCATGCGGCTGCGCATCCGCTCCATCTTGTACTGCATCCGCTCCATCTTGTTGGACCAGCGGTCTTGATGATTCCAGCAACCCATTTTTCTGCTCCCGAGTGTGAAAAAGAGAAGGGCTAGTCCAATCGGCCACCAGAGGATGAAGCCAAGGACCGTCACGGCGATCCACCCGGGATGCCAGGGCGAATGGAGCATGTGCGGGTGGCGGTCGTACTCTTCGGTCGGACCGCGCCATCGATTGACATCTGCGGTGTAGGCCATTTGCCTCTCTCCATCGGCTTATGCCGTTGTGAATGTAAATAACATTTACATACCTAGACCTTTCCGGATTTTTGTCAAGTTGGATCGAGCGGCGGCCGCTCACATTATTTTGGGCGGCCCCAAGGACCGCCCGGCGGCGGTCCGGGCGGGTTTTTTCCCGCGGCTTCCGGGGCCGGCGATCTGCGATCGGTCGAAAAGCCGAGGCCGCGCAGATAGATGAGCACTTCGGCTTCCAGAAGTTCCTCCGCCGACATCGGCAGCGTGCGCCGCGCGGCGTCGCCGCGCGCGAATAGAGAAGCGATGCCGTGCGACATCGACCAGATGTGCAGCGCCATCATCAACGCCGGCGGCCGCGGCGTACCTGGCGGCGCAAGTGCAGCGAGCCGCTCCGCGGCAGCACGGATCACGGCAAAGGCGCGCTCGGCCGCGGCATGCAAGCCAGTACTGGCGTCGATCGCAAGGCCGGATTCGAACATCGCGGAATAGAAGGAAGGTTGCTCGCGCGCAAAGGCGAGATACGCCTTGCCGACCCGCTCAAACGCGGTGACGGTGTCGGGGCGTCCATCGTCCCAGGCTTGCGACAGTGCGGATTCAAATTGCTCGAAGCCGCGCTGCGCGATGCTCGACAGGAGTTCGTCGCGGTCGCGGAAATGCCGGTAAGGCGCAGCCGGGCTGACACCGGCGATGCGCGCGGCGTCGGCAAAGGTGAAACCCGCCGCGCCCTTTTTTGCAATCAGGTCGAGCGCAGCCTGCAACAGCGCCTCCTTGAGATTGCCGTGATGATAGCCGCGTTCGCCGCGGCCCTGATCCTTCCAGCTCATGTAAAAGATATTTACATGAAACCGCACAGATTTGAAGCCCGCGAGCGACGCCTACGGGCTTCAACCCAAAACGGGGTTAGCGGGTTTCCTGAGCCTTGCGCCCTAGTGCGGTGAATTTGAAGTTCCTATCAGTTTCGCGGTAACCTCGTCATAGGAACTTCAAATTCTAAACCGCCCTAGAATCATATGATTGCTAGTGCTCCTTTGATTCCGAAGTTCGTAAACGTGGAGCCGCAATATGATACGAACTTCGGAATCGGAGCACTAGTGTGGCGGTTCCGAAGTTCGAAACGTGGCTCCGCAAAATGCGACGAACTTCGGAATCGGGACACTAGCCGCCTGGAATCGGCAGCACCGGCATCACTTCGACCGCTTCGCCGGGGAAGATCGAGAAATGCGGATGGTCCTCGAACATTTTGGCCGCCGCCTCATGCGACGCCGCGCGGACCACCGTGAAGGCGCCCATCGCGTTGACGACATCGGCAATCCCTTGCGAATCGACCTTCTTGGTCTTGCCGAGCGGCCCGCCCATCTGGACGAGCGAAGCCTGGTGCTTCTCGACCCAGGCCTTCCACGCCGCGATGCCGCGGATCTCCCTGGCCTTGCGATCGGCTTCCGACAGAGCATTCCATTCTGCCCATTTCGGGCTGGTTTTGCTGCCGAGGAAGACAGCGAGATAGGTGTCATTCGCGCTCATCTGATTTCTCCTGGTTTCCGGTTGGCTGGTAGATGGATTGCGCTCAGCGCTTGCCGCGCTGCAATTCGTCGAAGCCGGCCGCAGCTTCCTTCACGTCGGCCGGGAAGTCCGTCATTTCCATGACCTGACGGATTTCGATGGTCTCATTGTTGGCAGCCGGACAACGCTTCGCCCAGGCGATCGCCTCCTCGCGCGACTTAACGTCGATCATCCAGTAGCCGCCGATCACCTCTTTCGACTCCGCGAAGGGGCCATCGGTGACGACCGGCCTGCCGTTCTCGAACGAGATCCGAACGCCCATGGACGGGGGGTGCAGGCCGTCCAGCGTGATCAGGATGCCGGCCTCCTTGAGTTCGTTGTTGTATTTCATCATCGCCGCGACGGCTTCGGCCGGCGGCATCGTACCCGGCGCTGCCGCCTCATACCCCCGCGGGATCATCAGCATCATGAATCGCATTACTCTCTCCGTTCCCAATTCGGCCTCGACAGAACCCGGACAGACCGGCGCTCTCGAAAGGAAGACGATTGGCCCGTTGCGGTCCCGACAAGTTCGCGAAATTATTTTTGTGAGCCGACCGTCAGCCGCCAGCGAATTCGCCGAGCGTGGCCCAGAAATCCGTAAATGCAGGGGGAGGCTTCGGCGAATCCATGACCCGCTGGGTAAGCAGAATCCCTGTCAGCTGCGCCTGCGGATCGGAATACCAGGATGTCCCGTAGCCGCCATCCCAGCCGAACCGGCCGGGAGCAGCAAAGGAATCGCCGAGGCCGGTGAAGACGGACAGACCAAAGCCCCAGCCCCTGGAGGTGCCAAGGAATAACTGCGATTCCCGTTTCTCATCCGCCACGATGTGATTTGTCGTCATCAACGTCACGGAATCCCGCGACAGCACCCGCACATCGCCAAGACTGCCGCCATTGAGCATCATCCGGGCAAAGGCATTGAAATCGTCCGCCGTGGAGACGAGACCGGCTGCGCCGTTTTCAAAAACAGGCGGATTCGAAAACCGGCCCGTTACCGGAGGGTCTAAAACCTTCAACTGCCGCGCCGCGGAATCGTACATATAGGCGGTCGTGAACCGGTGATGTTGATCTTTGGGCGCGTAGAATGCGGTATCCTTCATGCCGAGCGGAACAAAAATGCGTTCGCTCAAAAACTCGCCGAGTGTCACGCCGGCGACCCGCGGAATCAGGACGCTGAGAATTTCACTGCCGCCGTTGTAGAGCCATTTTTCGCCGGGCTGGAACGCCATCGGCAGGCTGCCGTATCGCTTGATCAATTCTTCCGGCGGGAACGACGGAAACACCGGCCCCGGGGCAAGGCCTGCCTCCGCATAGGCCCGCTGGATCGGAAAACGCTCGGGGAAAACCGGGATGATGCCGTAGCCGCAGCGGAAGGTCAGCAAATCGCGCAAAGTGATCGCACGGCGCGCCGGCACCGTTTGATGGACGAGCGCATCCAGCCTGAGCAGCACCTTGCGGTTGGCCAGTTCGGAAAGCCATCGATCGACGGGCTCATCGAGCCCGATCTTGCCCTCCTCGACCAGGATCATCGCAGCCGCTGCGGTGACCGGCTTGGTCATCGACGTAATGCGGAAAATCGAATCGCACTTCATCGGCGAGCCTTCGAAGGCAAGCCGTCCGACCGCATCGGCGTGGACTTCGCCATGACGACTGACCAGCATCACGAGGCCCGGCAGGTCGCCGCGCTCGACGTGACCAGCCATCACGCCGCGCAGACGATCAAACGTTGCCTTCAAAACCTTGCCTTCAGCCGCCATCTTCATTTTCCTTTGTTTGACGCGCCCTGATTACACCGGAACCCCGTGCCGCACCATCGCGGTTGCCTCCAGCAAGGGACGTGAAAATCGGCGACGCCAGCATCGCGCGAATGCGCGGCGTTCGTTCGCGGATGTCGAGCATCCGGAGCACAACAGAGCTAGCCTATCCATGCTAAAGACGAGGCCACATCGGAAGGGAATATGCATGAGCGCTTCGTCGCAAAAAGTAGCGTTAGTCACCGGCGCCGCCCGCGGCATCGGACTTGCTGTGGCCAAACATTTCCTCGCCGACGGCTTTGGCGTGGCGCTGCTCGATATCGAGGGCGACCTTCTTGCAAAAAGCGTGTCGGAACTGGGCCGGCCCGACTCCACGTTGGCGCTGCCCTGCGACGTCGCCGATGCCAACGCCGTCGCCGCGGCTTTTGCCGAGATCGAGCGACGCTTCGGCCGGCTCGATGCGCTCGTCAACAATGCCGGCGTCGCAGTGTTCGCGCCGTTGATGGAAACCTCCAATGCGGACTGGAGCCGTGTGCTCGCGGTCAACCTGACCGGGCCGTTCCTCTGCGCCAAAGCGGCCGTGCCATTGATGCGCAATCGTGGCGGCGGCGCCATCGTCAACATCACCTCGATCTCGGGATTGCGCGCCTCGACGCTGCGCTCGGCCTACGGCACCAGCAAGGCGGGACTGGCGCACCTGACCAAGCAGCTCGCGGTCGAACTGGCCGAGTTCGGCATCCGCGTCAACGGCGTGGCGCCGGGGCCGGTCGACACCGCGATGGCAAAAGCGGTTCACAGTCCGGCAATTCGCGCCGACTATCACGACGCGATTCCGCTCAACCGATACGGCCTCGAGGAAGAGCTGGCCGAAGCCGTGTTCTTCCTGTGCAGCGACCGGGCAAGCTATGTCACTGGCCAGGTTCTTGCCGTCGATGGCGGCTTCGATGCGGCAGGCATCGGACTGCCCACCCTGCGAGGCGCGAGGCGAAACGGATAGCGCCGCTCCGTCGAAGGTGCGACGGAACCTTGGCGTGGGCTTTGTGATTGCTTGGATGCCTGACATGAAGGAAGTTCCAGAGATGCGTGCATTTCTCGCCGGAATTTGTGCTATCGCCGCGGCGTTGTGCACGCTTGCGGCAGTGCCCGCCAAGGCCGAGGTCCGGATCCTGACGAGCCCCGGCGGACAGGTCGGCCCCTTTCTCGACCTGTTCGAGCGCGTACGCGATTCTGGTGAGCGCGTTGTCATCGATGGGCCCTGCCTTTCCGCCTGTACGCTGGTGCTGAGCATGGTGCCGGGCGATCGCATCTGCGTGACAAAGCGTGCTGTGCTTGGTTTTCATGCGGCACGATCGATGGACCGGCGCGGCCGGATGTATGCCGAGCCGGAGGCCTCGGCGCTGGTCCTCCAGGCCTATCCGACCGGCGTGCGCAACTGGATCATTCGCCGCGGCGGGTTGACCTCGCATCTGTTGCTGTTGCGCGGACGCGAACTGGCGGCGCTCTATCCGAGGTGCCGGTGATCAACCCGAGGAGCCCGGCTTTGATTCACGCGAACCGGTGTCCACTTCGCTCGAAAACGCTTCTGTCGAAGCCTCCTACATCCCCTCGAGCGGCGAGTTCACCATCCACGGGATACCGAAGCGATCGACGCACATGCCGAAGCCCTTCGCGAAGAAAGTCTTGCCGAAAGGCATGTTGGCGCTGCCGCCTTCGGCGAGCGCATTGAACTTGCGCTCGGCTTCCACGGGATCCGCGATCGTCAGGCAAACCGAAAAGCCTTGCGGCTTGCTATAATGCTCAGGCGGTGAATCCGACCCCATCAGCAACTCGCCGCCAATCGACATGCGTGCATGCATGATCAGCTTCTCCCGTCCGGGTCCCGGCTTCATATCGGCCGGCCCCTCGTCGGCGCGCAGCATCATCTCGATTTTGCCGCCCAGCACCTTCTCGTAGAACTTGAAGGCAGCCTCGCAATTGTCGTTATAGAACAGGTAAGGACTGAGCATGGTTCTCTCCGGGTTTATGACAGCTTCGTCTTAGGGCTAGTTCTCCGTGAGCTTTTTCAGATTGGCGAGGCCGGCTTCGAAATCCCTGCCAATCATGGCGTCGAAGTTCATGAACACCTGCATCACCTTCGATATGAAGGGAGACGGGCCTCGCATGACCCAGATGACGTTGGTCGCGGAAGCATCGCGTTCGGGCGCAAAGGTGAACTCCGCCGTGTTGTGACCTTCGAACGGCTTGAAGAAGTCGAGCTTGATCGTGATTTTTGACGGCTGTGAGGCGTCGAGGATTTCCATACGGCCGGAACCGACATTCTTGTTCCCCTCCCATGCATAGATAGCCCCCTTGCCGCTTGCGGAGCCGTTGAAGCTGCGCTTCATCGCCGGATCCCTGCCCTCCCAGGGAGACCACTTCGTCCACTGCTGAAAATCATTGACCAACGGAAAAATGCGTTCCGCAGGCGCCTCCATCACCGTCGACCGCTGCACCGTGAAGCTGTCCGGTCTCGCTGAGGCAAAAACGAGAACGGCGGCGATGGCGATGGCAAGGACGATGGCAACGATAGCGGTGATCTCAAGCATGAACATTCCCCCCTCGTTTTCGACGGTCAAACTGTAATCGGCGAAAGTTGGCGCCGGCCGCGCAGCCATAATGCACCCCACAGCATCACGCCGAAATAGAAACCTAACAGGATGTCGGTAAGCAACGGGCTTTCGATTTTCACATGCGAAACAAGGATGCTTCCGAGATAGCCGGTTGTCAGGATCGCTCCCACGAATGATGTCGGCGGGAAGGCATTGAGAGCCATGCCCATCAGACTGATCACTCCGAGAAATCGCGCCAGGTTTTCGCTCGAACCATAGCCCATCCGGTCCATCGTTTCCGTGACCATCGGCCAGGGCACGAGCTTGACGGCGCCATCGAGCAGCATCAGCAGAATGACGACCCCGCTCGATACACGGCCGAGCCAGATGGCCGACGCCCTGGCGGGCGTAAGCATGGCATTTGCGGCGAGATTTGCACCTTGCGTATTCATCTTGCGTCCCCTCTCCAACGGGCTCTGTGCCCTATTGACGAACGGGGGGACGGCAGACCGACAACGTTCTCGAATTATTTTTTGCTTTTTGCCGCAGCCGTGCCAGCGCGGCGAATTTGAAGTTCCTATCAGTTTCGCCGTGAGTTCGTTATAGGAACTTCAAATTCAAAGCCGCTACTCAAAACAATAAGTTGCTAGAGCTCCTTTGATTTCGAAGTTCGCATCGGAGGGGCCGCAATAGCTTGCGAACTTCGGAATCGGAGCTCTAGTGGAGCGGATTTGACATTCGCGCCCCACCGGCCGCGAATTCGGAATGCGAATGTCAAAATCGGACCACTGGCGGCTTGCTGTCGCGCATCAGGCGGTCGAGATGCATGCGGATGTGGGCGGCTTCCGCCGAGGTGTTGGCGAGCGCAATGGCGCGGTCGAACGCCACCCGCGCTTCGTCATTGCGGCCGAGTTGAAGCAGAAAGGCGCCGCGCACGCCGAAATAATGAAAATAATTCGAGAGCCGATCGCCCAGCGGCTCGATCATCTCGAGCGCAGCTTCCGGCCCGCGAACCTTCGATACCGCGACCGAACGGTTGAGCGTGACCACCGGCGACGGCTGCATCACCTCGAGCGCGCCGTAGAGCAGATCGATCTGCGCCCAGTCGGTATCTTCAGGCTTTGCCGCGCGCGAATGCAGCGCCGCGATCGCCGCCTGCACCTGGTATGGCCCCGATTGGCGATGCCGCATCGCCTTGTCGATCAGCGCGACGCCTTCAGTGATCAATTTCTGATTCCATAGCGTGCGGTCCTGATCTTCAAGCAGCACCAATTCGCCGTTCGCATCAAAGCGCGCCGCCGCGCGGGCGTGCTGCAACAACAACAGCGCCGCCAGCCCCATGATCTCCGGCTCGCTCTGGAATAGGCGCAGCAACAGCCGCGCCAGCCGGATCGCCTCCTCGCACAGCGGCATCCTGATCTCGGATGTCTCGCCGCTCGCGGAATAGCCTTCGTTGAAGATCAGGTAGATCATTGCGGCCACCGCCGCCAGCCGCTCGCTGCGTTCGACCGCGCCCGGGGTCTCGAAGGGGACGCCGGCCCTGGCAACACGCGTCTTGGCGCGGGTGATGCGCTGCTCCATCGCCGCCTCGGAGACGAGGAAGGCGCGGGCGATCTGCTTCACCGAAAGGCCGGAGACGATGCGAAGCGCGAGCGCGATCTGCTGCGTCGCCGGCAAATCCGGATGACAGCAGATGAACAGGAGCCGCAGGATGTCGTCGCGATAATGCGAGCCATCGAGCCGGTCGGCGATTTCCTGCTCGGCATCGTCGAGATCGGAAACGGCCGCCTCGTCGGATAACGCATCCTGCTTGTTCGAACGGCGCATCTCGTCGATCGCCGCGTTACGGCCGACCATGATCAGCCATGCCGCCGGATCGCGCGGCGGGCCGTGTTGCGGCCAGCTTTTCAGGGCTCGCAGACAGGCATTCTGGAAAGCCTCTTCCGCGGTATCGAGATTGCGGAAATAGCGCAGCAGGGCGCCGACGGCCTGGGGTCGTGCCGACGTGATGGCAGCATCGATCCAGGCGACGTCGGTCATTTTGCCCTCGTTCCGGCGTCGAACACGCCGACGGGACGGATCTCGTAGGCACCGCCGGGATTGGCCGCGCCGAGGTCCCGCGCGACCTCAACCGCCGCATCGAGATTCTCGCATTCGATGACGTAGAAACCGAGGAGCTGCTCCTTGGTCTCGGCATAGGGGCCGTCCAGCACGACCGGCGGGTCGTCCTTGCGCAGCGTCGTCGCCGCGGTGGTCGGCAAAAGACGGGCGACCGGGCCGAGCCGGCCTTCCTTCTTTAACTTGTTCTGGACGAGGGCAAGCTTCGACATGACGGCGGCGTCTTGCTCCTTGCTCCAGGAGCCGACGAAATCCTCATCGTGATAGCAAAGTATGGCATAGAGCATAGGCAAAAGCTCCTTTGTGCCCCAAGGACGGTTGGGCAAACCCCACTCCGACACTGCTTACGGAAAAATTTTCGTGCTGAAAACAGGCCTGAATAGGGTTTGGGGATGAGAGGCAAGATGACGACAAAAAAGGGGACGCTGGCGCTATTGATCCACGGCGGCACCGAAAACTGGTCGCCGACGCGCTGGAAACGAAGGTTTGACGCGGTGTGCTCGGACCGCCCGGTCTGGCTCGCGGCCGAGGGTGGCGGCGATCCGGCGAGCGTTCAGTATGCCGCGGTCTGGAAGCCGGTGCCGGGCGAATTGGCCGGATTGCCGAACCTGAAGGTCATTTTCAACCTCGGCGCCGGCGTCGACGCGCTGATGGCGGATAAAACGCTCCCGAAAGTGCCATTGGTGCGCGTCTCGGTCGGCGATCTCACCCATCGCATGACCGAATATGTCGCGCTGCATGTGCTGATGCACCACCGTCAGGAGCTTTACCTGCGCGACAGCCAGCGGGTGAAACGGTGGGCGCCGAAATATCAATGGCCGGCCGGTGCGATCACGGTCGGGGTCATCGGGCTCGGCACGCTCGGAGCCGACGCAGCCGAGGTTTTGGTGCGGCTCGGCTTTCAGGTCGTCGGCTGGAGCAATAGCCCCAAACGGATCGATGGCGTCGAATGCTTCCACGGCAAGGCGCAGCTCGATGCGTTCCTGCGCCGCACCGACATTCTGGTCTCGCTGCTGCCGCTGACGCCGGATACGCGCCACATCCTCAACCGCGAGCTTTTCGCCAAGCTGAACCGGTCCAGCCCGCTCGGCGCGCCGGTCGTGATCAATGCCGGCCGCGGCGGCTTGCAGAATGAGGCCGACATTCTATCGTGTCTTGACGACGGCACGCTGGGCGCGATCTCGCTCGACGTCTATGCGACCGAGCCGTTGCCGTCAGACAGTCCGTTCTGGACCCATCCGAACGTGGTTCTGACGCCGCATAACGCCGCTGACACCGATCCGGACGAAATCTCGAAATATGTTGCGCAACAGATCGCACGCTTCGAGGCCGGCCTGCCGCTGGAAAATTTGGTCGACCCCACACGGGGATATTAGAAGGCGCGTTATCGCGTCATCCACACATCACGGCAATCGCACCGGTCACGATGGCCTCGAGTTCCTTCCGAGGCACGCGCGCCCGCGAGCGGATCGCGATGGTGTGGATGGTAGCCGAGGCGAGTTGCGCCAACACGACCGGATCGGCGGAAGGCGGCAATTCGCCTTTTTCCTTGGCGCGACGAAAACAGGATGCGAAGGCCTTGTCGAGTTCGGCAAATCCGTCCAGCACCATGGCGCGGATCTCCGGATCGGCGACCGCCTCGGAAGCCGCCGTCATCACGGTGAAACAGCCTTGCGGTTCCGAGACATCGGCAACATAGATGTCGAGCGCCGCCGCATAGATGCGCTTGAGCCTTTCGCGGATCGGCATGTCACCGCGGAAAATCTCGATCATCGCTGCACGCGCATCGGCGCGGTAACGTGCATAGCTCTTGATATAGAGCTCGCGCTTGTCGCCGAACGCCCCGTAAAGGCTCGGCCGGTTCATGCCTGTCGCCGCGCTGAGATCATCAAGCGAGGTCGCGGCAAAGCCGCCCTTCCGAAACAAACGAAGCGCCTTGCCGAGCGCGACCTCGGGCTCATAGGCACGCGGCCGCCCACGGCGCCGGGGCGCTTCCTGTTTGATTTCCGGCGGCCTTTTATTTTTTTGTACCATTTCGCAGGAAATTCGTTGACCTGATTTATAATATGCGAAACAGTATAAAAATCAACTGGCTCGAAATTCCAACGGGCCAAAAACGCGAGGAGCCGCCATGGATCTCTATTTCTCACCGCTCGCCTGTTCACTTGCGACGCGCATTTCGCTCTACGAGGCAGGCAAGGAGGCGACTTATTTCGAAGTCGATCCGAAGACCAAGGTGGTGCAGAACGACGGATCGGATTTCCGCAAGATCAACCCGCTCGGGCTGGTGCCGACGCTGCGCACCGATGACGGGCAGGTGCTGACCGAGAACGCCGCCATCCTGCAGCATGTCGCCGACCGCTTCCCGGAAGCCGGCCTCGGTACCTCATCAAGCATGGATCGAAGCCGATTGCATCAATGGCTCTGCTTTATCGGCACCGAGCTGCACAAGGGATTGTTCGTACCGCTGCTCGACCGGAAAGCGCCGCCGGAAATCAAGGCCTACACGCTGGAGAAAGGGCTTTCCCGGCTCGACTATCTCGAAAACTACCTCAAGGGGCGCGAATTCCTGCTCGACCATTTCACGGTTGCCGACGCCTATCTCGTCACCGTCATCAATTGGACCATGGCGACACCGCCGATTGAGCTCGCGAAGTGGCCGGCAGTGAAGGCCTATTACGAGCGGCTGCGGGCGCGCCCCAGCGTCGCAAAAGCGATCGCCGAGGAATTCGAAATGTATAAGGCCGAAATCGCAAGGCACAAGGCTGCGGCGTAAGGAGCGCTCTTGTCCCGGATGCGATGCAGCGTGGCTTCACGATGCAACGCAGATCCGGGACCGCGACGTGGACCCCGGATCGTCAGCGCAGCACTGGGCGCTGCGCTGTGTTCGGGGAACGCAAATCAGCCTTTCCTAGAACGGACTATCCCCCAACCCCGGCACATCGGCCGGCCGCGGTCCCGGCGCGGGCCAGTGGAAACGGCGATCTTTTTCCGAAATCGCAATGTCGTTGATGCTGGCTTCCCGCCGGTGCATCAGGCCATGCTCATTGAATTCCCACTGCTCGTTGCCATAGGAGCGGTGCCACTGGCCGTTCGCATCGTGCCATTCATATTGAAAGCGCACCGCGATGCGGTTGTTGTCGAAGGCCCAGAGATCCTTGACCAGGCGATAGTCGAGCTCTTTCGCCCATTTGCGCTTGAGAAACGCGACGATCGTCGCGCGGCCTTCGAAGACTTCCGAGCGGTTGCGCCAGCGGCTGTCCTCGGTATAGCCCAGCGCGACGCGTTCAGCATCGCGTGAATTCCAGGCGTCTTCCGCCATGCGCGCTTTCTGCGCGGCGGTTTCGCGGGTGAACGGCGGCAATGGCGGACGCGACATGATGACCTCCCGGCTTTTGGACTGCCGCGAGATTACCGCTTCGAACGAGCGAGTTCGATGGCCGATTTCCTATCAGCCGATTGCGAGAGCCAATCGGCAATGTTCCGCGACATGATGTCTATTCCAGATCGGCCTTCATCAGCGCACGGATCGATTTCGGAATCGGCTGCGCCCTGCCCTCGCTGATGAAGGCGACACGCACCTCCGCGCTAACCAGCACATCGGCACCACGCCGCACTTGCTGCCCCAGCATGATCGAGGCGCCCTTCACCGCGATCGGCCAGGTCACGATGTCGAGCACGTCGTCCATCCGCGCGGGCTTGAAGAAATCGAGCTTCATCGAGCGCACGACAAAGGCAAAGCTTGGCGTTTCGCTCTCCGCCTCTGCAAACAGCGCGTGCTGCTCGGCACCCATCAGCCGCAAATGGTTGGTGCGGCCGCGCTCCATGAAGCGCAGATAGTTGGCGTGATAGACGATGCCGGAAAAATCCGTGTCCTCGTAATAGACGCGGATCTGCATGTGATGGCGGCCGTCGCGGATCTCGCCGTCGAGATGGGGTAAGGTCAATTGCGCACCCGTTTGGCTTTGTGACGGTTTTGCGCAAAATCGGCCTGGCGCGCAAGCACGGCCAGCTATGCCCGACAGTTACGAGAGAACTGACGCAGGCTTCCCCAGCGTCACCAGCACGATCTCAGGTGGCACGCCGAGCCGGAATGGCACGATGCTGCAGCCCAGTCCGCCGGAAACAATGACATCGCAGTTCATGCGGACATGGCCATAGGCCAGTCGTTGCCCGGACGGCGCGACCGGCGACCAGCCCATCAGCCGAACCTGGCCGCCATGGGTATGACCGGAAAGCTGGAGTGCGACGCGCGAAGGGACGCGATGCGCCACATCCGGCTCATGCGCCAGCAAAATGACCGGCGCGTCGTCCGTCACCTTGCTGAGCGTGCCGGAGAGATCGTCGACGCCCTTTCGCCTGATGATGCCGTAGCGGCGCGCGAAGGCAAAGGCCAGTTGATCGCCAAGACCGGCGACCCAGAAAGGGCGGCCGGCCTTGTTGAGGCGCTGCACGTCGTTCTCATAGACCGGAATGCCGGCGGCTTCGAGCGCGCGGCGGGCCTTCGTCATGCCCTCGCCTTCGCGTTGCACGGTGCGGTCTTCCCAGTAATCGTGATTGCCGAGAATGGCGTGCACCCCAAGCGGCGCCTTGAGTCCCGAAAGAACGGACGCCCACTCGTGGTCCGGAATAAACCGCGTCACATTGCGGTGACCGGCCACATAGTCGCCGAGCAAGACCGTCACGTCCGCGCCAAGCGCGTTGGTGTGATCGACAATCGTCTGAATGCGATCGAGCGGCATCCAGGGATCGCAGGCGTGAATGTCGGCGATGACCGCGATTTTGAGACCGAAGTCGGCTGGCCATTTCGGCGGTGAAAGCTGATACCGCGTGACGCGAAGCTGCAGCTCCGGCTCGCCAAATCCGTAAGCGACCGTCGAAACGCCTGCAACCGAGAGGCCGGAAACCGTACGCAGAAAATGGCGACGAGAGAGCATTAGGGACCAGTGGTGGGGCAGCCCGCTTCTGGCCCGAGAATAAAGCCGAATTGCGGAACGCTTGTGCAGATATTGCGCAGTAACGTTACTGAATCTTTCGAGAAGCGGTGGTCTTCAGGCGCCTTCGTCGTCGTTACCGAACAATCCGAATTGCGATGGATCACGCGCAGGTTCCGCGAGGCCGAGATGGCGGAAGGCATGCGAGGTCAACAGGCGCCCGCGCGGGGTGCGTTGCAGATAGCCGCACTGGATCAGATAGGGCTCGATAATGTCTTCGATCGCGTCGCGCGGCTCCGACAAGGCGGCGGCCATCGTCTCGACACCGACCGGTCCGCCGCCATAGTTCATCGCAATGGTCGTGAGGTAACGGCGATCCATCGCATCGAGACCCGCGGCATCGACTTCCAGCGCGCTCAGCGCGGTGTCGGCGATCTTGCGATCGATCGATTCGGCATCCGCCGCCGACGCAAAATCGCGCACCCGCCGCAACAGCCGTCCTGCAATGCGCGGCGTACCCCGGGCGCGGCGCGCGATTTCGTTGGCGCCGTCGGCGGTCATGCCGAGCTGGAGCACGCGGGCGCCGCGAGTGACAATCTTTTCCAACTCCTCTTCAGTGTAGAAATTCAGCCGGACCGGAATGCCGAAGCGGTCGCGCAGCGGATTGGTCAAGAGGCCGGCGCGCGTCGTTGCGCCGACCAGCGTGAACTTGGCGAGTTCGATCTTGACCGAGCGCGCCGCCGGACCGTCGCCGATGATCAGGTCGAGCTGAAAGTCTTCCATCGCCGGATAGAGCACCTCCTCGACCACGGGGCTCAGGCGATGGATTTCGTCGATGAAGAGCACGTCACGCTCTTCGAGATTAGTCAGAAGCGCGGCGAGTTCGCCGGCCTTGGCGATCACAGGGCCCGATGTGGCGCGAAAACCAACGCCGAGTTCGCGCGCGACGATCTGTGCCAGCGTGGTCTTTCCCAAACCCGGCGGCCCGACGAACAGCACGTGATCGAGCGCCTCGCCGCGCTTGCGCGCCGCTTCGATGAAAATCGAGAGGTTCTTGCGCGCCTGCGCCTGGCCGACGAATTCGGACAGCAGCTGCGGCCGCATCGCGGTGTCACCGACATCGTCCGTGCGGCGCTCCGGTGTGACCATGCGCGGCGGGTTCATTCGTTGCCCCGCCGGTACTTGTTCGGCAACAATGCGCCGATCTTCACCACCTTGGGCGTGCGGCCGTTATCGGGCACGATGACCCGCGCCTTGGCGTCATAGTCGTGGATCAGTTCGCGGCAGATGCCGCAGGGCGAGACCACCGCGATCTTGCCGGGCTCGTCGGGTTTCGGATGACGCACGGCCACAATGGTCTCGATGCCATGGTCACCACCCTCGGTGATGGCACGGCCGATCGCAATAGCTTCGGCACAGACGGCGATTCGGCCGATATAGGCATCGATATTCACACCGGTCACGATGCGGCCGTCACGCGTGCGCATCGCCGCACCGACTTCCTGCCAGTCATTGCGATAACGAACGCTGATCGCCTTGGTGGCGGCGGCGATCAATTCCTTGTCCTTTTTGGTCAGCATGGTCGACGATGCATTTCCTTCGGCCGGCGACGGTATTGGTCCGATTCTAACATTCGCATCCCTCCTCAGCAGTCCCCTTTGCGAGGGTTAGAATCAAGGACCACCAGCGAACATATATCTAGTGGAGTTTAGGATTTGACATTCGCTTTTCCAAGTTTGCGGCCAGGCTGGTAACGAATGTCAAATCCACTCCACTAGCCTATTTCGCCAATTCCTTCAGACCAAGCCGGATGAGCTGTGCCGTCTCGGCCTTTTCTCCGGCGCTGCGCGAAGCGGCTGCAATGGCGGCCGCCGCCTGCGGCTGGCCATAGCCGAGATTGACCAGCGCCGAGATCGCATCCGTTACCGGGCGCGGCGCTCGGGAATCGTCGATGGCGCCGGACAAATGCACCAGCGCCGGATCGACATTGGCGAAGGCAGGCGCCTTGTCCTTCAATTCGGTGACGATACGCTCGGCGACCTTGGGGCCGACGCCCGGCGTGCGCGTCACCGCCGCCTTGTCGCGCAGCGCGATCGCGTTCGCAAGATCCGGCGGCGGCAGCGTACCAAGCACGGCGAGTGCGACCTTGGCGCCGACGCCCTGCACGGTCTGCAACAGACGAAACCATTCGCGTTCGACATCGCTCTTGAAGCCGAACAGCTTGATCTGATCCTCGCGCACATAGGTCTCGATCGACAACACCGCCGCCTCGCCCGCTGCCGGCAACGCCTGCAAGGTACGAGAGGAGCAATGCACCTGATAGCCGACGCCGCCGACATCGAGGATGACAAAATCCTCGCCGTAGGAATCGATCAGGCCCTTGAGCTTGCCGATCATAGGCTGGCCACCTTCAGCCGCATCGCAGCGCTGCTGCGATGATGCGCGTGCGTGATCGCAATCGCGAGCGCATCGGCCGCGTCAGCCGACTTCGGCTCGGCCTTGGGAAGAAGAATTTTCAGCATCACCATGATCTGGTTCTTGTCGGCGTGCCCGGCGCCAACCACCGTCTTCTTCACCTGGTTGGGCGCGTATTCCGAAACTGAAATTCCAAACATCGCCGGCGCCAGCATGGCGACCCCGCGGGCCTGGCCGAGCTTCAAGGTCGCGACGCCATCCTTGTTGACGAAGGTCTGTTCAACCGCGGCTTCTGCGGGGCGAAAATCGCCGAGGACCATAGCCAGCCCCTCGTGAATGGCGAGCAGACGGCTCGCCAGCGGCAAATCCCGCAGAGGTTCGATCGACCCGCAACCTACAAAAAGCAGACGGTTACCCTCGACCTCGATCACTCCCCAGCCGGTGCGGCGCAGGCCTGGATCAATGCCGAGGATGCGGACGGGTGAGCGAATCGGCTGGGACGACATGGCCATTTTATACCCCATGCCGCAGATTCGCGCCTAGCACAGGGAATTCGCGATCAACGATCAATCGAGCGCGCGGACGGGCCTACCCACCCATCTTGGCGACCAGTGCGTCGGAAATCTCGAAATTGGCGTAGACGTTCTGGACGTCGTCATGCTCGTTGAGAAGGTCCATCAGCTTCAACAGCTTCTCGCCGGTATCGTCGTCGACTGCGACCGTATTCTGCGGCTTCCAGATCAGCGCAGCCTTGCGCGCCTCGCCGAACTTCGCCTCCAGCGCCTTCGCGACGTCGCGGAAAGTCTCCTGCGAGGCGTAGATTTCGTGACCACTTTCGCTTGACGCCACGTCGTCGGCACCGGCGTCGATCGCCGCCTCCAGCATGGCGTCGTCGGAGGCCACCTTGGCGTCGTACTCGACGACGCCCGTGCGATCGAACATGAACGAAACCCCGCCGGTTTCACCGAGATTGCCGCCCGATTTGGTGAAATAGGAGCGGATGTCGGAGGCTGCACGGTTGCGGTTGTCGGTCAGCACCTCGACGATCACGGCGACGCCCCCGGGGCCGTAGCCCTCATAACGGATCTCGTCGTAGTTTTCGCTATCGCCGCCGATTGCTTTCTTGATCGCGCGCTCGATATTGTCCTTTGGCATGTTTTCCTGCCGCGCGGCGATCACGGCAGCGCGCAGGCGCGGGTTCATCGCGGGGTCGGGCGTTCCCAGTTTGGCCGAGACCGTGATTTCGCGGGCGAGCTTGCCGAACAGCTTCGACTTCTGGGCATCCTGACGCCCCTTGCGGTGCATGATGTTCTTGAACTGGGAATGTCCGGCCATGCCTGATCTCTGGAAGTCGAAAAGCGGTGATTGGGTGAAAGGCGCGGCCTTATAGGCCTCTAACTGTCTGAAATCAAAGATTTGGCGGCGTTTTTGGTAACATGGTAGCGAAAGTGCTCACGAATCAGGCATTTGTTAACCATGAGTTCACGGCGCGGTGAGAGGATGGCCGACACCCTACCTGGTCCAGAACTTCATCATGGCGATTGGATTATTCCGGAAAGCTGCACCCCCGCCGCCCGCGCCTGCCGCTGAGTCCCCAGCGAAGCCGGTTTCGGTGACGGAGGCAGACGATCATTCGGAAGCCGAGTCGGTCCGGCAAATCCTCGAACTGCTTGAAATCGAGCTTGGCGGCATGATTCGCCAGCTTGAACGCGCGGCAAGTTCCGTTGCCGGTGGCGCGGAGGCGACCGCGGCCACGCTTGCCAGCGTCCGCCAGCGCACCGATGCGCTGAGCGTGCGATCGAGCGAAGCCCAGGATACCGCGGCCATTTTCTCGCAGGCCGCCGACAAATTCGCCGAATCGGCCAAAGGCATTGGATCGCAGGTGCGCGACGCCGGCAAGCTCGCCGACCGGGCGAGCGCGGCCGCCGATCAGGCGAGCGCCAATGTCGACCGCCTGAAAGAATCCTCCGCCGCGATCGGCAATGTCGTCAACCTGATCGCCCAGATCGCGAGGCAAACGACGCTGCTCGCGCTCAACTCGACCATCGAGGCGGCGCGCGCCGGCACGGCCGGCCGCGGCTTTGCGGTGGTCGCATCCGAGGTCAAGGCGCTGGCGGTGCAGACCCAGGATGCGACCGAGGAGATCAAGAAGAAGATCGACGCGCTGCAACGGGACGCCGCCGGATCGGTCGAGGCCGTACACCGGATTTCGCAGGCGATCCAGGAGATCCGCCCGGTCTTCGAGAACGTCAATGGCGCGGTGACCGAGCAGAACCGGATCACGCATGAGATGACCGACAACGTCGCAACCGCGTCGAACTTCATCGCTTCGGTCGGTTCCAGCGCTGCCGAGATCGATCATGCCGCGAAGGAAGCCGAGGAGCATCGCGAACATGTCTCCAATGCCGGCAAGGCCGTCACCCTCTTTGCGCAGAAGCTGAAATCCCGCTGCGCGGTGCTGCTCGGTCACGACATGCGCGCCGACCGTCGCAAGGGAGAGCAGTTGCCATGCAACCTGAAGATCGAGATCGACACCGCGCAAGGCCGCCTCACCGCGCAGGTTTATGAAATTTCCGTCGAGAACATCCTGATCGGCGGTGGCGAAGCAGCCAGGATACCGCTCAATCAGACGCTCAGCGCTACTCTTCAAGATATCGGCGCGTGCAAGATCCGCAGCGGCGAACGCTCGAGCGCGGGCGTTCAGGCAGACTTCATGACCAACGATGCGGCCCTCGTCGAGAAGATCGAGGACAAGCTTTGGTCGATTCATGACGAGAACACCGAGTTCGTCACCCGCGCGATGGAAGCCGGCGTTCAGCTCTGTCGGATGTTCGAGCAGGCCGTCGCCGGCGGCGCGGTCTCGATGGATGCCCTGTTCGACGCCGACTATGCCGAGATTTCGGGCACCAACCCGGTGCAGCACCGCACCCGCATCCTCGACTGGGCCGATCGCGCGCTGCCGCCGTTCCAGGAGACTTTCCTGGCGAGAGACCCGCGCATGGTGTTTTGCGTTGCGATCGATCGCAATGGCTACCTGCCGGTGCACAACAAGATCTACGCGCACCCGCAGCGCGCGGGCGATGTCGCCTGGAACACGGCCAACAGTCGCAACCGCCGCATTTTCAATGACACGGCCGGGCTTGCCGCGGGCCGCAACCAGCGCACCTATCTGATCCAGAGCTACGCGCGCGACATGGGCGGCGGCAACACGGTCATGATGCGCGAGATCGACGTGCCGATCCGTGTCAATGGGAAGCACTGGGGCGGCTTTCGTACCGCCTATAGACTTTAAGCCGCGTTGCTGGATTTGAGGCGCGTTGCTTAAGATGAACGAGAGCCGAAACGTTGGGGTTTGATGATGCCCGCCGCAAAACTTGCAGGATCTGAAAGTCTCCCCGAGCGATCGGAGAGCGAACGTCTGGTCGATCAGCTCAGCAATCGGATCGGCGGGCTCGGGGTCGAGCTTGCCGACGTCGCCGGCAATGTGCAGGAGGTCGCGAGCCGGGTTTCGGCGCAATCGGAGCTTTTCACGCACCTGCAGAAGACCGCGGAAACGATGGTCTCGGCCAACCATGGCATTGCCGATGCCTCGCGGGCGGTACAGTCGGCGTCGTCCGAGGCGGTCGGAGACATCAACCAGTCCAGGGGCGCCGTCGAGGCTGCGGTCAAGCATATTGCGGCACTGGTCGAATCGGTCGACCGGATCGAGACGCGGCTCAGTGCTGTCTCTTCGGCGCTGGCGCAGGTGGCAAAAGTCTCGACCTCGATCGAGGCGATCGCCAAGCAGACCAATCTCCTGGCGCTGAATGCGACCATCGAGGCGGCGCGTGCAGGGACGGCCGGCCGCGGCTTTGCGGTGGTCGCAAGCGAAGTGAAGAGTCTCGCGGAGGCGACCCGTCAGGCGACCCACCAGATCGGCGACACCGTGCGCGACCTCGATGGCCAGCTCGGAAACCTGATCGGAGAGAGTGGCGAAGCCTCGTCGCGGGCCAAGACCGCGAGCGAAGGCGCCACACAGATCCAGACCATCATCACCCGTGTCCAGGACGGCTTCAACAAGGTCGGCCAGGAGATCGACGGCGTCGCAAAGGCGGCGACTTCCAATCTCGGACACTGCGACACCGTGATCGAGGAACTGCGCAACCTCGCCAAGGGCGTCGATCTCTCCTCGAGCGACCTCAAGCATGCCGACGAGCGCGTGACCAAGCTGCTCGATCTCTCCGAAAACCTCATCGCATCGATCGCCGACAGCGGGGTGGAAACATCCGACGCGCCGTTGATCCGCGTCGTCGTCGAGACCGCCAGGCAGATCTCGGATATTTTTGAAGCGGCCGTCCAGCGCGGCGAGATCACGCTCGATGCCCTGATGGATGAAAACTACCGCGAGATACCCGGCACCGATCCCAAGCAGTACATGACGAACTATGTCGAGTTCACCGATCGCCTGCTGCCCGCCGTTCAGGACCCGATCCAGAAATCCGACCCGCGCATCGTGTTTTGCGTGGCCTGGGCCAAGGGCGGCTACCTGCCGACGCATAACCCCAACTATCGCCTGCCGCAGGGAAAAGATCCGGTCTGGAACAATGCGAACTGCCGCAACCGGCGCCTCTTCAACGACCGCGCCGTGAAAAAGGTCGCGGCCAGCACCAAGCCGTTCCTGCTTCAGACCTACCGGCGCGACATGGGCGGCGGCAATTTCGTACTGATGAAGGACGCCTCCTCGCCGATATTCGTCCGCGGACGCCACTGGGGCGCATTCCGCCTGGGTTTCCGCCAAGGCTGAGGCCGACCTCGGCGAACGATCCGCCCGCGGCCATCTATCGGCTCGCCCAGAAATCCGGCAGCGCCGGCGACAACCTCCCGCCTGCGCGAACGGCAGCGACTTTCATCGCAAGGCCCGTCGCGTCATCGGTCTCGACTGCGATCCCGCTCAACGTCGCTACTCCCATCGCCGGCTCAAAGCGCGACGCCGGAATACCCGACGTAAAACGCCGGATCGGCTCATCCTTCTGCATGCCGATGATCGAGTCGTAGTCGCCGGTCATGCCGGCATCGGTCATGTAAGCGGTGCCGCCCGACAGGATCTGATAATCGGCGGTCGGCACATGGGTGTGGGTGCCGACCACAAGGCTGGCGCGGCCATCGCAGAAATGGCCGACCGCCTGCTTCTCGCTCGACGCCTCGCCATGGAAATCGACCACGACAGCGTCCGCCGCTTCCCGCAACGGACAGGCCGCAAGCTCGCGCGCCAAAACAGCGAAGGGATCGTCGAACGGCGTCATGAAGACCCGGCCGATGGCGTTGACGACCAGTGCGCGCTTGCCGCTCTTGGTGTCGATCAACGCCGCGCCGCGGCCGGGCGTGCCGGCCGGAAAATTCGCCGGGCGAATCAGGCGCGGTGCGCGCTCGATGAACACCAGGGCCTCGCGCTGATCCCAGGAATGGTTGCCGAGCGTGATGGCGTCGGCGCCGGCATCGAGCAGTTCCTGATAGATCGCCTCGGTGATGCCAAAGCCGCCGGCCGCGTTCTCGCCGTTGACCACGACAAGATCGAGCGACCAGTTGCGGATCATCCCGGGAAGATGTTCGGACACCGCCGTACGTCCGGATCGGCCGACCACGTCGCCGACAAAAAGTATCCTCACTCATCCACTCCAAGTATCTCCGCTCACACGCTCCGAAAATCGAACGTTTTCTTTTCCGTTAGCACATAGTCGAGCGCGACGTCGTGCGCGAGTGCGGGAACGGCTTTTATTTCCTGGGTGGCGAAGGCAAGTCCAATGGCCGTGATCGGCTTCACTTTTCGCAAATGCGCCAGTGTATAGTCATAGTGACCGGCGCCGTAGCCGATGCGGTGGCCGAGGCGATCGAAGGCCGCGAGCGGCACCAGCATGATGTCGGGGATGAGTTCAGCCATGGCCGGCGAGGGCTCCAGAATGCCGAGCGGCCCCATGGTGAGACGATCGCCTACTACCCACGCGCGGAACACCAGCGATTTGCCGCGGGAAAGCACGGCGGGCAGCGCGAGCTTCGCGCCTTGAGCGGCGAGCTTCCGCATCAGCGGCACCGGATCGAGTTCGCTTCGGATCGGCGAATAGCCGGAGACGACGGTGCCTGGCGCGATCTCAAACGGCAGGGAGCGCGCGGCGAGCTTTTCGCCGGCGGCGGCGCGCGAGGCCGCTTCCATCGCGTCACGCGCATCGAGCGCGAGTTTGCGCAAGTCAGCTTTGGATGGAAGTGCAGACATGCGCTGGCTCCGTGCGGTGAATTTGAAGTTCCTTTCGGTCCTGTCGCGAGTCCATCAAAGGAACTTCAAATTCGAGGCCGCACTCAAATTAATAAACCACTAGAGCTTCTATGATTCCGAAGTTCGTAAACGTGGAGCCGCAATATGATACGAACTTCGGAATCGGAGCACTAGTCATCGCAAACGCCCCATCACGCCACGGGAAGGAAAAGAAAAGTGCGAAGCCGCGGTCGCCGTTGGAGCGCTCGATCCCGGAGTTCCCTACGAAAGTAGGTGGGCACCATATGCCCGGATCCACGGACCCGGCCAGGGACAGTTCCCTAAAGGATCGATAAGGCCCCGGGGATATATGGCTCCTGACGCGCGACGCAGCCTCGCGGGAACCAATGTAACAACGATACGGCCGAACCGCCAGCGGCCGCAGGGGCGAATGCGCCGACTCGTTCTAATGTTTTTACATTGTCAAACAACCAACGTCCGTCATTCCGGGATGCGCCGAAAGCGCAGGCCCGGAATCCATCGCGCCGCTGGAATGTCGGGGAGAAATGGATTCCGGGTTCGCATCTTCGATGCGCCCCGGAATGACGAGAGTTATTCAATGAACCCTTTCGTTCGGCCACACGGGCGCATTGCCGCGGCACGATCGAGCCCGGGTTTTACCAACTCTCACCCCCCGAAAAACAGAGGGCGCAGGGAATGCCGGGTGTTTGACTGCACCCGCAGCCTCGTGCGCAATGTAATAAAGCACACGAGTTAGTTACCACAGGTCAGCCAGGACAATCCGGCATTCCCTGCACGACGGTTTACGACTTATTCCGCGCTCTTCCCGGTGACCGGCTTTCTTGTCACCGTCGCCGGTGCAATGCGCAAGCATTGCGCCAACTTGGCATCAGCATCGGGATGCCAGAACCACACGGCTTCGTCGTCCGCGACTGACGTCACCCGTCTTGTGACGCCGCCACGTCCATCGTATCCCGCGCTCCACGTTCGTGACGATGCGCAACGCCCCTCCTGGTTGAGCGCGAGACGCCCGAAGACCTAGCGGTGATTTGCCCGACGGCGCAAGGGGGACTTTGAGAAGATTCTGGCTTACTTCGCTATCAGTTGGAATGACACACCAAGAGGGGATGCAATGCAAAGCTTCGGCACTAGTGGTCCGATACTAACATTCGCATTGCGAATTCGCGGCTAGGTGGGTAGCGAGTGTCAAATCCACTCCACTAGCGCTCCGATTTCCGAAGTTCGTATCATATTGCGGCTCCACGTTTACGAACTTCGGAATCAAAGGAGCACGAGCCAATTATATGATTCTAGTGCGGTTAGAATTTGAAGTTCCTATGACGAGATTACCGCGAAACTGATAGGAACTTCAAATTCACCGCACTAGCTACAGCTGCGATTTCCGGCACCGGCGATCACAACAAAAGTAATTGTCGCCGGCGCGAACCGTAACGAACCGGCACTCGCCGGCAAGCCGGCCAGCTTGGGCAAGCGGTCGACGTCCTCTGCCGCTAGTACGGCGCCGTTCAGGCGCACGGCGGCACTCTGCAAACTCGGGGCGTCGAGCGTGAACCGCATGGAAGACACCGGCAGCACCAGCTCCTGCGAATTTTGCGGGTCGTTATTGATGATGAGCAGCACCACGCCGCCGCTCACGCGCCGCTGGCAATGTGCATAGACGTGCAGACCTCGCCGGACCGGCACGCCGGCTTCGAGCACCAGGCGTCCCATCCATTGCCGCCACAACAGCGCCGCCCAGTAATTCGGCCTCGGCTTGAACGTCGCCTCGTCGAGAAGGCCGTAGTCGCTGCCGACCAGCGTATTGTGCATCACGATCTGCACGCCGGCTTTTGCCAGCCGTCCGAGTTGGTCGAGATATCTGAAGGTGTCGAGAAACGTCGAACTCCATCGATCTCCACCGCAGGCGGCTTCCGCCGTCTCGGTGAGCCAGATCGGCTTGCCCGGCGCCGCGCGGTCGCGCAGCCCTCGATAAAACGCCAATGTCTGATCGGTACGGGAGAGCCATTCTTCCGACAACGCGGCATCGGCCGTCTGCCCGCCCGCGCAGCGCTCCGATAGCGCGCCATAGTAATGATATGAAACGGCGTCGATGCGAGGCGCCACAGCCTGAAACAGATCCGCTGCCTCCGACGAGCGGTCGATGGTGCCCGGTCCGAGGATCATCACATCGCCCGCCGCGTGTTTCATGAAAGCGTGAAATACGGAAAAGTCCGCCGCGAAGTTGCTTGCGCCATAGCCGGCCGGCGCACCGCCAATCGCGGGCAGATCCGGCTCGTTCATGAATTCGACTGCTGCGATGTGGCCGCCGGCCGCGCGGGTTGCAGAAATAATTTTTCGCGCCTGATCGGGCTTCCATTTTCCCTTTGCATCGCGCGTGCCCGGACTGATGGCAAAGGATGTCACGATCGGCGCGTCAACCGCCTTCGAAAAATCGATCACGTCGCGCCACCGGCGGCGTGTCAACACGCCCTTGTATCCGGCCGGTGCACGGGACAGCGTGCTGTCCGATCCGGCAAAGAATGTCGAGTTGGCAGCGGTACCGCTGACGCGCAGGTAGGCCGGCGACAGGGCGGAGGCGAATTTCCGCAGCAACGGGCTTGCGAGATCAATCGGCGATCGGTTCGAAACCAGATCGAATTTCTCATTCGTTTTCCTGGGCGTGGCTGATCGTGCCGCTTCGTCAGGCTTCGTCACGCTATCTGCGGCCGCGTAGGGCCTCCAGAACGGCCCACCCGTCACCTCGACCATTTCAATGTTGAAGGATTGAAAGCGTTCGTCGATCGTGCCGACCGACGGCAACTCCGCGGGCACAATGGTCGCCTCGCCGGCTGCGGCGCAATCGCAATGCGTGGCAAAGAACGCGACGGCGACGGCTATCCCACGAAGGTGCGGACGGATTGGAATGAAAAAGCGGAGCATTGACGAAATTCTCTGTACCGCTCGTCCTATGTCGCAACCTCGGACAATGAAGCCTGGGCGCGACGCTCAAAGATGGCTGCGCCCTGGCACCTTGCGATGTCGATAGCCGTCGCAAAGGCGGCTCGCGCTTCAGCCTTGTTGCGACGGTCGAGGGCCAGCAGGCATTGACCTCGCAAACGATAGATTTCGGGCAGGTAGACGCCGATGCCGGCTTCGTCGATGCCCGCGATTGCGCGATCAAGATGACTGAGCGCGTCCGTTTGCCGGCCAACCGCCAGCAGCACTTCTGCCGCAACGCCTCGATAGTACTGCGGCAGTGGGCCGGCCGCAGTCGCCTTGGCGATCTCGGCGTCGATCAACCGTACGGCGTCGGCTGCGGATGCGCCGGTTGCCGTCGCCCATCCGACCAGGATCAGACTGCTGGCCCGCCATGGCGGCAAACCGAACTTGTCGGCCAACTCAGCCGCGCGATACGCCGCTGCGTGCGTCGCCCCGCGATCGCCTCCGAGCTGATAGCCGATGGCCGCGTTGTGCAGCCCGTGCGCGAGGCTGTTAGGGTGATCGATCGCTTCGGCGAGGGCCAAGCCCTGCGCAAAATACGGTATTGCCTGTTGTTCTTCGCCCAGCAACCGAAGCGAGTTGCCGCACTGGATGTGTGCGCAAACGGCGGGATCATGGCCGCCGAACGCGTGCGCCAGGTGCCGATGCTGCGCCATGTCATACAGCGCAATGACCTGCCGGCCGCCTTCGACCGCACCCCTGGCATCGCCGCGAAAATAGGCCGTTGAAAACTGGCAATGATAGGCTTCGAGCAGCAGTTCGCGATCGCCCGAACCTTGCGCGAGCGAAACCAGTTCGCGGGCGCGATCGCGCGCAAGCGCCGTCTTGCGACGCAGATTGGCGTTGATCCAGAGGCCCCACTTGGCCTGGAAAGAAGCGGGGCCGTCGCCGAGTTCGGCGCCAATTTCGCTGGCGTTGCTGTAGGCGTTTTCGGCCTCCTGGCTTTGCAGGCCGTGGGTGACGACCGACGCCGCACCAAGTTTCAGCCAGAACTCCAATTGCCGCCGCAGGCCTTCCGCTGGTGGCAGCGCCTTCGCAAGTTCAAGGCCCGCGGTAAAATGCGCGATCGCTTCGGCATAGGCCGAGCGGCTTACGGCCTGATCGCCGGCGCGGATGCGGTATTTGCAAGCGAACTGGCACAGCCTGGCCTCGCCGAAATGATAGGCAAGCAACTCAGGCTCGTTGGCGGCAACATCAGTGAAGCGTTGCTCCAATGCCTGTGCAACACGCCCGTGCCATTCGCGACGACGTGTCATCAACAGGCTTTCATAGGCGGAATCGCGCACCAATGCGTGCTTGAAGCTGAAGCTCCGCCCAAGGCTGTCCTCCTCGGGAAACACGATTCCGGCCGCGACCAGCTTGGCGAGCAGGTTTTCAAGCTCGTCGGCATTCTTGCCGGCGACAGCTTCCAGCAAGGCGAAGGTGAATTGCCGGCCGATCACGGCGGCGGTCTGGGCTATCTCGCGCGCGCCGCCAAGGCGGTCGAGGCGCGCCATCAGCGAGTCCTTCAGCGTCGCCGGCACCGCCGCGTCCTCGCCCGTCGATTCCATGACGCTTCGGGTGAGCTCCTCGACGAACAGCGGTACCCCGTCGGTCCTGGCGATAATCGCGGCGATCGTGTCGGTAGCGAGCCCATGCGCGGTGGCGACGCTTGAGACCACCTGCATGCATTCGGATCGGCCCAGGCGTCCGAGCGTGATCAGCGTTGCATGGGACCTTGCCAGCCACGGAGGCGTGAAATCCGGCCGAGCCGACACCACGACGAGCAGGCGAGCGCGATGGATGCTGTCGGTCAACCGCGTCATCATCTCGAGCGTGGTCGCGTCTATCCAGTGAGCGTCTTCCAGCACGATCAGCAGCGGATCATCATCGCCGGCCCGAGCCAGAATCTGGACGATCAACGCCAGAATTGAAGCCTTGCGTTGCGACGGTGACGATGCGGCGGGAATTGTCTCAGCGAGCGGAATCGACAACAGCTCGGCCAGCAGCGGCAGTGCGGCCGGATCGACGATCCTTCGTGCCGCAAGCAGCGCGCGGAGTTTCTCGGCGCGCATATCCGGCGAATCCGCAGGCGCGATCGCGGCAACCCGGTTGAGATACTGGAGCACCGGGTAAAGCGCGCTATCGCCGTGATAGGGCGAGCATTGCAGGTTGATGCGCGCGTGCGGCTCGCCTGCGAGTTCTTCCAGCAGCGCTTCGATAGCCCGCGATTTGCCGATGCCAGCTTCACCGATCAGCGTCAGGATCTGGCCTTCGCCCTGCCGGGCCAGATGCCAGCGCTCGCTCATCAGGCCCATCTCGTGAGCTCGGCCGATGAGCGGCAGACGTCCGGCACGGCTCGCGGCAAAGCGGCTTTCGATCGAGGCTTCACCGCGCACTTGCCAAACCGGCACCGGGCTCAACCCCTTCAACTCGTGTTCGCCGGTGTGGGTAAGTTCGAACAAGCCGCCTATCAGCTTCTGCGTCGACCCGCTGACGAGGATGGAGTCTGGCGTGGCCAGCGCCTGCAGCCTCGCGGCAAGATTGGGCGTTTCACCGACGATGGTCCGCTCCTGCGCCATGCCGGTACCGATGATCTCGCCGACCACGACGAGGCCGGTGGCAATACCGATGCGGGCTTGCACGCGCGCGCCATCGGGCATTTCGATATCGTGGACTTCGGCCAGGATGCCGATGGCGGCACGGACGGCGCGTTCAGCCGCATCCTCGAAGGCGGAAGGAAAGCCGAAATAGGCCAACACGCCATCGCCCATGAATTTGGCAACGAAGCCGCCATAACGACCGATCACGCCGGCAACCGCATCCTGATATCGCCGGATCACGCCGCCAAGCAGCTCCGGATCGAGCTTCGCCGAAAGCGCCGTGGAGCCGACCATATCAGTGAACATCACGGTCACCTGCCGTCGCTCGGCATCGCCGGATTCTCCCGCCTCCAGCGATCTCTCACCTGACGCGGTCGCCTCTGCCGAAATATTGCGCGCTGCAATGGCCTTCAAAAGCCGTCGGCGGTTGCCGAGCGAAAGCCCCAGCCTTTCGAGATCGTGGTCATCGAGTTCGGACAGGATATCGAGGCCGATATCGTTCGCTTCGAACACGGCCGCATACTGCTCCAGATTATTCGTACGCAGCCACTCGCGAAGATCACTCATGCAATCAGAACCCTGCCGGCTTTCAAAAAGGTATTCTGGCACATCCGCAGTACACCGGGTACAGGACTTTCGGATTCGAGCAGCGGCAGGGATGTTCCTTGGGCTCGGCCAACGTTCACAAGTCGACAATGCGGTGGCGTTCCGTGCCGGCAGGTGGCAGTTCTGCGGGCACAATGGTCGCCTCGCCGGCTGCGGCGCAATCGCAATGCGTGGCAAAGAACGCGACGGCGCAAGGAGAATGTTGCGCTGCGCGCGCGAGAGAGCGACGAAATCCGGCCGTGCAAAACTTCTGACGGGATTGCCTGACGCTGATTTTCCCTGCATTCTTTGCGAAAGCCTTCTCGATGAAGAGAGGCTCTCATCGAGAGTTCCCGCCATGCGCAGCATTCGCTGGCTTGCCGTCATCCCGTTTATCGCACTCATTATCGGTCCGTTCTTCGTCAACAAGGCGGAGCCGTTTGTCCTCGGTCTGCCGCTCCTGCTGGCATGGATCGTGGCGTGGATTCTGATCACTTCCCTCATCATGGCCGTGATCTACGCGGCCGATCCGGTCAATCGGGAGGATGAACCATGAGCGGCGCACTGCCCTTTATCGCCGCCGCAGCGCTGCTGGCGCTGCTGCTGGGTTTTCTTGCCCGGCGCGGCAAGGACATGAACCTCGAGCAATGGACGGTCGGCGGCCGCGGCTTCGGCGCGATCTTCGTGTTCCTGCTCCTCGCCGGGGAAATCTACACCACCTTTACCTTCCTCGGCGGCAGCGGCTTCGCCTACGGCAAGGGCGCACCGGCCTATTACATTCTCTGCTACGGCACGCTGGCTTATGTGCTGTCCTACTTCATGCTGCCGCCGATCTGGCGCTACGCGAAGGAACACCGGCTTTACTCCCAGTCCGATTTCTTCGTGCGGAAGTACGATAGCTCCACACTCGGCGTCCTGGTCGCGCTCGTCGATATCGTCGCGCTGATTCCCTATCTCGTACTCCAGTTCAAGGGGCTCGGCATCATCGTCGAGATCGCCGGCTATGGCGCGATTTCCTCGACGGTAGCGATCTGGATCGGCGCCGCCGTCGTCGCCGCGTACGTCATGATGTCGGGCGTGCACGGTTCGGCCTGGACCTCGGTCGCCAAGGACATCATGATCCTTGGCGTTGTGGTCTTCCTCGGCATCTATCTGCCCACTCATTATTACGGCGGGCTGGAGCCGATGTTCGCGGCGATCGACAAGGCGAAGCCGGGTTTCACCGTGTTCGCTGCGCACGGACAGAGCCTGTGGTGGTTCTCCTCGACCGTGCTGCTCACCGCGCTTGGCTTCTACATGTGGCCGCACACGTTCGCTTCGATCTACACCGCCAAAAGCGCCAAAGTGATCCGCAAGAACGCGATCTTTCTGCCGCTCTATCAACTGATCCTGCTGTTCGTGTTTTTTGTCGGCTTTGCCGCAACCTTGCAGGTTCCCGGGCTCTCCGGCCCCGACATCGACCTCGCGCTGTTCAAGCTGTCGGCAAAGACATTCGATCCCTGGTTCGTCGGCGTGATCGGCGCAACCGGCGTGCTGACCGCACTGGTGCCGGGTTCGATGATCCTGATGACGGCGGCGACCTTGATCGCCAATAACCTCTATCGCGCCGTCAATCCGTCGGCCGACGACCGCCAGGTATCGCAGCTTGCGAAGTTGCTGGTACCGGTTGTGGCGCTGGTTGCCGTCATCTTTACCTTGAAGGGTGGAACGACGATCGTGGCCCTTCTGCTGATGGGCTACAGCTTCGTGACCCAACTGTTTCCCTCGCTCGTGCTCAGCCTCGCACCGCGTAATTTCGCAACGCGCGAGGGCGCCGGTGCGGGCATTGTCGCCGGCGTCGCCACCGTTGCCGTCGTCAGCCTGACCGGGGCGAACTTCCATAACCTGTCGTGGCTGCCGCCGGAGATCCAGGACCTCAACATCGGCATCGTTGCGCTGGTCGTGAACGTCGTGGTGCTGGTCGTGGTCAGCCTGGCGACGCGGGGCGCCGCGGCGCCGGCCCACGCGGCCGCTGAAAAGATCTGAAATTGGCCGGGCCCTACTTTGGCGGCCGCAGTCCGGGCGAGTTGGCCCAGTCGTTGATGTTGGCTGCCGTCTCGGCCTGACGGGCTTTCTTCAGGAGGTCGTCCCGTTCGTTGCCGGTGAGTAACTTCGCTTTCTCCCTCGCTTCTTCCGCGAACGAGACGAGCCGATCCTTCAGCGAAATGGTGTGCTGGAAACGACGCCGCTCTGTCATGGCGCGGCTCCTTGCTCGAGTGGGCGGGAGCGCAACCGGCGTTCTCATCACCGATGGATACCACGGGCGGTGCGGTGATGATCCCTAACGATCCGCGACGCGGATCGTTGCTAAGTCAGACTTGGCCCAATGTTCCCTTCAATTCAGGGCGGTGGCATCGAGCCCCGAACAGCACGGACAAGATCAACAATCCATGGCTGCGCTATCGCAGCTTCCTGGTGTTGATGCGGATGTCAAAGATCGGATTCCGGTCCCGATCGGTCACGTTTACCGCCCAGTCCTGACCCGGACGAATGTTGCCGTCCATGTCCTTGAATATCTCGCCAGCAAAGACCGTGGCCTCGTGCCAGGCCGCCTCATCGTTCGGCAATTCCTGACCGGTTTCGTCCGCACTCGCAAAGATATTGTGGACGTCGAAAAAATACCGCGGCATCACCGTGCCCCCTGCAAGTCGCGATCCATCTGTTCGATGGTCATGACAATCACTTCGCGGTGCTCGCACAGCGTCTGCAAATTGACTTCAAATGCTCTCAGGGTTTCTTCCGCGAGCCTGATGTCGTGGCGATGGCGGCGCAGCTTTTCGACCCTCGCCGTTTGCTCCGAAATAAGACGTTTGGCTGCGGCGATGTGTGCATCGGCCTGAGCGAGATGTCGCTGCTCGAGTTTGCGGTTCATGATCGTTGTTTCGCCGACAAGGATGTTCTCGTCATCGCCGTTGGACGCTCCGGCGATCGGCACCTCGATCCTGCGGCCTGCAAAGGCCCCGGGCGGAGGATTGTCCGCGAGTACCTTGCGACCGCGCGCAATGCTTGCCCTCACCAGCGCAAGGTGACGGACATCCTGCTCCATGTTGGAAAATTGGACCGTGCGGAGTCTTGACGACATGTTACCGCTCCCTGTCGATGCAGGCGGGAGCGCTATCGGGTCTCTCAGCCACCGGCGCCCACGAAACGGAGTACTGCCGACGATCTAGGAAGAATATCCGAGAGGCGAAATGGTTGCTAGTGCGGTGAATTTGAAGTTCCTATCAGTTTCGCGGCGACCTCGTCATAGGAACTTCAAATTCTAAACCGCACTAGAATCATATAATTGGCTAGTGCTCCTTTGATTCCGAAGTTCGTAAACGTGGAGCCGCAATATGATACGAACTTCGGAATCGGAGCACTAGT
>NZ_DAHUXJ010000023.1 GCF_027307225.1 Bradyrhizobium sp. | reverse complement strand
TGCTCACGTACCATTGTCTCTGAGAAGTTAGCGAGTTGGGGGTAAGTGAGGCATGGGCGGTGCCGAGGTGTTTTGTTGGGAACTTCATATCTATCCTGGCCGCTTTGAGCGGCCCCATTTTTAAAGCCCCCGGCTCTGCCGGGGGATAATTACTCACGCCGCGATGGTCTTGCGCGTAAAACTCTCGATGTAGTCGATCAGGCGGTCGGAAGCCTTTCCGGCGGCGTCCGGATTGCGCGTGGCGATTGCCTCCGCGACCTCGGCATGCAACCGCGCCGACAGCGGCAGATCGCCGGATTCCCGATAGTGCTGATACCAGAAGCGGCGGGACAGGCCATGCATCAGGCCCATCGCGCGCGAGGCGAATTCGTTGCGCGCGGCCGCGCTGACGAGTTCATTGAACTGGCGGTCGAGGCGCATGAAAGTGATATCGTCGCTTTCGTCGGACGCACGCCGCATGTCGCGGGCGATGGCAGCGAAGTGAGCAGTCTCTTCCGGCGTCGCGCGTTCCGCGGCGCCTTTCGCCATCAGCCGTTCCAGCTCGCGGCGCACTTCGAGCAGCCGCATCTGCGTCTTCAAATTGATCTGTGACACCAGAATGCCCCGCCGCGGCAGGATCACGACCAGCCCATCGCGCGCCAGGCGCTGCAACGCTTCACGGATCGGGGTTCGCCCGATGCCGAGCCGCGCGGCCAGCGACTGTTCAGAGAGGATGGTTTCCGGCGGCAGCGCCAGCGTGACAATCAATTCCTCGACCATCCGGTAGGCGCGGTCGGTGAGGGTTTCGGGATCGTCGGCGCCGATGGATTCGGCCATTCGCGGCTCGGACTTCGGGGCCCCCGCTGAAACTCTTGGCGCAACGGATTTCATCGTGCGTGCCCGCCCGGCTGATCTCTGCGCGGTCATCTACTTCGGCTCTCGTTGGTATGAAGCTAGTGGTCCAATTCTGACATGCGAGAGATATGGCAGGTGCCGCCGCAAGGTCAATCCGGCGACCCGGAAGGACGGTCGTGATCGGACCGCCGTCGCGAAAGCCGGAGGCGCGCATCCAGCCCGCGAACAGTCCCGCAGGGCCGCGAAGCGAAAGCGTGCTCAGCTGTCGGCGCTTCAACTTTCATCTAATGAAATTAGAAATCGTCATGTGAAAATTAAGTTGCTTTCGCCCTGCGGAACGCGCCCTATTGCGGAAAACATGGGGCGGGAGGCCTGACGCCGATGTCATCCGAAAGAGCGAATGAGAGGCGAGGCGTCATGCCCGCGCGTCCACCGATCGGGCGTGACCACGGCGGCATCCAGGCGCTCGATCGCGCCTTCCTGATCCTCGACGTCATGGCGGACGCCGGCGGTGAAGCCAAGCTGACCGAAATCGCGGCGACGGCCGGGCTGAATGTTTCGACCTGCCATCATCTGATCTCGACCCTGCACAATTGGGGTTACGTCGCGCGCGGCATCAACAGCCGCAGCTATGTTCTGGGTTCGCGAATTCTCCACCTCAGTGCTGCCTGCCTGCGGCAGGTGGACCTGCCGCGGCGCGCCCAAAGTTTTGTCGATCGGCTGAACGATCAGACCCGGGAAGCCGTCCAGCTGGCGATCATGCAGGATACCAATCTGGTCCAGGTCCTGCGCCGCGAGGCGCGGCACGCGGTTCGCGTTGAAGCCGGCTTCGGCGGCAACGCCAATGCTGCGCATGCGACCGCAACCGGCAAGGCCATTCTGGCCTGGCTGCCGCCGACCGAGCTTGATCGGATTGTGGCGGACAAGGGGCTGACGGCCTTCACGCCCAACACCATTACCGACCTCGAGAAGCTGAGAGAGCATTTGCGACTGGTCCGCCGCAACGGATTTTCGATCGATCGCGAGGAGTTTCGTCCCGGCGTGATCTGCCTTGGCGCGGCCATTCGCGACCATGCCGGTGCGGTGGTCGGCTCGATCAGCGTCTCGGCGCCGGCATTCCGCTCCACGCCTGACTACATCGAGCAGATGAAGGTTCACCTGATCGCGGCAGCTAACGAATTGTCGATCGAACTGGGCGCGCCGGGCGCCATCCTGCGGGGACCGGTCAAAACCCTGGCGGCAGAATAACGACCATTCAGGAGTGAAACGATGTACCAACCCGACCGCGTCAAGACGTCGCCTGAGTTTCCTGTGCCGGAAACGATGCGGGCGTGGGTGCTGGGCGATCCGGATCAGTTGACGCTGACCACCAAGCCCGTGCCGGTGCCGAAGCGTGCCGAGGTCCTGGTGCGCATCGACGCGGTGGCGATTTGCGCGACCGACCTCGAGATCATTCACCACGGCCCGCCGGCGTTGATTCAGGGCAGCCAGCCCTTCAACAAGAACTTCACGCCGGGCCACGAATATATGGGCACGGTGGTCGCGCTTGGGCGTGGCGTCGACGAATACCGGATCGGGCAGCGCGTCACCGTGGAAATCCACGCCGGCTGCGGCCAGTGCAAGCGCTGCCGCGAAGGCATGTACACCGCCTGCCACAACTACGGCCTGAACTACGGCGACGTCGACAAGGGCCATCGCGCCAACGGCTTTACGACCGATGGCGGGTTTGCCGAATACGCCGTCAACAACATCAACACGCTGGTGCCGATTTCCGACGAGATGTCGGATGAAGAGGCAACGCTGGTCGTGACGGCAGGTACCGCGATGTATGGCCTCACCGAACTCGGCGGCCTTGTTGCGGGCGAAAGCGTCGTCGTGACCGGCCCTGGTCCGATTGGGCTGCTCGGCGTCGCGGTCGCGAAGGCGCTCGGCGCCCATCCGGTGATCCTCACCGGCACGCGCGACAACCGTCTTCAGATCGGCAAGGAATTGGGTGCCGACTACGTCATCAACGCCCGGAAGGAAGATCCGGTCGCGGCGGTGCGCAAACTGAACGGCGGCAAGGGCGTCGACTACGTCATCGAATGTTCCGGTGCGCCGGAAGCCGTCAACGAAGCGGCGCGCATGGTCAACCGCGGCGGCCGCATTTGTCTTGCGGCATTCCCGGGCAAACCGGCCGAGGTCGATATCGCCCATATCGTGCGCAACAATATCTACGTCTTCGGCATCCGCGGCGAAGGCAAGAGCGCCACGCATCGCGCGGAAGCGTTCATGGCCCAGAAGCGCTTCGATGCGACCAAGGTGCACACACACACTTTCGCGCTGGAGGATCTGCCGACCGCGCTGAAATATGCCCGCGAACGCATCGAGGATGCGATCAAGGTCGTGGTCAAGACCCACGGCCATGCCGCCCTCAATCGCGTGGCCGCGGAATAGGCGGACGGAAATCAGGGGATCGGGAACGACGCGACGTCATCGCCGGCGGCGCGGCCTATCGAGCCGCAGTCACCAATCTGACGTCCAACACCATCGCGACGCTGGTGGTGGGGCGTTGGGTCGACGGCGTCGACAGCCGACCGCGCGCGCCGAGCTAAAGGCCGGCTTTACGGAAACCGTTGAAGCGGCGGACGATCGTTAGCCGCAGCCTGTGACCTTGCGTCAGTGTCCGACAGGCGCCGCTAGTTCAGCAGTCTTTGCAGCGTGACTGCCTGTTCGCGGGTCTGAAGCGCGATAGCGGTGTGGCTGTAGTCAATATCAGCGCCGTGATGGGCAATCTGTTGCAGGATCGCGTCGCCTTTGATGACGTGCAATCCGACACCCTCGCTGGCGGGAAAGATGCCGAGAACGACATCGTGCGCCTGGACCACGGCTCTCAACGCCAGGGCTTCGTCGCCGGAAGAATTGATGAAATGGCGCGTCTGGGCCGCGAGCTGGCGCAGTTCTTCAAACTCGGTCACTGTTTACTCCAACGCAACGCAACAAGCGGGCGCTAAAGTCGCACGACATACTTACGGAAAGCTAAATTTCAGGGCCGAAGTCTGGAAAAGAAACGGGCGGAGTTTGGAACCCGAACTTCCTAGCCGTCGTACCGGTTCGGTCCCATTGCCCACAGCCACTGGTCGTAGCCTTCGGCAAAGGTGCGGTTGGTCTGCGCCGGATTGCGGTTGACCAGCGGCCGCAGGAACATCGGGTGCGTGGCGCTGCGCACCTCATGCTCGATGGTGAAGAGGTGCTTGCCGCTTTCGAGATCGACGATGTCGCGAAAGCGGTATTGATAGGGGTTATCTTCGCTGAAGATCAGGTTGCGCTCCGCGAGCGCGCGGTGCGGGCCGGAGAAATTCGTGATGTAGATCTGGACGTGGTGGCCGTCATAGTCGACGAGTGGCCGGTCGGTCTCGCGAAACAGCAGGTTCTGGTTCTTGCCGACCTGCACGGAGGTGACGTTGGCGTCGCCATTCTTAAAGTGTGACGGCATTCCCATGATGTCAGGATAGAAATCCGCGATGCCTTGAGCGTGGCCGGTCGGGACGTCGAACTCGACATAGGGAATGCCGAGCGTGATGCGGCCGAACCGGTCGGCATCCGGCTCGTAGCAGCGCAAGCGATTGCCCCAGGGGCAGATCGCCTCGACATAGTCGTTGTGCTCCCGATACGAAAACTTCGTGCCTGCAAGCCGTGGCGCGACGGAGGCAAGCCGATCGAGCAGTGCCTTGCGACCGGAGATGACGAGCGCGGTATGGCCGCGCAGCACCTGCGCTTTGCCGGCAGGCAGATGAAACTGGCTGCGGCCGACGTTGATCCACATGTTGTCGTCGGACGTCATCAGGTAGGGATCGCGCGTCAGCCCGAGGCCCGAGACATAAAACAGCATTGCGAGGCGCTGATCCGGCACCTGAACGTTGACGTGTTCGAGGTGAATCGAATTGCCGAGATCCTCGGCGGCGCGGTCAAATTTCTCATTCATGGCGGCGATCCTGATGCGACGTTGCTCTCACATTAAAGCAGTGAGGCCTCTCGCGCCAACACCTCGATATGCGCCAGATTTTTCACCCCTTCGAAAAGCCGCTCACAACGAGACGGTTGAGGCGGCTCGCAAACGCCGCCGGATCGTCGGGCAATTCGCCGTCCAGGATCTGCGCCTGTTCCAGAAGCAGGAACGAGAGGTCGGCTGACTCCGCCCCGGACGTCGCAATCGCTGCCACCAGCGGATGGCGAAGGTTGATTTCAAGAATGGGCTTTGAGCCAAGGCCCGGATTTTGCCGCGCCAAGAGACGCTCCAACTCGCGGTCGGGTCCGTGGCTGCCGGCGACCAGGCATGAGGCGCTCGAGGTCAGGCGCTGCGAGGCGCGGACGTCGGAGACGCGATCGCCGAGGTTCAGCTTGATCGCGGCGATGATGTTGGCCTCGTCTGCCTCGGACGCGGGCTCGTGCTTTTTGCTGTCGTCGGTCAACGGGATCAGGGAGAAGTCGACATCGCCCTGGCTCAGCGACTTCATCGGCTTGCCTTCGAAGTCGAGCGGGGCCGACGTCCAGAACGCGTCGACCGGATCGGTCAGAAGTAAAACCTCGATGCCGCGCGCGGTCGCCGATTCCAGCTTGGGGTTGCTCTTCAGCCGCTCGATGCTGTCGCCGGCCAAAAAGTAGATCTCGGTTTGGTTCGCTTTGAGGTCGGCGATGTATTGCTTGAGCGTGCGGTTTTCGCTCGCCGTCGTCGTGAACCGCGACAGCGCGAGCAGCTTCTCGCGGCGCTCGAAGTCCTCGTAGATGCCTTCCTTGATGACGGCGCCGAACGCGTCCCAGACCTTGGCGAATTCTTCCGGCTGCTTTTCGGCGAGTGCCTCCAGTTCGCCGATCACGCGGCCGGTAACGGCTTTGCGGATTTGCGCGAGCTGCGGATTGTTCTGCAGCATCTCCCGCGAGAGATTGAGCGGCAGGTCTTCGCTGTCGATAACGCCGCGGATGAAGCGCAGGTAAGCCGGCAAGAGGTCGGCATCGTCGGTGATGAAGACGCGGCGCACGTACAGTTTCACGCGGCCCTTGCGCGACGGATCGAACAGGTCGAACGGCTTGGTGGAGGGCGCAAACAGCAGAACCGCGTAGGAATAGCGACCCTCGGCGCGGTAATGCAGCGTCATCGCGGGCTCATCAAAGGCGCCGGCGATGGATTTGTAGGCTTCCTTGTAGTCTTCTACCTTGAGCTCGGATTTCGGCCGCTGCCAGAGCGCGCTGGCCGAATTGATCTGTTTCGCTTCGCCCTTGTCGTCGACCAGCTCGATCGGAAACTGGATGTTGTCCGAATAGGCGCGGACGATCCGTTCGATTTCGTAAGTCTCGAGATATTTGGCCGCTTCCTTTTTCAGGTGCAACACGATGTTCGTGCCACGCTTGGGCGCGTGTTCCTCGGTCAATCCAACCGGTGCGATTTCAAAGCCGGCGCCACCGGCCGAAGACCACGTCCATGCTTCCTCTGCGCCGGCGTGGCGGCTGGTGACGACGATGCGGTCGGACACCATGAATGCTGAGTAGAAGCCGACGCCGAACTGGCCGATCAGGCCGCTGCCGTCCTTGGCGTCTTTCAGCCGCGACACAAAGGACTTGGTGCCGGAGCGGGCAATAGTGCCGAGGTTGTCGATCAGTTCCTGCCGGTCCATGCCGATGCCGCTATCAGCGATGGTCAGCGTATTCGCCTGCTTGTCCGGGATGATGCGGATTTTCGGCTGCTCGCCGTCGCCGATCAGCGCGGGTGTGGCGATCGCCTCATAACGCAGCTTGTCGCAGGCGTCCGACGCATTCGAGATCAGCTCGCGCAGGAAAATATCGGTTTCCGAATAAACCGAATGCACCATCAGGTTCAGGAGCTCGGAAACCTCGGCCTGGAACGCCTTGGTTTCGACGGTGGGGTCGGCAGTTGTCATGATCTTGGCTCGCGGGGCTTTTCAAGGAAAACACCGATATAGCGGGCTGCGATTCAAGATCAAGCGCTATGGGCCGTCACCGGCCGGCTGCAATGCCGCGGAGGGGTAGGTCTTGCGCTCGCTCAAATAACCGACCAGCGACGTCTTGATGCTCGCGACGTGCTCGCGCATCAGCATTTCCGCGCGCCAGGGTTCGCGGGCGAGGACTGCCTGGAAGATGCGATGATGGTCGTCGTGGCGGCGGCGAACATCGTGATATTCGAACACCACGATGTTGCGGGTCGACGATACCGGCACGTGGTGGCAGATGCGGATCATTTCGCTGAGCATGCGGTTTCCCGTCGCCGCGAGCAGCGCGTCATGAAAATCGCCGTTGATGTCGCGATAGATGGTGAGATCGCCGGCTTCGAACGAGCCGCGTTCCAGCAGTTTGTCGCCCGCGGCCAAGGCGCGCTCGATGATTTCCCGCTCTTTCGCGGGAAGTCCGCGTTCGGCGGCAAAGCGAACGGCGACGCCTTCGAGCGCGGCGCGGATGTCATAGGCATCGACGATGGCGGGAAGGGGAAATTCTCGCACGGTGAAGCCGCGGTTCGGCGCGTAGTCGAGCAGCCCTTCACCGGCGAGCGCCTGTAACGCCGCGCGTACCGGCGTGCGCGACACCGACAACGTCTTTGAGAGCTGGACCTCGTTGAGCCGTTCTCCGGCGGCGACCGCGCCGCCGAGGATGGCCTCCCGGAGGCGATCCATGACCGACAGCGCGCGGTTGCCGACGCGCGCGCCCGCCGAGCTTTCCGTTTGGTCGATCAATTCGGTCATTTCAGAGAGAGGCCTACCCAATTGATGTGTATACACTTTGCGTAGTCTATCAGTCAGTTTGACTGAAAATCCAGCAATTATTCACTGTTGGCTTCCCTTGAATCCAGATACACCTCACAAAGTGTATGTAATTCTTGTTGACTCGTTTTCAGCTTTATCGAACCATGGCCCAAACAAAGAAAGTAAGGGTGAGGGCGTCGATGGCGCAGAGCAGTTCAGAGATCAGCGAAAACGCCATCGAACTGATCACCGCCGATCGCACCCCGCATTACGAGCCGTTTGGCTGGCATCATTGGCCCGAACATCCTTGGGCTTCCTATCAATTTCGCCGCGGCCTCGGTGAAAGCCAGGAAGGCGGCGGTGCCATCAGCGAGATCATGCAAGCCGGGTCGCGCATGGTCCCGGGCGACCTCGAAAGCTGGCATGCCGAATGGATGCGGATCGCCGACCGCAACTGGAAACGCGGGCTTTCGGAAGAAGCAGCCGGGCATATCCGCACCGCGATGAACTGCTTCCTGCGCGCGGCGGATTATTATCGCCAGGCCGAATTCCATCTCGAGCCTGATGACGCGCGGCGGCTGCCGACCTTCGAGAAGATGGAGGCGTGCTCGCACAAGTTCATCTCCTACCTCAATCCGCCGGGCGAGGTGGTGAATATCCCGTATGAGCCGGGCAAGCCGATCTGCGGCTATTTCGTTCGCGCGCCGTTCCCCGGAGAGAGGCTGCCGGTGCTGATCTGCATGGGCGGCCTGGACTCCATCAAGGACGAGATGTGGTTCATGCAGGCGCGCGGCTGCCTGCAACGCGGCATTTCCGTTCTGATGATCGACGGGCCGGGGCAGGGCGGCACGCTGCGGCGGCACAAGATCTATACGCGGCACGACAGCGAGGTGCCGATCAGCAAATGCATAGACTGGCTGGAGCAGCGCGACGACGTCGACACCGGGCGCATTGCCGTGTGCGGTTCCAGCATGGGCGGTTATTACGCGGCACGCGCCGCTTGTTACGAGCATCGGCTGGCGGCTGCGATTTCGCACGGCGCGATCTGGTCGGTGCACGACATGTGGGGCACCAAGGGCGACGATTTCGGCCTCGCCATGCATATAAGATGGGTGTTCGGTGCCAAGTCGATGCGCGAGGCCCACGCGCTGATGAAGCCGTTCACGCTCGAAGGCCATCTCGAGCACATGAAATGCCCGTATCTGGTGCTGCACGGTGGCCACGATGTGCTGACCGTGACCGCGGCGCGCAGCACCTATGACCACGCCAAGGCGCATGGCGTCGACGCCAGCTTGCGCATCCTCGATCCCGAGGAAACTGGCGCGGAACACTGTCAGCACGATAACCCGACCATCGGTCAGGAAGTGTTGGCGGACTGGCTCGCCGATCGGTTCAGTATCGACCAGCGCGCGCTGCTGAAGACTTCCGTCAATCCTCTCGTATGAGGCGTGCCATGACATCAGCCCTCAAGCTCGGCGTCGATCATCCCAAGGCCGCTGTCGTCGCCATCGACCTGCATCGCGGCCATCTCGACATGGCGGTGGCGACCATGCCGACGACGCCCGACGTCGCGGCGCGCGTGATCGCTGCCAACAAGCGGCTGTTCGACTGGTGCCGCAGCGCCGGCATTCCGGTCATCCACCAGGTGACATCGTATCGCGACGTCGAGGAAATTCGCATCAACCCGTTCTGGCGCACCCGCGCCGAGGACCCGAACTCGACGCGCAAGAATGCGATGCGGCACAACATCATCGGTGGTCCGGGCTGCACCGTGATGCCGCAACTGCTGGATCAGCGGGATTTCATCGTCAACACCAAGAAGCGCTACGATTGCTTCCTTGGAACCGACCTCGATTTCCTGCTGCGTTCCCATGGCATCAACACGCTGTTGATCACCGGCGTGAACACCAATTCCTGCGTCCTCGCCACCACGACGGCTGCGAACGTGCGCGACTACTCCGTCATCGTCGTCGAAGACTGCGTCGACAGTATGGACGGGGCGGACCTGCACGAGGCTGGCTTGGCGTGTATCCGTACCGCCTTTGGCTTGGTGATGAGCACAGACGAAGTAATGGCGCTGGAAGGGCTTGCCCCGCGCCGACCTACCGCCGCATGATCATTCTGCATTCCTAAGAAGAGTACCCGCCATGACCGGACCCATGCTCCCGCGCGAACGCGCCGATTATTCCGCGATCGTCGATCGCCGGCCGCTGAAATTGCCAGATGGCGCGCGCATGATCGTGTGGACCATCGTCAATCTCGAGGTCTGGGACATTTCCAAGCCGATGGCGCGTCAGGTGTTGCCGGCGCCGACGGGAGTTCCGCCGCTGCCGGACGTGCCGAACTGGAGCTGGCATGAATACGGCATGCGGGTCGGCGTCTGGCGGTTCTTCGATCTCTATAAGAAACTCAACATCGCACCGACGCTCTCGATCAACGCGCGCGTCTGCGAGGACTATCCGCGCGTGGCGCAGCAGGCCAGGGATGCCGGCTGGGAATTCATGGGCCACGCCTACGAGCAGGGGCCCATTCACAAGGAGGCCGACCAGAAGGCCATGATCGCGCGCTCGATGTCGGTGATCGAGAAGTTCACCGGCAAACGCCCGGTCGGCTGGCTTGGACCGGGCCTGACGGAAACGTTGGAGACGCCGGAAAATCTCGCCGAAGCCGGCGTCAAATATATCGGCGACTGGGTATACGACGACGAACCGACGGTGATCCGCACGGAAAAGGGCCCGCTGGTGACGCTGCCTTACACCGTCGAGCTGAACGACATTCCGATGATGCTGGTGCAGCATCACGACAGCGATCATCTGCTCCGCCGCACTATCGACAGCTTCGATCGACTGTATGCCGAGAGCAAGGATCGGCCAAAGATCATGTCGATCGCGATCCATCCCTATATTTCCGGACAGCCGTTCCGGATCAAATATCTGGAGCAGATCTACGACTACGTGAACAAGCATCCGGGCGTGGTGCACTGGAACGGCGAGCAGATCCTCAACTGGTATCAGGGCCTGAACAAATGAGCGCGCAGACGGGTCACGCGCTGCCGACTGTTGCGCCGACGGTCGCTGCAATTGCCAGCGGCGGCGCATTTCCGGTTCGCCGCATCTATTGCGTCGGCCGCAACTATCTCGACCATATCAGGGAAATGAAGGAAGCCGACGAGCGCGAGCCGCCGTTCTTCTTCCAGAAGCCGCGCGATGCGATCGTGCCGGATGGCGGGCGCGTTCCTTATCCGCCGTTCACCTCGGATTTCCAGTTCGAGGTCGAACTGGTCGTCGCGCTCGGCAAGGGCGGTCGTGACATCGCCGTGAAGCAGGCCAACAGCCTGATCTGGGGTTATGCGGTCGGCATCGATTTCACCCGCCGCGATCGCCAGCGCGATGCCCGCGACATGCGTCTGCCTTGGGAAGTCGGCAAAAGCTTTGATGCGTCGGCGCCGTGCGGGCCGATCGCGCAGGGGCTCGATCCCGCGCATTTCAACGATTGCACGATCACGCTTGCCGTCAATGGCAGCGAGCGCCAGCGCGGCAACATCGGCCAGATGATCTGGAGCGTTCCGGAAGTGATCGCGCAATTGTCCAAACAGATGAAGCTCGAAGCCGGCGACCTCATCTATACCGGCACGCCCGCGGGCGTTGCGCCCGTCGTGCCCGGCGACCACATCGCCGCTCATATCGACGGATTGCCGCCGCTTACTCTCACCATAACGTCACCCGAGAAATAGACCATGCTGCCAACCGAACGCATCTCCTATTCGCCGATCACGGAACGTCCCGCGCTGAAACTGCCGGACGGCAAGCGCATGGCGGTGTGGGTGATCGTCAATGTCGAGGAGTGGGATGCGAAGATGCCGATGCCGCGCACGGTGCTGACGCCGCCGGCCGGCGGTTCGCCGTCGCCCGACATTCCGAACTGGGCCTGGCACGAATACGGCAACCGGGTCGGCTTCTGGCGGTTACTGAAGACGTTTGACGATTTCAGGCTTCCGGCTGCGCTCGCCATCAACGGCTCGGCGCTCGCCGCGTATCCCGCGATTGTCAAGGCCGCAAAGGAACGCAACTGGGAGTTCATGGGCCACGGCTACACCCAGCGCAACATGCAGAAGGTCGAGAACGAGCGCGAGGATATTCGCAAGACCGCGGACGTCATCGAAAAGGCGACGGGAAAGCGTCCGCGCGGCTGGCTCGGCCCCGGACTTACCGAAACCTGGGAGACGCCGGACCTGTTGAAGCAGGAAGGTTACGACTATGTCGCCGACTGGGTGCTCGACGACCAGCCGGTCTGGCTGAAAACGACGACGTCGCCGATCGTGAACATGCCCTATACCCAGGAATGCAACGACGTCGCCATGATGCTGATTCAGCATCACAAGGCTTCCGAATATCAGGATCGCGCGCTCGATCAGTTCGAGCAGATCTACGAGGACGCGGCGAACTCCGCGCGCATCATGGCGCTGGTGATCCATCCCTACATCATGGGCGCGCCGCATCGGGCGAAATATTTCCGTCGCATCTTCGAGGTGATCCGGCAAAAGCCGGACGTCGCCTTCATGACCGGCGAACAGATTCTCGACTGGTATCTCAAGACAGGACCGAAAGCGCCTTAAAGGAAAGCACCTTCAGGGATGAGCGCGTTCCAGCTTCTCAATGGATTGACCTATGCCGCGCTGCTGTTTGTGGTCGCAAGCGGCTTTACGTTGATCTTTGGGCTGCTGCGCATCGTCAATCTGGCCCATGGTGCGCTCTATCTGGTTGGCGGCTATATCGGGTTTTCCATCGCGAGCGGAACCGGCAGTTTCGTTCTCGGCGGTCTGGGCGCAATGGCCGCGGTCGCGGCGATCGGCTTCGTGCTCGATCAGGGGCTGTTGCGCTTTGTCGGCAACAACGAACTGCGCCAGGTGCTGCTGACGCTGGGCTTCGCCTTTGTGCTCGACGATATGGCGCTCGTCATCTGGGGCGGCGACAGCTTCACCGTGCCGATCCCGCACATGCTGAAGGGTGGGATGCACGTGTTCGGCGTGTACTATCCGACCTATCGGCTGTTTGTGCTGGCGACGGGGATCGTGGTTTTCGCCGGCCTGTGGCTACTGTTGAACCACACCCGGCTCGGTGCGCTGATCCGCGCCGGGGTGGACGACGCCGAAATGGTGGAAGCTTCCGGCGTCAACATCCGCCGCGTCTTTCTCGTCACCTTTCTGCTGGGTTCGGCGCTGGCCGGTCTCGGTGGATTGATGGGCGGCGCGTTCCTCTCGCTCTACCCATCGGCGGATGCTGAAATTCTCGTCTTCAGCCTCGCCATCGTCATCATCGGCGGGCGCGGCAGCCTTGTTGGCGTCGGCGTCGGCAGCCTGCTGGTCGGGCTGCTCAATACGCTCGGGCAGGTGATGTTCCCGGAGCTTGCGTACTTTGTGATTTTCGGCCCGATGGCGCTGCTGCTTGCGTTCCGCCCGCTCGGCCTGTTCGGACGGGCGACCCCGGCATGAGCAACGCCGGATCAGCGCCGATCAAGATCGCCGGCCTGACCGGTCGATCGCTCGTCGTCGTCCTCCTGGTGCTGGCGACTACGGCGGCGCTGCCGCTTGTGCTGTCCAACTACCAGCTCGAACTCGCCACGGAGATGCTGATCTTCGGCGTGCTCGCGATGTCGATCGACATTCTCTCCGGCTTTGCCGGACGTACCTCGCTCGGTCACGGCGCGATCTTCGGCGTCTCCGGCTATGTCGTTGTCTATGCCTCGGCGCAGGCCGGCTTCTCGCCGGCGGCCGCGATCCTGCTCGGCGTGATCGCCGCGACTGCGGTTGCGATCATCTTCGCGCTGCTCGCGGTGCGCACCTCCGGCGTCTACTTCCTGCTGCTGACGCTCGCGCTCGGCATGATCGTCTGGGGCATCTGCCTGCGCTGGACCCAGGTCACAGGCGGCGAGAACGGCCTGCGGGGCGACGTGCGGCCGGCGTTTCTGGCAGGGCATCGCGCTTTTTACTGGGCGGTGCTAGCGGCCACGACGGTCGTGAGTTATGCGATGTGGCGCTTTGTCCGCTCGCCGTTCGGCCTCACCCTGCTCGGTATCCGTGACAGCGAAAGCCGCATGAAAAGCCTGGGCTACAACGTCCCGCTGCATTTGTTCATCGGCTTTGCCGTTTCCGGCTTCTTCGCCGGCATCTCCGGCGCGCTCTACGCGTTGTTCAACAATTTCGTCAGCCCGTCGACCGTGGCCCTGGAGCAATCGGTCGAGGGCGTGCTGATGATGATCGCGGGCGGCGTCGGAACGCTGTTCGGCGGTTTCGTCGGCGCGGCTGCCATCATCGCGCTGGAGAATGTCGTCAGCGCCTATACCGAACGCTGGCAGACGGTGCTGGGCCTGACCTTCATCGTGATCATGATCTTCGCGCCGGATGGCATCATCGGCGCGTTGCGCGCCATTCTGCCACGCGGCGGGCTGGCCAGGGAACGCTATAAGGACTAGTACCGCCGATCTGAAGTCCCTGCACCACAAGCGGCGAATTCGATCAGGGACTTCAGATCGATTAAGCGGTACTAGAAACAATAAGTTTGCTAGTGCCCATGACTTTCCGAAGTTCGCGAAGGTGGGTGCTGCGATGGAGCACGAACTTCGGAAAGTGGGCACTAGTAATCGTTTCGAAAGGGGATATTGAAATGGACCGCAGGCAATTTCTCAAAAGTTCGACCGCCGCTGTCGCCGCTGCCGGCACAGGTGCGGTGCCGTGGCGGCGCGCGCGGGCGCAGGCCGCACCGATCAAGGTCGGTCTTCTCACGCCGCTCACCGGCGTCGTCGCCTCCGGCGGCAAGGAGATGGTCGAGGGCGTGCAGTTTTATCTGGAGTCGGTGAACCACCAGATGGCCGGCCGCAAGGTCGAGCTCCTCATCGAAGACGATGCCTCCAATCCCGATACGGCCTTGCAGAAGGCGCGGCGTCTGGTCGAGCAGGGCAATTGCCACATGCTGATCGGCGACTTGTTGGCCAATACCGGACTTGCGGTCGCCAACTACGTCAAGGGAACCGGCACGCCGTATTTCATCCCGATCATTGCCGCCGACGACCTGACGCAGCGCCACCGCATCAAGAACGTGATCCGGGTCGCCGGCTATTCCGCCAGCGCCTTCACCCATCCGTTCGGCGATTGGTGCCTGAAGCAGGGCTACAAGAAGATCGCGACCGTCAGCCAGGATTACACCTTCGGCCATGAACAATGCGGCGGTCTCGCCCAGGTTTTCACCGAAGGCGGCGGCCAGATCGTCCAGCAGTTCTGGCATCCGCTCAACACCGCCGACTTCAGCCCCTATCTCGGCCAACTCGCGGACCTGAAAGTCGACGCGATCTTCGCGATGGAAACCGGCGCCGATGCGACGCGCTTCATCCAGCAATATGCAAGCTTCGGGTTGAAGGGAAAGACGCCGCTCCTGGGCGCCATGAACGCCACGGATCAATCCGTGATCCGTACGCTCGGCGAGGAATGCGACGGCATCATCGCCGCCGCCCATTTCGCGGAAGGATCGGACAATCCCGCGACGCAGAAATTCGTCAGGGAGTACGAAGCCAGGTATCACAAGATTCCCTCGCTATACGGCTTCTCGATGTATTCCGGCATCATGTGGGTGGCGCAGGCGCTGGAAAAAATCGGCGGCAAGGTCGAGGACCGCGACGCCTTCATCGACGCGGTGCTGAAGACCGAGCTGGTCGGCTCGCCGCTTGGCAAGACCGTCAAGCTGGACGCCTACGGCAACCCGATTTACGACGTCCAGATTCGTAAAACGGTGAAGCGCGCCGACGGCAAATACTGGAACGTGCCGATCACGAGCTATCCCGGCGTCTCGCAGTTCTGGAAATACGATCCCGAGACCTACATGAAGCAGCCGCCTTACTCGCGGACGTTTCAGGGCATCAAGAAGGCCTGAGAGCTGCCAAGATAGCCTGATGAAGATTTGGCTGAGCGCAGAGTCGTCGTGCCCGGCGTAAACGGAAATTATCGTGTCCGAACCGATCCTCTCGCTGTCCGATGTGGTCGTGGCGTTCGACGCGCTTCGTGCGGTCGACGGCGTCAGCCTCACTGTGCCGCGGGGCCAGCGCCGAGCCATCATCGGCCCCAACGGCGCCGGCAAGACCACGCTGTTCAACGCCATTGCCGGCGTCCTGCCGCCGACCGCGGGAAAGATCGCATTCGACGGTCACGATATCACCCGCCTGCCGCCGCATCGGCGGGCGCGACTCGGGGTGTCGCGAACGTTCCAGATCACCAACCTGTTTCCGCGCCTTAGCGTGCGCGACAACATGGTGCTGGCGTTGCGTGGACGGTCGCCGCGCAAATTTTCGCTGTTCGGCAAGTCCGATGTCGATGGCAGCGAGGGTTCGCAAATCGATACGGCGTTAGAGGCGGTTCGGATCGCCGGCCGCGCCGACGTGATGGTGAACGATTTGTCCTACGGCGAGCAGCGCCAACTCGAGATCGCGTTGTCGCTGGTCACCTCGCCGCGGCTGCTATTGCTGGACGAGCCCGCCGCGGGGCTGTCGCCTTCGGAGCGATCGATGGTCGCCGAGATCATCCGCTCGCTGGGGCGGGACATCACCGTCGTTCTGATCGAGCATGACATGGACCTGGCGCTCGGCCTGGTCGATCGCGTGACCTGCATGTTCGAGGGACGCGTGCTGGTGGAGGAGGCGCCGGACGAGATCAGGCGCAACAAAAAGGTTCAGGAAGTCTATCTGGGGCGGCCACGCCATGCTTGAGGTTCGTGATCTGCACAGTGGCTATGGCGAAGCGCAGGTTCTCCGCGGTGTCTCGCTCGAGGTCGCGCCGGGGGAAATCGTTGCGGTGCTCGGCCGCAACGGCATGGGCAAGACGACGCTGATCCGCTCCATCATGGGATTGACGCCGCCGCAGATTCGTTCGGGCTCGATCAGCTGGCGCGGCGAAGGCCTTGTCGGTTTGCGGCCACACGACATCGCCACGCGCAAGATTGCGATCGTGCCGCAGGGGCGGCGGCTGTTTCCGTCGCTGACCGTGTCCGAGCACCTGACCATGCTGAAGGGTCTCCGCGCCAAGTCGGGCTGGACGCTGGAGCGCGTGTTCGGGCTGTTTCCGCGACTGGCCGAGCGACGTCATCACCGCGGCGGGCAACTCTCCGGCGGCGAACGAGGCATGCTCGCGGTCGGCCGCGCGCTGATGATCGATCCCGAACTGATGCTGATGGATGAGCCTTCGGAGGGACTGGCGCCGGTCATGGTACAGCATCTCGAAGGGATCGTGCTCGATCTCAAGCGCGAAGGGTTATCGATCCTTCTGGTCGAGCAAAACCTCTACAGCGCGCTTGCCGTTGCCGACCGCGTCTATGTCCTGGAGACCGGCCAGGTCGTGCATCAGGCCAATGCGGCCGAACTGGCAAAGCAAACCGACGTGCTGTTCGCGCGCCTTGGCGTGCAGTAGCACTACACGTAATCGGAATCGGTCAGCTGAAAGCGGTCGAAGGTTGGATCGGTGTCGGAATCGCCATCGCGAAGCTGCACCAGGATCGGCGGCCGCAACCGCTCGGGCAGCGCGAAGCCGGGCAGGTGAGGCAGGCTTTTGTTGATGCCGGCATAGACAAAAACCGGATGTTTCCAGAGATGGCAGGCCGCGCGGATCAAGGTGCGGACGTCGTCTGAAACGACTGCGGCGCCCGGCCGCGCGAAGAAGCCGCACAGTAGCGCGTGGCTGATGCGGCGCGTCTTGCGCGAGGACGAGACCAGCAACAGGTTGTCGGTTGCATGAACCGCATATTCGCAGGTTGGATCGTTGATGCGGTCGAAGAGTGTCGCGGTGTCCCAGCTTAAGCCGTTCTCGCCGGGCGGGGTCGCAAAGGCGGATAGCCGCTCGATCGCTTCATCTCTCGGTATCGTTGTGATCCGCCCTGAAAACCGCAGGCGATCGCGGCGCGGCCAGCCGACACTGACGCCGATGCGCGTCGGCAATGCGAGAAACGGGTGTACTTTCATGAAGCGGGCATTGAGCGGGGCAGAGATCGGGTTCGGCAAACCGAGGATGATGCGAACCCGTTTGGCTTCGCAGATCCGTTCAGCCTCCTTGTAGAGGCGGCGGACCAGCACCGGCGAGCGGTAGGCTTGCAGGATGAAGAGGTCGATCAACTGGGTGGCAAGGACAGGCGCGCCGTCCAGGTTGACCTTCTGGTGTAGCAGGACGATCTGGCCGACCTTCTTGTCGCCGTCGAAGGCGGCCACGACCGCGGCTCCTTCACCGAACCCGCGCTCGTAGAGCCATTTCATGCGCTGGGCGGAGAATCTGACGTGCTTCAATCCGAACGCTTCGGTCGCAACCTGCGCCGTGCTTTCGAAGTCGACGGCGCTCTCTTCCGAAACGGTGATCATCGAACGTCTGCCCTGGCGTGCCGGTGAATCGCCTGTCTCCGGCCACCATAGCCCAAAATGGAACCCTTGCGAGGGCGGGATGGAACACCCATCTGAACGGCCCAAAGGATTTTGATGATGCTGGACTTTACCCAATATGGTGCGGGCAGCCTCAGCGAGAGCGCCACGGCTGTCGCAACGCCCGATCGCGAACATCCGCTGCTCGATGCCTATTCCAACGCCGTCATCGGCGTCACCGAACGAGTCGGACCCGCGGTGGTCCGCGTCGAAACCGGTGACCGGACGCCCGGCGCCCGGTCGCGCGGCGGCCTCGGCTCCGGGATCGTGATTTCGCCCGACGGTCTGGTTCTGACCAATAGCCATGTGGTTGGCGTGTCGCGGCAGATCCGCCTGCAGGATATCGAGGGCGTTGTCACCGACGCCCGCGTGCTCGGTGTCGATCCCGACACGGACCTTGCGTTGTTGCGGGCCGACGGCGCGCGCGATCAGCGTTATGCCTCGCTCGGCAATTCGCGCCATCTGCGTCGTGGGCAACTGGTGGTCGCGATCGGCAATCCGCTCGGTTTCGAATCGACGGTGACCGCCGGCGTGGTGTCGGCGCTCGGCCGCTCGATCCGCTCGGTGAGCGGGCGGACGATCGAGGACGTGATCCAGACCGATGCCGCGCTCAATCCGGGCAATTCCGGCGGCCCGCTGGTGTCCTCGGCCGGCGAGGTTATCGGCATCAACACCGCGATCATCTCTGGCGCGCAAGGCATCTGCTTCGCGGTCGCAAGCAATACCGCGCAATTCGTGCTGTCGGAAATCATCCGCCACGGTTACGTCCGCCGCGCCTATATCGGCGTGTCCGGCCAGACCGCGCCGGTGCCGCGGCGCCACGCCGTCGTCGCCGGCATCGACAACAAGATGGGTGCACTGCTCGCGCAAATCGAGCCGGATGGACCGGCCTCGCGTGCGGGATTGTTGCCGGGTGATGTCGTGATCAAGCTCGATGGCGTCGCGATCCACGGCGTCGATGACCTGATCCGAGTGCTCGACCGCGACCGCATCGGCCGCACGCTGAAGATGGACGTGCTGCGGCTGGGTCGGCTGCGCGAGATCGACATTCACCCGGTCGAGCGGAAGACGGTGAAGCAGTAACTTCGCGAGGCGCACGGCATCAGCGTCGACACGTATTTCGTTTACGATGGAGACGCGCGACCGACATTTAGAAGGTGCCATACAGCAGTTGGTCTGGGCAATCGAGGAGATTGAGCTCACCGGCAACCGAGAGGCTGAGTTCTCGCGCGCAAGGCGTTGAAGGCCCTCCAGCCGCCGGATGACGAGCCAACCTCTCGCAAACGCCGTTGACCGTGCCGCGCCCTCCTGAAGTTCGGTGCGCCGCGCACTGGTCGAGGCGGTCATCGCGTCGGCTCGAAGTTTTCGTACTGGTGACGCGGAGACTGTCCGACAATTCTGTCAGGCCAGAGTGCAGCCGCAGCACCAAGCTCACATATGCCTTCCAGCTTCTGCTCGGATCGACAGATGAAGTTTGTCAAAACTCGACTTCGCGAAGAGAGAAGACCCAGTAGCTATTGCCTGAATTTTGGTCTGATGTTCAGCATTGAACCGACCGAACACGTCAGGATCGGAGACGATAGCTGACATTCCATCTCTTACCGCCTTCCCACCGCGACCAAGGCGGGAAGAGTAGTCGGTGAGAATGTCGAGCAATTCTGCATACGTTTCAAGAACTATCCCTCGTTTCAGCGGGGCGAGATCAGCTACATCGCCCCGCACAAGCGTCTCTTTCGTCATACGGAAAACAAAATCATCCAGATGATTTCGAGCGATCAGAGCCGCTTGCCCTTCGGGCACATCGTCGATCAAAGGGCCGGTTTCTTCAATGAGAACCCGATAGTCAGCGATTAGCCTGTCGAGTGTCGAAAGCTCAACTTCGCCGCCCCTTCCACGACGGAAGGAAAACTTGCGCGACGTTTTCGGCCGGATCGTCGGTCAAAGTCCAAAGCGCGTGCATCGCGTCGTGGCGTTTGCCGATGACGGCCTTAGCACGCTTGACTACGCTGCGAATTTTGGCGGCGAGTTCTGGATGGTCTCCGAGCGAAGGTTCGATCACGTTGTCGATCATGTCGATCCTTGCGATGGCGGCCTTCGGAGTAAAGTAGATCAGGATTCCAAATTCACCATGGATACCGAGGAGCGCAGCAAGCAGTTCCGCGAGCAGCACCTCGAGGCTGGAATTTTCGATGCTGACCATGCCGATTGCCTTCACGAACTTTGGACGTCGTTCGAGCGGCGAGCGGTACTTGTCGGGCTTCTTTGGCACGAGGCCATCAGATACGATTCGGTGTGCCATGCGCTACACGAACGGTCTCCGCGCCGCCGTTCAAGCTGCTTCCGACACCGGCCCTACACCCCGCGAGTCGGCGGATGAGCGTTCTCGCCAAGCGAACCGGGAATCCCATAACGAAAGCGTAATCGGGGCAGCATCTAGCTGTGGAGCCTCAAGAGGTTGTCCCCGGTCAGACCGAGACGGCTGATAGGTGGTTTGCACTTTAGGCTGCAATGCGGCCGGTGCCAATTGTATCGATGTAGCCACTCTGGCAGATGTCGGGCTCTGTCATCTGATG
>NZ_DAHUXJ010000022.1 GCF_027307225.1 Bradyrhizobium sp. | reverse complement strand
CATCAGATGACAGAGCCCGACATCTGCCAGAGTGGCTACATCGATACAATTGGCACCGGCCGCATTGCAGCCTAAAGTGCAAACCACCTATCAGCCGTCTCGGTCTGACCGGGGACAACCTCTTGAGGCTCCACAGCTAGCGCACTCGAAGGCATATCGTTTGCGGAGTGCTGCGCCATTGGGAGCCGATTAAGATCTCCCTTCGCTGACCCGGCGGGTCATATTGCCCACAAAGGAATTTGAATGAAAAAGATTATCGCCGTGTTGGCGCTCTGCGCATGCGCGCAAGGCGCGCGTGCCGCTGGACCGGAGTGTCGCGCTATCCCAGGTGCAAGCGAGCGGCTGGCTTGCTACGATGCGGCATCGCTGCCGAAAAAGGACAAGCCGGCGTTGGTGGGAACCGAAGCATCGCGCGCCGCCTACAAAGATCCGCTCATTGAGGAGGATGCGCGCACCGCCGCCAAGCTCAAGGGCATCTGCCGTGGCTGTTGATCGATTGAACGCCGTTCCGCCGCTTAACGCGTTGGTCTGGCCGGTCGTGTAGGCATTCCCGGTCAGTGACATGACAGTCTGCGCCATTTCGTCGACCGTGCCCGGGCGGCCGAGCGGTATCGATTTCACGGCCTGTGCCGGATATATCGCAGGACTACGTTCGTCAGTGTGCCGGATTCGTTTTCTAGGTGGGCGCGCGATGGCTCGAACCGATGCTGCGTTATCCGTCGCTCTCTACTGATTTGCGCGTCAGGCAACCCCCTCCTCCAAAAATATTTCGCTTCGCGATTTGGTAGACACAGCTTTAGTGATTCCGATTGTCCCGCTCCCACTCGAGGGGCGGCTCGCGATCGTCACGAACGCGGGGCGGGATGCGATGGACGCTTTTGGTGCGACTGACGAGTGCGGTAAAAGCGGACGGCGAAGTCGTGTGGGCCTGATATCCCGACGCTGATATCAAGCTGGCGATGATGCTAACGCATCACGCCGGCGACGGAGACAATAAAGCCCGGTCTCCGGGGCGAGCACGAAGGAAAACGTTAAAACCATCGCGCAGGGAATGCCGGGCTGTTCCGGTGAACCTGTGGTGGACTAACTCGTGTGCTTTTTTAATTGCACACGGGGCTACGGGTGCATTGGGCATCCGGCATTCCCTGCGCCCTTCGATATCAGGGCGAAGAATTTCAGATGAAGCTCGGACGTTTTCGCGCCGCGAGAAGGAGAACGTGTGTCAACCCGAAATCAGAAACTTACAGCACGGCGCGCTAATGCAACTAAGTAGCAACTGTGAGATTTGATCGTTCTTTAATCGTTAAAGACGCCCTGCTAAACTCTAGTGCGGTGAATTTGAAGTTCCTATCAGTTTCGCGGTAACCTCGTCATAGGAACTTCAAATTCTAAACCGCACTAGAAATCATATATTAGCTAGTGCTCCTTTGATTCCGAAGTTCGAAAAGTGGCCCCGGAAATGCTACGAACTTCGGAATCGGGACGCTAGCCCATGGAACACGGCATTGATCCGACCAAGTCGCGCGTCGCGGCGATTTCGATTTTCGCCAGCGCCGGCATGGCCGCGGCCAAGTTCGTGGTCGGCATCGCCATCGGCAGTCTGGCGCTGATCTCGGAGGCCTTGCATTCGTCGGTGGACGTGGTCGCAACCGTCGTCACCTGGCTGGTGGTCCGTTTCTCCGATCGCCCAGCCGACAGAGAACACCATTACGGCCACGGCAAGCTCGAGAGCGTATCGGCGCTCGGCATCATCGCCATGCTCTACGTGCTTGCTGGCGGCATCCTGGTCGAATCCTTCAGCCGCCTGCACCAAGGCGCCCCGCCCCCAACCCTCTCAGCGGTGCCGTTCGTCGTGCTCGTTCTCGACATTGCGGTCAATCTCTGGCGCGCGCGGGCGCTGCACCGCGCCGCGCATGCAACCAAAAGCCAGGCGCTTGCCGCCGACGCCCTGCACTTCGCGTCCGATGTGCTCGGCTCGGTTGCAGTCATCGCCGGGCTTGCACTCTCCGGCCTCGGCTATGCATGGGGCGACGCCGCCGCGGCCGCCACCGTTGCGATCGTCATCGCAGCGCTTGGCATGCGGCTCGCCCGCTCGACCGTCGAGACCCTGACCGACCGCGCCCCCGAAGGCGTCGCCGAGCAAGCCGTCGCCGCGATCCGGACCGTTCCGGGCGTCGTCGGCGTCGAGCGACTAAGGGTGCGCATGGTCGGCGCCACGCATTTCATCGATGCCATCGTGCAGGTGCCACGCACTTATCCGATCGACCGCGTCGACGAGATCAAGCAAAAAGCTCAAGCCGCCATGTCCGCGGCATTCAACGACGCCGATCTGACCTTTACGGCGGTTCCCGTCGCCCTCAACAACGAGAGCGTCCGTGAACGCATCATGGTGATTGCCCGCAATTCCGGGCTTGCGGTCCATCATGTGACGGTTCACGATCTCCGCGACAAGCTCACTGTCAGCATCGACCTTGAAGTCGACGGCGGGATGGCGCTGACGGCAGCCCACGACATTGCCCACGAACTCGAGCGGAACATTCGCGATGAGTTCGGCGAAGACGTCGAAGTCGATACCCATATTGAGCCGCTGGAACCGGAGTTGCCGCTGGGCACGGACGCCGCACCGGAACGGGTGGAGACGATCCGCACAGCGCTCTCGCAGTTCGCCGCCCCCGGGGCCATCCACGACATCCATAACGTGCGCGTGCGGGACACCGATGCCGGCGAGATCGTCAACTTCCATTGCCGTGCGTCGCCTTCGATGAGCGTGATCAGGGTTCACGAGTGCGTTGACGAGATCGAACGCGCCTTGCGCCGCGCCTTTCCGACCGTGAAACGCGTCATCAGCCACGCCGAACCGCCGAAGGCGTAAGCGGACTTGAAATCACCACGCGCGTTCTTGTTTCGGACTCAACTTGGCCCGCTTTTTTGCCGGCTCTTCTGAGCTAAGATTCGTCGTGGACAAGAATTATTTGCTTTAACGAATCGTTGACTCTCGACAGCCCGGGAAAAGTGGACTCAAATGAATCTGATTCGGGGAGCGGCGATTCTTCTCGAACGGGGTGGGTTCTGCAAAGCTTTCCGAGGGGGCAAACGGTATGGCGCGCGCACACGCGGCGAGCGCGTGCGTCCAATCCGATTCGATTAAGGGATTGGCGCAATCGATCGCGAAGCCGGCCTATCACAGGCTGTTGTTAGCGGAGCCTGCGCTCCGTCGTGCAGTACCGACACTGATCATTGCGTTCCTGATCACTATTTGCCTCGGCGCCTTTGTGCAGGTGATCGACCAGGCGCATCAGAAGCGCGAAGCCATGAAGCGCGAAATCGAGGCGACTGCGGATTACCTCGCCGATCGTATCGATCGCATCGTCCCGGCAAAACCAGAGCGCGGAGCCTCGTTCGAGCGCCTTCAGCTGCTGCTGCCGGGATTGATTCCGTCTTGGGCGTCGGCTCGCGGACGCCATGTCATTGTCACCGGCGCGGACCAGCGGGTGCTCGCCCGCGTGCCGGTCGAGTCCGCAATCGGCGATTCTTCCAGTCTCCTCGATGTCGTCAGCGCCGCCGTACCCTCGCCCGGATCAAGGCAGACCAGCGCTGCCATCGACATCACGCTGCCGAACGGCAGCGGCGCGCTGATGGTTCGGCGCGGCGTGCGATCGTTGTCCGGCCAGGTGATCGTCATTCAGGAAAAGTTCGGCTCGATCTGGCGCTCGGACGCAGCGCTGTCGGTAACGCTCTCCGCGACCACCGGCTTTGTCGTGCTGATCCTCGGCTTCGCGTTCCACTGGCAGTCGACCCGCGCCCGCGAGGGTGACCTCATCAACGACGCCGTGCGCGGACGCATCGACACCGCGCTCAACCGCGGCCGCTGCGGATTGTGGGACTGGGATCTTTCCCGCGGCAGGATCTTCTGGTCGCAGTCGATGTTCACCATGCTGGGGCTGGAGAACCGCAGCGACCTCCTCACTTTCGGCGAGGTCAATGCGCTGGTGAATTCGGACGACATCGATCTGTTCGAGATTGCCGATCAGCTGATCTCCGGAAAACTCAACTTCATCGATCACACCTTCCGCATGCAGCATACCGATGGCCACTGGATCTGGCTGCGCGTACGCTGCGAGCTCAGCCAGGGCGCCTCCGATACCGGGCTTCATCTGATCGGCATCGCGGTTGATATCACCGAGCAGAAGAGTCTCGCGGAAAAGACCGTCGAGGCCGATCTGCGGCTGCGCGACGCGATCGAGACCATTCCCGAAGCTTTCGTGCTGTGGGACGCCAGCGACCGCCTCGTGCTCTGCAACTCGCATTTCCAGCGCCTGCACAAGCTGCCGGATTCGGCGGTCATCCCGGGCACCTCCTACGAGACGGTGATCGAGGTCGGCCGGATGCCGGAGGTGCGGACCCGCCTGCATGAAATCGCCAACCAGGCGCCGGGCGCGCGAACCTTTGAAGCGCAGCTCGACGACGGAAGCTGGTTGCACATCAGCGAGCGGCGGACCAAGGACGGCGGCTACGTCTCGGTCGGAACCGACATCACGCGGATCAAGGAACACGAACATAAGCTGGTCGAAAACGATACCCGGCTGCGCGCGACCGTCATCGACCTGAAGCGCTCGCAGAGCGAGCTGGAGCGGCAGGCGATCGAACTTGCCGATCTCGCCGAAAAATACTCCCGGGAAAAGAACCGCGCCGAGGAAGCCAACCAGACCAAGTCGAAGTTCCTCGCCAATATGAGCCACGAACTTCGCACCCCGCTCAATGCCATCATCGGCTTCTCCGAAATCATGGAAAGCGGCATGTTCGGCGCGCTCGGCTCGGAGAAATACCAGGAATACTGCCACGACATCCTGACCAGCGGGCACTATCTGCTCGAGGTGATCAACGACATCCTCGACATGTCGAAGATCGAAGCGGGCCGGATGAAGCTCGACATGGAAGCGCTCGATCTGTCGAAGACGCTCGCCGAATCGCTCCGCGTGGTTTCGGGCCGCGCCGACGACAAGAACCTCGACCTCGACGCGGAAATCGATGGCCCGATCTCGATCGTGGCGGATCGCCGCGCGACCAAGCAGATCATCGTCAATCTGCTCTCCAACGCCGTCAAATTCACACCCGACGGCGGCAGGATCGTCGTCCGCAGCCGGGAGATCGCGGATTCGGTCGTGCTGCTGATTGCCGATACCGGGATCGGGATTCCTCCCCAGTCATTGCGCCGGCTGGGACGGCCGTTCGAGCAGGTCGAAAGCCAGTTGACCAAGACCTATCACGGCTCGGGATTGGGGCTTGCGATTGCTCGCTCGCTCGCCGGCCTGCACGGCGGCTCGATGCGGCTACGCTCGAAGCTCGGCAGCGGCACGGTGGTACGGGTAACGCTACCGCGCAAGGCCGCCGACAAAGCCAACGAATCCGCGGCGGCTGCGGCCTGACCCACCCATTTTATCTTATTGCAGCGTGGGAGCTACCTCACGCGCGATCTGAACCAGGGCTGCAATCAACGGCGTCATCGGATCGCGCTTGGGAATCACCATTCCGATGCTGTAGTCGACCACGGGATCGACAATGGGGATGCTGCGGACCTTGTCCGCCAGTCCCAGCGTTTCCGCCAGCTTCGCCGGCATGACGCTCGCCCAGCGGCCGGTCTTCACATGGGTATAGAGCACGAGCAGCGAGTTCGACGTCAGGCTCGGCGTCGCTTCGGCCCCGACCGTTTTGAGCGCGCGGTCGATGATGCGGCGGTTCTGCATGTCCGGCGTCAGCAGGCACAGCGGAACCTGGCCAACCTCCGTCCAGGTCACCTTGTCGCGATCGCCGAACATCCCCTCCGGCGAGGTCAGCAGACGATAACTTTCGTTGTAAAGCGGGATGGTGCGGACGTTGCCGATCGGCTCGTTCTCGATATAGGTCAACCCGGCATCGACCTCGAGGTTTTCGAGCAGGCCAAGAACATCCGCCGAGGTGCACGACACCACGCGGAACCGGACATCCGGGTGACGCGCCCGGAACGGCGTCGTGAGCGAGGCAACCATGCCGAGCACGGTCGGGATCGCAGC
>NZ_DAHUXJ010000014.1 GCF_027307225.1 Bradyrhizobium sp. | reverse complement strand
ATCCAGCAAACTTGAAAACCGCATCCGTCGTACACCCTCGTGAATGGATGCCGTGCCCATCGTGCCCCCTTTGTTCCAGGGCACTAAAAACACGACACTTCACGAGCTACAAACAGGCGACAGATCACGCGCTACTGACATCGGCCCAATTTGACGTGGTCAGGTCAGCCAATAATCGCTAGATTCGTCCTCAGCGCGAGGTGGAACGTCGCGCATCATCAGGGGGAGCTTCATGTACATTTCGAGCGAAAGCCTTATCGTTATTCTTTTCGTCGGTCTGGTTGCGGGCTGGCTGGCCGGCAAGGTGGTGCGCGGTGCCGGCTTTGGTATCATCGGCGATATCGTTATCGGCATTATCGGCGCTTTCATCGCCAGCTGGCTGTTCCCAAGGCTCGGCATTCACATCGGCGCCGGCCTGATTTCGGAAATCATCTATTCGGCGATCGGCGCCGTCATCCTTCTCCTGATCGTGCGGCTGATTCGGTCCGGCGGCCGCCTCTGATGCTGGCAAGCCAGTTGGGGGCCGGCCGAGCCATTGCCGGCCGGCCCCGAATTCTTGACCCGTCCGGAACGACCAAAAAGTAGAATTGGCTTGGTCCGGCCGTCGGAAAGGTGTTCCGCTACAGACATTTAGGTTAATGTGACTTCATTAGGCGCTATTTGCGAAAATTCGGTAATAATGCGTCGTGGACCCCTGATTTGAGCTGGTTCGCGATCCCCAGTTGAAGAGACCAGAATAAATGGCAGCCGTTTCCGGTGTCCGGCATTCCGAGCTTGGCGAAGCCCTGCGCGCCTGCCGTACCGCCTTCATCGGCGTCGGCGTCATCAGTTGCATGATCAACCTGCTCTATCTGACAGGCTCGCTGTTCATGCTCGAGGTCTATGACCGGGTACTGCCGAGCCGCAGCGTTCCGACCCTGATCGGCCTGATCATCCTGGCGGGCGGCCTCTATGTCGCGCAGGGCATCCTCGATCTGATCCGGGGAAGGATCCTGGGCCGCGTCGGAACCGCGCTCGATGAAGCCCTCAATGCGCGGGTGTTTGACGTCGTCGTCCGGCTGCCGCTCACCCTTGGCAGTCGCAATGAGGGCCTTCAGCCGCTGCGCGATCTTGACCACATACGCGGCTTTCTCGGCAGTATGGGACCGAGCGCCTTCTTCGACCTGCCGTGGTTGCCGTTTTATCTGGCGATCTGCTTTGCCTTCCATGTGCTGATCGGCTTCACCGCGCTGGTCGGTGCGACCATCCTGGTGACACTCACCATCGTGACCGAGTTCTTGTCGCGCGCGCCGGCGCGCCAGGCGTTGGGCCTCGCGACGCGGCGTAACGATCTGGCAGCCGCGAGCCGCCGCAACGCCGAAGTGCTGGTGTCGATGGGCATGTCCGGCCGGCTGACCAAGCGCTGGGCCAACGCCAACCAGAACTATCTCGATGGCAACCAGCGCGCCAGCGACGTTTCGGGCGGGCTAGGCGCTGTCGCCAAGGTTTTGCGGATGATGCTGCAATCGGCCGTGCTGGCGGTCGGCGCCTATCTTGTGATTCACCAGGAGGCGACCGCGGGTATCATCATCGCCGGTTCGATCCTGAGCGCGCGCGCGCTTGCGCCGGTCGATCTGGCAATCGCGCACTGGAAAAGTTTTATTGCCGCGCGCCAAAGCTGGCACCGCCTTACCCGCTTGCTGGAATCGATGCCGGCGCGTCCCACGCCGACCTTGCTGCAGACGCCTTCCAGCCGCCTGTCGGTAGAGGGTGTCAGCATCGTGCCGCCCGGCGATCAACGCCTCATTGTGCAGGAGGTGACGTTTGCACTGGCCGCCGGAAACGGCCTCGGCGTCATCGGGCCGAGCGGCTCGGGCAAATCCTCCTTGATTCGTGCGCTGGTCGGCGTATGGCAGCCGGCGCGCGGAAAAGTGCGGATCGATGGCGCCGCACTCGACCAATGGTCTTCGGATGTGCTCGGCCGCCACATCGGCTACCTGCCGCAAGACGTCGAATTGTTCGCAGGAACGGTCGCACAGAACATCTGCCGCTTCGATCCCGAGGCCACTTCCGACGGCATTATCGTGGCCGCCAAGGAAGCCGGCGTCCACGAGATGATCATCAAGATGCGCGAAGGCTACGACACCCAGGTCGGTGAGCAGGGAGCGGCGCTTTCAGCCGGGCAGGCGCAGCGCGTGGCGCTGGCGCGCGCGCTTTACGGCAATCCCTTCCTCATCGTTCTCGATGAGCCGAATTCCAATCTCGATACCGAAGGCGATGAGGCGTTGACGCGCGCCATCCGCGGCGCGCGCGAACGCGGCGCCATCGTGGTGGTGGTCGCGCACCGGCCGATCGGGATCGAGGCGGTCGATCAATTGCTCGTGCTCAGGGACGGCCGCGTTCAGGCGTTCGGACCGAAGGAGACCGTGCTGGCGCAGGTGCTGCAGCCGCGCGTGGCCTCGCCGGCGCCGATCAAGATCGTCTCCGACGGAGGGGTGGTCAAGCCATGATAACCCTCCAAAAAGCCATCACGGATTTTCAGCAGGAAGGCACGCGCCCGTCGATCCAGCGACATTTGATCGTCGGGATCGCCGTCGTCATCTTGTTGGCAGGCGGGTTCGGCGGTTGGGCCTCGACCGCGGAAATCTCGGGGGCCTTGATTGCGCCGGGATCGATCGTCGTCGAATCCAGCGTCAAGAAGGTGCAGCACCCGACCGGCGGCGTCGTCGGCGAGGTGCGTGCCCATGACGGCGACCTCGTCAAGGCGGGCGATATTCTGGTGCGGCTGGACGATACCATCACCAAGGCAAACCTGGCGATCGTCACCAAGAACCTCGATGGTCTGTGGGCCCGTGCGGCGCGACTTGAGGCCGAGCAGAGCGGCCTCGACAAGATCGTGTTTCCGAAGACGCTGACCGATCGCGCCAACGATCCAGACGTCAAGGCGATCATGGCGAACGAGGTCAAGCTGTTCGAGGTGCGCGTCAACGGCCGCGCCGGTCAGAAGGCGCAATTGCGCGAGCGCATCGTCCAACTGAACGAGGAAATCGACGGCCTCGCCGCACAGGAGAAAGCCAAGAACCAGGAAATCGATCTGGTAGAGAAGGAACTCTCTGGTGTCCGCGATCTCTATGACAAGCACCTCGTGCAACTGAGCCGCCTGACGACGCTCGAACGCGACGCGGCAAGGCTCGCCGGTGAACGCGCGCAATACGTTGCTCAGCGCGCCCAGGCCAAAGGCAAGATCACCGAAACCGAGTTGCAGATCATCCAGGTCGACAAGGACATGGTGAGCGACGTGTCCAAGGATTTGCGCGAGACCAATGACAAGATCGGCGAATTCGTCGAGCGCAAGGTCACGGCGGAAGACCAGTTGCGGCGGGTCGATATTCGTGCGCCGCAAGACGGCATGGTGCTGCAATCCACGGTGCACACGGTCGGCGGTGTGATCACCGCAGGCGACACCATCATGTTGATCGTGCCGCAGACCGACGACCTTCAGGTCGAAGCCAAGGTCAATCCGCAGGATATCGACAAATTGCAGGTCGGCCAGAAAACGTTGCTGAGGTTGTCCGCATTCAACCAGCGCACCACGCCGGAATTGAACGGCGTCGTCACCCGCGTCTCGCCCGACACCACCACCGACCAGCGCACCGGGCAGTCCTATTACACCATCCGCGTTTCGATGCCGCCGGCAGAAGTCGCGCGTCTTGGCGATGTCAAATTGATTCCCGGCATGCCGGTCGAAGCCTTCGTGCAAACCGGTAATCGCACGCTGTTTTCCTATTTGATGAAGCCCTTGAGCGATCAGTTGATGCGAGCGTTCCGGGAGAAGTGACGGCGGAAGTCACAGCGACAAACTCTCCAACAGCAATTGCAACGCACGCGCCGCGAAGGCGTGCATGTTGGCGAAACGGTCGGCGCTGCCGGTCTCAAGCGTGATGACCGATGATCGCGGTCCCGCGACCGCCATGCAGCTATGGCCGGCGGCATCGCCGTAACGGTTGCCGGTCGGCCCGGTCGCGCCCGTCTCCGACAGGGCCCAATGCGTCGAAAAGCGCTCGCGGGTCCGGCTCGCTAGCAACTGGGCGTAGGGTTCGGATGCCGAGCGCGTTCCCTTCATCGCCTCGTCGGGAATATCGGCAAGAAGCCGTCGCGCATCGCGCGTGTAGACCACCGCGCCACCGAGGAAATAGGCGGACGCGCCGGGCACGGCAAGCAGGCTTGCCGAAATCAGGCCGCCGGTTGAGGATTCCGCGACCGCGATGGTCTCCTTGCGCTCCTTAAGCCTGGCGGCAATCTTTTCGGCGATCGCGACGAGGTCTTTCATGAATTCCAATTCCCTGGTGGGCTGGCTGACGGGACCCGCTTTATAGCACGCCTGCGATCGCTTTTTGCCGTGTTGCGAGGCTAGCGACGGCCTGCTTCAATGCCACCCAACTGTCATTCCGGGATGGTGCGTAAGCACCAGACCCGGAATCTCGATTATTATCGGTTGCGCGATTGCGCGCCATAATTCGATGCTGCGCATCGCTCGGGAATGACGGAGTGAGAGGAACCGAAGCCCATGACGTCCCCAATCCCGGGTGGAGTAGATTGCGATCTCCATCCCGCCGTTCCTCACCTGACCAGCCTGCTGCCGTATCTCGACGACTATTGGCGCGACCAGATCACCACACGCGGGATGACCGACCTCGTCTCGCAATCCTATCCGCCGAATTCGCCGATTTCGGCGCGGCCGGACTGGCGGCCGGCCAAGGGCAAGCCTGGCTCGAGCTTGAAGGAACTGCAGGTGCAGGCGCTCGATCCTTTCAGTACCCGCTTCGGCATCTGCAATCCGCTGTTCGGCGTGCAGATAGTGTTTTCGGAAGATATGGCGGTCGCTTTCACGCGCGCCTTGAACGACTGGCTGGTCAAGGAGTGGCTCGACAAGGACGACCGCCTGCGCGGCTCGATCGTTATTCCGGTCCAGAGCGTGGAAAAATCCGTCGCCGAAATCGAGCGCTGCGCCGCCGACAAGCGCTTCGTTCAGGTCCTGATGCTGGTGATGGGCGACATGCCGTTGGGGAAGCGCGCCTATTGGCCGATCTATGCGGCAGCCGAACGGCTGGGCCTGCCGATCGGAATCCACGCCGGATCGAGCTATCACAATCCGCCGACCTCGGTCGGCTGGGGCTCCTATCACATCGAGGATCATGTCGCCCAAGCGCAGGCATTCCAGACGCAGTTGACCAGCCTGATCGTCGAAGGCGTGTTCGCGCGGCATCCGAACCTGAAGATGGTGATGCTGGAAAGCGGGTTCACCTGGCTGCCGCCTTACCTGTGGCGTCTGCACAAATTCTTGCGCGGCATCCGCATGGAGACGCCGTGGGTCGATCACGCGCCGCTTGAGATTGTGCGCAGCAATATTCGCTTTTCGTTGCAGCCGGTCGATGCGCCGCCGGAGCCGGAGGTACTAAATCGCCTGTTCGACCATATGCAGTCGGACGAATTGCTTCTATTCTCGACCGACTATCCGCATTGGCAGTTCGATCGCGACGAGGCGTTGCCGGAAGGCATTTCCTCCGATCTCGTCAGGAAGATCATGATCGATAATCCCTTCGCGACCTATCCGCGCTTGACGGAAACGGTGACGGCCCAAACCAATCGGGAGACGACGCCATGAACATCCAGTTCCGCGATCGGCCGGCGGCCGCACCGTCAACCGATGCCAAGGCGCTCGTCAAAGCCGCGATTGCCGACTGCGACATTCATCCCGCGCGCGCCACCGCGACCGAACTCTATCCCTTTCTTGCGAAGCGCTGGCACGACCATCTCGAGACCTACGGCAAGCACCCCTATCAAGGCATGATGGAGGGGCCGCCCTATCCGAAAGCGCAGCCCAACGCCTCGCGCCGCGATGCCTATCCGCCCGAAGGCGGTCCGCAGGGCTCCTCGCTGGCATTCATGCAGCAACAGCATCTTGATCCGAACAACGTCGTGCTGGGCGTCCTCAACCCGCTCGCAACCGGGCAGGGCATCCGCAACCACGGACTGGCCGCGGCGATCTGTTCGGCGATCAACGACTGGCAGATCGACAAATGGACAGCCAAGGATTCTCGCCTGAAAGGATCGATCGTCGTCGCCAACGAGGACGGGCCGACCGCAGCTGCCGAAATCCGCAAGCGTGCTGGCGACAAGAACTTCGTTCAGGTGCTGTTGTTGAGCCGCACCGTCGAGCCGCTGGGCCAGCGCCGCTACTGGCCGATCTATGAGGCGGCCGAGGAAGCGGGACTTCCGGTCGGCGTGCATGCGTTCGGCTTTGGTGGTAATCCGATCACGGCCTCAGGCTGGCCGAGCTTCTATATCGAGGAGATGGTCGGGCATTCGCAATGCCAACAGGCGGTGCTCTCGAGCCTCGTGCTGGAAGGCGTGTTCGAGCGATATCCGCGGCTGAAGATGATCATGATCGAGGCCGGGTTCGGCTGGGCGCCATCATTGTCGTGGCGGCTGGACCGCAGCTGGAAGCTTCTCAAAAGCGAGGTGCCGCATGTGAAGCGGCTGCCGTCCGAATATATCCGCGATCACATCTGGTTTACGACGCAGCCGATGGAAGATCCGGAGCGGCGCGATCATCTGCTCGATGTCGTCGAATGGGTCGGCTGGGACAAATTGCTGTTTGCCACCGACTATCCGCATTGGGATTTCGATGAGCCGTCGCGGGTATTGCCGCCGGGCGTCAGCGAAGTCAATCGCGAGGCGTTTTATCTGAACAATGCCAAGAAACTGTTCGGGCTGGCGTAAATCAGGATGACCCGTTACGTCGTTGCGCCCGTGAACGAGATGCCGCCGGGGTCGCGCAAGTTTCTCACCATCGACGAGCGGCCGATCGCGGTGTTCAACGTCAACGGCGAATTCTTTGGCCTGTTGAATCGCTGCCCTCATCAGGGCGCGGCCTTGTGTGAAGGGCCGCTGATCGGCCTGGCGCAATCGTCCGATCCCGGTGAGATCGAATATACGCGATTGGGCGAAATCATCCGCTGTCCTTGGCACGGCTGGGAGTTCGATATCCGCACCGGGCAGTCTTACTGCGACCCGCGGCGGTTTCGTACTCGTGCCTACGCCGTCAATGTCGAGCCCGGCTCGGCGGTGGTGAAGGGGCCATATGTGGCCGAAACGCTCAATGTGTCGATCGAGGACGATTACGTCGTGGTGGATTTGTAATTTACCGCGGCCATCCTTCGAGACGCCGCGCGAGCACGGCTCCCCAGGATCAGGTCCAAGGACGTTACCCGGAGCGGACCTTCATGGTGAGGAGATGCGAAGCAGCGTCTCGAACCATGAGGTCCCAAAGCCACGCGCCTTAAGCCATCCTGTGCCGCTCGCGCGCGTAGCGCACCAGCGCGGCATAGCGATAAAGGCCGTGCACGAATTTTCCATAAGGGAGGGTGATGAACAACGCGAACACGACGCCGAGATGCAGCGCCAGTAGCGGACCCATTGCCGACGTGTCGCGCCAGGCCAGAAGCGCGAGCCCTGTGAGGCCGGTCAGGAACAGCATCAGGATGAAAGCGGCATCCATGCCGGTGCTGCCGGTGTCCACCAGGGCCACGTCACGTCTGGATTTCTCCATGAGAAGTCCGATCGATCCGACGACAAGGCCGATGCCGCCGAGCGTGCCCAGCACCACCGGCAGGTCCCACCAGGCATAGGGTGCCTCGCGTGCGAGCAGATAGTGATAAAGCGTCGCCACGCAGGTCGACGCGAAGCACAGAAGGAAGCCGTAGAACGTCAGGTGGTGATAGGTCCGGCGGCGATCGGTCGGACGCTCGTCTTTGTTGAAGCAGCCGACGCCGCCGCCATCGAGATAGCGCAGCTGTCCGGCATCCTTCATCGCTTGCAACAGCGACGGCGGATCGGCGAGCACCCCAGTGGGCTCGCCGATGTCGCGCCAGAAGCCCCGCAGGCCCATCACGAGCGCCGCCATGGCGTAGAGGAACGCCGCGCCGAACAGCGCGGCCATCGCATTGTGTGGCATCAGCACATAGAACGCGCCGGGGCCGGTGTGAATGCCACGCAGGACCTGTGGGTCGTTAGAGGCGGCGAAGCCGAAGATGAAGGCGGCGACGCTCAACGCGCAGATGATACTGATCGCCACGCCATTGCGGGCGAACAGGCCAGAGAAGGCGCGCGGCCATGTGTAAGTGGCCCAGGACTCCGCGCGCAGGGCGGCGAGCGTCTTCGGAACATTGACGTTGAATTCGTGCGGCGGCGAGAACTGGCAATCGGTGTAGCAGGCGCCGCAGGCGTGACAGAGATTGGCGAAGTAGTTGAGATCGCCGTCGGTAAAAGCGCGGCGCATTTCCATTGCCGGAAACACCGCACAGAGGCCTTCGCAGTAGCGGCAGGAATTGCAGACCGTCATCAGGCGGTCGGCTTCTTCCAGGATTGGGCTTCCGTGCAGGTTACGCGGTTGTTGATTCACTTCGTGAGCCCCTTCCGTTCCAGCCAGTTCTGGATCAGAACGGCGACTTCCGCATTGTTTTTGTCCATCATGATCATGTGCGAATTGCCCATGATGCCGATCTTGGGCAGGTCGATAACGTCGACGCTGCCGCCCGCCGCCTTGGTGCTGTCGGCGAAAGCGACGCCCGTTGCGCGCATTTTCGGCCAGCGTGAATCGCGGTCGATGTAGTCGCCATAGACGATCAGGGTCGGAATGTTCTTCAGCGCGTCGACTTTGGCGGGATCGCCGACGCCGGCCGGCTCGATCGCGATCAGCGCCTTGACCTTGTCGGGCCGCGCCTGCGCCACCTTGAATCCGAAGGTGCCGGCCTGGCTATGCACCATGATGATGCAGGGACCGACCCGATCGATCTCGGCGATGTAGGCCGCGATCGTCGCGTGGTCATTGGTGGTCCAGCGCGGCACACCCTGCTTGACGAAATTATCGTAAGCCTCAACCGGAAACTGGCTGCCCGGCAGCACCTTGCGCTTCGCCGGATCCGGATCGTAGGAGTGCGGACCGTCGCCGATGCGGAAGCGCTCGAACGGGTTGGCGGTGGTCAGGAACACCGGATCGCTCTTGAAGACGTCAGGATATTGCGCCCAGCCAGCGCGGCCGCGCTCGACGGCGTCGGAATTATAGACGCTCCAGCCCTTGCGCAGGAAATAGTTGCGCCAGCCCTCGCGGCCATCCGGCGTCGTCTCCCAGGTGACACCGGTCAGCCCACCGCCGTGCCACATCAGCAATGGATAGGCGCCGTGCTCGTTGACCGGCAGGAAGTACTGCACATACATCTGCTCGACCTGGTAGGTGCCGTTCGGGTCGACTTTCGCCGGGACGCCGCCGGGCGTGAAGGTTACTTCTTTGACCGGCTTGCCGCTGATCTCGACCAGACGCCCGCCGACATGGAACGAGCCCATGTCGCGCAGCATGATCGGTTCTGCGGCCTGTGCGGAGCTAGCCGACATCAGGGCTGCCGTGGCGAGAGCGAATACCAGTCGTGACATGGCGTTCCCCTTTTTTGTTTTCGATCCCGCAAGCACGGCGAGGTGAACTGAACGTGCAGCTAGTGCGGCGAATTTGAAGTTCCTATCAGTTTCGGCGTGAATTCGTTATAGGAACTTCAAATTCGAAGCCGCACTAGAATCAATAAGTTGCTAGAGCTCCTTTGATTCCGAAGTTCGCATCGGAGGGGCCGCAATAGCTTGCGAACTTCGGAATCGGAGCTCTAGTTCCTTGCATTCTTCGCCGCCTCACGGCCTGCGATGCGGCCGAACACGCTGCCGATGGTCATGCCCATTCCGGCGGCGTACCCCTTGCCCAGCACGTTGCCAGACATGATTTCGCCCGCCGCGAACATATTGGCTGACGGCTTGCCGTCTTTCATCAGCATCCGCGCCTGCTTGTTCACGCGCGTGCCGAGATAGGTGAAGGTGATGCCGGGCCGCACCGGATAGGCGTAAAAGGGCGGCGTCTCGATTTTTCGAGCCCAATGGGTCTTTGGCGGCGTCAGCCCTTCGGTGCGGCAATCGTCGAGCATCGTGTAATCAAAGGTGCCGGGCCGCACGGCCGCGTTGAAACCGGCAACGGTCTCTTCCAGCGCCGCGGGATCGAGCGTCAGCTTCTCGGCAAGGCCCGCGATGCTGTCGCTGTCGATCGGCGGAAAAAGCGTCGGCATGAAACTGTTGCGCGAGCTTGCGTCGAAAATGATGTAGGCGATCTGGCCGGGTTGGGCAGCGACGAGCCGTCCCCAGATCGCATAACGCTTCGGCCAGATATCTTCGCCTTCGTCGTAGAAGCGCTGTGCGTCGCGGTTGACGACGATGCCGAACACGACCGAGTCATGCCGGGTGATGATGCCGCCGTCGAATTTCGGCGCCCGGGCATCGATTGCCACCGCATGGCACTGCGTCGGGTCGCCGATTTCCTGCACGCCCTTGTCGAGCAGCACCTTGAGAACCGAGCCGCGGTTGTAGGGTGTGCCGCGGATCAGGAAATTGTCGGCGACCTCGCCCCAATACTGCTTCAGCCACTCGATATTGGCTTCGAACCCGCCGCAGGCGGCGACCAGCGCCGAAGCCTTGACGGTGGCGTGGCTGTCACCGTGTTTGAACGTCGCCGACAGAAACATGCCATCGGCAATCTCGATGTCGATCACCTCTGCGTCGTAGAGAGCGTCGATGCCGAGCTGTTCGGCGGTCAGATAGAGCGCGTTGAGCATCGCGCGGCCGCCACCGAGAAAGAACGAGTTGGTCCGCCCCAGGCTCAGAGTGCCGCCGAGCGAGGGCTGCCAGCGCACGCCCTGCTGGACGATCCAGTGCAGGATGTCCTTGGACTCGCGGATCATGTGCCGCGCCAGTTCCTCGTCGGTCTTGCCGCCGGTGACGCGAAGCAGATCCTCCCAGAATTCTTCTTCGGTATAGGGTCCGGTGAGGATCTCGGTCGCCGCATCATGGGCGCAGCGCATGTTGCGGGTGTGGCGGGTATTGCCACCGCGATAGAATTTCGGGGCGGCTTCCAGCACAAGCACCGAGGCACCGTCGCGCGCCGCGCTGATCGCGGCGCACAGAGCGGCGTTGCCTCCGCCGATCACCAGCACATCGTATTTGCGGGTTAGGTCGACCATGCTTACTGGTTAGCTCGTTGGCATGGAAATCAGAAGCCGCATCCGTGCAGGGCGGTATTCAGCCGGCGAGGGCTCGGTCCTTCGCTGCCTGTTCGCCACCACGAAAGACGGTAAGCGCGGCGATGATGCCAAGGACAGCGGCGCACATCAGCCAATAGGCTGGAGAGGCCTTGTCATGGGTGTGCTCGATCAGCAGGGTCGCTGCGAACGGCGTAAAGGTCCCGAACAGTCCTGCCGCCAACGCAAACGCCATCGAGAAGCAGGTGGTGCGAACATGCTTCGGCACTATCTCGACCAGCGCGCCAAGCATGGTACCGCTGTAGACGCCGAAATAGAATGAGAACATCATCTCGACCGCCAGCATCTTGCTGAAGCTCGGCGCCTCGACCAGCCAATGCAGCGCCGGATAGGCCGTAAGCAGCGACAGGATCGCGATCCCGGTCAAGACCGGTCTGCGCCCGATGCGATCGGATAGCGCGCCGCCGACCGGATTCCAGATGAAATTGGTCACCGCAACCAGCAACGTGACCAGAAGCGCATCCCTCGTGGTGAGTTTCAGCACTGTCCTGCCGAAGGTTGGGGTGTAGACGGTGACGAAATAGAAGGTCGTGGTGGTCAATACCGCGATCATCATGCCGAGCACGATAATCCGCCAGTTTGCCGCGGCCGAAGCGAACACCTCGCGGGTGGTCGGGTGATGCTTCATGGCGAGAAATTCCGGCGTCTCCTCAAGGGTCCGGCGCAGGAAGAAAATCACGGGAATGATGAGGCAACCGATGAAGAACGGTATTCGCCAGCCCCAGGCGGCAACGGTTTCCGCGGGGATCAATTCGCTCAGGGCGAAACCGATGATGGAGGCGACGAAAATCGCTACCTGCTGGCTCGACGACTGGAACGAGGTATAGAAGCCGCGATTGCCGGGTGTTGCGATCTCCGAGAGATACACCGACACGCCGCCCAGTTCGACGCCGGCGGAAAAGCCTTGCAGCAGGCGGCCGATCAGGACGATGGTCGGCGCGGCGACGCCGATCGTCGCATAGGTCGGACAGAACGCGATGGTGACGGTGCCGATGGCCATGATGCTCAACGTCACGATCAGACCCTTGCGGCGGCCGATGCGGTCGATATAGGCGCCGAGCACGATGGCGCCGACCGGGCGCATCAGCGCGCCGAGCCAGAACACGCCGAAAGTGTGCAGCAGTGCTGCTGTTTCGTCATGCGACGGGAAGAACGCCTGCGCAATGTAGCGGGCGTAAAAGCCGAACAGGAAGAAGTCGAACTGCTCGAGAAAATTGCCGCTTGTAGCTCTGAGAATGGCGCCAATTCGCGATTTAAGCTGAACCGGTGGCGAACTGGACGTAGACGACATTAACGGCTTCTCCCTGTGTCCCGCGCTGGATCAGCCCGTTTTCGAGCAGGCGGGATTATGTTGCAGGGCCAATCTGCCATGGGGGTCGTCTGATTCCAACATTCGCTTGCCTTCGCCGACGGCACTTTTTGCGATGTGAAATTCCAATACACCAGCGCGGCCTGACCAACCGCAAATCAGGCGCTTCTTGATCAGGCGATGTGTGATCAGCCCTAGCGCCGCCTATTTGACGTTCCTGCACCACAAGCGGCACTAGACCGAGGCCAGCAGCCACTTCCGGAACGCCGACAATTTCGCCGATTCGGCGCGCGCCTGCGGCGACACCAGGTAAAAGCCGGCGTCGGCCGGCAGGGCGATCTTGAACGGCACCACCAGCCGGCCCTTGGCGATATCGCCCTCGACGTAGGAGGTCCGGCCCATGGCAATGCCGAGACCGTCAATCGCCGCCTGAACGCTCATCAGGATCAGGTCGAAGCTCAAGCCAGGCTGTTTCGAGATATCCGAAGGCAGGCCGGCTGCCATCAGCCACAGGCGCCAGTCGTCGTCATAGCCGCCGCTGCTGTGCAAGAGCGTGTGGTGGACGAGGTCTTCCGGGCAGCGCAGCGGCTTGTCGCCTTGGAGCAAAGCCGGGCTGCACACCGGAAACAGTTCGTCGGCGGTGAGCCAGTCGGCGCGCAGGCCAGACCAGTGTCCCCGGCCATAGCGGATCGCGGCATCGACGTCATCGCGGCGAAAATCGACCAGGCTGGTCGAGGAGGTGATGCGGACGTCGATATTGGGATGGGTCTGTTGGAAGCTGGACAAGCGCGGCAGCAGCCATTTCGCCGCGAAGGACGCTAGCGTGGATACCGTCAGCACCCGATCGCCGTCCTTGCGCAACAGGCGATCGGTGGCCAGCCGCAGGTCGTTGAACGCGGCGCGAATGCCCGGCAGGTACTCTTTCGCTTCTGCCGTCAGCGTCAGGCTGCGGTTTTGACGGACAAACAGCCGGATCCCCAGCTCCTCTTCCAGCCGCCGGATCTGATGGCTGATCGCGGTCTGGGTCACATTCAACTCGGCTGCAGCTGCCGTGAAGCTCAGCTGGCGCGCAGCAGCCTCGAAGGCGCGTAAGCCGTTGAGAGAGGGGAGTCGGGTGGCCATCGGCATTCCAATACATGAAATTATATCATGTATTATGTCCCAAAGTGTCGTTTGTCGCAACTGCGAAATGCGCAGATATTCTCGTGAAATTCTAGGATTATGGAGGGCGAAATGTCCCTTTGTACTTATGAGAATGTGACAAATAATCATGAAGCCGGTCCGCTTGACCGGGTCGGCCGCCAGTTTCAAGTCTGGTTTACCCGCTGGCGCCAGCGCGATGAGCTGACCCATTGGTCCGATCGGGACCTGCACGATGTCGGCTTGTCGTGGAGCGACGTCGTCCGCGAGGCCGAGAAGCCGTTCTGGCGGGCGTAAGGGCTGCCAAGTCAAAGGCTAAAGCGCGATGACGGTCGGCCCCGAAGTCACCGTGCTTTAAGAGCCGGGGCCGGCGCCGCCTTCCTGACAAGGGGCGCCGGCCGCGAATTTCGAATTCGACGGAGAGCATCATGACCGTCATTCATCTGGTCGAGCATCCACGCCACACCGATCACCTGAGGCTGCGCGACGGCAAAACCCTCACCGTCCGTCTCGTCGCGCCCGACGACGCGGAGACGCTGCAGGGCTACTTCCGCCGGCTTTCGACAGGCTCGCGCTACAGTCGCTTTCTCGGCGCGATGAGCGAATTGCCGGCAAACGAGCTCGATCATTTCATTCATGCCGGCGAGAACGACCGGTTCAGCGTGATCGCGGCGATGATGATCGATGGGCATGAGACGACCGTCGGCGAAGCGCGTTATGGCTTTGAAGCCGCGACCGGCAATTTCGAGTTCGGCATCTCCATCGACGATCGCTGGCAGGGTAAGGGCATCGGTTCGGCGCTGCTCCGCAATCTGGAGTGCCGGGCGGCGGCGCTCGGCGCGCATCTGATGTTCGGCGACACGCTGCGTTCCAACGAGGCGATGATCGCTCTGGCGCGCAAGTCCGGCTATGCCTTCACACGTCATCCCGACGACTGGAAGCTCGCGCGCTTCGAAAAGCCGATCGATCCGATCCATCAGGACATACCCTGCGCCAGCTGGCGGCTTGCGCGCGAGCAGCACGCGCTGGAAGCGATGGCATAGGCGTCCAGGTTCGCGTCATTGCGGGCGGCAGCGGAGATGCCGGGCCGTAGGATGGGTTGAGCCTATGCGAAACCCATCACCGTCGGGCCCGGACCGATCGCTTCGCTCTTCCCATCCTACGCACGTCGCACCCGCGATCGCAATGCCTCAAAACTTCTCCACCCAGGGCCGCAATTCCACTTCCCAGGACCAGGCGCTTCTGGGCTGTTGCAGCACGTTCCAGTAGCTCAGCGCAATCGCATCCGGATCGAGGAACGAATCCGGCCGGTCTGCGGGCTCGGCGCGCGCTGCGCTACGGATGCCGCCATCGATGACAAAATGCGCGATGTGAATGCCTTGCGGCGATAATTCGCGCGCCATGCTTTGCGCGAGCCCTCGCAGTGCGAACTTCCCCATCGCAAAGGACGACGACTGCGCGTAACCCTTGACGCTGGCGGACGCGCCCGTGAACAGGATGGCGCCCTGTTTGTTCGGCAGCATGCGCTTGGCCGCCTGCTGGGCCACCAGGAAGCCGCCGAAGGCGCTGACCGCGATTGCCTGCGCCACGTCGGCTGGCACGAGATCGACCAGCGGGCCGCGTGCCCGTGCGCTAGCATTGTAGACCACGAGGTCGGGCGTCCCGATCTCGCGCTCGACAAGGCCGAACAGGCGCTCGACTTCATCGGCGTCGGCCGCGTTGCAGGCATAGGCCCGCGCTTTGGTCTCGGCGCAGAGCGCGCCGAGCTTTTCGATGCTGCGGGCCGCCAGCGCCACGCGAATACCTTCGCGCGCAAACAGCCGCGCCAGCGAGGCGCTCAGGCCTTCACCGGCCCCGACGATCAGGGCATTCTTGTATTTTGGCGTTTCCATCGGATGTTCCTTACTTCTATCCCGGGCGAGATGTGCAATAGTTCGCCTGAAGAGATGAGGAAGCGACCCAGGGAATTCAATGCAACAGCATTCACAAAATCGCCTTGTGAATTCCGACCCTCGCTCGGCGTTGCTGGCGCCGGACACCACAGGCATGAATTTCTATCATGCGGATCCGTCGCTCTCGGATTTGCTGCGCATCCATCTGCCCGATGCGCTGTTTCGCCATATCGAGCCGCATCTGGATCGCCTGGGCGGCCTTGCGGGCGGACATCTCGACGAATGCGCGAGGCTCGCCGATCGCCATGTGCCGGAGCTGCATCAGCGCGACCGTTTCGGCCGTGACGTGCAGTGGATCGAATATCACCCCGCCTACCGCGAGCTCGAACGCGCCGCCTTCGGCGAATTCGGCATTCACGCAATGTCGGTCCGCAAGGGCATTCTCGGCTGGCCGGACAAATATCCCGTTGTCGCCAAACACGCCTTTACGTTTCTCTTCAATCAGGCGGAGTTCGGCCTGGGCTGCCCGATCAACGTCACCGACGGCTGCGCCAAGCTATTGGCGAATTTCGGCAGCGAGGCGCTGAAAGCCAGATATCTCGACGGCCTGACGCAAACCGACATGAACAAGCTCACCCAGGGCGGTCAGTTCATGACGGAAAAGGAAGGCGGTTCCGATGTCGGCACGCTGACCACGACCGCGGTCGAGGAGGGCGACCACTGGCGGCTCTATGGCGAGAAATGGTTTTGCTCGAATGCCGACGCCAAGGTCGTGATGCTGCTGGCGCGCCCGGAAGGCGCAGGGCCCGGCACGCGCGGCGTCGGCCTGTTCCTGATGCCCCGCACGCTCGATGACGGCTCGCCCAATCACTACCGGATCGTGCGGCTGAAGGACAAGCTCGGTACGCGATCGATGGCGTCGGGCGAGATCAAGCTCGAGGGCGCCATCGCCTATGCGGTCGGCAAGCTCGATCGCGGCTTCGTGCAGATGGCCGAGATGGTCAATTCGTCACGGCTCTCCAACGGCGTCAAATCCACCGCGCTGATGCGCCGCGCCTGGCACGACGCGATGACGGTCGCCAGAAATCGCGTGGTGTTCGGCCGTCGCATCATCGATCTGCCGCTGGCGCAGCGGCAATTGATGAAGATCACGCTTGCGACCGAGCAGGCACTGTCAATGAGTTTTCTGACCGCCGATGCGCTTGACCGAGCCGAGGCCGGCAGCCAGGACGCCGCGGCTCTGCTGCGTATTCTCACGCCGACCTTGAAATTCCGCGCTACGCGCGATGCGCGCAAGGTCTGCGGTGACGCGATGGAGATGCGCGGCGGTATCGGTTACATCGAGGAATTCGCCACGGCGCGGTTGCTGCGCGATGCCCATCTCGGCTCGATCTGGGAAGGCACCGGCAACATCGTTGCGATCGATGCGCTGACGCGGGCGGTCGGTCGCCATGGCGCAGACGCGGCGCTGGCGGCTGGTCTGCACGCGAGACTCGATGACAGTGCGGCCGTACCAAACGCCTGGCGCGACCGCCTCCACGGCCTGACCGATCGTGCCGTCGGCTTTGCCCGCGAGGTCGCCGCGCGAGCCGAGAACGAGGCTGAGGCGCGCCGCGCTACCAGCCTTCTCTATCACGTTGCAAGCGCCGTCGCGCTGGCCTGGGAGGCTCACCGCATTCAACAGATGCGTAGCGATGCGCGGCGCTTGCTGTTGTCGCGACTTGTGATCGATCACCGGCTTTCCGGCGGTGATCCATTCCATCTGGCCGACGGTGGCCGGCAGCGCACGATCACCCAGATCTTGCTGAGTGAGCGCGCGGTCGGAATGGCCGAGGCCAGCGAGTTCGTCGGTTAATCATCGCCGATTGCCGTCGTCTCGCTTCTTTCAGGACGCCCCGATAAGAATGCCGACGCCAAGCACGATGACGCCGCCGAGAACGATCTGGAATACGGCCTGCAGGAACGGCGTGTCCATGTAACGTGCGCGGATATAGGCGATCGCCCAAAGTTCGAAAAACACCACGACACTCGCGATCGCGGTTGCAATCCAGAAAGCATTGGCCCACTGGTCGGGCACGAGATAAGGCATGGTATGGCCGAGGCCGCCAATCGCGGTCATCAGGCCGCACGTCAATCCGCGCAGCCACGGCGAGCCACGTCCGGTGAGCGAGCCGTCATCCGATAACGCTTCCGCAAAACCCATGCTGATGCCGGCGCCGATCGAAGCGGCGAGACCGACCAGAAACGTCTGCCAGTTATGATGCGTGGCAAAGGCCGCGGCGAAAAGCGGAGCCAGCGTCGAAACCGATCCGTCCATCAATCCTGCGAGACCCGGCTGCACATATTGCAGGACAAACACGCGTCGGCGGGTTTTGTCTTCTTCCGCACGCACGTCCGGCGTGAGAATCTCATCCGCAAGCTTCGTCGCGGTGTGCTCGTGGCCTTTTTCGGCTTCGGCGAGATCGGCGAGCAGGCGGCGAACGCCGACGTCCTGCGTCTGCTCGGCCGCCTTGATGTAGAAACGCTCGGCTTCGAACTCCATCGTCGCGGCTTCCTTGCGGATAGCGTCGAACGACAAATTCTTGGTCAGCCAGATCGGGCGGCGGCGCAGGAAGCCTTTGACATTGTCGCGGCGGATCGGCGGCAGGTGTTCGCCGAAACGCGCTTCGTAGATCTCCAGCAATCGGTGGCGATGGCCTCTTTCCTCTTCGGCCATCTCCTCGAAGATCTTGGCCGATTCCGGATAGCGCTCGGCGAGGTCCTCCGCGAAGCTCATATAGATGCGGCTGTCTTCCTCTTCGGCGGCGATTGCCACCGCCAGCACTTCCCGCTCGGTCAAATCGGCAAATTTCTTCACGGTATGGCCTTTTGGATTGATTTAGAATAGTTCTAAACTGTATAGCAGTCGGTTCGACGCAAGGTCAATTCGCCGGCTTCCGATCGCAGCGTCCGTTTCGCCTGCGGCGGGGAACCGTTCTGGCTTCCGCTCGTTCGAGCTTGCGGTTATCGGCATCGCTGGGGAGTGTTGATGGAAAAGGTCAAATACCGCTTGAATGATCCGAGGCTTGCGCCCCGGCGGACCAAACTCGAGATCCCCGGATGGGCCGGTCAGCGTGAGCCTCGCGCCAATGGCTCACGCGAGCAGGTCTGGCACTGCGTTCCGTTTTCGGAAGGAGCCCAATACGGGATCGAACTGTTTTACCCCTATGACAACGAGTTGCGCGTCAGCACCAAAGATGGGCGCCTCGTTCTGGAAAGCGATTGGGGCGATCCACCTGACAGCGGCGTGAACTGGCCGCCGTTCCGGAGCTTCGGTGGTGATTTTTACACTTATCAGCTTCTCCTCGATCTCAAGGTCGAGAAGGGCATGGCGATCCGTACCGAGCCGCATCCGCGTTTTTATAACGATCGAACCGGTACCGTTCCGATCGCTGTGCCGGCGTTGATCCGAAACTGGTGGCCGATGCTGTTCTTTTGCGTGTTCAAGTCACCGGACGAGGGCTGCACGCATATTTTTCGGCCAAAGGAGCCGTTCGCTCAGATCATCGTCATTCCCGAAGAGGCAAATTTCGAACTAGAGCCGATGAGCATGGAAGAGTTTGCCGAACGCGAGCTGCAGGCTCGCCGGATTTACAACAGCCGGCCAACGCTATCGGCCGGGACCGAATGGACGTCCTCAACAGACACCGTGTTCGACGGCACCTATCGGCATCTTCATCGCGCAGCCAAGGAAAAGGCTCGCCAAGGATAAAGCGGCGGCATCTGGCAAACCAACAGGACCCGCGACACGTCAGCACCAGGTCGGGTGTCCTGTTGGCAGTTTGGCGCCTGACCGCTTCGCACCTTACCAGTAGCCACGCGGGTAAAAGTTGTGGTGATGGTGGTGATGGTGGTGATGATGATAGTACCGGGGATATCTTGGCACGACCACGCCGCCATATCCGTACCCTGGATATCCATACCCTGGATAACCGTAGCGTGGATAGAAGTTATGGTGATGATGATGATGATGATGGTGGTACCAATACTGGGCCGGCTGGACGTTGGCTGCTGGTGAAGGGCCCGGCCCGGATTGATCCACGATCTTCAGCAGCTCTGCTGCGTTCGGAATAGGTTCGAGCAATTCGGCAAAGGAATTGACCTTCAGAATGTCGCTCGGGGCTGGTGCCCGCATCGGTGCCGCCTGGCTGGCGTTGACCGCGCCGAGCGTCGCTACCGCACCCAAGAGACCAGCAATCTTCTTTTCCATTATACCTCCTTTATAGCGGATACCGGGTGTTGGCCCGCAACACCGGGTACTATCTGATGCCTATGACAAAACTGAGTCAGCGTCGAATCAAACTCCGGTTCGGGGATGGGCGCCCCGGACAGAACGCCTTTCCCCGCAATCCGCGTCGGAAGCCGCGATCGGAGACAAGAAACAGGGCCCCAAGCGGCCCTGTTTTGGATTCATAATCCGGGAGATGTCAATAATAGCGATAGTAACCGTGATGATGATGATGGTGATGCCGATACCGCCGCCAGAAATGGTGATGATGGTGGTGGTGGTGATGATGGTAATAGTATTGCGCCAGTTGCACATTGCCTTCAGCCGACGGTGCTGTGGGAGCTTGGTCAACGGCTTGCAGCATCGATGCGGCGTTGGGAATCGGTTCCAGCAATTCCGCGAATGAATTCGCTCTCAATGTCTCGGTCGGTACTTGCGGTGTTGGTGCCGCCTGAGCTGCATTCATCGCCCCGAGCGTCGCTACCGCGCCCAGAAGTCCAGCGATTCTCTTCTCCATATATCTCCTCCAAACCTGATCTCGGGCACATGACCCATCGGCAGCCAACGCCGGGGAACAAGCAATTGTTCCTGTGTCCCGGCTGGGGAGGACGGTGAAGGCGCGGTCCAAACTGTACTAGGCAGCTTTCAGAAACTGCAGCAGCAAACGGCTGACTTCGCTCGCCTGCTCCTGCTGGACCCAATGCCCGGCGCCGTCGACGAGATGAACGCTCGTCATGTTGGTGCAGGCCGCTTTCTGCATCGCCTCGAACATGCCGGGGCGCTGATAGGTGCCCCAATCCTGTTTGCCGGAGATGAAGCAGGAGGGCACGTCGATGCTTCTGCCCGACCATGTCTCGAGTTCCGCGGCGAAGGCGCCCGAGGTACCGCAGCGATACCATTGCAGGCCGCCCTGGAATCCCGTGCGCCGATATTCGCCGCTGTAGACCGCGAGCTCGTGGTCGGGAAGCCACTTGTTCGCGGCGATCGATTCTGACGACGGCATTTCTTCCGCAACCGTCTCGGGCATGGTCTTGGCAAGATCCATCACATAATAGCCCGGCAGTTTCGCCAGTTCCGCTGCCGACCAGGATTTGAGCGGATAAGGCTTATTGTCTTTCCAGTCGGCGCTCTTGTGATGATAGTAGGCGCGCAGGAAATCGTGAACGCCCTGGCGCGGCCGCCACATGTCGTCGTTCGCCTCGGGCGTCGAATAGTACCAGTGATAATGCTTGCGCGGACGCGGCAGGGCGGCCAACTCGTGATGCACGGGGTCGACACGCTTCGGCGGCAGCGGCGCGTCGGCGAGATTGGAGGCCACCTGCGGCGGACCCGCGAATGGCGCGCTCATCAAGACTACCGATCGAAACACGTCCGGCCGGATCACCCCGCACCAGGCGGCGACCGAACTGCCGAAATCGTGACCGACGACGGCCGCGACCGAGCGGTGACCGAACGCGGCGACGACGCCAAGCGCGTCACGCACCAGGTTGGGCAAGCGAAACGGTGTCAGGCTGCCGTCATAGCTCGCGTCCCATCCAGTGGTGCGTCCGTAGCCGCGCTGGTCGGGCGCGATCACGTGATAGCCGGCGTCCGCCAAGGCCGGCATCACCTTGCGCCAGCTAAAAGCGAGCTCCGGAAAGCCATGCAGCAGCAGCACGCACGGCCGTCCCTTGCTTTCAAAGCCGGCCTCCAGCACATGCATGGTGAGCCCATTGACGCCCTCGACGAAGCGCGCCCGGATGCCGGCGGGAAGCGGAAGGTCAGGGAAATTGATCACGGCAGGTCCTCGTCATGGCCGGACTTCAGTTCAGAAAACGGCTCACTCAGCCATATTGTAAGGCGCAAATATCAAGCTCAAGGTCGGACGCGACGATTCATCGCGGTTTGCGTTTACCTTCCCGCCGCCTCGATCATGGGTAGTACAGTTCCGCGAATCCTTGATACGAAGCGCGATCAACCCAAGTGCAGCGAGCTGACGATGATACTCGTTCTCAGCGAAGATTCTTTTGTTGATCCGAACACGATCAACGGCCGCGAACTCCGCTCAATTATAGACGTGGTGCGCATGCTCGGCTGCCGCATCTATCCAATTCCTTTGGACTTCGAAGAGTGTGGGACTGCGGAAAACGCACTCGCTTATCTTCCCGAGTTCGGGGCTCCGATAGTCGGCGTCTGGGCCGGTTACATTCCCTCCGTTGAGCGATACACGGCAATCTTCGACGCCGCGGCCGCAAAAGGAGTGCGGCTAATCAACACGCCCGCGCAACATCGGACAGCCATGGAATTTGACCAGTTTTATCCGTTGCTCGACGAACTAACGCCGAAGAGCGTCATCGTCAACGACCTCGATGGTCTCCAGGAAATCGAACAGGATCTCGAATTTCCCATGTTTGTCAGAGGCGCCGTCAAATCCAACAAGGATCAGGGATGGGCAGCTTGCGTCGCGCATGACCATGCCGAACTGCGCGGCATCGCAGATAGATTGCTCACCCGCGACCGCCGCTCGCGCGGGAAGGTTGTCGCCCGACGTCTCGTCAAATTTCGTGCAATCGCAACTGACAGCCAATCCTTTCCGATTGGCCGTGAGTATCGCGCCTTTATCTATGGCGATACCGTACTCGCTTTCGGTTTCTACTGGGACGAATATGTCGATTCCAGTCCTCTCTCTGCCGCCGAAGAGCAGATCCTCAGAGCACTAGTGATTGAAGCCGCGCGTCGCGTTGGAACGCCGTTCCTAGCGGTCGATGTCGGACAACTGGAGACCGGAGAGTGGATCGTCATCGAGGTCAGTGACGGTCAATTCGCGGGACTAAGTCATATCGAGATACTCGATCTGTGGAGCAAGCTTGCAAACATTACGATCAATTGCCGTGATCACAATTGATCTTGGGCGAGACTCTTTACCAACGCCTAGAATGCGTGAACCGGCGATAGCTGTGCCTCAGAGCCTCTCCACGATGGTGACGTTGGCCATGCCGCCGCCCTCGCACATGGTCTGCAGCCCATAACGCTTGTTGCGCTGTTTGAGCGCGTTGACCAAGGTCGTCATCAGCTTGGTGCCGGAACCTCCCAAGGGATGGCCGAGCGCAATGGCGCCGCCGTTGACGTTGAGCCGCTCCGGATCGGCGCCGGTGGTCTTCAGCCACGCGGTCGGCACCGAGGCAAAGGCCTCGTTCACCTCGAACAGGTCGATGTCGTCGACCTTCATGCCGGCCTTCTTTAGCGCGCGTTCCGTCGCATGCAGCGGCGCTTCAAGCATGATGACGGGATCGCCGCCCATCATGGTCATGTGGTGAACCCGCGCGATCGGCGCAATGCCGAGCGACTTCAGGCCTTTTTCGTTGACGACCATCACGCCGGATGCGCCGTCGCAGATCTGGCTGGCCGAGGCCGCCGTCAGCTTGCCGTTCTCCGCGATCAGCTTGACGCCCTTGATGCCATCCAGGCTCGCGTCAAAACGAATTCCCTCGTCGATCGAGTGAATGTCCTTTGAGCCATCGGCGCGCGTGATCGGCAGCGGCACGATCTCGTCCTTGAACCGGCCTCCTTGCGTCGCCGCGATGGCGCGCTGGTGGCTCTGGTAGGAGTATTCGTCCAGATCGTCTTTGGAGAGGCCGTATTTCTCGGCCATCATTTCAGCGCCGGTGAACTGGCTGAACACGATGTTCGGGTAGCGCTGCTCGATGTTCGGGCTCTTGTAATGGCCGAAACCGTTTTTCGCCGGCAGTTGCGAGGCAAGCCCCATCGGCACCCGCGTCATCGCTTCGACACCGGCCGCGATCACGACGTCCATGCTCCCTGACATCACGGCTTGTGCGGCAAAGTGCAGCGCCTGCTGCGAGGACCCGCACTGCCGGTCGATCGATGTGCCCGGCACGCTTTCCGGCAGTTTGGAGGCCATAATGGCGTTGCGCGCGATGTTGTTGGATTGTTCACCGACCTGCATGACGCAGCCCATGATCACGTCTTCGATCTGGTCCGGTGCTGCGCCGGAACGTTCCACCAGTGCATCGAGCACGGAAGCCGCGAGATCGGCAGGATGCCAGCCGGCAAGACGGCCTCCCTTGCGGCCTCCAGCGGTGCGCGCGGCGGCGACGATATAGGCCTCGGCCATGGGCGTTCTCCCTGATTGCTTGTTCCGGTTGGCGTCGAATTAAAAGGGCGCCCACCGATTTAGTCAATCGTTCAATTAACTCTTGAGATGCGGAGCGGCTTGAGCTTAGCTGCGTTCCAAGCCAGAACTTCAGCCAGGATCGACCGACCCTTGAACACCGGCGCCACCAGCACGCTCAGCAATGGCAGGAACGCGACGGCCGACAAACTTCTGGTCGCGGCCAGCGCGCTCATGATCGAGCGTGCCTCCGTCGAGATCTCGTTGAGCGATATTGCACAGAAGTCCGGGGTGAACGCCGCGCTGGTCAAATATCATTTCGGCAACAAGGACGGCCTGCTGCTGGCGCTGCTCGCGCGCGACGCGGCAACCGAGATTGATCAACTCGAATATCTGATGGCTCAGCCGATTTCGTCGACCGATAAACTGAAACTCCATATCGGCGGCATCATCCGCGCCTATTGGCGCTTTCCCTACATGAATCGCCTGATCCACTATCTGCTGCACGAGAGCAGCGCCGAGTCAGCCAATGAAGTTTCGCAATTCTTCGTAGCGCCACTGCTCGATTTTCATCGCCGGCTGCTTGCGGAGGGCGTTGCCGCCGGCGAGTTTCGCAGCATCGACCCTGTTCTGTTCTACACCAGCCTGATCGGCGCCTGCGACCACCTGTTTTTCGGCCGCCATGCGATGTCGCGTGCCGTCGGAGTTGGCCCCCTGACCGATGAGGTCTGCCACGATTACGTCAAGCATATGGAAGCGTTGATCTGCGGCGGCATGCTGAATGCCAAGAAAGAAAAAGCTGCGGCAGGGTCGGCGCAAGTTCGAGACTCAAAGTTTCAAGACAAAAAGCGATCAGGGAGAACACCAAAATGCAATTGAAAGACGTTGCTGTCTTGATCACAGGCGGCGGTTCCGGCCTTGGCGCCGCGACCGCGCGCGCGATGGCGGCCAAGGGTGCCAAGGTCGCCGTGCTGGATCAAAGCAGGGAGAACGCCGAAAAGGTCGCCGCCGAGCTGAAAGGTATCGCAGTGGTCGCCGACGTGACCGACGAGGGACAAGTCAAGGCGGCCATCGCAAAGGCGGAAGCCTCGCACGGGATCGCGCGGGTGTTGGTGAACTGCGCCGGGATCGGCGGATCGCAGCGCATCGTCGGCAAGGATGGCGTCTACCCGCTCGCCAAGTTCGCGCGCATCATCAACGTCAACCTGATCGGAACTTTCAATGTGCTGCGGCTGTTCGCCGAACGGCTTTTGACCGACGCGCCGGTCGGCGAAGAGCGCGGCGTCATCATCAATACCGCGAGCGTCGCCGCTTACGAGGGCCAGATCGGCCAGATTGCCTATTCGGCTTCCAAGGGTGGCGTGGTTGGTCTCACACTGCCGGCCGCGCGCGATCTCGCCCAGCACAAGATCCGCGTCAACACGATTGCGCCCGGGCTTTTCTTTACGCCACTCTTGATGGGCTTGAGCGAGGAGGCGCGCCAAAGCCTTGGCGCGCAGGTGCCGCATCCCGCGCGCCTCGGCGATGCGGCCGAATACGGCAACCTCGCGGTCCACATCGTCGAGAACGCCATGCTCAACGGCGAGACGATCCGCCTCGACGGCGCCATTCGCATGGCGCCGCGCTGACATCGCATCGGAGAGTAACGGGATGAATTTCGATTTTTCCGACGACCAGAAGCAGCTGCGCGACACCGCGCGGAAATTTCTCGCCGAAAAATGCCCGCCCAAGGCGGTGCGCGGCGTCATCGACGGCAAGTCGCCGTATGACCGGGAGTTGTGGAAGGGGCTCGCCGAGATGGGCTTTCTTGGCGTTGCGATCCCGGAAAGCTATGGCGGCACGGGCGCCGGCCATCTGGAGCTTTGCGTGATCGCCGAAGAAATGGGCCGGGCGCTGGCGCCGGTGCCGTTTTCCTCGACCGTCTATCTCGCCGCCGAAGCGCTCCTGCTTGCGGGCAGCGAGGCGCAGAGGCAGAAGTGGCTGCCGCTGATTGCCTCCGGCGAAGCGATCGGAACGCTCGCCCTGTTCGAGGGCAAGGGCAATCCGTCGGCGCAATCGATCAAGCTTGCCGCCTCCAACGGAGTTCTCGACGGCGTCAAGAAGCCTGTCGCCGACGGGGCGATTGCCGATTTCGCGATCGTTGCCGCGCGCACCGGTTCGAGCGGCCGCGAGACCGACATCTCGCTGTTTCTGGTCGACATGAAGGCCGGCGGAGTCGAGGCCAAGGCACTCGGAAATATCGATCCGTCGCACGGCCAGGCCGAAATTAGCTTCAAGAAGTGCAGGGCGGAGCCGCTGGGGTCGGCCGGTGAGGGCTGGAGCGTTATCTCGCAGGTGCTGGATCGGGCTGCGGTGTTGCTCGCTTTTGAACAGGTCGGCGGCGCCGACCGTGCGCTCGAGATGGGACGCGACTACGCGCTCGACCGTATCGCGTTCGGCCGGCCGATCGGCTCGTTCCAGGCGATCAAGCACATGCTCGCCGACATGTATGTCTCCGCGACGCTGGCGCGTTCCAACTGCTACTACGGCGCCTGGGCGCTTTCGACCAATGCCGGCGAATTGCCGGAAGCCGCCGCGGCCGCGCGCATCAGCGCGACGCAGGCGTTCCAGCATTGCGCGAAGAACAATATTCAGGTTCACGGCGGCATGGGGTTCACCTGGGAGTTCGACTGCCACCTCTATTACCGGCGCGCGAATGCGACCGCGCTGTCGTTGGGCTCGCTGTCGTACTGGGAAGACGCGCTGATCGACCGCATGCGCAAGCGGAATGCAGCTTGAGGATCGTGTCCCGGACTCGGCGCAGCGTTCACGCTGCTCCGCGAGAAGCCGGGATCCATGTGGACCCCGGATCAGTAGCGCACCGCACGCGCTGAGCTGCGTCCGGGGAACGTAAGGAAAGAGCACGGCATGAATTTCGACGATACCCAGCAGGAAGCTGCCTTTCGCGCTGAAGCGAAAGCCTGGATCGCGGCGAACGCGCCCAAACAATATGAAGAGGAATTGAAACGGTCTTCACTTGGGCGCACGGTGCTCAAGGGCGCCAACATTCTCGATGTCGCGAAAGCGTGGCAGAAGAAGAAGGCCGACGCTGGCTGGGCCTGTTTGCACTGGCCGAAAGAATATGGCGGCCGCGGAGCTTCGCCGATCGAACGCGTGATCTGGCAGCAGGAGGAGGGTGCTTTCGGCAAGCTCTCCTTCACCTTCATCATCGGCCACGGCATGTGTGGTCCCACCATGATGGCCTATGCGGGCGAAGAGCATAAGCGGCGGTATTTGCCGCCGCTCGCTTCCGGCGAGGACATCTGGTGCCAGTTGTTCTCCGAACCCGCCGGCGGCTCCGATGTCGCGGGCTTGCGCACGCGCGCCGAGAAGCGTGGCGACGAGTGGGTCATCAACGGCCAGAAGATCTGGACCTCGGGCGCACATTATTCCGACTACGGAATCCTTTTGACGCGCACCGATCCCAATGTCCCCAAGCACAAGGGGCTCACCATGTTCTTCCTGAGCATGAAGAGCCCCGGCATCGAGATCAGGCCGATCAAGCAGGCCAACGGCAATTCCGACTTCAATGAAGTCTATTTCACCGATGTGAAAATTCCCGACTCGCAGCGGCTCGGCGCCGTCAACGACGGCTGGAACGTGTCGCTGACCACGCTGATGAACGAGCGCATGTCGATCGGCGCCGGCATTGCGACCGGCTTTCCGGAGCTGTTCGAATTCTGCAGCAATTTGATGCTCGAAGAGGGCCCAGCGATCGAGGATCGCAGCGTCCGTGCCAAACTCGCTCATTGGGCAGTGCGCGCCAGCGGACTGAAATATACCAACATGCGTGCGATCTCGGCTCTATCGAGAGGCGAGCGGCCGGGACCGGAGAACTCGATCGGCAAGCTCGTCGCGGGCTCGATGATCCAGGATATCTCGGCCTACGCGCTCGACTTGCAGGGCGCCGTAGGCGTGCTTTCCAGCCCCGAGGAAGCCGAAGCGGCCGGCAAGTTCCAGGCCATGCTGATGCGGGCACCGGGCACGCGTATCGAAGGCGGCACCGACGAGATCATGCGCAACATCATTGCCGAGCGCGTGCTGGGCCTGCCGGGCGATATCCGCGTCGACAAGGACGTTCCGTTCAACCAGATCCCGACCAAGGGGCGATCTTGACTCTCATCCTGAGGAGCCGTGAAGCGGCGTCTCGAAGGATGAGGCCAGAAAAGCGGGCCTCATGGTTCGAGACGGCGCAAGCGCCTCCTCACCATGAGGAGAGATAGCCGGACATGAGAAGGGAAGCGCGATGAATTTCGATGACACCCCGCAAGAGGCCGCCTTCCGCGCAGAAGCGCGAGCCTGGATCGATGCGAATGCGCCCAAGGAATTCGAGGCCGAGCTTTCGAAGGCTTCGCTCGGCCGCATCCGCCTGCAGAAGCAGGACATCGTCGAGGTCGCGAAGGCCTGGCAAAAGAAGAAAGCCGAAGCCGGCTGGGTGTGCCTCAACTGGCCAAAGGAATATGGCGGCCGCGGCGCGTCTGCCGTCGAGCGCGTGATCTGGCAGCAGGAAGAGGGAATCTACTTCAAGCTCACAAGCCCGTTCCAGATCGGCGAAGGCATGTGCGGGCCGACGCTGATGGCGTTTGGCAGCGAGGCCGACAAGCGGCGTTATCTGCCGAAAATCGCTTCCGGCGAGGAAATCTGGTGCCAGCTGTTTTCCGAGCCCGCCGGCGGGTCCGACGTCGCGGGCCTACGCACCCGCGCCGAGCGCGACGGCGATCACTGGATCATCAACGGCCAGAAGATCTGGACGTCGGGCGCGCATTATGCCGATTACGGCCTGCTCATCACCCGCAGCGATCCGACGGTCCCGAAGCACAAGGGGCTCACCATGTTCTTCATCGACATGAAGAGCCCCGCCGTCGAGGTCCGGCCGATCAAACAGGCCAACGGCATGCAGGAATTCAACGAGGTGTTTTTCACAAACTTGCGCATTCCGGATTCGCAGCGGCTCGGCGCCGTCGGCGACGGCTGGAACGTGTCGCTGACGACGCTGATGAACGAACGGATGTCGATCGGCGCGCGGCTCGCCACCGGCTTCAACGAGATCTTCGATTTCTGCTGCAACTTGATGATCGAAGACGGCCTTGCGATCGACGACCGCGCCACCCGCTCAAAACTCGCTTCGTGGGCGGTCAAGAACAGCGGCCTCAAATATACCAGCATGCGTACGATTTCGGCGCTCTCCAGAGGCGAGCGGCCGGGGCCGGAAAATTCGATCGGCAAGCTGGTGTCGGGCGCGATGCTGCAGGACATCGCGACTTATGCGATGGACCTGCAAGGCGCCAGCGGCATGCTGACCGATCCTGAAACGGCGGAAGCTGCCGGCCAGTTCCAGGCCATGCTGCTGTCCTCGCCCTCGATTCGGATCGCCGGCGGCACCGACGAGATCCTGCGCAACATCATCGCCGAACGCGTGCTGGGGTTGCCCGGCGACATCCGCGTCGACAAGGATGTGCCGTTCAACAAAATCCCGACCAAGGGACGATAAAGCATGTCAACTGTTGCCGGTAAACGCAGCGCCGAGGAACGTATCGGGCTTCTCCAGGAATTGCTGGACGAGCGATTTTCCTGCCGCGCGTTCAAGCCCGATCCGGTGCCTCGCCCGATCGTCGAGCGGGTGCTGAAAGTGGCGCAGCGCACGGCGTCCTGGTGCAACAGCCAGCCCTGGCAGGTCGTGATCGCCAGCGGCGAGGCCAAGGAAAGGTTTCGCAAGGCAATTTATGCGGCCGCGAGTTCCGGCAAGGATGACGGCGATTTTCCGTTTCCACGGGAATATCGCGGCGTTTATCTGGAGCGGCGGCGCGAGAGCGGTTTCCAGCTTTACAACACGCTCGGCATCCCGCGCGGTGACAGGACGGCTTACGCAAAACAGGCGCTGGAAAATTTCAATTTCTTCGGCGCGCCGCATGTTGCGATCATCCACAGCGATGAGGCGCTTGGCGTCTACGGCGCGATCGATTGCGGCGCTTATGTCGGCAACTTCATGCTGGCGGCGCAGGCGCTTGGTCTCGGCACGATTCCGCAGGCCGCATTGGCGCATCAGTCGGGCCTGATCCGGCGTCACTTCAAGCTTGGCGACGACCGGCGGGTGGTTTGCGGCATATCGTTCGGCTTTGCCGATCGCGACCACCGCATCAACAGCTACCGCACCTCGCGGGCGAGCGTAGCGGAGGCGGCCGCGTTTGTGGATTAGAGAATCTGGTTTGAGGCAGAAGTGGCGTTTCCCGGATGCTGCGCGGCGCGCCGCTCTTCGCGGCGTGATGTGCTGCTGATCCGGGGTCCATGGGTTAGCAATTTTTGGTCCCGGATCTGCGGATGCAACGCTACGCGCTGCACCGCGTCCGGGACACCACTTTGTGGATGTCTTAAAACTTCGGCGGCCGCTTTTCGGCAAACGCCTTGATGCCTTCCTTGATCTCTTCGCCGCGCATGCTGTCGCGAGCCCGCCGGTCGGCAGCCTCTTCATCGAGCTTGCCGCGTGAAATCTCGTGCATGGTCTGCTTCATGCCGCGCATCGCGATCGGCGCGTTTCCGGCGAGAATGGTAGCCAGCCGATCGACCTCTTCGTCAAGCGCTTCGGCCGGCACGACGGAGGTGAGATAGCCGATGCGGAGCATCTCCGGCGCGCCGATTTTCTCTGCGGTCAGAAACAGCCGCTTGGCGTTGTCGAGCCCGAGCCGCGTCACATAGCGGGCGATCCCGCTCTTGTAGTAGTGCAGGCCGAGCCTTGCTGCCGGCATGAACATTTCGCAGGTGTCGACGCCAATGCGGAAATCGCAGGCAAGCGCAAGGTCGGTCGAACCGCCATAAACTCCGCCGTTGAGGCGGCAGACCGTCGGGATGCCGATGTCTTCAAGCCGGTTGACGACGACTTCAAAGGCGGAGCCCGCGCTCCTCTGTTCGACGTCGCTGACGGCGCGCTCGGAAACCGAATTGAGGTCGTATCCGGCGCTGAAGGCGCGGCCGGTGCCGGTGAGCACGAGCACGCGGGTGGCAGGATCGGCCTCAACCTCGGCGAACTGCTTCAGCAACACGTCGAGGTCTTCGGCCTGCAGGCGGTTGAGATGCTTCGGCCGGTTCAGCCGGATCGTGGCGCGAGCGCCTTGCCGTTCGAGCACGGGTGGACTTGCGTCGTTTTCCGACATTCTTTTCTCCGTTATGTCTTGAGCATGATCTCCGCGCAAACGTATTCTACGTTTGTCGCGAGGAAAACCGCCTTCCACTTTGCGCTGGCGCGGCCCTCTGGGTCCGGATCATGCTTTATTTATTTTCCAGTGCGCGCCGCCTGGCTTCGGCGTCGATCGTCTCGGCCAGATCCGGATGGCGAGCCATCAGCAGGCGAAAGTCGACAAGGTCGAGCACCAGAAGACGCGTCACCCGCGTTGTCGTGATATCGGCCGAGCGCAGATTGTTGCCCAACAGCGCCATTTCACCAAAGAAGGCACCTTCGCCAAGCACGACTTTCTTGCCCGGCAAATCGACCTCGACCTCACCGCTGGCGATGAAATACATGCAGTCGCCGGCATGGCCCTTGCGGATGATAGTGGTGCGCGCCGGCAGATCGATGGTTCGCAGCAGCTGCGTGACGTCGGCGATTGCGGCCGGGCCGAGCGAGGCGAAGAACGGCACCTTGCTCACGGCTTCCCAGCTGCGCAGAAAATTGTCGCGCCGCGTCTCCGCGGCAAAGCCGGTCGCAAGGATGCCGGTCCATAGCCCGAACACGCCGAGACCGCAGATCATGACGCCCGCCGCGACCAGCCGGCCGAGCGGGGTGAGTGGCACCACATCGCCGTAGCCGGTGGTGGTCAGGGTCGCCACCGCCCACCACAAGGCCGCCGGAATGCTGCCGAAGCTTGAGGGCTGGAGCTCGTGCTCAAGGAAGAATTCCGCCACCGCGGCCATGAACAGGACCGTCAGGAAAAGCACGAGCACGCTCAACAGAGGTCCGGATTCCACGACCAGCACCCGGCGCAATTGCCGCAAGCCGCGAGTGCCGGGAATGACCTTGAGCACCCAGAACATGCCGAGCAGCCAAGCCGATCTGGAACCGACGCCGGCCGCCAGCGCAATGGGTACTGCCAGTGCGGAGGCGGCATCCACGATGCCGCGGAACGAGACGATATAGGCCGCCCTGCGGCCGGTGCCGGCGGCATGGCGGAGCCTGATCAGCCATTCGAACACGAAAAAGACGAGGCACGCCCACAAAAGCGCGCCGATGACCTCGTGCATGGCCGCATAGACCGGATCGACCGTCAGCAGCACCATCATCACGACGCCGCAGGTCACCGCGACATAGGCGGATCTGGTCATGTTGCGGCCGGTCGTGGCGGTCGCAAACTCGGAGAGGGGAAACCCAGGCGGTTGGGACATCGGGGGCCGGGCCGTCTTTACGCACTTTGCGCGGTCTTGACGACCACCACATTGTCGTCATGGCCACTTTGCCGCTTCAGGCTCTCGCGCCGCATGCCGATTTCGTCACGCACGAATTCATAGCCAAGCTTGAACGTATCGAGCCCGTCGCTGGAGATCGTGCCGTCGCGCAGTCCGATCACGGCGCCTCGTAGCACGCTTTCGAGTTCGTCCTGCAGTCCGTCGAGCGCCTCGATGGTCTGCACATCGGCGATCCGCTCGCCGATGTCGAGGATCGCGGTGGCGAGTTCGCTTGCCTTTTCCGGGGCCACCCGGGTGACTTTGGTGTAGAGCGCGGCAAACAGCGAGCCGATCACGCCGAGCGCGGCCACGCCGATATAAAGCAGGTCGCTGTAGCGCTCCAGGAACGACTTGGAGGTGTCGTTGATATATTCGGCCACGCCTTGATGGGCCGCGACAAAAGCGCTCTTGTCGACATCAGCCGGTTCGATCTTTGAGGCGAAGCCGTCGTCGAGCACGAGTTCCGCCTTGTTCTCATAGATCGTGCGCGCCAGCTCGCCTGCGGTATTCGCAGGGATCGCGGCCTGGCCGACCAGCAGCCATTGCAGCCCGACGGTGTCGAGGTCGTCGTCGGGAATCTGCGGCGTCGATGACAATAGCCCCGTGGCCAGCGTTTCCTCCGACATGCCGGGATAGCGGCGGCTCAACGCCGTCGCTTCGTCGATCGCGTTCACCGTGAAGGGAGCGCGTCGCGCAGATTGCTCGAAGCTCTTGTCCCTGACGATGGCGGAGGCGTGATCGACCGCGATCACGGCGCTGTAGCCACCCGACGAGAGAAGTCTGTCGATCGTCGAATTCGGCGGTGCCAGTTGCAGCCGCGCACTGGCATCCGCGTTTGCCGGGATTTCGAGCACATTGCGGACAAAGGCGAGGTTATTGCCGCGCGTCAGCAGCGCGATTTTCCTTTTCTTCAGTTCAGCCAGCGATTTGATCTTCTTGTTACCCGGGCTGATCAGCATCAGCACGTCGTGTTCCAGGATCGCGAACGATCGGGCGCGCGGCGGGACCTTGGCATCAGTCCGCAACACGGCGAGGTCCGCCAGCTTGTGATCGAACTGGGTAATAGCTTTGGCGTTGTCGATGTTGGGAATGATCCTGAGATGAAACCGCGAGGACGCCGCCTTGAGCATCGCTGCAAGCTTGACCGCGAAGCGGGCCTCCGGCCCGTTGGCCTCGCCAACTGCGAACGTCAGCGTTTCGGAATTGCGCAGCCAGATGCGGCCGCCCCAAACGGTTGCAAGGCTAAGCAACAGTGTCAGCACGGCGAACAGGATCACCTGCTTGCCGTTGCTGTTGAGAAATGACGGGCGTGAACGCCGCTTGCCCGGGGATGGTGTTGGGACTCCAGCACTCATGGCCCATATCCGCAACCTGCAGGCGCGCTCGCAGCAACAGCCACGGCAGAAATCGCCCGAACTCGGTCATAACTGCCTAAAAAAGAACGATAATTTTATAGGCTCACATGATATCCGCTGGTTTGCGGATTGCAAACGCTGCGCCACCGGCCGCCCACCGGTAACCTTACCGGGCACGGCGCGTCCGCCACACTCTGTGTTTTTCCAAGGCGGTGATGGTGCATTCTGCACCCGGAGATGTCATAAAAAGGGAACCCGGCCGATTTGGCGGGCAAAGAAGAAGTAGCGCTGAAGCCTTCCAGAGACCACTCCGTCATTTTCGCCTGAGGGCTTCCGCTTGTCGTTTCCCCCCATGTCCGCATCGGTTCCGGTAGGTGCGCTGATTGGTTGGATGGTGCTTCTGACCGTCAAGCACGTCATCGCCGACTTCGTGCTGCAAACGTCCTGGATGGCGATCGGCAAGGATCAGAAGACCGGCTGGTTTCTTCCGCTGCTCGCCCATTGCGGCGTGCACTTTGCGGTCATCCTGGCGCTCATTCTCGTCGTCGCGCCCCGGTTCTGGTTCGTGGCCGTGATCGATTTTGTCATTCATTTCGCGGTCGATCGTTGCAAGGGGCTGGTGTCCTCGCGACTGGGCGTCACGCAGGAGAATCAGCACCCCTGGTTCTGGACCTTGATCGGCGTGGACCAGGCCCTCCACCATCTGACCGATTTCGGCCTGTCGATCTTTATGGCCGGCCACTGATTCGGGCGCGCCGGGCTGGTTCAGCTTAAACATGTGCTGTCAATCAAGTTCCCCGTGGCACTACTGGCTGCCGTGGTTAACCTTTCGTTAGAGAGTCGCATTGCATCCTCGACGCCGGGGGTTATGCAAATGTTCGAGAACGACTTTTGCCCGGTCCAGGACGAACTGCTTGGCCAGATGTATCGCGCGAGCGAACATGGCCTGCCGCAGTTGGTGGCCAGTGTCTCGCCCGAGGTCCGGGCCATGCTGGCGCTGTTCTGCTATCGCAAGAGCCATCTTTATTCCCTGGCGATGACCATAGCGGCAAGCTGCAGCGAGCATGAACTGGTTCAGGCTGGCGGCCGCGTCGGTTCGACGCTTTACGCCTTGTCGCGCGAGCCTGCCGCGCGGACCTCGCCGGTATCGGTGAGCGGTCGCAAGCCGATCACGCTCTCGACAAAGCCGCTCACGCAGCTTGCGCCGATCGACGACGAACCCGACGACGCGGACTTCGCCGAATTCGCCAGGGCCGTCACGGCCTGATCGCCACGTCCCTCGCTCAAGGGCAGGGGTCCGCCAACACTGGCAATCCCCATTTCCGGCGCGCCGTGCCGCATTCGGAATCGCCCGGCATGCAGGTGCGGCACACCTCCGGCCGAATCTCATAGATCGTGCAGGAGGTCGCAACGCCGATCCGTCCCGATAGTGCGGAGCAGCGATCTCCGTCACAGCGCATGCCGGACCCTCTTTCGTTGACGAAGCTTGGCGGAATGAGATCGAGCGCGGCGTCTTCTTCGATCGTAAAGCGCGGCCAGTTTTGCGAATACGCACAGCAGGCGCCGCAAGACTGGCACGGGCTTTCGGGTTTTGAGGTCTGATGGCCTACTTCCATGGCTAGCGGTCCGATTCTAACATTCGCATCCATGATCAGACATCGCTCGGCGCTTCCCAGACCAGGCTGCGCCGCCATTTGGCCCGTAGCAGATCGCGCCGCTCGGGGTATCTTTCCTCAAGATACACCGCGTCGATGACTCGGTCGGTCCGGAAACTGCGAAAGTCGCGGCGCAGTTCGCACCAGGCGGCGAGCAGCCGCACCGCTTCCAGATAGCCGATCGCGATCGGCCAGATGGTGCGCTCGCTGTCGCGCCCGTGCTCGTCGCGGTAGTGCAGTGTGATCTTCCGTCCCTCATGGATCTGAGTGCGCGTCTTCACCATGTCGATGCGGTCGGGCTCCTTGCGCCAGCTTGGACGGGCGTGGCTCGTCGGTTCGAGTACGAAAGGCCGCAAACGCTCCGGCACCGTCTCCGCGATCTTCGCGATCAGGTCGGCAGCTGCGCGCGACAGTGTTTCGTCGGCGTGGCTTGCGACCCACTGCGCGCCCAGCACCGCGGCCTCGATCTCGTCGGGCGTCAGCATCAAGGGCGGCAGGTCGAATCCCTTTTCCAGGATGTAGCCCATCCCGGCCTCGCCGCGGATCGGCACGCGCTGCTCCATCAGGGTCGCAATGTCGCGATAGATCGTGCGCTTGGAGGTTTCCAGTTCAGCCGCGATCGCATCCGCCGTCAGCGGCTTGCGGGTGCGCCGGAGCACCTGAATGATCTGAAACAGACGGTCGGCACGTCGCATGGGAAGGCTCGTAATTTATTCGAGGAAGGCCGTTGGATGCTGACACCATGTTGGCAGCAGCTGGCAAGTATAACGGGACAACACTCAAATCGAGAGGGGTTTGTCCCATGATCATACTTTACGGCCTCGACCTCTGGGCGACGGTTTCACCGCTGCTGACACCACGGTGGCAGCAGGGCGTGGCTAGCCTTAAGCGGCTTCTCAGGGAAAAGGGAGTGATCCATTGATCACGGTCTATGGCTTTGGCGCCGGCTTTGGCCTGCCGGAAATCAGCCCTTTCGTGACCAAGACCGAGGTTCAGCTCAAAATGGCGGGCCTCGACTATCACAAGGAAAAGGCGAGGCCAACGGCGTCGCCGAAGGGGCAGTTGCCCTATATCCAGGACGACGCCGAGGCGATCGCCGATTCCACCTTTATCCGGGCGCATATCGAGGCCGAATACGGCTTCGATTTCGACGCCCCACTGAATCTGCAGCAGCGCGCACAGGCTTGGGCGTTCGAACGCATGATCGAGCACCATCTGTACTGGGCGCTGGTTGGCGCGCGTTGGACCAATCCTGAGAATTTCGCCAAGGGGCCCTCGCACTTCTTCGATGGTGCGCCGGCGCATATGCGCGAGAGACTGCGCGAGGACGCCCAATTTCGCGTGGCGGAGAATTACCTGATCAGCGGCCTTGGCCGTCACGCGCCTGACGAGGATATCGATCTCGCCATCCGTTCGTTGCTCGCGCTGTCGGTCCAGCTTGGCGACAAGCCTTACCTGATGGGCAATACGCCGTGCGGAGCCGACGCCACGGCATTTGCTGTCGTTGCGGGAATACTCACCCCGTTCTTCGAGTCTCCTTTGCGTGAACGCACACAGCAATTCGGCAATCTTATTGCCTATGTGGACCGCATGATGAGCCAATATTATCCCGACTTCGCCTGGAGACCGCTTTGCGAGGCGGCATGAATCTGGGACCGGCGTTTCAGTCGTCCCTGCGAAAGCAGGGACCCATACGCCGCGGCCTAACACATAGCGTCGCGGTGGTTGACATCGACCCAAACAGGCGTCGGTGGTTATGGATCCCCGCGTTCCGCGGGGACGACCCTCCTGATCGACTAGTTGGATCGCTCGGAGACCGGCGCTTTCTTCAACGCCGCGACCTCCGCCTCCAGTTCCGCAATCCGCGCATCGCGCGCGGCCAGAGCCGCGGCGACGTCCGCCGCATCGAATTTCTGCGGGATGTGCTGCGGGCAATTGGTGTCCCAGGCCGATATCCGAAACAGGATCACCTGTTCGGGCCGCGCCCTGTAACCCTTCGGCATCAGCGACTGCAGAAGCGCCGGGTCGTCCTCGACGATCTTCGCCTCGCCCCAGAGCTTCACCCGTCGGCGGTGGGCATAGTCCATCACGAACATATAGGCCCTGGGATTTTCCGAGAGATTGCCTTGCGTGATGAATTGCCGGTTGCCGGCATAGTCGGCAAAGGCGAGCGTGTTCTTGTCGAGAATTTTGATGAACCCCTTTGGCCCGCCGCGATGCTGGATGTAGGGCTGGCCGTCGGCCGAGGCGGTTGCGAAATAGAAGCTATCGGTCTGGCGAAGGAATGCCGCCAGGTTTTCATCGATTTCGGTGCGCCAGTCGCCACGCTCCGCGTAAGCCTGCCGCGAACCCTTGCGGGACTGAACGGCTTTCACCGCCGGCGTGAACGCGACGTCGCTCGAAACGGCTTGAAGCTCTGACATCGGAAACCTCCGTCTCCGGTTCCATCCACGCAAAATGGAGGCTTTTTCGCTCCAAAACAATTGGCGCGATTGACACCAGATCATTGCGGATTATGAAATAATGCCATGGATCGCATTGACGCCATGCAAGCCTTTCTCGCGGTCGCGGACCTCGAAGGCTTTGCGCCCGCCGCCCGGAAGCTCGGGCTGTCGCCTTCCGGCGTGACACGGCTGATCGCCGCGCTGGAGGAGCGTCTGGGCGCGCGGTTGTTGCAGCGGACCACGCGGTCGGTCGCCTTGACCGATGCCGGGCAGCGTTATCTCGCGCGCGCCCGACGAATTCTCGCCGATGTCGAGGAGGCCGAGGCCTCGATCCAGGATGAGCGGACCCGGCCGAGCGGGCGCCTCGTGGTGTCCGCGCCGATCGGTTTCGGGCGGCTCCATGTGAGCCCGGTGATGTCCGAATACCTCAAGCGCTACGCGGAGGTGTCCGGCGAACTGCGGTTGACCGATCGGATGATCAATCTGATCGAAGATGGCGTCGACCTTGCGGTGCGGATCGGCCATCTCGCCGATTCGAGCCTGGTGGCGCGCCATGTCGGCGAGATGCGGCGCATCGTGGTTGCCTCGCCCGGCTATCTCAAAGCCCACGGCGAGCCGAAGACGCCCGAGGCGATCGCATCTCACCAGACCATCCAGTTCGGCGCCACCACGGCGTCGCCCGATCTGCGCTTCCAGCGCGACGGCAAGGAGATTCGCATCGCACCCGTTCCTCGCTTGATGACCAACAGCGCGGACGCGGCGATCCAATATGCCGTTCAAGGCGGCGGCCTGACGCGGGTATTGGCCTATCAGGCCGCGGATGCGATCAAGCGTGGTCGTCTCAAGGTCGTGCTGGCGAAATTCGAGCAGCCGCCGCTGCCCATCCATGTCGTCTATCCGACTTCGCGGCTGTTATCGGCGAAGGTGCGCGCCTTCATCGATCTTGTGGTCGAGGCCACGGACTGGCATTTCGGCTAAGCGTCTTTCTTTACCACGCGGAACGTTGCGTTCGCCCGCGCGATCACGGCATCGTCGGCTCTGACCAGACATTGCGCGAAGCAGATCGTACCGCCGGTGCGGATGACCTCGCTTTCGACCGCGAGCCATTGACCGATCCCGGCGGAGCCGGTGAAATCGACCGCAAGCGAAATCGTCACGAAAGAAGAACGCCAGCCTGTCGCCTGCGCGCAACTATAGCCCATGCCTCCATCGGCCAGAGCCGCAATCAGTCCGCCATGGATCAATCCGCGCGAATTCGTGTGCGGCGTTGCCAGCCGCAATCCCATGATCACGGCCTTGTCCGTTTTCCGGGAATAAATCGGCTCCCAGGTATCGGTCAGCGGGCTTTTGCGAAAATGCGGCTCGAAGCCTTCAGGGATGTCCAACGATGTCATGGGCGGCTCTTGCTTTGATGAGCCGTCATTGAGACGAGTGCGCGGCGAAAATCACCGCCTACAAAGTTTAAAACAGAAATATTCACGCGCAACTCGATCGGATCAACGCCTGATGACGATAGGCGAACATTGCGACAGCCTGTCGGCGTCCTTGACTTGGAACTAGCGCCCCCCCAATGCGCGTTTGCAGGCCGGGCGATCCTCAAGGCGCTCGCAATAGGCCCGCAAGGTCGCAGGCATTTCCTGGCCAACGCCTCGGGTCCATATCCGTAGCGCGGTTGCGATGGAGATGTCGGCCAGCGTAAGCGAACTTCCCACAAGGAAATCGCGATCGCCGAGTTCGTCACGCAGGTGATCAATGGTTCCCTTGAGCCGAGACTCGATCCCGAGCGCCGACCAATTGCGTTTTTGGTCGCTCGGCGCACCAAAACGTACCGCAAGGAGCGGTGTCATCAGAGATGACAACGTAGCCTCTCCCAACAGGGTGAATTGAAGAACCTTGGCGTAGCGCCCATTGTCGGCCAACGGCAAAGCATCAGTCGGTCCATATTTCTGTGCGACGTAAAGCATCATGGCGATCGATTCGCCCATCGAAACCTGGCCATCTTGCAAAAAAGGCACGGTGCCGAACGGGTTGAGGGCTCGATAGTCGTTATCCGGCGGGAAACTGACGGGTGTCACTGCGTAAGCGAGGTCCATTTCCTCACATAACCACGCCACCCGAAGTCCACGCGCGCCGTGAGGAAAATCATGGATTTTGATCATCGGTTATTGCCTTAGTACCGGCGGTGTGAGGGCCAGCGCCGTAACCATGAATCCGGCCGCGACTGCGTCGGAGAGCGAAGTCTTCACGAACGCACCGCCTTGCCTTGCGCGGTAAACAGTGCGTCGAGTTTGCGCAACTGGCCTTCGTGTCCCGCTCGCGCGCGTTCCGTCCAAACGTCATCATGCATGGCGTCGAAGGCGAGCGTCACCTGCACGCCGCCTGACGTTGCCCGGAATTCGACGACCGTAGCAACTTCATACGGCGTCACGCCCGGCACGAAATCAGTCAGGGTTATGTAAGCCAGCCGGCGCGGAGGCGAGACCTCGACATAGGTCACTTTGCATACCGTCGTCAGCGGCATGCCTGCCTGCTTCATGAAAGCCACCTGTTCGGGTCCCACCGCGGTCATCCGATAAGCGAGTTCGCCTCCAGCGCGCAGGTCCAGCGCGGTAACGTCTACCTCGAAGCCCTCGGGACCCCACCAAGATTCGATCCCCGCCTTTGTGGTCCAAAGCGTCCAGGCTTCATCGATAGAGGCGGCGTATTCACGCTGGATCGAAAACTGGGCGCGTGCCGTACCGGTTGTCGCGGCCATCATGATTTCTCCCGAGAGCTTTCCTTTGGGCGAGCGCGGCCTTTTTCGAGGGCCGCACCAAATCGGTCGAGCCTCGCCTCCCAATGGCGTCGATACCCCGCTACCCAAGCCTCGATTTGATCGAAGCCGTCCTTTCGCAACGAGTAGAGTCGCCTCTGTCCGTCGCGGCGCGCTTGCACGATCCCGGCCTCAGTCAAAATGCGCAAGTGTCGCGAGACGCCCGACTGACAGATGTCCATGCGTCCGACGATTTCGCCGACGGCGCATTCGCGAGACTTCATGGCCTCGAGGATGCGCAGGCGGGCAGGATCAGCAAGCGGGCATCGTCCGGCGTGGGGCGGCTTACATTCTTCCAATCGTGTTTTCGATGAACCGCCCTTGAAGACCGGGCGAGCGGCGAAAAATCACCGCCTACAAAGTTTCAAACAGTATTTACGCGCGCGTTTTGAACAGCTCACGGCGGCAAGTCATAGCCGACCGCGCTCTCCGCCTCGATCGTCCGCTGCACGGCGGGCCGCGCCATCATGCGTTCGTAGAGCGCGTCGAGGTTCGGAAACGTGCCGCGCTCCAGCTTGAGCGCGTGAAACAGTCGCCAGTACAGGCGAAACAGATGAATGTCGGCGATCGAATAGCGGTCGCCAAGCACCCAGCCGCTTCCGAGCAGCCGGTCCGCGAGGCCGTAGACTTCGCGGGCATGATCGATCCCGCGCTGACGCGCCGGGTGCAGCGTGGATGCGATGAACGACATCCAGGAAACGACGCGGGCCTCGGCTTCGATATCGCCGTGCGGCAACAGGGCGGCTTCCGGAAAACGCCGGGCCAGATAAAACAGGATTCCGGCAACTTCGACCAGCGGCCGTCCATCGACCAGGAGCGTCGGTACCTTGCCGGCAGGATTGATCTTCAGAAATTCCGGCGATCGCGTCTCGTTGCGTCTCAACGATAGCGGCTTCGCCTCAAATGTGGTCCCAATCTCGTGAAGCGCGATATGGGCCGCCATCGAGCTTGAGCCGGGCGAGAAATAAAGCGTGAGCATCATCCAATTCCGCGACTGACCGGTGACCTTGTCTCTGCTATCGTAGCGTATGGCAAATCGGAGAACTTCGGGAAGTTAAGGCAGTAGAGGAGAGGGAAATATGTCGAACGACACTCAGATTTTCTATCTTCGAATCGCCTTGATCGTGGTCGGTCTGATTTTTATCCTTGGGATCTATCCGCTGACGATTTTGTGGCCGTCGGGCTGGGCATGGGGGCACGAGCATTCGCATTACGCCATGATGATTGTCGGCGTCTATGCGACGCTCGGCGTGTTCCTGCTAATCGCCTCGCGCGATCCGCTTGGCAGCCGCAGCCTGATCTGGTTCACCGTTTGGTCGAGCGTCGTGCATGGCGCAATTATGGCCGTCGAGTCGATCCAGGATCCGATGGAATACGGCCATTTGATTGGCGACGTGCCGGCGCTGTTGGTGGTTGCGATCGTACTGGCGATGCTGATGCCGCGGTCGAAGATGGCAACCGCAAGCGCTTAGAACGGCAGCCCGACGTAGTTTTCCGCCAGCGACGCGGCGGCCGCTTTCGAGTTCACGACATAGTCGAGCTCGGCAAGCTGAATCCGCGCGCCGAAAGCGCCGTTGTCGGGGAATTTGTGCAGCATCGAGGTCATCCACCACGAGAAGCGCACCGCCTTCCACACCCGCGACAACGCTTTCGCCGAATAGGCGTCGATGCCGGCGGACGATTTCTCGTCGTAATATTCGCGGAACGCCTGCGCCAGATAATGTGCGTCCGACGCCGCTAGATTAAGTCCCTTGGCCCCGGTCGGTGGCACGATGTGAGCGGCATCGCCCGCCAAAAACATTCGCCCGAAGCGCATCGGCTCGGCGACGAAGCTGCGCAAGGGGGCGATGCTCTTTTCGATCGAGGGCCCGGTGATGAGCATGTCGGCGGCCTTCTGATCGACGCGTCTTTTCAGTTCGTCCCAGAACCGGTCGTCCGGCCACTGGTCGATGTGATCGTCCAGCGGGCATTGCACGTAATAGCGGCTGCGCTTGGTCGATCGCATGGTGCAGAGCGCAAATCCGCGCGCGTGGTTGGAATAGATCAGCTCATGGCTGACCGGCGGGGTGTTCGACAGAATGCCGAGCCAGCCGAACGGGTACACCCGCTCGAACGTCTCGATCGCTTGCGGCTTGACGCTGGCGCGGCTGACGCCATGAAAGCCGTCGCAGCCGGCGATGAAGTCGTAATCGATTTCATGCGTGACGCCGTCCTTGACGTAGGAGACGCGGGGATGGTCGGTGTCGAAATCGATCGGCGTGACGTGGTCGGCTTCGTAGACGCTGGTCAGCCCAGCCGCGCGCCGCGCGTTCATCAGATCCAGCGTCACTTCGGTCTGGCCGTAGATCATCACCGTTCTGCCGGTGGGGCCATGGAGATCGATGCGGTGGCGCTCCCCGCCGAAGGCGAGTTCGATGCCCTCGTGCACCAGCCCATCGTGGTGCGCGCGTCCGCCAGCGCCGACCTCGTCGAGCAGCGAGACGGTGCCTTCCTCAAGCAGGCCGGCGCGAATGCGCCCCAACACGTATTCGCCCGTGTGACGCTCCAGGATCACATTGTCGATACCGTAGATGTGCAGCAACTGTCCGAGCAAGAGACCCGCAGGCCCCGCGCCAATGATCGCGACTTTGGTCCGCAATCTTTCCCTCCCCGATAGTATTAGTTTGCGACGGTGGTCGACGCTGGTAGTTATATCATATAACGGTTTTGGGAAAGCGGCTGGCAACTAGTGCGGCGAATTTGAAGTTCCTATCTGGATTGCTGCAAGTTCGTCATAGGAACTTCAAATTCAAAGCCGCACTAGAATCAACAAGTTGCTAGAGCTCCTTTGATTCCGAAGTTCGCATCGGAGGTCACCGCGATGGTTTGCGAACTTCGGAATCGGAGCTCTAGTTCAATCGGATGGTGTGCGGGGGCGTCTGGAAGAGATTCGGTTCGCATATCGCACGGAATTTTTGGATGCCGACGGTTCGTGTTGAAACGACAACCAAATCTTCTATAACATGTTAAATAAAAAGAGCGGGCCGAAGCCTGTCTTTGCCCAAAGGGAGTGATCGATGAAAAAGGCCTTGCTCGCGGCGCTGCTGGCTGCGCTCGCCTCGCCCGCGATGGCGCAGGAAAAAACCTTCGACCTGAAGATCTCGCACTGGGTGCCGGCATCGCATCCGCTGCAAAAGTCGCTGGAAGATTGGGGCGCCGCGGTCGAGAAGGCCTCCGGCGGCACCATCAAGTCGCACGTCTATCCAGCACAGCAGCTGGGCAAGGCTTTCGACCATTACGACATGGCGCGCGACGGCATCGCCGACGTCACCTACGTCAATCCTGGCTACCAGCCCGGCCGTTTCCCGATCATCGCCGCCGGCGAATTGCCCTTCCTGATGTCGGCTGCCAAGGGTGGCTCGATGGGGCTCGACGCCTGGTACCGCAAATATGCGCCGAAGGAGATGGGCGACGTCAAGTTCTGCCTAGCCTTCATCCATTCGCCTTCCTCCTTTCATTCCCGCACCAAGAAGATCGTCGTGCCTGAGGACATCAAGGGCATGAAGATCCGCCCCGCGGATGCGACGATCGCGAATTTCGTGACCTTGCTTGGCGGCACCAATGTGCAAGCTTCCGCGCCTGAAGTGCGCGACATCATCGAGCGCGGCGTCGCGGATGCGGTCACCTTCCCGTGGGGATCACTGGTGCTGTTCGGCATCGACAAGGTGACGAAGTTCCAGATGGACGCGCCGCTCTATGTCACCACCTTCGTTCTCGTGATGAACAAGGACAAATACAACGAGATGTCGGACCGCCAGAAGAAGGCGATCGACGACAACTGCAATACGGAGGCGGCCGGCCGCGTCGGCGGCCCCTGGGGCGAATTCGAAGACGCAGGGCTCGGCAAGGTGAAGGCCGAGCCCGGCCAGGACGTCTATTCGCTGACACCGGAGCAGACCGCGCAGTGGAAGAAGGCCGCCGAACCGCTGGTCAAGACCTGGGCCGATAATGTCCGGAGGAAGGGCGTCGATCCCGATGCGGCGCTTTCGGAACTGAAAGCCTCTCTCGCCAAGTACAACGCCCTGACGCCGTAGCGACTAGTGGTCCGATTCTAACATTTGCATCCCGTCGCGGTGGGTGCATTTGCAAATGTTAGAATCCAAGGACCACTAGCAAACCAAAAATCTCCAGTGGAGTTCCGGATTTGACATTCGCATTTCGAGTGCTCGGCTACCGGATAGCGAATGTCAAATCCACGCCACTGGTTCGCCATCTCGCGCATCGCTGGAGCGATAGATGACGCGCCATTTCATGGATCGCTTCATCGACACGATCGAATGGATCGCGGCCGGCTTTGTCGGCCTCGTCGCGATCGACATCTTCGCATCGGTGCTGCTGCGTAACCTGTTCAACTATTCGATCCCGGACTCGTTCGATATCGGCCGCATGCTGCTCGGCATCCTTATCTTCTGGGGCATTGCCGCGACCAGCTATCGCGGCACCCACATCACCGTCGATCTCGTCTGGGGCAACGTCAGCCCGAGACATCAGCGCTGGGTCGACGTGTTCGCGACGCTGGTGCTGCTGTTCGTGGTGACGGTGCAAACCTGGACGCTGTTCGACAAGGTGCACGGCACCTATCGGGATCATGTCGAGACCTTCGACCTGCACATGCCGACCTGGCCGTTCTTCGCGGTGGCCTGGATCGGCGACGTGTCCGCGGTGCTTCTGATCGCGATCCGTACCTACCGGCTTGTCTTCCACCCCGAAGACATGCACGACCCCAAGCTCAAGAGCACGGAGTAAGCGCGGCATGAGCACCGATGCCGCCGCCATCCTCGGATTCGCCGCGCTGTTTGTGCTGATGCTGTTGCGCGTGCCGGTCGGCATGGCGATGGGCCTCGTCGGCGTCTCCGGCTTCGGTTACCTCGTCGGTGGCACGCCGGCGCTAAAGCTTGTCGGCCAGACCGCGATGCGCACGGTGACCGACTACACCTTCGGCGTTATCCCCATGTTCCTCCTGATGGGAACGTTCGTCAGCCATTCCGGCATGAGCCGCGACCTGTTCCGCGCCGCCAACGGCTTTGTCGGTCATTTGCGCGGCGGTCTCGGCATTGCGACGATCGCGGCCTGTGGCGGCTTTGCCGCGATCTGCGGCTCGTCGGTTGCGACCGCCGCGACGTTCTCGGCCGTGGCCTATCCGGAGATGCGCCGCTTCGGCTATCCGCAGTCCTTTGCCACCGGCGTGATTGCGGCCGGCGGCACGTTGGGGGCGATGCTGCCACCGTCGACCGTGCTCGCCGTCTACGGCATCATCACCGAACAGGACATCGGCAAGCTGTTCATGGCCGGCATTATTCCCGGCCTGCTCGCGATGACGATGTATATGGTCACGATCACCCTGATCGGCTATCTGCGCCCAGGCTTCCTGCCGACCGGCACGCAATTGTCCCGGCGCGAGACCTTGCTTGCGCTGAAGGATATCTGGGCGCCGGTGCTGCTGTTTGTTTTTGTCATCGGCGGCCTCTATGGCCTGCCGTTTCTGCCGCGCTTTACGCCGACCGAAGCCGGCGGCGTCGGCGCGACCGGCGCGTTCCTGATCGGCATCTTCACCGGCCGGCTCGACAAGGAGAAGGTGCTGGCTTCGCTGTTGCAGGCGACGCGAACGGCAGCCGCCGTCTTCACGGTGCTGATCGGTGCCCTGCTGTTCGGCTATTTCCTGACGGTGACGCAGACACCGCAAAAGGTGACGGCGTTTCTCACCGGTCTCGGCCTCGGCAGCTACGGCGTGCTCGCCGTCATCATGCTGATGTACCTCGTGCTCGGCTGCCTGATGGATGCGATGGCGATGATCATCCTCACGGTGCCGATCATCTTTCCGGTCGTCTCGCAGCTTGGCTTTGATCCGATCTGGTTCGGCGTCATCATCGTGATGACGGTCGAACTCGGACTGATCCATCCGCCGGTCGGCATGAACGTCTTCGTCATCAAGAGCGTGGTCAAGGACGTCTCCTTCACCACGATCTTCAAAGGCGTGATTCCCTTTGTCGCCACCGATATCATCCGCCTGATTATTCTGATTGCGTTTCCGCTGCTGGCGACCTGGTTGCCGCAGCACATGAGATGATCTCATTCCTGAGGAGCATCGCTCCGGCGATGCGTCTCGAAGGATGGGTGGATAATGACGCATTGGAGTGGTTCGATGGAACCTGTGCTTGCGACCCGATATGCCTTCACCATTACCGCGCACATTGCCGGCGTCACATCGGCCGGCCAGCTCGGTTACGGCGAGCGCCGCATCATTCCGATCACGGGCGGCGACGTGCGGGGCAAGGACCTCAGCGGCAAGGTCCTGGGCTTTGGCGCGGACTTCCAGATCGTCCGCCCGGACTCCTCTATCGATCTGGAAGCGAAATACGCGATCGAGACCGACGACGGCGCAGTGATCTATGTCGAAAACCGTGGCATTCGTTGTGGCCCGAGTGAACTGATCGAGAGGCTCAATCGCGGCGAGGCGGTCGACCCGGCGCTGATCTATTTTCGTACGGTACCGCGGTTCGAAACCGGGGCTGCGAAATACCGCTGGCTGATGCAGAGCCTGTTCGTTGCCTCCGCCGCGCGCCACGCTTCGCGGGTCGTGATCGATGTGCATCAGGTGCTGTGAGCGCTGGCATCGGGCGCGCGTTCGCGCGGCCCGTTGGCGGCACCTCGGGATGAGGAATTCTCGTGAAATTATTGACTCCCGGCAAATTAGTTATAAAACATAACTATTCGGGAGGAGAGCACCGGACATGAGCGCGAAAGCCGACCTGTCCCTGCAGTCGAAGCGCAGCGTGTCGCCGCCTGGCGGCGGCTCGCATCCGTTGCGCCCGATTTCATTCGGCGATCCGGCCGTATCGGTCGATCGCCGCGCCGACGGCACGATCTATCTCAGGCCGAAGCAAGCGCTCACCGGTTATCCGGTGCGGCTCACTGATTCTCTGCACTATTGGGCTGAGGTCGCGCCGGATCGCGTCTTCATGGCGGAGCGTGATGCTGATAGCGGCTGGCGCACGCTCAGCTACGACGAATTGTTGACGCTCAGTCGCCATATCGCCTCCAGCTTGCTGGCGCGCGGCCTTTCGGCAGAGAAGCCGTTGCTGATCCTTTCCGGCAATTCGATCGACCATGCGCTGGTCTCGTTCGGCGCGCTCTATGCCGGTGTGCCGTTCTGTCCGGTCTCGCCGGCCTATTCGCTGATCTCGAAAGACTACGGCAAGCTTTCCTATCTGATGAAGCTGCTGACGCCGGGACTGGTCTTTGTCGATGACGCGGATCAGTTCGCTCCCGCGCTGAAAGCAAATGTCCCCGGCGAGGTCGAGATCGCCGCCTCCCGCGGCGCGCTAGTAGACCGTTCGATGACACGGCTGTCCGAATTGATCGCAACGCCGCTCGATCCCGGCCTCGATGCCGCGCATCAGGCGATCGGTCCCGACACCATCGCGAAATTCCTGCTGACGTCGGGCTCGACCGGCAATCCGAAGGCGGTCGTCAATACCCAGCGGATGCTGTGCGCCAACCAGGTGATGATCCGCGAGACCATGACCTTCCTGAAGGAAGAGCCGCCCGTCATCGTCGACTGGCTGCCATGGAATCACACCTTTGGCAGCAACCACAATACCGGGCTTGTGCTCGTCAACGGTGGCTCGATGTATCTCGACGCCGGCAAGCCGATGCCCGGCGGCATCGAAGAGACCGTGCGCAATCTCCGCGAGATTTCGCCGACAGTCTATTTCAACGTTCCAAAAGGTTACGAGTCGCTGCTGCCTTATTTGCGCGACGACGCGCATCTGCGTCACATGTTCTTCCACCGCCTGCAGTCGATGTTCTTCTCCGGCGCTGCGATGTCGCCGCATATCTGGAACGGCCTTGACGAATTGTCGGTCAGGGAGACCGGCTACCGCGTGCCGATGCTGACTGGCTTGGGGGCGACCGAGACCGCGCCGCTGTGCTTGCTCGCGACACCGCAGAGCAGCCGGTCCGGCCATATCGGCCTTCCCGTGCTCGGCAACGACGTCAAGCTGGTGCCGGTCAACGGCAAGCTCGATCTCCGCACCAGGGGACCGAACGTCACGCCCGGCTATTGGCGCGAGCCGAAGCTCACGGCCGCCGCCTTCGACGAAGAAGGGTTTTACAAATTCGGCGATGCCGCCAAGCCGGCAGTAGAGTGCGATTTTGCCGCCGGTCTCGATTTTGACGGCCGCATTGCCGAGGATTTCAAGCTTGCGAGCGGCACCTGGGTCAGCGTCGGTCCGCTGCGCGCCCGCTTTATCGCGGCCTGCGCGCCGCTGGTGCGCGATGTCGTCATCGCCGGCATCAACCGCGACGAAATTGCCGCGCTGGTGGTGCTCGATCCTGACGGTTGCCGCCAGATCAATCCGGCATTGCCGTCGAACGACATTTCCATCTGCGCGCATGATGGAGCGGTGCGTCACGCTTTCTGGCAGAAATTTGCCACGTTCCAGTCGGCAGCGACCGGCTCGTCGACGCGGGTGGCCCGGGCATTGCTGGTCGATACACCACTTTCGATCGATCGCGGCGAGGTTACCGACAAGGGATCGATCAACCAGCGTGCGGTGCTCGATCACCGCAACGCCCTGGTCGAGATGCTTTATTCATCTGAAGTGGCTGACGGCGTGATCACGCCTTAGGTGGAAAACGTGTTGAGGAGGACGGAATGCAGTTGAAGGACCAGGCCGCGATCGTTACCGGCGGCGCATCGGGATTGGGCGCGGCGACCGCGCGACGGCTTGCGAAGGAAGGTGCAAAGGTCGCGGTGTGCGACCTCAACACCAAGCTCGCCGAGACGGTCGCCAGGGAAATCGGCGGCGTGGCTATCACGTGCGACGTCGCCGAAACCGCCTCGGCGGAAGCGGCGGTAGCGGCCGCGGCGAAAGCCCATGGTCCGGCGCGGGTGTTGATCAACTGCGCCGGCATTGGCGTGGCCAAGCGGGTGGTCGGACGTGAGGGGCCGATGGCACTGGCTGACTTCGAGCGCGTCATCAAGGTGAATCTGATCGGCTCGTTCAACATGCTGCGGCTTGCGACCGCGGAAATGTCGAAGCTCGCGCCGCTGGCAAACGGCGAGCGCGGCGTAGTGGTCTCGACCGCCTCGGTCGCCGCCTATGACGGCCAGATCGGGCAATCCGCCTATTCGGCCTCCAAGGGCGGCATCGTTTCGATGACACTCCCCATCGCGCGCGAGCTGGCGCAATTCGGCATTCGCGTGCTCGCGATCGCGCCGGGCCTGTTCCTGACGCCGCTGCTCGCCATGCTGCCGCAGGAGGCGCAGGATTCGCTCGCTGCATCGATTCCGTTCCCGCGCCGCCTCGGCGATCCCGGCGAATTTGCCTCGCTCGTGATGCAGATGGTCGACAACCCCTACCTCAATGGTGAGGTGGTGCGGCTCGACGCCTCGCTGCGCATGGCGCCGAAATGATGTTCGTTCACCGGCGCGATGTGCAGATCCAGTGGGGCGATTGCGACCCCGCCAACATCGTCTATTACCCGCGCTATTTCGAGATGTTCGACGACTCGACCTCGATCCTGTTCGAGGCGGCCGGCTTTTCCAAGCAGGACATTGTCAAGAAGTACGGGCTGGTCGGCATCCCCATGGTGGATACCAGCGCGAAATTCTACATCGCCTCGACCCATGGCGACTGGATCACGATCGAGAGCCGGGTCGAAAGTGTCAAGCGTTCGAGTTTCGAGGTCACCCACAAGGTGTTCAAGGGCGAGCAGCTTGCGATCGAGGCGTTCGAGACGCGGGTCCTGGTTGGGCATCATCCCGAAGACCCCACCCGGCTGAAGTCGGCGCCGATGCCGGAGGAGATGGTCGTAAAATTCACGAAAGGATAGCTCGATCTGTCCGAGCGAAACGATAAGATAATAAAGCCAAGGGAGGGAATTGATGAACAAGATGCTTCTCACTGTCGTTGCGGCTGCCGCATTCGCGCTGCCGGCAGCGCCCAGC
>NZ_DAHUXJ010000012.1 GCF_027307225.1 Bradyrhizobium sp. | reverse complement strand
CGGTATCGACCGGCAGGTGCTGCAGCAAACCATTGCTGAGACCACGTTGGATGAAGAAGCCAAGCGGCTCGGACTCGGACAGTCCAATGAAGAAACGTTGAAAATGATCATGGACGATCCGAGCTTCAAGGGCTCCAACGGCGCCTTTGATCCGGTGCGCTTTCAGGGCCTGATCCGCCAGCTCGGCTACAGCGAGCAGAGTTTCCTCGCCGAGCAGCGGCGGATCTCACTGCGGCGTCAGATCGCCGGTACAGTCGCCGCAGGCTATGAGCCTTCCAATGTGCAGCTGGAAGCCCTGGCGCATTTCCAGGACGAGCAGCGTTCGATCGAATACCTGAAGCTGACCGCCGCACAGGCCGGAACGATCGAACCCCCGTCACCGGAAGCGCTTGCGGCCTACTTCGAGGATCGCAAGACGCTGTTCCGCGCGCCCGAATATCGCAAGATTGCCTATGTCGCGATCACGCCGGCGGAAATCGGCAAATGGGAAGACGTCTCTGACGCGGACGCCAAAAAGGTCTTTGAGGAACGCCGCGAAAGCCTTGGAACGCCCGAGCGGCGCGAGGTCCAGCAGATCGTGTTTCCGAACAAGGACGACGCCACCGCGGCACGCAACCGCATGGCGTCCGGGACGTCTTTCGAAGACATCGCCAAGGAACGCGGCCTTAGCCAGTCCGACACCGACCTCGGCTTAATTACGAAATCGCAGATCGGAGATCCTTCGATTGCCGATGCCGCCTTCTCCCTGCAATCCGGCGAGGTCAGCCAGCCCGCGCAAGGAAAGTTCGGCTTCGCGCTCGTCAAGATCGGCAAGATCGAGCCGGGGGCCGCACCGACCTATGAGGGCTACGCCTCGCAGATCAAGCAGGACATTGCGAGCCAGCGGGCGCGCGCCAAGATCGGGGACTTGCGAGACAAGATGGAAGACGAGCGTGGCGGCGGTTCGAGCGTTGTCGAGGCCGCGAAAAAGCTTGGCCTGAAATCGGTGACCCTCGACGCGGTGGACCGCTCGGGCCGCATGCCCGACGGCAAGCTGGCGGACATTCCGCACGGGCTCGACGTCGTCTCGCAAGCCTTCAGTAGCGACGTCGGCGTCGACAACGACCCCATTTCCTATGACGGCGGCTACGTCTGGTACGATGTTCTCGGCATCACCCCGACACGCGAGCGGACTCTGGATGAAGTCAAGGATCAGGTTGAAGCCCGATGGCGCGCCGATCAGATCTCGAGCCGGCTACGCGACAAGGCCAACGACATGGTCAAGAAGCTCGATCAGGGCGGCAAACTTGCCGACGAGGCAACGCAGGCGGGATTGAAGGTCGAAACCGCGGCCGCTTTCAAGCGTGACGCATCCCTGCCCGGCCTTAACGCAGGCGTCGTCGCCGCGGCGTTCCGTACGCCCAAGGATAGTGCCGGGCAGACGCCGGACCCGTCTGCGAACGGCTGGATCGTGTTCCGCGTCACCGATACAACGGTGCCGCCCGTCGACCTTGCCTCCGATCAAATGAAGAAGTTGAACGAAAATCTTCAGCGCGCCGAGACCGATGAGCTGCTGGCGCAGTACGTCACCAAGCTCGAGTCTGAAATCGGAACCAGCGTCAACGAAGCCGCCTTCGCACAGGCCACCGGAGCGAGCAGCGGCAACTGATCCTCGACACTCGAAGCCCCGTTGTTGTGTTTTCCTGAAAGCATCCGATGGACGATCTCAAATCTATCATCGCCAAGGTAGCCACCGGAGCCACCCTGTCGCGTGACGAGGCGGCGGCCGCCTTCGATCGCATGATGTCCGGCGAGGCGACGCCATCGCAACTGGGCGGCCTACTGATGGCGCTCCGCGTCCGCGGAGAAACCATCGACGAAATCACCGGCGCGGTTTCGGCGATGCGGGCCAAGATGCTGAGGGTCGATGCGCCGCCCGAGGCCATTGACGTCGTCGGAACCGGCGGCGATGGCTCAGGCTCGGTGAACGTATCGACCTGCGCGGCTCTCATCGTTGCCGGTGCCGGCGTGCCGGTCGCCAAGCACGGCAACCGCGCGCTCTCGTCGCGTTCGGGCGCGGCCGATGTCCTCGCCGCGCTGGGCGTGAAGATCGACCTTTCTCCGCAACAAGTGAGCCGTTGCGTGAACGAGGCAGGCATCGGATTCATGTTTGCGCCGGCGCATCATCCGGCGATGAAGAACGTCAACCCGATCCGCCTCGAGCTCGCGACCCGTACCATCTTCAATCTGCTCGGCCCGCTCTCCAATCCCGCCGGTGTCGTCAGGCAGATGGTCGGCGTGTTCTCCAGGCAGTGGGTGCAGCCCTTAGCGCAGGTCCTGAAAAACCTCGGATCGGAATCGGTATGGGTAGTTCACGGTTCGGATGGTCTTGACGAGATCACCCTCACCGGTCCGACCTTCGTTGCGGCGCTCGAAAAAGGCGAAATCCGCTCGTTTGAAGTCTCGCCGGAAGACGTCGGCCTCAAACGTGTCGCAGGCGAAGCGCTGAAGGGCGGCGATGCGAACGCCAACGCCTCCGCGCTACGCAACGTGCTCGCCGGCTTGCCGAGCGCCTATCGGGATGTCGCGTTGCTCAATGCCGCGGCGGCTTTGGTCGTCGCCGGCCACGCCAAGGACCTGAAGGAAGGTATGTCGCTCGGCGCCCGATCGCTCGACGACGGCGCGGCCGCGGAACGGCTGAAACGCCTGATCGCGGTCTCAAACAGCTGAGTGAATGGCACCATGTCCGACATCCTGACGCGGATCGAGAGCTACAAGCGCGAGGAAATCGCCGCCGCCAAGCGCGAGCATTCGCTGGCGAGCGTGGAGGCGCGCGCAAGGGCGGCGTCTCCGCCACGCGGCTTTGTCAGTGCCATTCGCGGGCGGCTGGCGCGCGGCGACTACGCCCTGATCGCCGAAATCAAGAAGGCTTCGCCATCCAAGGGGCTTATCCGGGCCGATTTCGATCCGCCTGCGCTGGCGCAGGCCTATGAGGCCGGCGGTGCCGCCTGTCTGTCGGTGCTGACAGACGCACCCTCCTTCCAGGGCCATCTCGATTTCCTGGTCACTGCGCGAGCGGCGACGGTGCTGCCGGTGTTGCGCAAGGATTTCATGTACGACACCTATCAGGTGGCAGAGGCCCGCGCCTATGGCGCCGACTGCATCCTGATCATCATGGCGGCTCTCGAAGACAGCGCGGCACGGGAGATCGAAGCGGCGGCGATCGCCCACGGCATGGATGTCCTCATCGAGATCCATGACCGCCGCGAGCTTGAGCGCGCGCTCAAGCTCAAGTCGCCGATGATCGGCGTCAACAACCGCAATCTGCGCACCTTCGAGACGAAGCTTGAAACCAGCGAGGCGCTGGCTCCGCTGATCCCGAAAGACCGCCTGATGGTAGGCGAAAGCGGCATCTTCGCGCCCGCCGATCTGGCGCGGCTGGCGCGCGTCGGCATCGCGGCATTCCTTGTTGGCGAAAGCCTGATGCGGCAGACCGACGTTGCAGCGGCGACGCGCGCGCTGATCGCACCAAGCGGCGGCGCTGGCGCCACACGGGCAGCGGGCTGAACATCATGGCGCGCCGGCCCTCCCGCAATAAATCCAGCAAGCCCAAATCTGCCCTCACCCATATCGACGCCAAAGGCGAGGCGCGAATGGTCGACGTCTCCGCCAAGGCGGCGACGGAGCGGACGGCTGTCGCCGAGGGGCGGGTCGTCATGAGCCAGGCGACGCTCAACCTGATCGTGTCCGGCAATGCCAAGAAAGGCGACGTGCTGGCAACGGCGCGGATCGCCGGCATCATGGCGGCCAAACGCACCTCCGAGTTGATCCCGCTGTGCCATCCGCTCGCCTTGTCGAAGGTGACGCTCGACATCTCGGTCGACCCGAAACTGCCCGGCTGCCGGGTCCAGGCCACCGTCAAGGTGACCGGACCGACCGGGGTCGAGATGGAGGCATTGACCGCCGTCTCGGTCGCCTGCCTGACGATCTACGACATGATCAAGGCCGCCGAGCGCGGAGTACGCATCGAGGGAATCCATCTGGTCGAGAAGATGGGCGGCAAATCCGGACACTACCGGGCCAGGGGTTGAATGCAGCGACCGGCTATTTCAGAGCTGCCATCGCGAACTCAAACCGGGCGAATTCACCGCCGGTTAACCCCGATTGCTAACGTGACTTCCACACCGCCGTTGTAACCATTGCGCGTCGGAGTTGGGGAATTGGCCGACACTGGCGGTCCAATTCCAACATTCGCATCCCTTCTCAGCGGCCGCTTTTGCGAATGTTGGAATTAGAAGGACCACTAGCAGTAGTGTCTGGTGGGGTAGGATTTGGCATTCGCTTGACGAACTCGCGGCCGGTTGGGCAGCGAACGTCAAATCCACTCCACTTGGGATGTAGTGGCAGTCGCAAATGACGGCAGACGGTACCGGCTCCTTCGACCTCAAGGCTTTTCTGTGCAGCGGTCCAATCCGCTCTCTGATTTGCGGCGGCGCGTTCCTGATTGCGGCGATCGCGGTCGGCACGGCCTTCATGGTCGACAATTTTCGCGAGCGGGCTTTAGCGAGCGATCAGCGCGAACTTGAAAATACGGTCCGGTTGATCAGCCGGCACTTCGATCAGCAGCTCGAAGACTTCACCATCGTGCTGAAGGACATCGCGACCCACATCCGCGCGAATGGAACAACCTCCGAAATCCTGAAAAGCCGGTTGGCTACCCTCGAATGGCACGAGGATTTGAGAACGCGTGTCAATGCCTACTCGGATGCAGCCGCCATCAGCATCTTCGATGCCGACGGCACGTTGGTCAACTCCTCGGAGGTCTGGCCCGTCCCGAACGTCAATATTGCCGATCGCACGTATTTCAGGGCTCTCAAATCCGCCGACAAGTCCACCCTGGCGATCCGGATCGAACTGGTATGGGGCCGCATCTCCGGCGCGTGGGCGACCATTATCGCTCATCGATTGAGCGGACCGAACGGCGAGTTTATCGGGATCGTCACGCGAACGATCCAGCCGGCCACGTTCGAAAAATACCTCGCCACCGTCGTTCTTCGCGAAGGCGCTGCGATCTCGGTATATCGCCGCGATGGAATCCTCCTCGCGCGCTATCCGCGTGCCGAACGCATGATCGGATCCAAGGCCAGGGACAACGGAATATTCAGCTACATATCCTCCTCATCGGGCCACGGCACGGCACGCGTGACCAGCCCGATCGACGGTCAGCTAAGGCTCGCTACTGCCAACGTCCTGCAGGATTTCCCGATCGCCATCGTCGCAAGCACGACAATCAACGCGGTGCTGGCCGATTGGCGCGAGCAAACCCGTTTCCTGGTGGTCGTCGCGGTCCTGTCCGCAATCATCATTGCGCTGCTGCTGTCGTTGTTCGTCAGCAAACTGCTGGAGCAGCACCGAATCGAAAAGCAGCGGCTGGACACCGCGATCAACAACATGTCGCAGGGCCTCCTGCTCTACGATTCATCGGAACGGCTTGTTGTTTGCAACGAGCGCTATATTGCGATGTACGGATTGTCGGCCGATGTGGTGAAGCCCGGCCTCGGCTTCGGCGATCTGCTTCTTTACCGCAAGAAGATCGGGTCGTTCAAAGGTGATGTCGAGGCCTTTATCTCCAAGGTCCGGCGCAACGTCGCGCTCGGAAAGACAACCCGCAACATGATCGAGACCGGCGAAGGCCGGCTGATCCAGATCGTCAATCAGCCACTGAAAAGCGGCTGGTTGGCGACCCATGACGACATTACCGAACGCATGCGCGCGGAGGAGCAGATCCGGCATCTCGCTCATTACGACGCGCTGACCGACCTGCCCAATCGCGCCATGTTCCACGAACGGCTGCGCCAGGAACTCGCTCAAGCGACATCGCAGTCGCAGCTGGCGGTGCTCTATATCGACATCGACGAATTCAAGAGCGTCAACGACTCCCTTGGCCACATGATTGGCGACGAGCTGTTGAAATCGGTTGCGAGCCGGCTTGGCGCCTGCATCGATAGCTCTGACTTTGTCGCGCGGCTAGGCGGCGACGAATTCGCCATCGTAAAAACCGAGGTAAAGGACCCCGACGATGTCGCCGAATTCGCCACGCGCGTCCTCGAGACCATTCGCTCGCCCTACGATTGTCTGGGCAATCAGGTGACCTCCGACGCCAGTATCGGCGTTGCGATCGCCCCACAGCACGGGACTGACCTCGACCAGATCCTCAAGAACGCAGACATGGCAATGTATGCGGCGAAATCGGCCGGGCGACGCACCTGGCGCTTCTTCGAGCCATCGATGGACGCCCATGTCCGGGCTCGCCGGCAGCTCGAGACTGACCTGCGCGGGGCGATCACCGGCGAGGCCCTCGAAGTCTATTACCAGCCCTGCCTCAACCTGCAGAGCGGCGGGATTACCGGCTGCGAAGCACTGGTACGCTGGCGTCATCCCGAGCGCGGCATGATTTCGCCGGGGGAGTTCATTCCGATCGCCGAAGAAACCGGCCTGATCAACGAGATTGGCGAGTGGGTGCTGGCCAAGGCCTGCACCGAGGCCGCCAGTTGGCCGGTCGCCATCAATATTGCGGTCAACGTCTCGCCGGTCCAATTCCGCAGCGGCACGCTGGCCCTGAAGGTCGTGGCGGCGCTGGCTGCTTCGGGTCTACCGGCGGACCGGCTGGAACTCGAGATCACCGAAGCCGTCCTGATCCGCGACGACGATACTGCGCTTGAGATCCTGCACCAGCTTCGCGCGATCGGCGTCAGGATTGCGCTCGACGACTTCGGCACCGGCTATTCGTCGCTGAGCTATTTGCAGCGCTTTCCGTTCGACAAGATCAAGATCGATCGCTGCTTCGTCAACGACCTCGCCGAAGCAGATGGCTCCTCCATCGTGCAGGCGGTGGTGAATATCGCCGCTGCCCGGCACATGACGACAACCGCCGAGGGTGTCGAGACCGCGCGGCAGCAGGAATTGCTGCGCGGGTTGGGTTGCACCGAAATGCAGGGCTATCTCTTCAGCGCACCGAAGCCGGCCGAAGAGGTGAGACGAATTTTGATCGCTCACAACTCCAGACCTGCCGCGGTAGCCTGAGAATTCTAGAGCTCCGATTCCGAAGTTCGCAAGCTATTGCGGCCCTCCGATGCGAACTTCGGAATCAAAGGAGCTCTAGCAACTTATTGTTTCTAGTGCGGCTTTGAATTTGAAGTTCCTATAACGAACTCACGGCGAAACTGATA
>NZ_DAHUXJ010000011.1 GCF_027307225.1 Bradyrhizobium sp. | reverse complement strand
CAGGCGCTGTCGACCCGCCAGTCGATCGCGGTCTCCGCGCTGGCGCTCGCCAACCAGTCGCAGCAGAGCGTGCTTCAGCTCTTGCGCTGATCGAAAAGCTCGACAAAACCATCGAAACGGCGGGGGAAACCCCGCCGTTTTTTAATTTTGGGCCCGGCGAGACGACGGTTTCGCCGGGTTTTTTTCATTAACCCGGCGTTAAGCAAACAACTTAAGTGGACGTTAACCTTGTTTTAAAGGAGTGCAGTTAAAGCTGTTCCCATAACACTAGGAAGGCTTGACACATGTCTGGTATTGTTCTCTCGGCAGCAGTTCGCCAAAACCTGCTCTCCTTGCAATCGACCGCCGCGCTGCTTGCAACGACGCAGAATGACCTTGCCACCGGCAACAAGGTCAACACGGCGCTCGATAACCCGACCGAATTCTTCACCGCGGCAGGCCTCAACAATCGCGCCGGCGACATATCGAACCTGCTCGACAGCATCGGCAACGGCGTGCAGGTGCTGCAGGCCGCCAACACCGGCATCACCTCGCTGCAGAGCCTGATCGCCAACGCCAAATCGATCGCCAACCAGGTGCTGCAAAGTCCGGTTGGCTACTCGACCAAGTCGAACGTCACCTCGGCCGCCATCACGGGTGCGACCGCCAACAACCTGTTGGGTCCGCCCGTCAACAACACGGTCACCGGCACCGTGGTGAACAACAACCTGACCACGCCGGTTGCGATCACCGCCGCCACCAAGCTGGTCTCCGCGACGAACTCGGACACGCTGGCTGCAACGCCTGCGAACGGATCGTCCTTTATCGTCGATGGCAAGTCCATCACGTTCTCGACCGGTCAAACCTCGGTGACCACCGATGCCAGCGGCAACGTCACGATCGGCGTCGGCGCCGGCAGCACGGCCTCGGTTGGAACCGTCCTGAGCGCAATCGATGGCATCACCGGCGCCACGACGGCCTCGGTTGTCACCGCCGGCGCACTCGTGATCAGCACGGGCACGACGCAGCCTCTGGTTATCGCCGCCGGCGGCACCAGCGCGCTCGGCTCCTTCGGCCTGACCGCGGCGACGACACCCCTGACACCTCCGACGCTGCAGGGTGAGACGCTCACGATCGGCGCCACCGGCGGCGGCACCGCGACCAACATCACCTTCGGTACCGGTTCCGGACAGGTATCGACGCTGAACCAGCTCAATACGGCGCTGGCGGCCAACAACCTGCAAGCCACGCTCAGCACGACGGGCTTGCTCAGCATCGTGACCTCGAACGATGCGGCGGCCTCGACGATCGGCGCGATCGGCGGTTCGGCTGCCGCTTTGGGTGCGCCCTTCCACGGCCTGGCGGCTGCGGCTCCTGTTCAGGACCCGGACTCGCAGGCGACCCGCGCGAACCTGGTCGCGCAGTACAACAACGTGCTGCAACAGATCAACACGACCTCGCAGGACTCCTCGTTCAACGGCATCAACCTGTTGAACGGCGATACGCTCAACCTGACCTTCGACGAAACCGGCGCTTCGAAGCTGGCGATCACCGGCGTCACCTTCAACGATGCCGGCCTCGGCCTCTCGACCCTGACGTCGGGCGTCGACTTCCTGGACAGCAACTCGGCCAACGCCGTGCTGACGCAGTTGACGGCTGCGGACACCACGTTGCGCGGTGAAGCTTCGGCTCTCGGTTCGAACCTGTCGATCGTCGAAATCCGCCAGGACTTCAACAAGAACCTGATCAACGTGCTGCAGACCGGTGCGTCGAACCTGACGCTGGCCGACGCCAACCAAGAAGCGGCGAACAGCCAGGCGCTCTCGACCCGCCAGTCGATCGCGGTCTCCGCGCTGGCGCTCGCCAACCAGTCGCAGCAGAGCGTGCTTCAGTTGCTCCGCTGATCGAAGATCAAACGACGGAACGAGAAACGGCGCGGGAAACCCCGCCGTTTTTTATTCATCGCGCGCGCCTGCCGGGTAGCTGAGCAATTGCCTGATCCGTAGTATTGCGGTGCATTCTGTGACCACTGCTAACCATATTTTAAAGGCAGCAACCTATAAAAATTGGGCAGCTCTGGCGTCCGCATCTGCGTAACCCTTCAGTTGGAGTGATGAATGTCTCATGCCGCCCAAGCGTATGCTCGCACTTCTCAAACAACTGGGACGGCAAGGGATATTGAGGCGCAGGCACTCTTGAAGGCGGCCAAGCAGTTGCGGGACGTCCAGACCAACTGGACAGGCCCTGACGCAAAAATGCATAAGGCGCTGCTGTTCAATCGCCGTCTGTGGACGATTTTCCTGAGCGCGGTCGAGTCCAACGAGAATCCGCAGCCGCTCGAAGTTCGCCAGAACATCGCCAATATCAGCGTCTTCGTCATGCATCAGACGATCGCGATGCAGATGAACCCCGATCCGGCAAAGCTGAAGCCGCTGATCGACATCAACTGCAACATCGCAGCCGGTCTCTCAGGCAGGGCCTGAGAACCGCGCGCATAGCGCCTCCCATCACTCCAGGCTTTACGCCGTCACATCGGTCACGAGTGGATGGTCCGTAGATCCGCTGCTCGAGCCCAGCGAGCGCAAATAAGCGCGGCCGCGCAACATCGCATCGTCGGGATATTGCTCGACCACCTGGCCGGTCAGTTCGTCGACGGACTGGAAAACGACCGACGCCGCAGACGTGTCGAAATACGCCTGCTGTGAAACAACAGCGGCAGACGCTTGAGAATCGTTGCGGCTCGCCGCACCAGCGTCTGATGCGGTGACGGTTTGGTTCGCGGGCAGTTGCGTAGGCACGCCGCCGAGCGCCGCGTTGCTGGCGGCGGGCGGAAATGATGGCGCAACCGGCACACCCACCGGCCTGATGCTGAAATCGGTACTCATGGCAGCCTCCTGGCTCTCCTCGAGTCAAATCCCAACCCTTCCCAGCCGGCAATTATGAAGTATACGTCTCAACGCATTGTTAGAGAACGCGCTGAACGATGCGCTGACGAATCCGCGCAGATTTAATGAAAATTGTCTGTTTTTCCCCGGTCGCCTCAGAGCGAGCGGCTGACCGCCAGCGGCGTAAGATGGCGCGCGGTCGGATTCACGCGGCGGCCGGTCGCGCCATAGGTATTCGGAATATTGCGACGTTGAATTTCGGCGTTGACGCCGCGCACGATGCTTTCGGAAACAGCATGTGCCGTCGCCAGCACGGTGAGGTTCACCTGCAACATGGCGCGAAACGTGTCGTGGTGACGGCGCAGCGTCGCCAGCAGATCCGGCGCGGTCTTGGCCAGATATTGATGAGCGGCCTTCACGCGGGCGACGGCGGCGACGTAGCGGCGCGAGGTCTCGGCCTTGTTGGGTTCGAACGCCATCGCCTCGCGAATCTTGCCGGCGCGCACGAGCTCGGTTTCGCGCTCGATGATGCCGAGCAGGGCGCTCATGGCGTCCATCAGCTCTTCGGCGAGCTTGCGTGCCTCGGCCGGGGTTGACGCGGTCGGGACGGCGGGTGCCGGCTGTCGTGAGGGAGGCTGGTTCATGCGTGCTTTTCCTGAATCTGGCCGGCAGTTTTCGCCTGCTGCATGATCAGCGTGCGATACACCTGCTTGGCGACGCCGATGCCGCCGGCCTTCGCGAACGATTTCGAATATTGCTCGATCTGCATCGAGCGCCAGATGCCGGTGCCCAGCGTGCTGCCGAAAGGACCTTCGCCCTTCACACCGTTCGTCATTTCCGAGAACATCGAATTGAGAAACATGCCCTCGAAATTCTGCGCCTGGGTTTGCGCCTTGGCCTTTACCTCCGGCGACACTTTCGACAGCGCCGCGGCGAAGTCGTAGTCGGGACGGCCGGCGTAGGTCGGGATCTTGCCGGCTGCGGCGCCGAGGGCGCTTCCGATGGGGGCTGTCTGCATCACATCACCTCGATGTCGGCTTCGATCGCGCCGGCGGCCTTGATCGCCTGCAGGATGCCGATGAGATCTCGCGGACCGATGCCCAGTCCATTGAGGCCATCGACCAGCTGCTGGAGCGAGACGCCGTCCCGGACGACGGCGAGTTTCTTGCCGTCTTCGGTGACGCCGATGGCCGAGCGTGGCGTCACCACGGTTCGTCCGCGCGAGAGCGGGCCGGGCTGGCTGACTTGCGGGCTCTCCGAGATCGAGACGGTGAGGTTGCCCTGGGCGACCGCGACGGTGGCCACGCGGACGTCGCGGCCCATCACGATGATGCCGCTTCGTTCGTCGATGACGATTTTGGCGGCCTCATCCGGTTCGACCTGCAGCTGCTCGATCTCGGTCAGGAAGGCGACGACATTGCCCTTGAATTCCGGCGGAACCGAAAGCTGCACGGTCGAGGGATCGAGCGGCTCGGCCGCCTTGCTGCCGAGAAAGTCGTTGACGGCGGCGGCAATGCGCTTGGCCGTGGTGAAATCAGCGTTGCGCAGGGCAAGCCGTACATTGGGCAGCCGGTTGAGCGCGAATTCGATCTCGCGCTCGATAATGGCCCCGTTGGCGATGCGCCCGACGGTCGGCACGCCGCGGGTGATGCTGGCGGCGGCGCCTTCGGCCTGGAAGCCGTTGATGGTGAGGGAACCTTGCGCCACCGCGTAGACGTTGCCGTCGGCGCCGAGCAGGGGGGTGACGAGGAGGGTGCCGCCTTGCAGGTTCTTGGCGTCGCCAAGCGCGGAAACCGTCACGTCCATGCGGGTTCCCTGGGTTCCAAACGGCGGCAGGTTGCCGGTGACCATGACCGCGGCAACGTTGCCGGTGCGGATGGTCTGGCCACGGATGTTGACTCCCATGCGCTCCAGCATCGCCTGCAGCGACTGCTTGGTGAAGGGGATGTTGTTGAGGGTGTCGCCCGTACCGGCAAGGCCGACGACCAGGCCATAGCCGATGAGCTGGTTTTGGCGCACGCCCTCGATGTTCGCGAGATCCTTGATCCGCGACGTTGCGCCGGCCGGCGTCACATTGAACGGCAGCGCCAAAAGCGCCGCGCAGCCCAGCCGAAACACTCTTCCCCAAAACACGCCCGGCATCCTCTGCTCCCCGCTGAGGGTCTCAAAACTCTCGGACAAGTTCACCACTCCCATGATGAAGCGATCCGGTTATTAACTATGCGAGCCTCGTGCCAGAGTCGTTTCGTCAGTTAAAGATATGATTCCATTTGGTAATTTCAGAAACCCTGGCCGTGAATGCCGGCCGCCGCGAAGCCGAAACTGCCGCCCGGCGGCAGATTTTGCCGGGTGGTTTACGTCCCGTTAACTATGGCGGAGCCATGCTGGCGCTTGATAATGGCGAGGACCATTCATGCGCATCACAGGACCGAACGGCACCACCCTGGGGTCCCAGACCGGCAGCGTTCGGCGAACCAGCTCGGGCGGCTTTTCGCTGCCGGAGGATGCAGCTTCCGCCAGCGAGACGCGCGGAACAGCAGCCCCCAAAGCGGCCGCGGGTATCGATGCACTGCTGGCGCTGCAGGGCATCGAGGATGATCCGACCGAGCGGCGCAAACGTTCGGTGCAGCGCGGCAAACGGGCGCTCGACGTCCTTGACGACCTCAAGATCGGTCTGTTGTCGGGTAATCTGAATGGCGCGACGGTCAACCGGCTGCGCGATGCGGCCGCCAACCTCAAATCGTCCTCGGGCGATCCGGGCCTCGATTCGGTACTGTCCGAGATCGAGCTCAGGGTCGAAGTCGAGCTGGCCAAAGCCGGCCAGTTCTGAACCCCTGACGCGCGGGCACCGCACCAATAGTGGTTACCCCGCTTGCCCGTAGTGGGCCGATATTGTCTGTCACAACGCGCCCCTATATAAGGCGCGCCCGGGCAGGCCTTTTTCAGGTCTCTGCCGCCGAATCGCCGGTTTTCGCGGGTCGGAGAATGTAACGCGAACTTCGGAAAGTGGGCACTAACCTTGGAAAAGTTGAAAAACTATCGACCCACCGAAAAAGAGCCGTTCATGAATGAGCGGCAGCGTGACTATTTTCGCGTCAAGTTGCTGACGTGGAAGGACGAGATCCTTCGGGAAGCAAAGATCACGTTGCAGACGCTTCAGGAGGAGAACGTCAATCATCCCGATCTCGCCGACCGGGCGTCGTCTGAAACGGACCGCGCGATCGAACTGCGTGCCAGAGACCGTCAGCGCAAGCTGATCTCCAAGATCGACGCCGCCTTGCAACGGATCGAGGACAACAGCTACGGCTATTGCGAGGAGACCGGCGAGCCGATCTCGCTGAAGCGGCTCGAGGCCCGCCCGATCGCAACGCTGTCGGTGGAAGCGCAGGAACGCCACGAGAAGCGCGAGAAGGTCTATCGCGACGAGTAGGGGCGACAGTGGCGAGGCGATGAGACTTTGGATCGTCATCGCGCCTTAGCTTGTTGAAGCAAGCGAGCTTTTCAGATCACGCTTGAGTTGCGCGCATCGCGGCGTTGAGCGCGGCTGCAAGTCCCTTGGGATCGTCAGTGCCGATGCGGCGGATCTCGCCCGATTTCAGTTTGAGTTCAACGGCATCGAGCCCCGAGACGTTGTAAAGGGTGAAGCCGGGCGCCTTGCGGATGCCCAATCCGTTCTGCCATCGATTGCGCGCGACGCTCACCGAGCGGATTTCATCGAGCCCGAGCCGGTACGTCCAGAATCCGAAGCCGAAATACCAGCTTAGTTCGCGGCCCTCGACCTTCACCGTGAGCGAGTGGAAGACGGCGCTAATACCGGCGAGCACAATCAGCATGGCAATCAGGGTCGCCGGCTGCCCGGATATTTGCCACGCGATGACGCCGCCTGCAACGCCGATCGCCGTGCAGCTTGCCAGAAGCGTGGTCCCGGACTGGGTGTGATGATAGGACATTGCCGCACTCAATCTCCTTCAAACGCAATTGCTTCGCTGCATGTTTTCACGCAGCGAAGCAATTATTTCGCATCAAAACATCCCGCAGATTTTTCTGCGGAAAGCAGTTTCAGTCGGCCAGCGGGTCCGGGCGCAGCTGCACCTTGAACACGCGAGGCCGGGCATCCTTGCCGCCTTCGCTGTGGAAATAGGCGCGCGTGCCCGTCGTGGTCCACAGCCCGCGGCCCTTCCAGCCGCCGTTCGGATCGTCGATTCGGCCATCGACATTCTTGGCGAAGAAGCCGAGCGGATAGGGGATGCGGATATCGACGAACTTGCCGTTGACCAGAGCCAGCAGGGACTCGCTGCCATTGGCCATGGCGACCGGCACGTCGTTGCCGAGGCCGAGCGTGTTGTGGACGTCAACCCAGATGTAATAAGCGTGGTTGGCGCTCCCTTGCGGATCGTTGACGCCCTTGAACTGCGGTCCGGGCAGGCGGTACAGCGTCCAGCCCTCGAAGCATTGCGCGCCGCTCGCCGCATTCGCTCCTTCGAGCTTTTCCTTGCACTTGGAGCGGTCGAAGCTCGCCATTTGTCCGCTCGAGAGCACGGTCCAGGCGACGTCCTTGGAGTCGACGTCCACGCCACGCGAACCGTAGGTGCCGGGCGGCGACTGGAAGATCTCGGAGACAGCGGTATGGGTCGGATCGCTTCCCGGAATCATCCGGATCAAGAGCGCAGGCTGCTTGATACGGGTGAAGCCCGGGCCCATGGCCTGGCCCCAGATCACGTCACCCTTGACGCTCGGCATGACGCCGTAAAATGCCGCTTTCACCCACTTGTCCTTGCCGGGTTCGATCGGCTTGTCCGGGCCGACAAAGGGTTCGCGTTTGCCGGTGCCGGAGGTGTTCACCACCACTGGCGTCCAGCCCTGCGACTTCATCGCATCGCCGGTTGCCTCGAACTTCTTGACGTCGAGCCAGCCGACCACGCCGCTATAGGGCTGTCCCTGGCTGAACCACAGCTTCTCATCGGGCGTGAAGACCAGATGATGCGTGTTGAAGCACGTATCGATCATGGCCCACTTCTGGGTCTTCGGATCGTACATCGATGCTTCGCGGGCCGAGGTGTCCAGCGGCGCGACCTGTGCCGAAGGGAGGTCCGATCCGGCCTTGCAGCTTGCGGGATTCGGCGTCCGGCGAAGCCTTGCCGTGAACCACATCCGGCCTTTCTCGTCCATCATCGGATTGTGGATGCTGGTATGGCCGTCCCAGATCGCCTCGTCGCCCCAGAACACCGACGGAGCCATCGGATCGTCCTTGGCGCTTGGCGTCTGCGGATCCATGTAGGGTTCATGGATGAGCGAGGTGGCGTTCTTGACGGGATCAAGCACCGGAATGTCGTCGGAGCTTTCTTCGGGCGAACCGTAGATCTTGCCGTTGGCGTTGACCGTCGGGTTGCGCTTGTCGGTCGAAACCTCGTCGTGGAGGTACATTCCCCGCTTGCCCCATTCCCATGAGGTAATCACGACGTTGCGCTCGAGGCCTTTCGGCCGTTCCGGCCTCTCGAATGGAAGCTCGCCTGCCGCGACGCGGTCGGTCCAGTCGGCAAACATCTTGTAGGCGCGCTGCGGTCCAAGGCGGCCCAGCGTCAGCGCCATGTTGCTCATGGCCTGGCCGGACTGTACGCGGCGCTCCCACATGTCTTCCGAGTTCTTGAACTCACCGAGTTCCTTCACGTGGGGATGACGAATGTTATCGCTGCCGAGCGCGTGGCACGACTGGCAGGAGTTCTTGATGCTGTCGATCCAGGTAGCCTGCGAATCCATGCTGGCCGGCATGCCGGTCGGGCTTTTGTCCGAGCCCGGAAACTCGCTCACGGGTGGAATCTTGAGCATCGAGTACCAGTACATGCCCGGATAGTATTCGGCCGCGGCCGCCGCATTCGGCGCCGGCTTTGCTTTCAGATCGACGGTCTTGCCCGGCGCCGCATCCTGCTTGTCGGAATCGACGAGGCCGTAGCCGCGCGCCCAGATCTTGTATTTGGCAGACGGAAGCTGCGGAATGACGAACTGGCCGGAGTCGTTGGTGACGACCATCTTGGCGTATTTGGTCGGCAGGTCGGTGGTTTCGGCGATCACCCAGACGCCGGCTTCCGGACCGTTCGGACCCGTGACCACGCCGCCGATCGCATCCGCCTTGATCGACGGTTCTTTTTGCTGTGCGCTGGCCGGGCCGCTCCATGCCATCGCGAATGCGGCGATTGCGGCCCCGGTGAGACACGCATTCGAATGGCGACGAAAAGTCATGCTTCGCTCCCGATTTGTTTCGCTGAACTTCGACGTTTCAGCTTTTCGACAATGTGAAATTTTGCTTTGTATCAGAATAGCATCCGACGAATGCAGATGGGTGTCAACGTGGCGTGCCACGTCGTCCGCCCACTTGTTGGCAGAGGTTTGGGAAGACGTGCGTCACTTGCCAGTGTGACGGTTCGATAATACGAACTTCAACATCGAGGCGACCGTCTTTGTGTTCGAAATTGTGTCTCGCAAGCCATGGATCGAAAAATGGGAAACCGCCACTTCTTTGATCGCCCGCAGGGCCTGACGGTGGCCGACATCACGGCGCTGACCGGCGCCGAATCCGCTCAGGCCGCGCCGGCATCGCTCGTGATCAGAAGCGTGGCGCCGGTCGATCTCGCAGGCCCTTCCGATCTGACATTTGTCGACGGCAACAGGTTTGCCGATGCGCTGACGAAGACCCGCGCCGGCGCCTGCCTGATGCCGAAGCGGTTTGCGGATCGCGCGCCGGAGGGGCTCGTTGTCCTGTACACCGAGCAACCGTATCGCGCCTTCGTCGCGGTGCATCGAAAGCTCTTTCCGCAATCGCTGAGTCCCGCCTCGCTGTTTGAAACCGACGGCATTTTCGAGGGCGCAACCGTCCATCCAACGGCAAAGCTCGAAAGCGATGTCACCATCGATCCCGGCGCCGTTATCGGACCGCGCGCCGAAATCGGCTCGGGAACTCTCATCGCTGCCAATGCCGTGATTGGTCCCGATGTCACGATCGGCCGCGACTGCCGGATCGGCACCGGATGCTCGATCACACATACGCTGATCGGCGATCGCGTGACGGTTCACCCGGGTTGTCGTATCGGTCAGGACGGCTTCGGCTATACCGAAGATGCCGCCCAGCAGAAGATACCGCAGACCGGCCGCGTCATCATCCAGAACGACGTCGAGATCGGCGCCGGCACGACGATCGATCGTGGCGGCATCAGGGATACCGTGGTCGGCGAGGCGAGCAAGATCGACAACCTCTGCCAGATCGGACACAACTGCCAGATCGGCAGATACTGCATCATCGTTGCGCAATGTGGCTTGAGCGGCAGCGTGACGCTGGAGGATTTTGCCGTGCTCGGCGGATCGGTCGGCCTCGCGCCGCATGTCACGATCGGCCGCGGTGGTCGCGTCGCCGCCCGGTCGGGCGTCATGCATAATGTTCCCCCCGGCGAAACCTGGGGCGGCTATCCCGCAAGGCCGCGCATGCAGTGGATGCGGCAGGAGACAGCCCTGGCGCGGCTCGCCGGTGGCGGCAGCAACGGCAAGACAACCGGCAAGGGTTCCATCGAGAAGGACTGAAGGTTAGCGCGGCACTTCGACGGCCCCGCAATTATAGCGGTGCGCCAGCGCGCAATCCTCTTCCTGCGAGATGTCGACGAGCTTGCTCACGAGCAGGTAACCGAGCACGAGCGCTGCGGCGAGCCCGGCAAAGACAATGAGAAGCCCCCGCGTGGAGAGATACTGCGCGCCTTCGTTACCGCGGTTCGGCGGCTTGATCGGGGGCGTCGGCTGGCCGCTTGGCTGGCGCATGACGTTTCGGGCTTCGATTCGATGGTGTCGGCGGCCAAAACGGCAGGGGATTGGATTCCCATCTGCATCCATTCCGCTACTATAGGCAATAATGATTCTCCGCCGCTCCCGCTTCATTCATCTGTTGCCCGTCGGCCAGGGCCGCACGCTGATCGTGCATGCGATCAGCCAGATCCGGCTGCCCGCGGATAGCGAGATCACGGCGCTATTGGAATATTTTTCGGAACCACGCCGCCTCCCCGAGGACGGCGAGGCGATGGCGGCGCTGTTCGTAAAACCGGGCGAATCGGTCTCGGCTGGTTTGCGCCAGTCGGTCGAACACACCGTCATGGAGCTGAAGTCGCGCCAGATCCTCACCGAGATGACCGCTGACGAGGAACTGGCGGCGATCGGAGAGGAACTCTCCGCCAGGCACGGGCGCGATCCCGGGGAAATGCTGGAGAGCTACCGGCGCAAGTTGAAGGAGGGCGGTGCGGACTACTGGGCGGTCGGCGCCTCCTATGGCCTCCGGGATTTCAGCGGCATACGCCAGCGCGTCGACGCCCTGTTGTTCGGCGATTGCGACATCCAGATGGAGGCCGATTTCCTGCGCCGGGAAGCGGCGCGCCGCGGCATCGATCTGCATGTGGCGGCGACATTTCCCGACGACATTCGTTTCGCGGGCGAGCACAAGCACGATTTGATCTTCGTCGGCGCGCTCCGGGTACGGCATCTCGTCGCCGAAGATCTCGAGAACGGGCTCAATCCGCACGCCCCCTATGTCGCTCATGTGACCGAGCTCCTGACCAGGCTGCGCGAAATCACGCCGGCGCCGATCCTGATCGACAATTTGCCCGAGCCGACCGTGCAGCCGCTCGGGCTTGCCGAACGCGGCGTCAAAGGACATCGCACGCGATTCCGTTTGACCAATGTGGCGCTGGCTGAAGTCGCGGTCGCCTTTCCCGACGTCTATGTGGTCGATATCGCCGCCACGCTTGGCGCCGTCGGATCGGAACGGATGCTCGACGACGGTCAGGTCGGCTTCACCCATTTCGGCTCGCCCGGCTGGATGCTGCAACGACCGGAACGCGAGAAAGCCGCGGTCCACGGCATTTTCCCTGACATCGCGCCGCTGGCGCACGCGCTCGGCGGCGATGCCTATGGCCGCGAGGCGGTGACCGCTGAAAAGCACATCGACGCGATGGTCACCGTGACGGGCATCGGCCGCAAGAAATGCGTCATCCTCGATCTCGACGGCACGCTGTGGCCGGGCGTGCTGGCGGAGACCGGCAGTCCGTTCGCGTGGTCGCCGGAAATCTCCGGCGCATTTTCCTATGTGGGTCTCTACTTCGGTCTGCACGAAGCGCTGAAGGCGCTGAAGAAGCGCGGCATCGTGCTCGCCTGCGTCAGCAAGAACGACGAAGCGACGGTGCGCGAGCTCTGGAAATATCCCGATCACTATCCGAAGCAGCGGCTGCTCACGCCGGACGACTTCGTCACCTGGCGGGTCAACTGGGACGACAAGGTCGGCAACATCCGCTCGATTGCCGAAGAACTCGGCTTCGCGCTCGATGCTTTCCTGTTCATCGACGACAATCCAGTCGAGCGCGACCGCGTCCGGCAGCGGTTGCCCGAGGTCGAGGTCTGGGGCGAAGATCCGTTCGGCCTGCGCCGGCGGCTGCTCAACGATCCGCGCCTGCAGATTCCCGTGGTGACCGCCGAAGCCGCTTCCCGCAGCGATCTCGTCAAGGCGCAGATCGCGCGCCAGCAGTTGCGCAGCGAGACGATGGGGGAGGCGGAATACATCGCGCAGCTGCAGATCAAATGCGCGATCGAGCGTCTGTCGGCGTCGTCGCCCAAATTGCAACGCGTCGAAGAGCTGTTTCAGCGCACCACACAGTTCAACACCACGGCGCGCAAATTCTCCTCCAGCGAACTGGCGGCGCTGGCCGGCAATCCGGACGCGCGCCTGTTTGCGATCGAGGTCTCGGACCGCCTCGGCGATTACGGGCTAGTCGGCGCCGCGGTCATTGTCGCGGGCGAGATCGTGGGGCTCGCCATCAGCTGCCGCGCGCTCGGCATGGGCATCGAACACCGCTTCCTACGCCACATCCTGGACGAGATGAAGGACGGTTCCGCGCTGCTGTCGGGGCGAATCATCCCGACATCGCGTAACATCCCGGCGCGTAACATTTACCGGGACAACGGCTTTAGCGAAGCCGAGCGCGGTCTGTGGCGGTTGGCAAAGGCGGGCTGAAGAGCGGCACGCCTTTTTGTTTCGAAACACGTCCGCGAAGGGCCCGCGCAACAGGGCGCAACCACGCAACTAACCGGTCTAAAGATTTCATTAAGCTTACTGAATTATTGCCAAAGGACCTTCACGGCAGGGAAGCATCATGAGCAGCACGAAAACGGATAGCCAGCGGATCATTCTCGGCGACCCCGTGCCGTGGTTCTCACTGCCCGTTGTGACCGGCGGATCGTTTGATTTGCAGGCGAGCGGCGGGCGCTGGGTCGTCGTGAGCTTCCTCGGTTCGCTGGCTGACCCGCGGGCAATGACCGAAGCGGCGGAACTCGCGCGCCTCTGCACCTCCCACAGCGAGGATCACCTCGTCATCGGATGTGTGTTCACAGGATCGGCCGAAAACGCCGAGGGCCTTGCTTCCATCTCAAACGGACCGCTGTCGTTTCTCGCCGACCAGGATGGCGCCATCAGCCGGTTGTTCGGCGCCGCCGGGATGCCGCGCACGGTGATCCTCGATCCGATGCTGCGGGCGATCGCCGATATTGCCTGGGACAATCCGCAAGGGCACGCGAACATGGTTCGCACGGTGTTGCAAGGTCTGCCCCCGGTCGAGGATTCGGCGGGCGTTCCGATGTTCGCGCCGGCGCTGCTGGTGCCGCGCGTCTTCAGTTTCGGGATCTGCGATTTCCTGACCCAGTTCTACGAGACGCAAGGTGCGGTGGACTCCGGGTTTCAGTTCGACGTCGACGGCAAGACCGTCACCCTGTCGGACTGGCGGCTGAAGCGGCGCAGCGACGTTGCGGTCGGTGTGCCGGAGGTCCGCGAGCTGATCCGCGACCACATCGTGCGGCGGCTGGTCGGTCCGATCGAGCGATATTTCCAGTTCAAGGTGACGCGGATGGATCGCTATATCGTCGCCTGCTACGACAGCGCAGTTGCCGCCCATTTCCACCGTCACCGCGATAACATCAACGCCGGCGCCCAGCATCGCCGCTTCGCGCTCTCCATCAACCTCAACAAGGATTTTGAGGGCGGCGATCTCATGTTCCCCGAGTTCGGCCGCAAGACCTATCGCCCTTCCGAGGGCGGCGCGCTGGTGTTTTCCTGCGGTGCGCTGCATCAGGTGACGCCCGTCACCAGGGGCAAACGCTACGCCTTCCTGGCGTTCATGTATGGCGAGGAAGATGTCGCCAGGCGTGAGGCCAACAACTCCAAACTTCACACCGGCGAACTGCAATATACCAGCGGGCTCGACCGCCTGTTCCCGGAAGAAGCGACGGCCGAGAGCGTTCCTTCCGTCGCTTGAGCGCTGCGGTTCAGACGTCCGCATCATTCCTGCCGCGAGTTCGGAATCGCCGCACTAGTGCTCCGATTCCGAAGTTCGTATCATATTGCGGCTCCACGTTTACGAACTTCGGAATCAAAGGAGCACTAGCCAATTATATGATTCTAGTGCGGTTTAGAATTTGAAGTTCCTATGACGAGGTCACCGCGAAACTGAT
>NZ_DAHUXJ010000010.1 GCF_027307225.1 Bradyrhizobium sp. | reverse complement strand
TATCAGTTTCGCGGTGACCTCGTCATAGGAACTTCAAATTCTAAACCGCACTAGAATCATATAATTGGCTAGTGCTCCTTTGATTCCGAAGTTCGTAAACGTGGAGCCGCAATATGATACGAACTTCGGAATCGGAGCACTGGTACCGCCGATCTGAAGTCCCTGCACCACAAGCGGCGAATTCGATCAGGGAGCAACCGCTTCAGCCTCTCTCCTCATCATGAGCGTCAGGCGACGGCCTTCCTGGGGTCGGACCGCAAGAGCGGCAGGATGTCGGCTGCCGGCACCGGCTTGCTGAACAGGAAGCCCTGCATTTCGGTGCAGCCCAGCGCGCGAAGCGACTCGCGCTGTTCCGCCGTCTCGACGCCTTCCGCCAATGTCATCATGTGGCGCGCGGCCGCGATATTCACCACCGCCTGTACGATCGAGGAGCCGCCTTGCGTGGCAAGGTCGTTGACGAAGCAGCGGTCGATCTTGATCTTGTCGAACGGGAAACGCTGCAAATAGCTCAGTGACGAATAGCCGGTGCCGAAGTCGTCGAGCGCGATCCGCACCCCCAGCGCGCGAAGCTGATGCAACGTGGCAAGCGCTGCCTCGTCGTCGCGAATGAGAACGGCCTCGGTTATTTCGAGCTCCAGCCGCCGCGCGGGAAGCCCCGAGGCCGCCAGCGCCGCCGCGATCTTCAGCGCCAGCGTGCCGCTCTTGAACTGAACCGGTGAAACGTTGACCGCCAGCTTGAACTCTCCCGGCCACGTCATGGCGTCTTTGCAGGCGGCGTTCAGCACCCATTCGCCGAGTTCGTTGATGAGGCCGGTCTCCTCGGCGACCGGAATGAAGTCGGCGGGCGAAATCATGCCGCGCTCGGGATGGCGCCAGCGCGCCAGCGCTTCGCAGCCGGTGATCCTGTTGTTCTCGAGACTGACGCAGGGCTGGTAATAGACCTCGAAGGCGCCGTCGATCAGGGCCTGACGCATATCCATCTCGAGCATGCGCCGCGCCTTGACCCGCGCGTCCATCGCCGGTTCGAAGAACCGCGACGTCCGCCGGCCCGCCGCCTTGGCGGCATACATCGCAAGGTCGGCATTCTTGAGAATCTGGTCGAGGCCGGTGCCGTGCCGGGGCGCCATTGCGACGCCGACGCTGGCGTCTGACGTGACCTGGTGGCCGAGGCATTCGAACGGCGTACGAATGGCCTCGAATACCCGCCTCACCAGGCCGGCCGTTTCGGCCTGGTCGTTGATCGACGTCTGCATGATGGCGAATTCGTCGCCGCCGAGGCGAGCGATGAATTCGTTCGGGCGGGCGACACGGCGGAGATTCGTGGCGACCGACTGGAGCAATTGGTCGCCGGCCTGATGCCCGAGCGTGTCATTGACGCTTTTAAACTCGTCGACATCGATATAGAGCACCGCCAGCTGCCGGTTCGGCGCGATGCTGCCGAGTTCCTCGCGCAGCCGCTCGTGAAACAGTGCGCGGTTCGGCAGATCGGTCAACGCGTCGTAATGGGCCAGATGCCTGATCCGCGCCTCGGCGCGGCGGCGCTCGGTGACATCTTCGTGCGTTGCGACCCATCCGCCGCCCGCCACCGGCTTGTTGACGATCATGATCGTCCGCCCGTCGGGAGTCTCGGTCTGGTGATGGCTGGTCCTTCCTTGCAGCAGGCTGCGGGAAAGAGCGGCGCAGTATTCGTCGACGTCGCCGTTGAATGCTCCGCTCTCCCTGCGATGGGCGATAATATCGCGGAGAGCGATGCCGGATTTGACGATCTCCGGCGATAGCCCATACATCGCGATATAGCTCCGATTGCAGACGATCAGCCGCGATTCGGCATCGAACAGCAACAGCCCCTGCGTCATATTGTTGATGGCGATGTCAAAGCGGTCGTTTTGCGCCTGCAGGTCGCGCTCCCGCACCATGAGTTCTGCCGAGCGGTCGCGATCGAACGCTTCATAGGTGCTCCCGACCAGCGCAGCGAGCTTGTCGATATCGACATGGCCCGCGGCCTCGGTTGCCTGCGCGATCTGCTTGGCGATCAGGCGGTGCACGGTCAGGCTCCGGCGAACGAAATAGAATAAAACTCGAACCGCGGCGCGCCGGTGCCCAGCCTGGCACCAACGGCTTCCGCCTCATCGCCTGTTTGCTCGTTCCAGGTGATCGGTTGCGAGTACATTTGAGTTCGCCGCGCCTTTAAAATTGCGCAGGTAATCCACTACTCGATGTCCCCTGAATAGTTGGTTAGACCGGACGGCTGCGCGCGCGGGTTGGCAGTCATTCGGCTTCTATGCTTGATGGCCGCCTAACGCCGTCCGCGATTTGCCAGTTCGGTGGAAACCGGGCGTTAAGGTTGAAGGGGAGTTCCATCCTGCACCATCAACGTCAGTGAAAATCAGAAGCGGACATGAATCGCTCACGGAAAGGAAACCGGGAAATGACTGCACGGAGCGAACAAGACAACATGCTCATCGAGTGGGACGTCGGCATCCCCATGGATGACGGCCTGACCGTTCGCGCCGATGTCTTCCGGCCACGGGGCACGGGAAAATGGCCGGTGCTGCTGACTTACGGCCCCTATGCGAAGGGGCTGGCCTTCCAGAAGGGCTATCCGAGTGCCTGGCAGAACATGATCGCGAGCCATCCGGACGTCGCGTCCGGATCGACCAACAAGTATCAGAACTGGGAGGTGGTCGACCCGGAAAAGTGGGTGCCGCACGGCTATGTCTGTGTCCGTGTCGACTCCCGCGGCACCGGCCGCTCGCCCGGCTTTGTCGATCATTTCTCGCCGCGCGAGACGCGCGATTTCCATCAATGCATCGAATGGGCGGGCGTTCAGCCATGGTCGAATGGCAATGTGGGCCTGAACGGCGTTTCCTATTACGGCATCAACCAGTGGCATGTCGCTTCGCTCCAGCCGCCGCACCTGAAAGCCATGTGCATCTGGGAAGGCGCGGCGGATTGGTACCGCGACATGACGCATCACGGCGGGATCCTGTCGACCTTCTGGGCCAACTGGTACGACATGCAGGTCAAGACCGTGCAATATGGTCTAGGCGAGCGAGGGCCGCGCAACGCGGTGACCGGCGAGTTGGTTTGTGGCGACGAGACGCTGTCCGACGAGCAACTCGCGCGCAACCGCGCAAGCTTCGGCGACGAGATTCTCGCCCATCCGCTCGACGACGATTATCACAAGGCGCGCTCGCCCGACTGGAGCAGGGTGACGGTGCCGTTTCTGTCCGCGGCCAATTGGGGCGGGCAGGGCCTGCATCCGCGCGGCAATTTCGAGGGGTTCGTCCGCGCCGCTTCGAAGCAGAAATGGCTCGAGTGCCACGGGCTCGAGCACTGGACGCATTTTTACACTGACTATGGCCGCGAATTGCAGCGACGGTTTTTCGACTTCCATCTCAAGGGCGAAGCGAACGGCTGGGACCGGCAGCCGAAGGTCCAGCTCCAGGTTCGCCACGTCGACCAATTCGTCGAGCGGCATGAGGCAGACTGGCCGCTGCCTTCCACTCGTTGGACCCGGTTTTATCTCGATCCGCGGAATCAAAGCCTTTCGCTGCAACGGCCATCCAAGGAAGCTGAAATCAGCTTCGCCGCCATGGGTGACGGCCTGACCTTCATGTCGGAGCCGCTTTCTGAAGAGACCGAGATCACCGGACCGCTGGCCGCCAACTTGCGTATTTCCTCCAGCACGGAAGATGCGGATATCTTCATTGTGTTTCGCGTCTTCACCGCGGATCTGCGCGAGATCACCTTTCTCGGCGCAATTGATCCGCACACGCCGATGGCGCAGGGATGGCTTCGCGCTTCGCACCGCAAGCTCGACGAAAAGCTGTCAAAACCTTATCGCCCTTATCACAGCCATGACGAGCTTGAGCCGCTTCAGCCAGGAAAGCCCGTCGATCTGGCCGTCGAACTCTGGCCGACCTCGATCGTCGTGCCGAAAGGCTACCGGATCGCGCTGAGCGTGCGCGGCAAGGATTATGTTTGGCAGGCAAGCACGGGCGCGAAGCTCTCGAACTTCAAGAACGAACTGTTGGGATGCGGACCGTTCCTGCATGACGACCCACGCGATCGGCCGGCCTGCCTCTCTGCGGGAACAACCAAGCTGCATATCGACCGGCAGGGAAGTTGCAGCGTTTTGCTGCCGGTCATCCCGCCCCGTTAAAGGCACTCAGCGATTTTTCCTCAGGCTCAGCCGGAAGCGTCCGAAAATGATAGCTTTGCCCGCATCGTGTGATTCGAAGTGGCGCACGTGCCGGCGCGCATCCGAATGGCTTGCGGGCTTCGGGACCGGAGCTGTGGTTTGTCTGCTCAATGGAAAAGCGCTTCCGTGGGGATGCCGAACCTGCCGCGCTTGCAGCGGCAGGCGCTGAGCGCCTTCGAGCAAGGCCATTTCGACAAGGCCGAGAGGTTATGCGCGGCGATATTGGAATATCGCCGCGACGATTTCGATGCTTTGCACCTCGCTGGTTTCGTCCGCCTGCAACGCGGCCGTCCCCTTGAGGCGATCGGTTTCATCGAAAGGGCTGTAAAGGTCAACGCGGGCTCGGTCGATGCGATCTCAAATCTCGGGCTGGCGCTGCACGGGGCAGGGCGCTTCGAGGACGCCATTGCGCGCTATCGCGACGTGCTCGTGCTTGCGCCTGATCATCCCGAGATCCTCTACAATCTCGGCAACGCCTATCTCGAGCTCGATCGCATCGCTGAGGCGCTGGAGAGCTACGACGAGGCGTTGGGGCACAATGCCTCCCACACCGGCGCGCACGTCAACCGTGGCAACACGCTGTTGCGGTTCAACCGCCCGCAAGAGGCGCTTGCGAGTTATGACAGGGCGCTCGCGACCATGCCCGGTCATCCGCAAATCCTGACCAATCGCGCCCATGCGCTGCGCCGGCTCGATCGTCCGCGAGAGGCGTTGATCGATCTGGATGCGGCGCTGGTGAAAACTCCCGACTTTCCCGAGGCGCATTTCGAAAACGCGCTGGCGCGTTTGACGCTCGGTGATTTTAAGGCCGGCTGGAAGGCCTATGAGTGGCGCTGGAAGACGGGTGCGTTTGCGAACCAGCGGCGCTCGTTCCGGCAGCCGCTGTGGCTGGGTGACGTTCCGCTGTCCGGCAAGACGATCCTGCTTCACGCCGAGCAGGGGTTCGGCGACACGATACAGTTCATTCGCTATGCGCGGCTGGTTGCCGATCGCGGCGCGCGGGTGATCTGCGAAGTTCAGCCGGAGCTGGTGTCGCTGCTGTCGCAACTCGATGGCGTCGAGTTCATCGCCAGGGGCGATGCTTTGCCGGCGTTCGATCTGCATTGTCCGTTGCTCAGCCTGCCGCTCGCGTTCGGCACCGACGCCGCATCCATCCCGGCCGGGATTCCCTATCTGGCCGCGCCAGCAACGCGCATTGCGCACTGGCGCGAGCGTCTTGGCCAAGGCGCTCCGCGCGCAGGCTTCGTCTGGTCCGGCTCTGCTGCCCACAAGAACGATGCCAATCGCTCGATTGCGCTGGCGCGGCTCGCGCCGTCGTTCGAGAACTTGCCGTTTGCATGCTTCAGCCTGCAACGCGAAATGCGCGAGGCCGACCGCGAGGCGTTACCGCGTGTGCCGAGCCTGGTCGATCTCGGCCCGGAACTCCCCGATTTCACCGATACCGCTGCCGTCATCTCGCTGCTGGATATCGTCGTTTCCGTCGACACCGCGGCCGCCCATCTCGCCGGCGCGATGGGCAAGCCGGTCCTGATCCTGCTGCCGCATGCGGCGGATTTTCGCTGGCTGCGCGCATCGAGCGAGACGCCCTGGTATCCGACCGCCAAACTGCTGCGGCAGCCCTCCTTCGGTGACTGGGACAGCGTCATCGACCGCCTGGCGGCCGAATTGCAGCGCCATTTGGGGGCAGGAAGCGGCCGTTAGGATTTCGTTAACCACGTCTGTTTACTGATTGGTGACGATTGCGGCCGGGACTGCCAATCCAGGGTGGGGACGAGCCGCGGGAGTGCCTGATGACCGAGCAGCCAGTTCACCTCGTGGTAGCGACGCCCTGTTTCGGCGGCCAGGTCTCCACCATCTACGTCAATTCCATTTTCGCGCTGCAGAGCGCGGTCTGGTCGCTGTCGAACCTGCGCCTCAAGGTCGAGTTGCGCGACGGCGATGCGCTCATCACGCGGGCGCGCGCCAACCTGATGACATCGTTTCTCGATGATCCCACGGCGACGCATCTTCTCTTTGTGGATGCCGATATCGGCTTTACGCCCGATCAGGTGTTCCGCCTGATCGAGTCCGGCGCCGATGTCGTGGCCGGCGTCTATCCGATCAAGCGCGTCAACTGGGAAAAGGCTCAGCGCGCCATTGAGGGACGGCGGCCGAACGTGCCGGCGGCCTCACTCGACTATGTGCTGGAGATCAACGATCCCGATCATGTCATCGTCGTCAACGGCTTCACGCGGGTGCGTTACGCCGGCACCGGCTTTCTGATGATCCGCCGCCAGGTGTTCGAGAGAATGTGTGCGCATCCTGATTACGCGCCGCTGAAATTTTCGGGCGAGCATTCGCATGACGCGCTGGCCGGAAGCCCGAACCGCTTTGCGCTGTTCGAATGCATGATCGATCCCGCGACCGGCACCTATCTCAGCGAGGACTTCGCCTTCTGCAAACGCTGGACCGACATCGGCGGTGAAATCTGGGCCGATCTCCAGAGCCGCCTCGACCACGTCGGCCCATCGGTGTTCCGCGGCGAAGTCGCCTCGCAATTTGCCAGCCCGGCGGTCGCGACCAATGCGGCCTGAGCCGGAGACGGCAGCTCTTAATCGAAGCGGCAGCTCGCGGCCGCGTTGCGCGGAGCGCATCGGTCTTGCCAGATTGACGCGCGCCTATGAAGCCGGACACGACCTTCGTCCGCTATGGCAGCAGTTGATCGCCAAACTGCTTGACGGCACGATCGAAGCGGGCGAGGGGCTCGACCTGTCGCTGATCGCGCAACTGCTTGGCGACAAGGAAGCGGGGCTGGCGATCCAGCATGCCATCCTGTCGTCGCATCAATTGTTCCGTTCGCCCTGTGCGGCAAAGCCTCCTCGTTTGCGTGTGCTGGCGCTCGCGGCAGCGACCGACATGGGCAGCAACACGCCGATCGAATTCCTGCTGGAAGGTAGCGGCATCGAATTGACGACGCTCTACGTCATGCCGGATATCGATTGGCCCGACTGGTTGCCCGACCACGACGTCGCGATGGTGATCGCTTCGGATTCCGACGATTGCCGCAGCGCGCTCGACAAGATCGCGCAGGCCATGACGCACTGGCCGCGCCCGTTGCTCAATCCGCCGCAACGGATCGGCCGTCTCGATCGCGACAAGCTGTACGCTCTGCTCGATGGAGCCGAGGGACTTCAGATTCCGCCGACAGCCTGTGTCGCTCGCGAACCGCTCGAGAAACTTGCGCAATCAAAGCTCGCGCTTTGCGATTTGTTGTCTGGTCTTGCCTTTCCCGCCATCGTCAGGCCACGCGGCTCGCACGCCGGCAGAGGCTTGACGAAGTGCGAGGACGCCACCGCCATTGCGCGCTATCTTGGCGAAAATCCGAGCGAGGAATTTTTCATCTCGCGCTTCATCGATTATCGAAGCGCTGACGGCTTGTTCCGCAAATATCGTCTCGCGTTCATCGATGGCAAGCCTTATGCGTGTCATCTTGCGATCGCCGATCGCTGGGACATCTGGTATCTCAACGCGCAAATGGCTGCGAGCGACGACAGGCGGTGCGAAGAAGCGACATTCATGCAGAGATTCGATTCGGACTTTGCAAGACGCCATCGCGCAGCGCTTGCGGAGCTCGCGGGCCGCATTGATCTCGACTATTTTACCGTGGATTGTGCGGAGGCCAAAGACGGATCGTTGCTGATTTTCGAGGCCGATAACACGGCGATCGTTCATGACATGGATCGGCCCGATATCTTCCCCTACAAGGTCCCGCAAATGCGAAAAGTATTCGATGCTTTCGCCGCGATGTTGTTGCGCCGCTCGGCTCGCCCATGCGAGGCGGCCGCGTGACCGCCTCGACCGAGACGCGACCTTCAACGCCTGGGCCGAGCGAGACGCTCGATCCGTCGGACTGGGATCAGTTGCGCGCGCAAGCGCATCGCATGCTCGATGAGACGATCGATTATATCGCCAACATTCGCGAGCAACCGGTCTGGCGTCCGATTCCCGACGAGGTTCGCGCGCGATTTCGCGAGGGACTTCCGCGTGAAGCATCCGAGCTCGGCGAGATCTACCGCGAATATTCCGATTTCATCGCGCCCTATGCGACCGGCAATGTTCATCCCGGCTTCATGGGATGGGTGCATGGCGGCGGCAATGTGATCGGCGTGCTGGCCGAGATGCTGGCGGCCGGGCTCAACGCCAATCTTGGCGGCCGCGATCACATGCCGATCGAGGTCGAGCGCCAGATCGCCGAATGGACGCGGACGATGTTCGGCTTTCCGCCGGGCGCCAGCGGCATTTTCGTGACGGGAACGTCGATGGCGAACCTGATGGCGGTCTGGGTCGCGCGAACGGCGGCGCTTGGACAAGAGGCGCGGCAGCACGGCGTCGGCGGCGAGGGCGCGTTGCTCACGGCGTACACGTCGAAGGCGACGCACGGATGCGTTTCGAAGGCGATGGATCTTGCAGGATTCGGCAGCGATGCGTTGCGGACCATGCCGTTCGATCGCTCGCATCGCGTCGATGTGGCGGCGATGCGCGCGCAGATCGCGCGCGATCGCGAGGCGGGCTTGCGGCCTTTTCTCGTGGTCGGCTCGGCCGGCACCGTCGACGTTGGCGCGATCGACGATCTCGTTGCGTTGAGCGAATTGTGCCGCGAGGAAAAACTCTGGTTTCATGTCGATGGCGCCTATGGCGCGCTCGGCGTGCTCTCGCCGTCGATCGCGCCGCGTCTCGCCGGACTGGAGCAGGCCGACTCCGTCGCGCTTGATTTCCACAAGTGGGGACAGGTTCCGTACGACGCGGGCTTTCTGCTGGTTCGCGACAGTCAACGTCATCTCGACGCGTTTGCCGCACCGGCGGTCTATCTGCGGCGCGAGACGCGAGGTCTGGCCGCGGGCTCTCCGTGGCCATGCGACCTGGGGCCGGATCTGTCGCGCGGATTCCGCGCGCTGAAAACGTGGTTCACGCTGAAGGCGTTCGGCACGAAAAAGCTTGGCGCGATGATCGAGCGCACCTGCGCGCTCGCGCGCTATCTGGAAGAAAAGATTTCGGCGGAGCCGCGGCTGGAACTGTTGGCGCCGGCGCAACTGAACATCGTCTGCTTTCGTTATCGCAGCGACGATGCCAACCGCGTCAACAGCGAGATCGTGGCGGACATCCAGGAGTCAGGAATAGCGGTGCCGTCGACCACGACGCTCGACGGCAAGCTCGCGATTCGCGCAGCCATCATCAATCACCGCACCGACACACGCGATCTCGATGCGCTTGTCGAAGCCGTGCTGAAATTCGGCGAGCGGCATTAAGCGGCTGAAGCAGCCGGTTGATCTTCTTCAGCCGAACTGAGCCTTGGCTCAGGCGGCTTGCTTGGCAGCCTGTTTGGCGCGGGCGTGGTCGAGCAGCTTCTTCTCGTAAGCCACGAGCTTCCGCGCTTCCTTCAGCGCCTGATACAGGTCGCCGCTGAGGATATTGATGTTGATGCCCTCGATGATCGGCCACATGCTCGGCGCCGCGGTGACGAGCTCGCGCAGCAGGTTGAAGTACGTGCCGTGATTGATGTCGGGCTCCGGCGAAATGTACATCAACTGCACCGACAGATAGATGAGCTTGGCCGGCGTATCGGCGGTCTCGGGCGTCAGGATGTCCTTTTCACGCAGGATCGGGATCTTTTCGCCGTCGATCAGCAGGCGTGCGCGCTGATCGGTGTTGGTGATCACGCAGGATCCAATGATGATCCGCTCGTGTGGCTTGAGTTCGACTTTCAGCGCCATGCCTGTTCTCCGTTGCCGTCCTCGACGGACGGGAGGTTCGAATTTTGCGCGATTAAGCGCCCAAGAACGCCGGCGACGGACTCAAACAATCGTAGCCAGACCGGAGTCTTCCCGAGTCGCTCTTAAAAATTCGTAAACGCGGCCGGGCGGCTGAAAATTACCCAGCGATTCCAAAGGGCTGGGACGGCCGCCGGTAGGGTAAAAAATCCGTATTTGGCTTTGTCCTTCAGGTATTTAGCCGAATGCGAGGTGTCTGATTCATGCTTTGTTAGAGGGGCCGCTTCCACGGTGCGAGGACACCTGATCCTGGACGGGTCAGGTCTGTTTTGAGTTTCACACCAGAAAGGTATGAATTATGTCCGGTATCGTTCTTTCGGCATCAGTCCGCCAAAACCTCCTCTCCCTCCAGTCGACTGCTTCGTTGCTTGCAACGACCCAGAATGACCTTGCCACCGGCAACGCGGTCAATTCGGCGCTCGACAACCCGACCAACTTCTTCACCGCGGCAGGCCTCAACAACCGCGCTTCCGACATCGGCAGCCTGCTCGACAGCATCGGCAACGGCGTGCAGGTGCTGCAGTCCGCCAACACCGGCATCACCTCGCTGCAGAGCCTGGTTTCGAGCGCCCAGTCGATCGCCAACCAGGTGCTGCAGACCCCGGTCGGCTATTCGACCAAGTCGAACGTCACCTCGACCGCCATCACCGGTGCCACCGCCAACA
>NZ_DAHUXJ010000009.1 GCF_027307225.1 Bradyrhizobium sp. | reverse complement strand
ACGACCTCGGTGCCGACCACTTCCATCGCCACAGCAGCAGCACTCGAACCAAACGTCTGGTTCGCAGCCTCGAACATCTCGGATATACCGTCGACATCAGACCGATCGCCGCCTGACTGCCCAGTTTCGTATTAGGAGCGCAGCGCGCGTCTCGAACCATGAGGCCCGTGGCCCATCCTTCGAGACGCCGCGCAAGCGCGGCTCCTCACGATGAGGGAGTGTCCGGAATTAGACCACCGCCAGCTTGCGATCGATCACCAGCAACACGCGATCGAGCTCAGGGCCGCGGCGCAGGATCAAACCGCTCGCCGAAATCACGCTGTACATGCCCTGCTTGCGCGCCAGCCGCGGATCTTTCTCGATCCGGTAGAGCGGGACTTCCGACGAACGGCGGAAGATCGAGAACACGGCGCGGTCGCGCAGAAAATCAATGGCGTAGTCACGCCACTCTCCGTCGGACACCATGCGTCCGTACAAATTCAGAATGCGATTGAGCTCGAGACGATTGAACGTTACCCGGTTCGGCGAGGCGCCCGCAGCGCTCTGGCGCGCCACGGCGCGTGCCTCGCTTGGATCGGTATCCTCCGAGATCAAACTCATGGCACATCTCTCCTGTCATTTGTTTGATATGATCGCGCCGACTGAACCGCTCGGCAAGGGGCGGCGTTACCGCACCCCACTGCTTGGGGCCGAGACTTCACGACTTTTTGCCCGGCAACCGCCCTTTCGACGCCGTCACGGGATCGTTAGCCCAATCATAATACCGCCCCACTTCCGCCAAGCGGGTGCCCTGCTGGATTGCGAGAAGAATCATCTGCGTTGGCCCGGTCCTTTCGATACCGGATTCCTCAGCCCCCAGCCCCCCGGGGTCGTCGGGACCGGGTCTATCGCAGAACAATTGATCCGAGACTGGACCAACGCGAGTTGGTCCTTTTTCTTTTCTGGTACCTTCACTGTCCGGATTTGAGAAACGGATCGGAACGCGCCGCAAGCAAGCGCGCTTGTCGCGACCAATCCAATTTCGGTGGTGTCTCGCGAAGTCGAAGCTGCTTAGTGCAGCGACGTATAGGCCGCGCCCAGCATTGCGCCCGGCCGATCACGGCTTCCGTCCTGGACGAAAACGGCCGCAGCATCGATGCCTTCATGGGAAATATTTTCGAGCGGCACAGTCCAGCTGCCGGCCGTGCCGTTCCAGTCGCCAACCTTCAGCGCGTTGCGGACGACGTTGTAGTAGGTCAATTCGCGTCCGTGGTTCTCTCCGCGGGCAATCGCGATCGGTACCGCCTTGGAGATCGAGTAAATCCAGACTTCGCCGTGAGTCGCGGTGCTCGCCTTGACGGCATCGGGAACCGATACCGTGATGTGGCCGCCCGACAGCTTCATCGAAACCGGCACCGACATCACGCCATCATTTTTCCTGGTCGCGCCGATCGCCCGCTCGATTCCGGCCCGATCGCTGCCTACCACATGGGCTTCGCCGTTGATGATGGCTTGCGGCGTATAGACATCGCGATCGCCGCGCATCTGCGAATACGCCTTCTGGCGGGCGGTGAAGCGCGCGTCAGCGAGCGTATCTTTCCAGCCGAGATAATCCCAATAATCGATCGGCATGCTGAGCGCGATCACGGAAGGGTCCTTGGCCAGTTCGCCGATAATCTTGTCGGCCGGCGGGCACGACGAACAGCCTTGCGAGGTGAAGAGCTCGACGACCGCGCGAGGCTCGGCCGCCCCGGCGGGACGGATAATGGCGACGATGGCGCAGACACCCAAGGCGCCGGACCATCGTGAAATCGAATTACAAGCCATCATCACTGCCATCACTCAAGACCGGGAAATTTGTGGTTGCCAGTTCTCGCCGCTAACACCTAACGGAGCACCAAGCCATAAGGCTTTAGAACAGGGGCAAAGCAGCCATTTTTTAGGCTGCCTTCCCCTGCCTCGCTACTCACTTCGCGGTGAGCCGGCGATCACGATCACGCGGCCAGCTTGCGCAGCACGTACTGCAGAATGCCGCCGTTCCGGTAGTAATCCAGCTCGTCGAGCGTATCGATTCTGCACAGCAGGGAAATGCGCTGCAATGCACCGTCGCTCGATACGATTTCGGCGGTCAATTTCTGCCGCGGCTTCAGGTCACCCTGCAATCCGCGTATGGTTACTTTCTCGTCGCCCTTCAGTCCGATCGACTGCCACGACGTCCCGTCCTCGAAGGTCAGCGGCAATACGCCCATGCCGACCAGGTTGGAGCGGTGGATGCGCTCAAAGCTCTGGCAGACCACGGCGCGCACGCCGAGCAGGCGGGTTCCCTTCGCGGCCCAGTCTCGTGACGAGCCGTTGCCGTACTCGGCGCCGGCAAACACCACCAGCGGCACGCCCTCTTCCTGGTACTTCATCGCGGCGTCGTAAATCGACATCTCTTCGCCGTCGGGCCAGTGCTTGGTCATGCCGCCCTCGGGAATGTTGCCGTCGGCTCCCTTCAGCATGAAGTTCTTGATGCGGATGTTGGCGAAGGTGCCACGCATCATCACTTCATGGTTACCGCGCCGTGTACCGTACTGGTTAAAGTCGGCGGGGCGCACCTGATGCTGGCTCAGGAATTTGCCGGCCGGCGAGGTCAGTTTGATCGAACCCGCAGGCGAGATGTGATCGGTCGTGATCTTGTCGCCGAACATCGCAAGGATCCGCGCATCGACCACATCAACGATCGGATCCGGCTGCTTTTTCATCCCTTCGAAGTAAGGCGGGTTCTGCACGTAGGTCGAGCTCATGTTCCAGCGGAAGGTCTCGCTGTCCGTGGTCTTGATCTTGCGCCAATTGGTGTCGCCCTTGAAAACGTCGGCATATCGCTTCTTGAAGATCTGCGCGGTGACGTACTTCTTGACGAAGGCGTTGACCTCCTTCGCGGTCGGCCAGATGTCCTTCAGATAGACTGGCTTGCCGTCCTTGCCTTCGCCGATCGGTTCAACCGCGAGGTCTTTCTTGACCGTGCCAGCGAGTGCGTGCGCGACGACGAGCGGCGGCGAAGCCAGATAGTTCGCCTGCACGTCCGGCGAAACGCGGCCTTCGAAATTGCGGTTACCCGACAGGACCGCGGCTGCGACAATGCCGTTATCGTTGACCGATTTTGAAATCTCTTCCGGCAACGGGCCTGAGTTGCCGATGCAGGTCGTGCAGCCGAAGCCGACGAGATTGAAGCCGACCTTGTCAAGATCGGCCTGAAGACCCGAATTGGAGAGATACTCGGCGACCACCTGACTGCCGGGCGCGAGCGACGTCTTCACCCAGGGCTTTGCTTTCAAACCCTTGGCGGCCGCCTTGCGGGCGAGCAGACCTGCTGCGATCAACACGCTCGGATTGGAGGTGTTGGTGCAGGAAGTGATCGCCGCGATCACAACGTCGCCGTGACCGAGATCGAAATCGCGGTTTTTGACCGAATAGCGCGCTGCCGCATCCTCGGTCCGCTTGTACTCACTGGTGAGTGCCGCGGCAAAACCTTCCGCCACCGCCGGCAATGCAATGCGGCCTTCGGGGCGCTTCGGACCCGCCATCGACGGCACGACGTCCTTGAGGTCGAGCATCAGTTTCGTCGTGAAAACCGGATCGGCGGATTTGGCCGTGCGGAACAGGCCCTGGGCCTTCGCATAGGCCACGACCAGCGCGACGCGGTCGGCCTTGCGGCCGGACGTCTTGAGATAGTCGATGGTCGCTGTATCGACCGGGAAGAAGCCGCAGGTCGCGCCATATTCGGGCGCCATGTTGCCGATCGTTGCCTTGTCGGCGACCGACAGGGTGTCGAGACCGGGACCGAAGAACTCGACGAATTTTCCGACCACGCCCTGTTTGCGCAGCATCTGCGTGACGGTGAGCACGAGGTCGGTCGCGGTGACGCCTTCCTTGAGCTTTCCCTTCAGCTTGAAGCCGACGACCTCCGGCAGCAGCATCGACAGCGGCTGACCAAGCATGCAGGCCTCGGCCTCGATGCCACCGACGCCCCAGCCGAGCACCGCGAGGCCGTTGACCATCGTGGTGTGCGAATCAGTACCGACGAGCGAGTCCGGATAGGCCACTTCAAACGTGCAGGTCTTCTTGCCGACCTTCATCTTCTCCTTCCTGGTCCACACGGTCTGCGCGAGATATTCGAGATTGACCTGGTGGCAGATGCCGGTGCCGGGCGGCACCACGGAGAAATTCGAAAACGCCTTCTGGCCCCACTTCAGGAATTCGTAGCGTTCCTGATTCTGCTTGTATTCCTCGACCACGTTCTTGCCGAACGCCTTGTTGTCTCCGAAGAAGTTCACGATCACCGAGTGGTCGATCACGAGATCGACCGGCACCAGCGGATTGATCTTCTCGGCATCGCCGCCCAGATTCTGCATTGCGTTGCGCATCGCTGCCAGATCGACCACTGCCGGGACGCCGGTAAAATCCTGCATCAAGACGCGCGCCGGGCGGAAGGCGATCTCATGCTCGAGCGCACGCTTCTTCAGCCATTTCGAGACCGCGACGATGTCGTCCTTCTTGACGGTACGGCCGTCCTCGTTGCGCAGCAGGTTCTCCAGCAGCACCTTCATCGAGTAGGGCAGCCTGGATATCCCCTTGAGACCGTTCTTCTCGGCGACGGGAAGGCTGTAATAGACGTAGGTCTTGCCGCCGACCTTGAGGGTCTTTTGGCATTTGAAGCTGTCGAGAGAGGTCATGTGAGGCAATCCCAGATTGTCAGTGTATACCCGGCAAGGGTATTATTGCACCGGCTGCGGGGTTTGGCCGGCAAGGTCGCAGACGCTGATCGTGTGTCGCGTCAAGTTCCGGCTTATAGAATCTTTCAACAATCGCCGCCACACCGGTGAGCGAGTCACAGCAATGCGACACCTATAAATTCTGATGCGCTACCCCCAATGGATTTCGGGGATTGGCGAAGGGGCAAGATGCGGCTTTCAGGACGCGAGGTCGGTTGTGTACGGGGCGGCCGCAAGGTCTTCTCCGGGCTCAATTTCGAGGCGGCCTCCGGCGAGGCGCTGGCGGTTGTCGGACCCAACGGATCAGGCAAGACTTCGTTGCTGCGCCTGATTGCCGGCCTGCTCGTTCCGGCGCGTGGATCGATCACGCTCGAGGGCGGCGAGGCCGAGCTGACGCTTGCCGAACAATCGCACTATCTCGGTCATCGCGACGCGCTGAAGCCGGCCTTGAGCGTCTCGGAAAACCTCAATTTCTGGCGCGACTTTCTTGGCGGAGAGAGGTCGGATCCCGCCGAGAGCCTTGCGACCGTCGAACTCGACCACGCCTCGCATTTGCCGGCGGCCTTTTTGTCCGCAGGGCAGCGGCGAAGGCTTTCGATCGCGCGGTTGCTGACGCTGCGGCGGCCGCTCTGGCTGCTCGATGAACCGACCAATGCCCTCGATACAGCCGGACAAAGGATGTTCGTCGGACTGATGGGCGATCATCTGTCGCGCGGCGGCCTGATCGTTGCCGCAACCCACATGCCGCTCGGAATTGCCGCACGGACGCTGCGCGTCGGAGACGCCTCGTGACCGCGCTTTTGGCGCTGATCCGCCGGGACATCCGGATCGCACTGCGCGTCGGCGGCGGCGCGCTGATCGGCGTGCTGTTCTTTCTCACCGTGGTGGTCTTGATGCCGTTCGCGATGGGGCCGGACCTTGCGCTGCTTGCACGGCTGGGACCTGCGATCCTCTGGCTGGGCGCGCTCCTGGCCAGCCTCCTGACGCTGGATCGCCTGTTCACGGCCGATCACGACGACGGCGCGCTCGACCTGATCACGATGAGCCGAACGCCGCTGGAACTGTCATGCGCCGCGAAGGCGCTGGCACATTGGCTCGCCGCGGGACTGCCGCTTGTCATCGCCACGCCAATCCTGGGGTTGCTGCTCAATCTTGACGCCGGCGCGACTGCAGCCGTGGCGTTGACGCTGCTCGCGGGCACACCGGCGCTGACCTTCACCGGCATGATCGGGGCAGCACTCGCCGTGACACTGCATCGGGGTGGCTTGTTGCTTGCGGTTTTGGTGTTGCCGCTATCGATTCCCGTGCTGATCTTTGGCGTGGCGGCGTCGGAAGCCGCCATCGCCGGACCGTCGTCATTCGGGGCGCCGTTTTCGATCCTGTGCGCGCTGTCGCTGTTTGGCCTCGTGGTCGGACCCCTTGCAGCGGCCGCGAGCCTGCGCCAAGGGCTGGATTGATGATCATCAACTCTCGCTGAAAGACTTCATGCCAATTGCGCGCAACGGCTGCGGCCATTAACAGAGTGCCATGACGCTGATCGACCTCGCCAATCCGACCCGGTTCCTTGCTCTGACCGCGCGCGCCTTGCCGTGGCTGGTGGCAACGACCGCGATCCTGCTCGCGATCGGGCTGTACCAGTCGGCGATGGCGCCTGACGACTACCAGCAGGGCGCCACCGTGAAGATCATGTTCATTCATGTGCCCAACGCCTGGCTGTCGATGTTCGTCTGGGCCGTGATGAGCCTCGCCGCGCTGGGTACGTTGGTGTGGCGCCATCCGCTCGCCGATGTCGCGGCCAAAGCCGCCGCGCCAATCGGCGCCGCCTTTACCTTCCTCGCGCTGGTGACGGGTTCGCTGTGGGGCCGGCCGATGTGGGGAACCTACTGGGAGTGGGATGCCCGGCTGACGTCCGTTTTGATCCTGTTCCTGATGTATCTCGGCTTGATCGCGCTGTGGCGCGCGGTCGAGGATCCCTCGCGCGCGGCGCGCGCGGCGGCGGTGCTGACGCTGGTCGGCGCTCTCAACCTGCCGATCATCAAGTTTTCGGTGGATTGGTGGAACACGCTGCATCAGCCGGCTTCGGTGATGCGGATGGGCGGACCGACCCTCGACCGCGCGTTCCTGATTCCGCTCCTGGTAATGGCGCTGGCGTTTTCACTGCTGTTCATCACCCTGCACCTGGCGGCGATGCGCAATGAGATCCTGCGCCGTCGCGTGCGCGCCATGCAAATGATCCAGGCGCAAGCCGGCAAGCCGCAGGCCTAGTGCGGCGAATTTGAAGTTCCTATCAGTTTCGCCGCAAGTTCGTTATAGGAACTTCAAATTCAAAAGCCGCACTAGAATCATAGTGCGCCAGAGCTCCTTTGATTCCGAAGTTCGCATCAGAGGCGCCCCATTAGTTTGCGAACTTCGGAATCGGAGCTTTAGGGCGATGTCCCTTGGACCCTATACGACCTTTATCGTGACCTCCTATCTGGCGGTCCTGATGGTGGTCGTGTTGCTGATCGCTTGGATTGCGATCGACTATCGTCGCCAGAAGCGGCGCCTGAGCGACCTTGAAGCAAAAGGGCTGGTTCGCCGCTCCGGACGCAAATGACGGAAAAAACATGAGCACACCTACAACCTCCAACGAGCGCCTGCGAAGTTCGCGCTGGCTGATGGCGCTGCCGCTCGTCATCTTTGCGGCGCTTGCCACCATCTTCTGGTTCGGGCTCGGCGATGGCGATCCTTCGCGGCTTCCATCGGCATTGATCGGTCATCCAGCGCCACAAACTCCCTTGCCGCCGCTCGCGGGGCTCGCCAGCAACGGTGCGCCGGTTCCCGGCCTCGATCCAACCGTCTTCAAGGGCAAGGTCAGCGTCGTCAATGTCTGGGCGTCGTGGTGCGTGCCTTGTCACGACGAAGCGCCGCTCCTGACTGAGCTTGGCCGCGACAAGCAGCTGCAAGTCGTCGGCATCAACTACAAGGACTCGGCCGACAACGCCCGGCGCTTCCTTGGCCGCTACGGCAATCCGTTCGGTATTGTCGGCGTCGATGCCAACGGCCGTGCCGCGATCGAATGGGGCGTCTATGGCGTGCCTGAAACCTTCATCGTCGGGCGCGAAGGCACCATCCTTTACAAGCTGGTCGGCCCGATAACGCCCGATAACATCAATACGACGCTTCGCGCCGAGATCGACAAGGCGCTGAAGGCGGGCTCCTGATTGCGCTAATCCGGCGGGGCCGGCGGTTCGGTCAGCATCGAGATCCACGTTTCGCTGTTCGCTTTCACTGCTTAGTGCGCTTTCTCTCGGACATCGCCTTCCGCCGCTTCACTCGCTTGCAGCGAGACCGGATCGAGATGATGCCGCTTGATCAGCGGCATCTGGATGATCGCAAACGCCATCGTCAGCGGAATCACGCCAAAGGCCTTGAAGCCGACCCAGAAGTCGGTGCTCTGCGTGCGCCAGATGACTTCGTTCAGGATCGCCATCGCGAAGAAGAACAGCGCCCAGCGCAGCGTAAGAGTTCGCCAGCCCTGCGCCGTGAGATTGAATACCTGATCGAACAGGACGGCGATGAAGGAACGGCCGAACAGAAGGCCGCCGCCGAGAACCAGCGCAAACAGGCCGTAGATGATGGTCGGCTTGACCTTGATGAAGGTCTCGTCGTGCAGAACGAGCGTCAGCGTGCCGAACACGAGCACGACGACGCCGGTGACGAGCGCCATCAGCGGCACATGCCGCGTCACGACATAGGAGGCCACCATCGCCGCAACGATCGCCACCATGAACGCCCCGGTCGCGACGAACAGGTGAAACTTGGCGTTCGCGCCGAAGAACACGAGCAATGGCCCGAGTTCGGTGGCGAGCTTGAACAGCGGATGCGGCTGGGTCTTGTCCATTGCTAATGCCTATACCTCTATTCCCGCGATCGCCTTCGCAAAGTCGCGAGCCGTGAACGGCGCCAGATCGTCGATGCCCTCGCCAACGCCGATGAAGTGAACCGGCAGCTTGTATTTCTCCGAAAGCGCAACGAGAATTCCACCCCGTGCGGTGCCGTCGAGCTTGGTCATCGCGAGGCCGGTGACGCCAGCGGTACGATGAAAGGCGTCGACTTGCGATAGCGCGTTTTGTCCCACCGTTGCGTCGAGGACCAGCAGCACCGCATGGGGTGCGGTGTCGTCGACCTTCCGGATCACACGAACGACCTTTTCGAGTTCGTTCATCAGTTCGGCCTTGTTTTGCAGCCGCCCAGCCGTATCGATCAGGAGCACGTCGCGCTTCTCGTCGCGCGCCGCAGACAAAGCGTTGAAGGCGAGGCTCGCGGAGTCCGAGCCCTGGGCTCCGGCAACCACCGGCGACTTCGTCCGCTCGCCCCAGACCTTCAGCTGTTCGATCGCGGCGGCGCGGAACGTATCTCCGGCGGCGAGCATCACCTTGCGGCCTTCGACGGAAAATTTTGCGGCCAGCTTGCCGATGGTGGTAGTCTTGCCGGAACCGTTGACGCCGACGACCAAAATAACGAACGGCTTTTGCGTCTCGTCGATGACCAGAGGTTTCGCCACCGGGGCCAGCACCTTTTCGACCTCGGTTGCGACCACCGCTTTGACCTCGTCGGCCGAGATCGATTTGTCGTAACGGCCGTGGCCCACGGCCTCAGCAATTCGCGCCGCCACTTCGGTTCCGAGATCGGCGCGCAGCAGCACATCCTCGATGTCCTCGAGCATGGCGCGGTCGAGCTTGCGCTTGGTCACGAGGTCCGCGACCGCCGTGCCAAGCGAACTTGAAGTCCGCTTCAATCCACTGGATAGCCGGCGCCACCAGCTCTGTTTCGGTGCTTCCTCGGTCATGGCGTGGTGTGTTAGCGGTTTAAAGCCCAGTGGTCCGATGCCAACATTCGCATCCCGCCTGGGCAAGCAATTTTGCGCATGTTGGCATCAAAGGACCACTGGCAAGATATGAGACTGCTGGTGGAATTTTAGGGTTTGACATTCGCTTTCCGCGCTTTTGGTCGGTAGTGTAGCGAATGTCAAACCCATTCCACCAAGGTGAAAGTCTTGACCGTCCGATCGATGTCGCCCAACTGACGGCGGAACAAATCCAGTCCCGCGTGCTTCATCGCGACGGGCTAATGCTTGTGATTGACAAGCCCGCAGGCCTTCCCGTGCATCGCGGCCCGAAAGGCGGCCCGAACCTGGAAGCCTCCTTCGATGCGTTGCGGTTTGGCCTGCCGCGGCCGCCGGTGCTGGCGCATCGGCTGGACAAGGACACCTCCGGCTGCCTCGTGCTCGGGCGACATCGCAAGGCGACCGCCTCGCTCGGCCTTCTGTTCAAGCACGGCAAGATTTCAAAGACCTATTGGGCGATCGTCGAGGGCGGCCCGGCCAGCGACGAAGGCACCATCGACATGCCACTCGGCCGGCTCAACGCCGAGCGCGGGTGGTGGCAGAAGGTCGACCCCGAAGGACAACCGGCGACCACGAACTGGAAGGTGTTGGGACGCGAGGGCGGCCTGACGTGGCTGGCGCTCGAACCCGTCACTGGCCGCACCCATCAACTGCGCGTGCATGCCTCCGCGCAGGGCTGGCCGATCGTCGGCGACAACATCTATGGCAACGGGCCGCGCTTCGGCGAACCGCGCCTGCATCTGCACTCCCGCGAGATCGGGATTCCGATTTCGAAGAACAAGGAACCGGTGCGCGTGCTGGCGCCCGTGCCGGAACACATGCGCGAGCGATTGCGCGCTTGCGGATGGAACGGGGAGTAGCAATCTCGTACTGGATCGCCCGATCAAGCCCGGGCGATGACAGCGGAGTTCTAGTGTCCCGATTCCGAAGTTCGTAGCCTGTTACGGAGCCACGTTTCGAACTTCGGAATCGAAAGGACACTAGCAAGCCTATTGATCTAGTGTGGCTTTGGTTCAGAAGTCCGCATGACGAGCCCGCGGCAGTAATGATGCGGACTTCTGAACCGCCACACTAGGTGGTCAGCCGCCCATCCACATGACCGGTAATTGCAAGCCGACGCACCTGACCCGGCGCCGAACCACTGATCGCAACGGGCAGAAAATGTTCCGTTCGGCCCTGCGTGCCGCTTTCGATCAGAATTTCGCGCGTAGCGCCGATTTCCGACACAAGACGTCGCCGCAGCGCGGCCTCGCCCGCCTCGCGCAGGCGCCTGGCGCGCTCCTTGACCAGGCCACGCTCGACCTGCGGCATGCGCGAGGCCGGCGTACCCGGACGAGGTGAATACGGAAAGACGTGCAGGAAGGTCAGGCCGCTTTCATCAATGAGGTCCAGTGAGCGGGCAAACATCTCTTCGGTCTCGGTCGGAAAGCCCGCGATGATATCGGCGCCAAGCGCAATATCCGGCCTCAGGTGACGCACTTGCCCGCAGAACTCGATCGCCTGCCGCCGCGAGTGACGGCGCTTCATGCGTTTCAAAATCAAATCGTCGCCGGACTGCAACGACAAATGCAGATGCGGCATCAGCCGCTCGTCCGTGGCGATGACCTCCAGCAAATCGCGATCAACCTCGATCGAGTCGACGGAGGAAATCCGCAAGCGCTTCAGTTCGGGCACGTCTCGCAGAATCTGCTTGGTCAGTTGGCCGAGTTTCGGAGCGCCGGGCAGGTCGGCGCCATAACTCGTGAGATCAACGCCGGTCAGCACGATTTCGGGATGACCGCGCTCGACCAGCGCGCGAACCAGCGCCACCGCCATCTCGACTGGCACCGAGCGCGAATTGCCGCGACCGAACGGAATGATGCAGAAGGTGCAGCGATGATCGCAGCCGTTCTGAACCTGCACTAAAGCGCGCGGCAGACCCTGCTGCAATCCTTCCAGACGAAGCGGCGCCATCCGGCGAACCGACATGACGTCGGTAACCGCGATCTTGTCGCTTGTTCCACCTCCATCAAACGCCGCGCGCGCGCGCTGCCAGGCCTCACCTTGCATCTTGTCGTCATTGCCAACGACGCGATCGACTTCCGTCATGCCGGCAAACATTTCGGCTTGAGTCTGCGCCGCGCAGCCGGTGACGACGATCCGCGCCGATGGCCGCTCTCGCTTCAGCTTGCGGACCTGTTGGCGCGCCTGCGCTACTGCCTCGCCTGTGACGGCGCAGCTATTGATGACGATGGTGTCGGAAAGCCCCGCGCGGACGGCTTCAAGGCGCACCACCTCAGATTCAAACGCGTTGAGACGGCAGCCGAAGGTGACGACGTCGACGCTCATGTGACCGAAGCAAACAGCGCCGGATCGAAATGGCCCTCATATTCGAAGGCTGCCGGGCCCGTCATCAGCACATGATCGTCGCGGTCGCGCCATTCGATGGTGAGATCGCCGCCGGGAAGCGTGATCTGGACCGTCCGGCTGGTGCGCTTGAGCCGCGCGGCCGCCACCGCGGTGGCGCAGGCCGCCGAGCCGCAGGCCTTGGTCAGGCCCGCGCCGCGTTCCCAGGTGCGGATCGTGATGTGATCGCGATCGACGACATGGGCGAGCGTGATGTTGGCGCGCTCGGGAAAGATCGGATGATTTTCCAATAGCGGGCCGAAGCGGCCGAGGTCGTAGCCCTGCACGTCGTCGACCCAGAAGATCGCATGCGGATTGCCCATGCTGACGACGGACGGCGTGTGCAGGATCGGAGCGTCGATCGGGCCGATCTGCAGCTCGATGCCACGCGTGTCGCGAAATTCCTCGGCGAGCGGAATATCCTGCCAGCCGAATTTCGGCGCGCCCATATCGACCGTGTAGAGATCGGCAGACGGCCCCTGCCAGCAATTCAACAGCCCGGCGCTGGTCTCAAACGTAACGGCGTTCTGACCGGATGCCTCGAACACGCGCCGCGCCACGCAGCGCATGCCGTTGCCGCAGGCGCCGGCTTCGGAACCGTCATTGTTGTAGATCCGGATAAAGGCCTCGGTGCCCGACAAGCGTGGCTGCTGCAGCACCATCAACTGGTCGTAGTGAACCCCGTTCGGCGAAGCGACCGCTCGCGCATCATCGGCCGTGACAGGGCCGGGCCGGTCGCGCAGGTCCACCACGACGATCTCGTTGCCGATCCCATTCATCTTGGCAAAGCTGTGGTTGGCGAGCGCGCTCATAAGCCTGTCCGGTCAAATGCCTTGCCTTATATGGCCAACGAGGCCGGATTAGCTAGATGTTGGTTTATCTGTGTCGCCGCCCCCGTCCCGGCGGGGAGGGCCCATGAAATATCCGCAAATATCTGCCATGGGACGAACGCCGCGCTCGCGTGTTAGACATCCGGGATTCGCGCGCGCAGGCCACCGAAGGCCTTGGAGAAGACCTGATGAACTACGCCAGCCCCCTTCGTGTTGCCCTGTTCGCTCTGGTCCCTCTGGTCGCCGTCGCATTCCAGTCTGTGCACGCGCAGGCGCCCACACCCGCAGCACCGGCCCCCTCCACGACCCCTGCCCCGCCGCCCGCCGAAAACAAATCTCCGGGGGACTTACCGTCGGCCAAGACCCCGGCCCCGGTTCAGACAGCGGATCCGTTTGGCGAGCAAATCATGCTGACGCCTAAAACGGTCATCGCCACCAAGGGCACGGCAAACTGGGACACCGCCTATGAAACCCTTGTTTCATCCTTGAAGACGCTGACGGCCGCGCTCGAGAAAAGCGGCGACAAGCAGGCCGGCAATTCGATGATCGTCTACACCTCGACCGACGACACCGGCTTTACCTATCTGGCGGAGATCCCGGTCGATCAGGAACCGAAGGACCTGCCGAAGGCGATCACCGTCGCCAAGTCCCCCGAGGGAAAGGCACTCAAATTTGTCCATCGCGGTTCGTATGAGAACATGGACAACACCTACGAGGCCATCACCAACCACCTCGATGACAAGAAGCTGGAAGCCAAAGACACCTTCATCGAGGAATACGTCACCGATCCCCTGAAAACGCCGGACGACAAGCTGGTGATCGACGTCTATGTGCCGCTGAAGTGAACATCATGGCAAAGCACACTTTCCTGCCCGCTCTCTTCCTTGCCGCGCTCGCTGTCGGCGCGCCGTTCGCCGCGCGAGCGCAGACGCCGACGGAACAGCCGGCGGTAATATCTGTGACCGGCGAAGCCCGCATCTCGATTGTGCCGGATATGGCCCAGATCGATGCAGGCGTGACATCGGAGGGGAAGACCGCGCGCGAGGCGTCAGATGCCAACAACGCCGCGATGGGCAAAGTGCTGCTGGCGCTGAAGGGCGCCGGCCTCGAGGAGAAGGACTATCAGACCTTGCGGCTGTCGCTGCAGCCGCAATACACGGCGGCCAAGTCCGGCGCACCGGCGACGATTTCCGGTTATCGCGCCAGCAACCGCGTAACGATCCGCCTGCACGACATCACCAAGGTTGCGAACGTCATCGATACCATGGTCACGGCCGGCGCCAACGAGATCGGCGGCATCGGCTTTACGGTATCGGAGGCGTCGATGCTGCTGGACGGCGCGCGCGCGCATGCGATTGCCGATGCCCGCCGCAAGGCCGAGATCTATGCGAAAGCAGCCGGTGTCACGCTGGGCACGCCCGTCAGCATTTCCGAAGAGGGCGCCGCTCAACCGCTGTTCCGCGCCAGGGTAATGGGCGGTATGGCGGCCGCCCCGACGCCGATCGCGCAGGGTGAAGAGACGTTGTCGATCACGGTTGGCGTGGTCTGGGCGATCAAGAAAGAGCAGTAGATCGCACTCATGTCCCGGACGCGTTGCATCACGAAGTGGTGCGACGCAGAGCCGCGACCGTCCGGACCAGCACCTGGGCCCGGCTCTGCAGCGCATCGCTACGCGCTGCGTCCGGGGCACGAGGAATTCCTAGATCTCCACCACCTGCCCTGGCTTGAGCGCAACAAGGCGTTCGCGAGGGATCTTTGCTTCATCGAGCGCTTCGCCGAGCGCAATCGCGGGCGCGTCGATGGCTTCGTCGGTGAGCTGGAACGTGCCATGGTGATGGGCGAGCGCCTGTGCCGCGCCGCAGTCGGCCAGCGCCATCACCGCGTCAGACGGATTCATGTGCTGGTCCTTCATGAACCAGCGCGGCTCATAGGCGCCGATCGGCAACAGCGCCAGCCGCAACGGACCATGCGTCCTTCCGATGTCGCGGAAATGCTTGCCCTCGCCATAGCCGGAATCGCCGACGGCATAGATTTTCCCCGCGCCCGTCTCGATCACGAAACTCGCCCACAGCGATCGATTGCGGTCGAACAGACCGCGCGCAGACCAGTGTCGCGTCGGCACCAGCGTGACCGCGACGCCTTTGCCGAGTTCAACGCGCTGATGCCAGTCGAACGCCTCGGCGCGAATGGCCGGATCGGCCTTCGTCATCGTCAGGTCGTTGCCAAGCGGCGTGACCACGCGCGGCGAGAATTTCCTGGCAAGCCGCGACAGGGTGACGACGTCGAGATGGTCGTAATGACCATGCGAGACCAGCACCGCATCGATACCAGGCAAGGCGTCGAAGGCGATGCCGGGATCGTTGTGACGCTTCGGACCTGCAAAGGCAAAGGGCGATACCCGTTCCGACCAAACGGGATCGACCAGGATGTTGAGACCGGCGGTCTGGATCAGCCAGCTCGCGTGACCCACGAACGACAGCCGCGCCTTGTTGCCCTCGACGCGCGCCGGCGGGACGTCGGCATAGGGGCTGGGTGCCCATTTCGGCCAGACCGCGCGCTTACGATCTCCGCCGAACTGCCAACGCCAGACTTCGCGGAGCGATTTTGGCGGCACGCCATCGGGATCGAAGAAAACCCGGCCGTCGAAATGGTCAGACGGGGGCCTATTGCTGGAACCATGCATGGGGAGGGATTGGCCGCAAAATGCCCGGTCCGCGCAAGAGCCCAGCAAGGCGTCCCGGTTCACGAAACCGCCATTCGGAACGCGACTTTCCTTGACTTTCCAGCCCCAAGGGGTTTTAAACCGCCGAAATTCATCGAAAAGATTGTCCTTTTCGACTCGCCGACCGGTCCTGGAGGCCGGAGGTCAACGCCCGACAGCGCGATGCGCCCTCGGGCGTAAAGGTGTTTGAAAGATCCTCATCCTGAGGAGCCGCGCGCACCCGAACAGGCCGAGCGATAGCGAGGCCGTCGTGAACGGTGCAGAAATATGCGGCGTCTCGAAGGATGAGGCCAATAATCGCAACCCTTCGAGACGCAGGCTTCGCCTGCTCCTCAGGGTGAGGCAACAAAGGACGACGCACTTGTTCGACAATCTGTCGGAAAAGCTGGGTGGCATTCTCGATCGGCTGACGCGGCGCGGCGCGCTGACGGAAGCCGATGTCGATGCCGCCATGCGCGAGGTGCGGCGCGCGCTGCTGGAAGCCGACGTCTCGCTCGATGTCGTCCGCAGTTTTACCGATCGGGTCCGCGAGCAGGCGATCGGCGCCACCGTCGTCAAGTCGGTCACGCCGGGCCAGATGGTGGTCAAGATCGTCCATGACGAGCTCGTCGCTACACTTGGCTCCGACGGCCAGGCCATCGATCTCAACGCGGTGCCGCCGGTCGCGATCATGATGGTCGGCCTGCAAGGCTCCGGCAAGACCACCACGACAGCGAAGCTCGCCCGCCGCATGGTCCAGCGCGACAAGCGCAAGGTGCTAATGGCTTCGCTCGACATCTACCGCCCGGCGGCGATGGAACAGCTCGCCATTCTCGGCCGCGACCTCGACATTCCGACGCTGCCGATCGTCGCCGGGCAAAAGCCCGCGCAGATCGCCAAGCGCGCGTTAGAGGCCGGCAAGCTCGGCGGCTACGACGTCGTGCTGCTCGATACCGCCGGCCGCACCACGCTCGACGAAGACATGATGAGCGAGGCGGCGGAGATCAAAGCCGCCGCCAGCCCGCACGAAGTGCTGCTGGTCGCGGATTCGCTGACCGGCCAGGACGCGGTCAACCTCGCGCGCTCGTTCGACCAGCGCGTCGGGCTGACCGGCATCGCGCTGACCCGCGTCGACGGCGACGGCCGCGGCGGCGCGGCGCTGTCGATGCGCGCGGTCACCGGCAAGCCGATCAAGCTGATGGGCACCGGCGAAAAGACCGATGCGCTGGAGGATTTCCATCCCAGCCGCATCGCCAGCCGCATTCTCGGCATGGGCGACGTGGTCTCGCTGGTCGAGAAGGCCGCCGCCAACATCGACGCCGAAAAAGCCGCGCGCACCGCCGAGCGGATGCGCAAGGGTCAGTTCGACCTTTCCGACATGCGCGAGCAGTTGATGCAGATGGCGAACATGGGCGGCATCTCCAGCCTGATGGGCATGATGCCGGGCATCGCCAAGATGAAGAACCAGATCGCCAATGCCGGGATCGACGACAGGATCATCAAGCGCCAGGTCGCGCTGATCGACTCGATGACGCGGCAGGAGCGCAAGCATCCCGACGTTCTCAAAGCGAGCCGCAAGAAACGGATCGCGGCCGGCGCCGGCGGCAAGGTCGAAGACCTCAACAAGCTGCTCAAGATGCACCGGAACATGGCCGACATGATGAAGGCCATGGGATCCGGCAAACGCGGCCCGCTCGCCGGCATCGCGCAAGCCATGGGCTTTGGCGGTGGCGTGCCGTCGGCCGAGCAGATGAAGGCGATGGCCGAGAAGATGCCGCAAGGTCCGGGCGGCATGCCTTCCTTGCCGAAAGAACTTCCAGCCGGTCTTCGCACCGGCCTGCCGAACTTGCCGGGGCTGACGGGACTATCCAACAAGCCGACCTTGCCCGGCCTCGGCGGCCTTCCCGGCCAGAAGAAGAAATAGTCGAGAGATCAATTTACCCCTATTCGAACAGACAAATCTAAGGAGAACCCAATGTCCGTCGTTATCCGCCTTGCGCGCGCAGGCACCAAGAAGCGCCCCGTCTATCACGTCGTCGTCGCCGACTCGCGCTTTCCGCGTGACGGCCGCTTCATCGAGCGGCTCGGCCATTTCAATCCGCTGCTGCCCAAGGATAATGCCGAGCGGCTCAAGCTCGACATGGACAAGCTCAAGGCCTGGCTCGCCAAGGGCGCGCAGCCGTCCGACCGCGTGATGCGTTTCCTCGACGCCGCCGGTGTGAAGAAGCGCGAAAAGCGCAACAACCCGGAGAAGGCCGTGCCGCGCAAGGAGCGCAAGGCGCAGGCCGAAGCCGCCGCGAAGTCGGCGTAACGCTTGAAGAGAGAAACGGCCTCGCGCTTCGAGATGCACGGCTCGCGCCGTGCTCCTCAGCGTGAGGGTCTTTCCCCACATCCCGAGGAGCGGCGTCGCCCAGGCCGGCCGGGCAACAGCGAGGCCGTCGCGAACGGTGCAGATAGGTGCCGCGTCTCGAAGGATGAGGCCCGCTAATGCCCGAGAAAATCTGCGTCGCCCGGATCGGCGCCGCGCATGGCGTGCGGGGCGCCGTGAAACTATGGACCTTCACCGAAGATCCCTTTGCGGTCGAAGATTACGGTCGGCTCGAGACCAAAGACGGCACCCGGAATTTTGAAGTGGCGAGCGCGCGCGAGGCCAAGGACCACATGGTCGTTACCTTCAAAGGTGTGACGACCCGAGACGAAGCGGAACGTCTCAACGGAGTTGAGCTGTACGTGCCGCGCGAAAGACTGCCGGCGACCGAAGATGACGAATATTATCACGCCGACCTGATCGGGCTTGACGCTGTAACCAGCGCGGATGAGCCGCTCGGCCGCGTGATCGCGATTCATAATTTCGGCGCCGGCGACATCATCGAGATCGCGCCCGAAACCGGCACGACGATACTTTTGCCGTTTTCCAACGCCGTGGTGCCGACCGTGGACATTGCGGGCGGCCGGGTCGTGATTGAGCTGCCAGAAGAAATCGATGGCGACGATCCCAACGCCGCCTGATCACCATCTCCTTGCGAACCGGGAGCGATTGACATGAGCAAAACCCACAAGGCCTGGCGGATTCATGCCCATCACGATCTGCGTTTCGAGGATGTCGAGACGCCGAAGCCTGCACCCAATGGCGTGCTGGTTGCGATCGAAGCCGGCATGGTGCTCTCCTATATGGGACGCGTCATGGCGGGCCAGGTGCCTTACAATTTGCCGCCAATGCCGTTCGTGCCCGGCACCAACGCGATCGGCCGCGTGATCGCAGCCGGCGAGAATGTCGGACATGTTCGCAGCGGCGACCGCGTCTTCCTCAGCCCGCATTTGCGCGGCGACGTGCCGAGCGCTGAACCGCCGCAGATCCTGATCGGTTTGACCGCAACCAGTCCAACAGCGGAAGCGCTCGCCTTGCAGGCCCGCTGGCGCGACGGTGTCTTTGCGCAAGTTGCACATTGGCCGGCCGCCTGCATCACGCCGCTGACTTTGCTCGACGACAAGCCTGCGACCGAGTTGATCGCCCTCGCCAAGCTGATCGTGCCGTTCGGCGGGTTGCAGCGAACCGGCCTGCGCGGCGGCGAAACCATCATCGTCAATGGCGCAACGGGCTATTTCGGTTCGGGCGCGGTGATGCTTGCCGTGGCGATGGGAGCGGGGCGCGTCGTTGCGGTCGGCCGCAAGCCGGAAGTGCTCGAATCGCTGCGCGACAGATTCGGCCCGCGCGTGATCCCCGCCATTGTCTCCGGCGATGCCGGCAAGGACCTCGCCATTATCCGCCACGCCGCCGGCGGCAGCGCCCGCGTTGCGCTTGATTTGCTCGGCTCTGCCAAAAGTACGTCGACCACGCTTTCCTGCCTGCGCGCACTGAAACGCGGCGGTCGATTGGTGCTCATGGGCAGCGCCGAGGTGCCGCTCGAACTGTCGATGCGCGAGATGCTCGCGAACGATTGGGAAGTGGTGGGTCAGTTCATGTATGAGCGTCAGGCGCCGGCGCAGCTCGCCGCGCTGGTGGCGGAAGGCCTGCTGGATCTCCGGCACGTGCAGGTCACGACTTTCAAGCTGGCCGACTTCGAGCGCGCCGTCGACAGCGCGGCGCTGATGCAGGGTCTCGATCTCACGGCCGTGGTGTCTTAGCAGCGGATCAGGTGCGCCGGCCGTCAGCGTCTGAGGTCGAAACGCCCGTCACGCCGCGCTCGGGAACCGCTCGACATAGTTGTCGCCTGTGCGGCCGTAGTAGACCGCGCGGCGGCCGGCGAGCGACACCATGTAGCCGACGCAACCGGCGCGCGCGATCCGGTCGCAGAATTCCCGGTACTGGATTTTCTGCTGCTGGATGGCGCGGATCGCGGCCTCAACATCGCCGGCGGCGAAATCGTTCGCCGGCGTCTCGCCAACCGGCTCGGCGGAGACCCGATGCGACTCGCCTGAGGGCATGTAGAAGGTTCGTTCTCCACGCAGGAGATCGGCATGATAGCGCTCGACGCCGACAGCCGCGAGCTTCATCACCATTTCGGGAAAGGTGATGCGCTCCTGATCGGAAGCTTCCGCACACTCCTGCATGATCCGGATAATCTCTGGCTTCATTGTCATTCTCCTGTTTTGAGCCAAAATCAATCGACCGGTGGCGCATGAAGATCGAGCCGCTTCAGGATGTCCTGCATGATGCGCATCAGCCCCGAACGATCCGCCGGCGGGAGATGCGCAAAGAATTCCGCATCGTTGCTGTCGGCAAGTTTCGACAGTTGCGGCACCAGCGCGCGGCCGGCCTCGGTGATTGCGAGTTCCTGTGTGCGGCGATCTCCCTTACCCGCGCTTCGAGTCACCAGCGCCTTGGCGACCAGCCGGTCGGCGAGTTTCGAGATCGCGCCACGTGTCATGCCCATGCGATCGGCCAGCACGCTCGGCGCGAGCGTTAATTCGTCGTGGAGCACGCGAAGCATCACCCACTCGGCGACCGTCACCCCGCGTCCTTCCACCTTGCGGCGGAAGGCGTGCGAGACCTGGTTCGAGACGGCGCGCAACCAGAAGCCCAGATGGTCCTCAAGATTGCTGATCTCGGCCTTTGCCATGGTCGCTCCGTTAGTTGACTAGGAAACTATCACGAGAAGTTTCCTAGTCAACTAATTTTTGCGGTTTGATTTCTGAATGCGGCCGGGCAATGCAGGGCGATGAATTCAACCTGGCACGCGACCGTTCTGACCCTGTTTCCGGAGATGTTTCCGGGACCGCTTGGCGTAAGCCTCGCCGGCAAAGCGCTTGCCGCGCGGGTTTGGTCGCTTGAGGCGCGAGATATCCGGGATTCCGCCACCGACCGCCATCGCAGCGTCGACGACACCCCGGCCGGCGGCGGCCCGGGCATGGTGCTGCGGGCGGATATTCTGGCCGCGGCGATCGATGCCGCGGAGGCTTCGGCCGGCGCACGGGAAAACCGGCCAAGGCTGCTGATGAGCCCGCGGGGTCGGCCATTGACCCAGTCGTTGGTGCGCCAACTCGCCGCTGGCCCGGGCGCGCTGATCATCTGTGGCCGTTTCGAGGGGGTGGACCAGCGGGTGATCGAGGCGCGCCAGCTCGAGGAAGTCTCGGTCGGCGACTACGTGCTGTCGGGCGGCGAAATCGCCGCGATGGCCCTGGTCGACGCCTGCGTCCGGTTGTTGCCAGGGGTCATGGGCAAGGCGGAATCGGCCTCGGAGGAGAGCTTTTCCGATTCCCTACTGGAATTCCCCCAATATACCCGTCCGCAGGCCTTCGAAGGCCGGCAGATCCCCGCAATTCTTAGCTCGGGCGACCACGCCAAGGTCGCATCCTGGCGGCGGGCCGAGGCGGAGGCACTGACGCGGGCGCGGCGGCCCGATTTATGGGAGGTGCACGAAAACGCGTCAAAAAGCACGACAAAGGAGTGACAAACCGAGACCTTTGCCGTATATGGGCGCCAATTCCGAGAACTGACGGCAGCTTGGATCGCGAGCCCCCGGACTGGCAGGGCGCGCGCCGCCGATGGAGATTACCAATGAACCTGATTCAACAGCTCGAAAAAGAGCAATTCGAAAAACTGTCGGCCGGCAAGGACATTCCGGATTTCGGGCCCGGCGATACGCTGATCGTCAACGTCAAGGTGGTCGAAGGCGATCGCACCCGCGTGCAGGCCTATGAAGGCGTCTGCATCGGCCGCTCCGGCGGCGGGCTCAACGAGAGCTTCACCGTGCGCAAGATTTCCTACGGCGAAGGCGTCGAGCGCGTCTTCCCGGTCATGTCGCCGATGATCGACTCCATCAAGGTCGTGCGCCGCGGCAAGGTGCGCCGCGCCAAGCTGTATTACCTGCGCAATCTGCGCGGAAAGTCGGCCCGCATCGTCGAGAAGACCGAACGCGCGACCGCCGTGAACGAGTAATTCGAGCCAATCCAGGCTCTCTAAAAAGCGCGGGGCGTATGCCCCGCGCTTTTTGTTGCCGGCACGCCGCGACCGCAGGGCGCCCCCACGCGAAGAGGTCTCGCTCTCGCCTGCGCGCGTGCTATATATCGGTCTCAAATGGTTCTAAATCGCACCAGCGAGAGTTGCCGGCGCGTCGTCATCGACGATCACGCCCGCCTGCCCGGCCGCTTCTTCGGACGGTTCGCGACGTCTGCGACCTCGGAACTTGCGCGCGCGTTTTGACGCTGCGCCCTCCGCCGTCTTCGGCGCGATTCCGTCTCTCACGATTTTCAATTTTAGGAGCTTACGCTCATGTCCAAACCGACCACCCTGTACGACAAGATCTGGAACGAACATCTGGTGCATGAGGCCGATGACGGCACCTGCCTGCTCTATATCGACCGCCACCTGGTGCATGAAGTGACTTCGCCGCAGGCTTTCGAAGGCCTGCGCACCACGGGGCGAAAGGTCCACGCCCCCGAAAAGACGCTCGCGGTCGTCGATCACAACGTTCCGACCACGGATCGCACCAAGCCCAATCCCGATCCGGAAAGCGCCGAACAGATCAGGGTGCTGGCGGAGAACGCCAGGGATTTCGGCATCGAGTATTACAACGAGTTCGATCGCCGCCAGGGCATCGTCCATGTCATCGGCCCCGAGCAGGGCTTTACGCTGCCGGGCACCACGATTGTTTGTGGCGACAGCCACACTTCGACCCATGGCGCGTTCGGCGCGCTGGCGCACGGCATCGGCACGTCGGAGGTCGAGCATGTGCTCGCGACGCAAACGCTGATCCAGAAAAAGGCGAAGAACATGCGCGTCGTCGTCGACGGCAAATTGCCGGGCGGCGTCACCGGCAAGGATATCATCCTGTCGATCATCGGCGAGATCGGCACCGCCGGCGGCACCGGCTATGTGCTGGAATATGCCGGCGAAGCGATCCGTTCGCTCACGATGGAAGGCCGGATGACGGTCTGCAACATGTCGATCGAAGGCGGCGCGCGCGCCGGTCTCGTCGCGCCCGACGAGAAATCGTTCGAGTTCCTGAAGGGCCGTCCGAAATCGCCAAAGGGCGCGGCCTGGGATGCCGCGCTGCGCTATTGGGAAAGCCTGCGCAGCGACGACGGAGCGCATTTCGACCACGAGATCAGGCTGGATGCCGCGAAGCTGCCGCCGATCGTGACCTGGGGCACCTCGCCGGAAGACGTTGCTTCGATCGCGGGTCTCGTGCCCGATCCCGACAAGATCGAGGACGAGGCGAAGCGCCTCTCCAAGCACCGCGCGCTCAGCTACATGGGGCTGAAGGCGGGGACGAAGATCACCGATATCAAGCTCGACCGCGTCTTCATCGGCTCCTGCACCAACGGCCGGATAGAGGATTTGCGCGCAGCGGCGAAAATCGCCGACGGCAAGCGGGTCAACGCCAATGTCAATGCGATGATCGTGCCGGGCTCGGGCATCGTGAAGGAGCAGGCGGAAGCCGAAGGCCTCGACAAGATTTTCATCAAGGCCGGCTTCGAATGGCGCGAACCGGGCTGCTCGATGTGCCTTGCCATGAACCCGGACAAGCTAAGCCCCGAAGAGCGCTGCGCCTCTACCTCAAACCGCAATTTCGAGGGCCGCCAGGGCTTTAAGGGGCGCACCCACCTGGTCTCACCGGCCATGGCGGCGGCCGCCGCGATTGCCGGGCATTTCGTCGATATCAGGGACTGGCATTAAATCGGCGTCCCTCTTTCAAAATCGCGGTATCGAAGAAGGAACCCGTTAACCCGGCGGGCGCAAAATTGCCGGCGAAGAAGGTCCGTTCGCGACTGCGCGAGGGAACGGTCATGGCAGACAAAACCGGAAAGTCTGAATTCGTCGATACCATCGGCGACGCGACAACGCAGCGCTACCGGCGCGCGATGCCGCGCGCCAAGGCGCCCGTCGTCAAGGCGGCCCCAAAGATGGGCCACTGGCCGCCGGAGCGCCTTGAGCAATGGCGGCTGGAAAATCTGACGCCATGGAAGATCAAGCCCTGGAAGATCAAGGACTGGGTCTGAAAGGGCGCGCGTCCCGCTTTCCCTAAAAAACGCGCGCATCGCGCAAAGGATCAGGCGCCCTTGCGGGGCGCCTGACTCACCTCACCTCACGTGTCTCGAACCTCAACGTCAGGCGCGATGATTTCTGCGCTGATGATGGCGTGCGGCGCGATGATGGCAGACGACACGCGGGCCATGCACGGTCAGCAGCGCCGCTCCTGCGCCCGATACGCACAGCCGAGGTCGCGCACGAACTAAAAAGCTGAACACGGACATCGCCCTTCCGATGGCTAACAGCGCGAACGAGTCTGCCAACGGCTCGCGGCGGCGCTGTCGATGCCTCGCTTTCGAGGTGTGATGCTTTCGCGGCGTGGTTTTTCTGGCGCGAAATCTAGCGACCAAAATCTGAACGCGCCATGAATGTGTCGGCCACAGATTTGCTCGGAATCGTTAGCGCCGCTCTGACTCACACGCGCATGATCGCCATCATGGGAATAAATTGCGGCGAACGAAAAAACGGGCGCAACAAGCGGGCCCACCAGGCTCGATTTGCCTTGAATGATCAGCAACAGCGCCATCAATGATGATGCCAGTGATGATGATGCGACGACTCTGAAGGCCTCCAGGGAAGTGCCTAGCCGTGGCGCCAGACGCAGGTCATGTGCGGCACGATGACCGTCCCGCTCGGCCGATATTCCTGCACATAGGATGCGTTGCACTCCCGAACGGCATTCGGGCCGGGGTTATAATGAGGAAAGACGTCGGATCCGGGCTCGGCCGGATAGCGCGGGTAGATGCGAACCCGCCGCGGCGGACGAACCGGGGCTGGACGAGCGGCCAGATCGGCGGGCGTCAACGCTTGTGCAACGCGTGTGCCCTGCGTCGCGGTTTGCGCTTCAGCGCCGGCCGTCAGCAGCGCGAAAGCGCCTGCCAGAATCCCTGCCACCGCCAGTTTGCCGAACCTCATCGCCACGCCCGCCCTGTTTCGCTTATTGATCCCTACGGTCTCTGATTGCCGGGCCAACGTCAACAATCAAGGCCGACCTTTCCGGGCCCGTCATGCAGGCCGGGCGTCGCGTTCGATCGCCGGGCCGGTTCCTGCGCCCTTTGCGGCTGCGGATCCAGATGACAGTCTGTGACAACAGGAAAACACGACCGGAGGCAGAAGATCATGACGGTTATGTGATCGTACAGCTCAAAATGACCGACCGCGCATCCTATGACCGCTATCAGGCGCGCTTCTTCGATGTCTTCAAGAAATTCACTGGCCGTTTGCTGTCGCCCGATGAAAGTCCGACCGTGCTGGAGGCCGCATGGGACCGCGACAAGCTGGTATTGATGTCGTTTCCCGACGAAGCTGCCTTTCGCGCCTGGGGCCAGTCGGCCGAATATCTGCAAAATTCGAAAGACCGAAAGGCCGGCGCGCAAGCTGTGGTCCTGCTGGCCAAGGGATTTGGCTGACGGCTATTCACGAGGCATGCACAATGTGGAAATCAGCCAAGGCGCCCTCACTCGCCGAACTGGAGACGGTGGCGCAGGATATCCTGGCGCGGCTGCCCGAAGCATTCCGCGATCTCTGCGAAGGGGTCGTGGTCCGCGTGGAGGATTTCGCGACAGACGAGATCCTCGACGAGATGGAAGCGGAGAGCGAATTCGACCTGCTCGGCCTGTTCCAGGGTGTCGGCCTGCCGCAGCAGAGCCAGAGCGACATCGCGCGCCTGCCCAACCTGATCTGGCTCTACCGGCGGCCGATCCTGGACTACTGGGCCGAACACGACGAGACATTGGGGAGAATCGTCCGCCATGTGCTGATCCACGAGATCGGGCATCACTTCGGCCTCTCCGACGAGGACATGGCAGCTATCGAGGCAGACGCAGTTTGAGGCAGCTTTTTGTCCTTTTATGCGGGTCGCATTCGCGATAAACCACCGCTCCAAATTGCTTTTCGTCCATGCCAACCAAGAAGTGTGCTCCTCATGGATAAGTTCACGACGCTGGAAGGCGGTGCCGCGCCGCTGAAGATCATCAATGTCGATACCGACATGATCATCCCCAAGCAGTATCTGAAGACCATCAAGCGCACGGGTCTCGGCAAGGGCCTCTTCTCGGAACAGCGCTACAAGGACGACGGCAGCGAGAATCCGGATTTCATCCTCAACCAGCCCGCCTACCGCAACGCCAAGGTGCTGGTGGCCGGCGACAATTTCGGCTGCGGCTCGAGCCGCGAGCATGCGCCGTGGGCACTGCTCGACTTCGGCATTCGCTGCGTGATCTCGACTTCGTTCGGCGATATCTTCTATAACAACTGCTTCAAGAACGGTATTCTGCCGATCCGCGTTGCCCAGGAAGATCTCGACAAGCTGTTCGACGACGCCGAACGCGGCGCCAACGCGACGTTGACCATCGATCTTCCCAATCAGGAAATCCGCGGCCCCGACGGCGGCACCGTGAAGTTCGAGATCGATCCCTTCCGCAAGCATTGCCTGATGAACGGGCTCGACGATATCGGCCTCACCATGGAGAAGAAGCCGTCGATCGATGCCTATGAGGCGAAGCTGAAAGAACGCGCCTGGGCGTAGTTTTGTCTGACGCGTTTTCTATCGCAGATAGGTCTGCGCAATCTGCGGGCACTCGATTGCTATGCGAACCGGTCTCCACCCTCGGATCAAGTCCGGAGGCATGCTTCGCTCGAAAACGCTATGCCCTTGCGCCCTGACATCGTCACCTTCTGGCATGGTCCGCTCGATCGCCTGCGCCGGCTATGCCTGCGCTCGCAGGCCGCGGCCGGTCACAAGGTGACGATCTACAGTTTCGATCCGATCTCGCAATTGCCCGACGGCATTGCCAACGCGGAAGCCGAGGCCATCCTGCCGCATTCTTTTGCCGAGCGGCTGCGCCCCGCAAGGCCCGATGGCGTCTGGATCGACCGGACCATGCTGCAATTTTCGGATTTTTTCCGGATGCGGCTGATGGCGAAGAGCACCGGCCTATGGCTTGACGCCGACGTGCTGCTGCTCAAGCCGGTCGAGATCGATCCCGCAAAACCCTATTTCGCGTGGGAGCAACCGCGACAGCTCGGCAATTCGGTGTTGTACCTGCCGCCCAACGATCCGATCGTCGCCGCCTTCGAAGCGCTGATGGCGCAGGACGAGCTGACGCCGGACTGGCTGTCGCGCCGGCATCGCCTGACTTTCATGCTGCATAAATTGCGCGGAACGACGCGCATCTCGGAAGTGCGGCTTGCGATCTATGGTCCGGCAGCGCTCACCGCGCTCGCCCGCCGCGCCGATGAATTGCAATACGCGCTGCCGAAGAAGTCGTTTTACGCCGTGCACGCCGAACCGAAACTGTTCTTCGATCCAGGGGATTTTTCCGCACTGACCGGCGACGCCGAAATTATCGGCTTTCACATATCGCCCAAAGGCCGCGGCAATGACCAGCCCGTTCCCGGCAGCCTGTACGCCTGGGCGGCTGAGAAGTTCCGTTGATCTCATCGCGAGGAGCCGCCAACGGGTCGCGCGAACGCGCGCCCGATGACCTGCTCCACGGCGTCTCGGCGGATGGAGATGCGCGTGCGGCATGCCCCGGATGCTGCGCAGCGCGAAGCGGTGCGCTGCTGATCCGGGGTCCATGATGGACCCGTAAGTAACCCCTAGCTAGGTCCCGGCTCTGCGGAGCAGCGTACCGGACGATGCGTTGCATCGCCGGGAGAACGCTGCACCGCGTCCGGGACACGAGAAACATTGTTCCAAACGCCAATCCATTGTTGCTCCGAATAGAATCTTTAGGGGTGCCCCATCGCGGCGATCGAGTCGGCCAGCATGATCGTACGGCGCGCCATGTCGGCATGCAGCCGCTCCACCATCTGGCCGTCGAGCGAGATGGCGCCGCGCGTGGCATTCTCCGGCAATTCGAAGGCGGCGATGATCCTGCGGGCGCGCGCCACTTCTTCCGCGGGCGGCGTGAAGATGACATTGCAGGCTTCGATCTGGCCGGGGTGAATCAGCGTCTTGCCATCGAAGCCGAGATCGCGCGCCTGCACGCATTCCTGATTGAATCCCTCGATATTGCTGAAATCGCTGTAGGGCCCGTCGAGGATTTCGAGGCCGTAGGCGCGCGTGGCCAGAATGCAGTGGGTAATCATCGGCAGCATGATCGCGCGTCCCGGCTGCATGCGGATTCGGGTTTCGCGCGAGATATCGTTGGGGCCGAACACAAAGCCGGCGAGCCGCGGCTCGTCGCGCGAGGCCGCTGCCAGTTCCTCGGCATGCAGCACCGAGCGGGCGGTCTCGATCATGGCCCAAACGCGGATCGACGGATCAGCCTTCGCCTCACGCAAGGTGCTCGAGATAGTGCGAAGATCTTCCACGCGGGATACTTTCGGGACCAGGATGGCGTCTGGCCTGGCCTTGGCGGCCATCTTGGCGTCGTCGGCCCAGAACGGCGTGTCCAGCGCGTTGGTCCGGACCCAGACCTCCCGCTTGCCAAAGCCGCCCGCCGCAATCGCCTTGGCGATCTGGTCGCGCGCCAGAGGCTTGGCGTCCGGCGCGACCGAGTCTTCGAGGTCGAGGATCATGGTGTCGGCGGCAAGGACGCGCGCCTTCTCCAGCGCCCGCGAATTCGAGCCCGGCATGAACAAAAGGCTGCGGCGCGGGTGGGTCATATTTTCATCCCTTTCGATCACCAAATTTTATGGGCTCGGCGGCAGGCCTTGCATAAGGTGCGCTGGAACCGTCGGCGTCCTTTGTCGCTTGAGCATGGGAGCCACGACTTAACATCTCGATCCTGGCTTCGAAAGGCTTGTTCCAGCCCCTTGCATATGATTAGGAACGAGGATGCTGACCTTCCCAAAACGGCTCCTTGACGGTTACCGGACGTTCCGGACGCAGCGCCTGCCGACCGAGCAGTCGCGCTATCGCGAATTGTCCGAACGCGGCCAATTCCCCGAAGTCATGGTGATCGGCTGCTGCGACTCGCGCGTCTCGCCCGAAGTGATCTTCGACGTTGGCCCCGGCGAATTGTTCGTAATGCGCAACATCGCCAACCTCGTGCCGGTCTACCAGCCCGACGAGAACGCCCACGGCGTCTCGGCGGCGCTCGAATATGCCGTCAACGTGCTGCGGGTGAAGCACATCGTGGTGCTCGGCCACGCCCAATGCGGCGGCATCCGCGCTTTCGTCGACAAGATCGAACCGCTGTCGCCGGGCGACTTCATCGGCAAATGGATGGCGATGTTCATCAAGCCGGGCGAAGTGGTCGAGCAGCGCGACAAGGAAACAATGCAGCAATTTGTCACCCGGATCGAGAAGGCCGCGGTGTTCCGCAGCCTGGAGAACCTGATGACATTTCCCTTTGTGAAGAGGGCGGTTGAGCGCGGCGACATGCAACTGCACGGCGCCTATTTCGGCGTGGCCGAGGGATCGTTGTTCGTCCTCGACAAGGTGACGAAGGAATTCCTGAGTGCCAAAGAGAACGAATAGGAAGTAGCGAGAGGAGCGGTTTTTTATTCCGCCACTCGTTATTCCTCACCGTGATCGCTGCTCCAACGATCGGACAAGGCCAGCATCAGCGTCGAGATCACGAACACCAGATGCACACCGACGAGCCACGTCATCCTGGTGGCATCGAAGTTGCGATCGATGTTGAGAAATGCCTCCAGCACATGGATCGCGGAAATCGCGACGATGGAAGCCAGCAGCTTCTGCTTCAGCCCGGCGAAATCGATCTTGGTCATCCAGACCGGCCAGCTGGGATGATCGCGAGTGTCGATGCGCGAGACGAAATTCTCGTAGCCCGAGAAAACCACGATCAGGATCAGATTGGCGACCAGCACCACGTCGATCAGCGAGAGTACGCCGAGGATGGTGTCGGTCGACTTGGCGCCGGGCGCTTCGAGAATGAACTCCCAGAGCATCCGGACGAATTTGAGAAGCAGGACGACGATGCTGACGATGAGGCCGACATAGAACGGCGCCATCAGCCAGCGGCTATTGAACAGCGCGATCTCGGCACCGCGCTCGACGGCATTGCGTCCGTTGTCCGATCGCGACGGAGCCGGGGTCTCGGACATGTCTCCGGCTCCCTGCGCGACCGGCCTCAGGCCGCCTGCTTCTTGGCACGAAGCAGCTTGCGGTTGATCAGGACTTCCGCGATCTGGATCGCGTTCAATGCGGCGCCCTTGCGCAGGTTGTCGGACACGCACCACAGCGCAAGCCCGTTCTCCACCGTCGCATCCTCGCGAATGCGGCTGATATAGGTGGCATCCTCGCCGGCTGCCTCGTAAGGCGTGACGTATCCGCCGGACTCCCGCTTGTCGATGACAAGGCACCCCGGCGAACGCCGCAGGATATCACGCGCCTCGTCCGCCGTGATCGGATGTTGAAATTCGATATTGACCGCTTCCGAATGGCCGACGAAGACCGGCACGCGCACGCAGGTGGCGGAAAGCTTGATCTTGGGATCAAGAATCTTCTTGGTCTCCATCATCATCTTCCACTCTTCCTTGGTGTAGCCGTCCTCCATGAACACGTCGATCTCGGGGATGACGTTGAAGGCGATACGCTTGGGGAATTTCTTGTTGATCAATTCGCTGTTGGTGTAGACGGCCTTGGTCTGCGAGAACAATTCGTCCATCGCATCCTTGCCGGCGCCCGACACCGACTGGTAGGTCGCGACCACGACCCGCGTGATAACCGCCTTGTCGTGCAGCGGCTTGAGCGCAACGACGAGCTGCGCGGTCGAGCAGTTCGGATTGGCGATGATGTTCTTCTTGGTGAAGCCAGCGGTCGCATCCGCATTGACCTCCGGCACGATCAGGGGGACGTCCGGATCCATGCGCCAGGCGGAAGAGTTGTCGATGACGACCGCCCCGGCAGCAGCGATCTTCGGCGACCATTCCTTGGAGACCGAGCCGCCCGCCGACATCAGGCAGATGTCGACGTCGGAGAAATCGTAGTGCTCGAGCGCTTTGACCTTCAGGGTGCGGTCGCCATAGGACACTTCGACGCCGACGCTGCGGCGTGACGCGAGCGCCACGACCTCGTCAGCAGGGAATTTGCGCTCGTCCAGAATGTTGAGCATTTCCCGCCCCACATTGCCGGTCGCGCCGACCACTGCGACTTTGTAACCCATCGTTCACTCTCCGAAGAAAAAAGCCCGCCCTTCGCAACAAGCGGAAAGGGAAGAAGTGGCGCTTCTATGCGAGAAACGCCGTCAAGACAACGTTTCGCGCGCCCAGGCATCTTTCGGCGCCCGGGCCCCTGATGCGATCCAGCCAAGACAACCACCTCTGCATTCATCCGGCGCTGACCAGCTTTGCCGACGAATGCTGCGCGACGCTGGCGCAGCTGATTGTCTATGTGGGCGCGCTCGCACTTTTTGCCATTGCCGGCTTGCATTTCTGGAACCAGTTGCAGTTCGGAACGGCGGCCAGTTCGGCCGCCCGGGCGGGCTTTACCCTGGCTGCCCGCTCGCGCCCGGGTTTCGCCGCCGGGTCGCTAGATCCACTAGAAAACTCAGAGAGTTACGAGGTTTTCCGGCATCCGGCGTGCAGCCGGAAGAATGTGTTCCATTGGGGTCCCCCGAATGAAAGGCCTGTAGCTGAGCTTGAAATCTACCGTCCTGGCGGCGAATTCGAACCGTCTCTACCGCGAACAGCCAATCTGGCGGCACGGATAGCGGGCGGGGACCGCCGGGAACTCGAAGCGGCCGGCGTCATCGCCAGCAAATTCGGCAACGTGGCGCTGTTTCGCGATTCCGGTCGTTTCGATCCGGCAAAATCCTGCCTCGGTTTTCTCAAGCAGTTCGGCGATCCGGCGTTGCAAGTCTCCGGCTGGTCGTGTCAGGGAGCGACGCTAACGGCACGGCGCGCGTCGATCGGCTGCATGCTGGACCGGCTGACCCTGCTCGCGTCCGGAAACGACCGGACTCTGGCCGAGCTGTTTGCCCGCGCCGAGCTGAATCACAGGGGTTGCGGCCGGGCATCCGCCGCCATTGCCGCAGACTGGGGCACTGGCGCCGAAAACCCGCGGCTGCGCGGCCCCTTATGACCGGCTACCAGCCAAGAAGTTGGTTCTCGCGCAACTTTTTGACCCACGCCTGCTTTATTTATCGCCAACTGTGGCCCGTTTGACCTTGTGACAATAGACACCGCCGCTACAATGCCAGACGAACTAGGGCGTTTGCCTGAAGAGGACCCGATGACCCCAAGATTTGCTGCCGCCAACAAAATTGCGGTGTTGTTTGCCGCCATCGCCATTGGCGCCGCAGGTTTCGCCGCTTCGCCGGCCAGCGCGCAGACACCGGCGCAGAAGAAGGAAGCCAAGCGCCAATACGACAACCACGGCCGGATCGTTTATGGGTCGGGCGGGCCGAACGTGTCCTATCAGCAGGGGCCGCATACGCGCGTCTTCATCACCAAGCGCTCCTGGCTCGATGCCGGCACTGAAGTCCTGCCCGGCGACCGCAAATTCACCGATTACGCGTTTCCGCCGGAGCTGGGCTACCCCGATTTCGCGCGTGAAAACAACAATCGCCCGATCGACCGCCAGCCGCTTAACCCGCCGTCGGATATGGGCGGCTATCCGTCGCGGATCGCGCTGCCCTATTGAGCCAGCGTCGGCTTGATTGCCTCGCGCCCGCCAAATGCGGGCGCGATTTGCTTTTCCGTGGCGTGGATCGGCGTTTCGCTCGTCAACCGCAGGCCGGCGCATTATCCGTACAGCGCCTGCAGCTCTTTCAGGATCGCCTCACCCATCTGCGACGTCGACACCGCGGTGGTGCCCGCGGACTTGATATCCGCCGTGCGCATTCCCTTGGCGAGCACGGCCGCAATCGCCGCTTCGACCTTGTCGGCGAGCGCGCCGAGTTCGAACGAATAGCGCAACGCCATTGCGAATGAGGCGATCATCGCGATCGGATTGGCAAGCCCCTGGCCTGCGATATCCGGCGCCGAGCCGTGCACGGGCTCGAACAGCGACTTGCGCTTTTTGGTCTTGGCGTCGATCTCGCCGAGCGACGCCGACGGCAGCATGCCAAGCGAACCCGTCAGCATCGCCGCAATATCCGACAGCATGTCGCCGAACAGATTGTCGGTAACGATGACGTCGAACTGCTTCGGCGACTTCACCAGGTTCATGCCGCCGGAATCGGCGAGCTGGTGTTCGAGCTGCACGTCCTTGTATTCGCGGTTGTGAACCTGCGTGACGACCTCGTTCCAGAGCACGCCGGACTTCATCACGTTGCGCTTTTCCATCGAGGTCACCTTGTTGCGGCGCTTCTTCGCCAGATCGAAGGCGACGCGCGCGATACGCTCGATTTCATAGGTGTCGTAGACCTGGGTATCGATGGCGCGCTTCTGGCCGTTGCCGAGATCGGTGATGGTTTTCGGCTCACCGAAATAGACCCCGCCGGTGAGTTCGCGCACGATCATGATGTCGAGGCCTTCAACCACCTGGCGCTTCAGGCTGGAGGCTTCCGCGAGCGCCGGGTAGCACACAGCGGGCCTTAAGTTCGCGAACAGGCCAAGATCCTTGCGCAACCGCAAAAGCCCGGCCTCGGGCCGGGCCTCATAGGGAACACTGTCCCATTTCGACCCGCCCACGGCGCCGAAGATCACTGCATCGGCCGCCTTGGCCTGCGACATGGTCGAGTCCGTGATGCTTTGCTTGCTGGCCTCATAGGCTGCGCCGCCGACCAGACCCTCTTCGGTCTCGAAACGCGCAATTCCCTGCGCATTGATCCACCCGATCAGGCACTTCACCTCGCCCATCACTTCGGGGCCGATGCCGTCGCCAGGAAGAAGCAGCAGTTTATGGGTCGCCATGATCGAATGCCTTATGAAGGATAGCAGGTCAGCGCGGAGTGCTAATGCGGCGTTGCGCAGATGGCAAGACACCATTGCCCCGGCGCGCCTATGCAGCGGCGCGAAGGCTCGTCACAATGTGTTCCCGTCGGAGATTCACGTGGCTCTTCCCGAACCTTCCCGTCGGCCGGATCATCCGGCCCGGTTGATCCTGATTCTGTCCCTGGCGCCGACAATCGGCCTTGGCATCGGGCGCTTCGCCTATTCTCTGGTGCTGCCGGACATGCGCGATACGCTCGCCTGGTCCTATTCGGTGGCCGGTTTCATGAACACCGTCAATGCGGCCGGTTATCTCGCCGGCGCCTTCGCTGCAGCGCCGCTGATCCGCCGTTTCGGACTGCCCGCTGCCGTGCGCTGGAGTACACTCGCCTGTCTGTTATCGCTGGCGCTCAGCGCACTCTCGGGCAATTTCTTCATGTTGAGTTTTGCCCGCCTGCTGGTGGGCGTGGGAGCAGCGGTTGCCTTTGTCGCGGGCGCCGCGCTTGCCGCCCGGATTGCCCAAAGCTACCCCGCGCGCGCGGATTTTCTCCTCAGCCTGTTTTATGCCGGACCGGGGCTCGGCATCGTCACCTCCGGACTGATCGCGCCGTTCGTATTGAAGGCATTCGGTCCGGGATCGTGGTGGATCGTGTGGTGGGCGATGACGCTCCTCTCGGTCATCCTGACCATCCCGCTACTGGTGACGCAACTCAGCGCCGGCAACGGCCCCGCGGCAGCAAAACCGGCACGCTTTGCGATCCGGCCAATCCTGATCTATCTCGCCGGCTATTTTCTGTTCGGCGCAGGCTACATCGCCTACATGACCTTCATGATCGCCTATGTCCGCGATGCCGGCGGCGGCGCGGCCGCGCAGAGCGCGTTCTGGTGCCTGCTCGGCGCCAGCGCGTTCGTTACGCCATGGGTTTGGCGGCGTATCCTTGCATGGAACAGCGGCGGCCTCTCCACCACCATCATACTCGGCGTCAACACGCTGGGCGCATCGCTGCCGTTGTTCGGGCATTCCGCGCTGATGCTGACGATATCGGCGCTGGTGTTCGGCATATCCTTCTTTGCGATCGTCGGATCGACCACCGCCTTCGTGCGCTTCAACTCGCCACCGGACGCGTGGCCGAAGGGAATCGCGGCCATGACCATCGCCTTCGGGATCGGCCAGACGCTGGGGCCGACTGCGGTCGGCGCGATCACTGACCACTTTGGCAGCCTGTCCTACGCCTTGAACGCATCGGCAGCGCTGCTGGCGTTAGGGGCGATCGCCTCGGCGTTTCAACGGCGGTTGGCGAAATCCTGATCCCGTCATTCCCGAGCGGTCCACCTGGACCGAACTATGGTTCGCAATTGCGAACCTGAAAATCTCGAGATTCCGGGTCTGCGGGTCAGTTTCCGCTGAACGAATTGTAACCCTGATCTTCCCAGTAGCCGCCCTTGTAGTCGTTGGTGACTTCCATCGAGAGCACATATTTCGGATTCTTGAAGCCGAGCTTGGTCGGCACGCGGATCTTCATGGGATAGCCGTAAGCACGCGGCAGAATCTCGTCGGCGAACTTGAAGGCCATGATGGTCTGCGGATGCAGCGCGCTTTCCATGTCGAGCGGTGAGTTGTAGCCATCGCGGTCGGCACACTGGAACCAGCAGTATTTGGCGCTCGTATCGGCCCCGATCGCCTTGAGGAAATAGCTGAGCGGCGTTCCGGTCCAGCTTCCGATCGCGCTCCAGCCTTCCACGCAGATGTGGCGCGTAATCTGCTTTTGCTGCGGCAGCTTGTAGAGCTCGTCCAGCGTCCAGGGCTTCTTGTTCTCGACAAGTCCGCTGACTTCGAGCTTCCAGTCTTTACCATCAATATCCGGCGCGTCGTCGACCTCGTAATAGCCGTTGAACGGGAATGGCTTGGTGATGGCGCTTTCCGGAAACGTCGGCGCCAGCGCGTAAGGATTGAAGATGAGGGCCTGCACGGCGTCGTTGAACTTCGAAACCCTCTTCAGCATTTCCTCGGCCGAGTCGGAACTGACAACATCGCAGCCGGTCAAAAGCGTGAGCGCGCCGAGGCTTGCACCGCCCGTGATGAAACGCCGGCGCACCAGATCCGGCATCGCCCTGGTCGCATCCTTGACCAGCAATTTCTTGTCGACGCCGGGGATCAGAAGCTTGCGAAGTCGGCCCATGGCTAGTCTCCGGTGGCGGCTCAGCGGCCGATGATCATGGCGCGCAGGCTTTTGGGCACCAGCACCGCCAACAGAATATGGATCGTCAGAAACGCGACGATCGTGGACATGCAGAAGAAGTGCACATAGCGTGCGATATCGTATCCGCCGAACAGCGCCGTCAGATACTGAAACTGCACCGGCTTCCAGATCGACAATCCCGACAGCACAATGACGATGCCGACGACAATGATGCCGGCATAGAGCAACCTCTGCACCTGATTGTACTTGCTGAGGTCATCATGCGAGAGCTTGAAGGTCAGCGCCGCGACCGCGTCCGAGATCACGCCGCGCGGGGAAATCGGCAACAGCTTTTTCTTAAAGCGCCCGGTTGCAAAACCCGTGATCAGATAGGCGAGACCGTTGATCATCAACAGCCACATCGCCGCAAAATGCCAGAGCAGCCCGCCGGCAAGCCAGCCGCCCAGCGTGATTGAAGACGAGAACGTCAGCGACCGGAACAGCGGCGAGGCGTTGTAGATTTGCAGTCCCGACAGGATCATCAGGATGATGGCAACGGCGTTGATCCAGTGCATCAGGCGCACCCAGGCCGGCTGAATGACCTTGGGAGCGGTTGCGGTGTGCTGCTCGGTGGCTGCAAGGCTGGCCATGATGTTCCCGTCGCTGAAAGCTCGTCTGTGTAGATATACGCCAAAACCGATCCCTCGTTACTGCCAGAACTCTTGACGACAGCCAAGAAATCCACCGCTCCCCGCGATCGGAGGTCACAAAAAAGCGAGCCGGGTCTCCCCGGCTCGCTTCTCCCGCCTTCCGGTATCCCGAGGGGAGAAATGGGATACGGCGTGGCCTTAGGTCGCCGGCAGCAGGACGGTGTCGATCACGTGGATCACGCCGTTCGACTGATTGACGTTCGTGATGGTGATGGCGGCGGTATCGCCCTTGGCGTCGACGATCCAGGTCTTGCCGCCATCCTTCTTCACCGTCAGTTCCTCGCCTTCGACGGTCTTGAGTTTCTTGCCGTCGGTCAGATTGGACGCCTCAAGCTTGCCGGCGACCACGTGGTAAGTGAGGATTTTCGTCAGGGTCGCCTTGTTCTCGGGCTTGACGAGGTTGTCGACGGTGCCGGCCGGCAACTTGGCGAACGCCGCGTTGGTCGGCGCGAAGACCGTGAACGGGCCCTTGCCTTCCAGCGTCGACACGAGACCGGCGGCCTTCACCGCCGCAACCAGCGTGGTGTGGTCCTTCGAATTCACGGCGTTCTGAATGATGTTCTTGGAGGGATACATCGCGGCGCCGCCGACCATCACGGTCTTTTCCTGGGCGCTGACCGGCGCGACGAAGGTCGCCGTCAGGGCAAGAGCACCGAAGGCGACCGCGGAAAACAAGGCAATACGCTTGGACATGGAAACGTCTCCCGAATGATTGTGCGGCGCGCGGACATCCGCGGCCGATGAGGGCAACGGCGACAAGTCGTCGGGTCGATGACTGCGTCGTCGTTGGCCCGAGCTACGGGAGGTTTTTGCGCGCGGTTTCGAACAAAAATTCTTTATGTTTGGTGAAACTATTGGGCCGCACCAACGTGCCCTTTCGCCTTCGCGCACGTGTCGCGTCAAAGGGGTCGCGTTCGCGTCTTTCCGGCGATGGCTTCATCAGTCCCGGTTAGCCGGCGTCTGGATAAAATCCCGGTTCCAGGCCGGGCATGTTGCCGCCGGTCACCCAGGCCACGCGTTTGCCGACATTTGACATCCGAACTGTCTCCGTTGCCTTGTAAAGAGCCTCTTTGCTGGTAAAAAACCCGACAAATATGAGATAGCGGCGGCTAGTGGAGTGGATTTGACATTCGCTACCGACCTAGCCGCAAACTCGGAAAGCGAATGTCAAATCCTAAACTCCACTAGAAACATATCCTTGCTAGTGGTCCTATGATTCCAACCTTCGCAAAGATGCCCGCTGAGAAGGGATGCGAATGTTGGAATCGGACCACTAGCGCCGCTCTTGCCGATCGGAATGATGCATGAATGCGCAGCACAAGACCATCACGAACGCCAACCTGTTTTCCCGCCTGTTCGACGGCGTCGACGATCCGCGCCGCCTCGCCATCGAAACCCTTGATGGGAAGCACATCAGCTATGGCGACCTTGTCGCGCGCGCCGGACAGATCGCCAACGTGCTGGTCGATCGCGGCGTGAAGCCAGGCGACCGGGTTGCCGCACAAACCGAAAAATCGGTGACGGGCCTCGTGCTCTATCTGGCCACGGTACGCGCCGGCGCGGTCTATCTGCCGCTCAACACCGCCTACACGCTCAACGAGCTCGAATATTTCATCACCGACGCCGAGCCGTCGCTGGTGGTGTGCGACCCATCGAAAGCGGCCGGTATCACTGCGATCGCGGCGAAGGTCGGCGCCAAGGTCGAAACGCTGGGCCCCGACGGCAAGGGATCGCTGTCGGACGCCGCCGACAAGGCACAGTCCACCTTTACGACCGTGCCGCGCGAAAACGACGATCTCGCCGCCATCCTCTACACTTCCGGAACCACGGGGCGGTCCAAAGGCGCGATGCTGTCGCATGATAATCTGGCGTCGAATTCGCTGACGCTGGTCGACTACTGGGGTTTCACCGACAAGGATGTCCTGATCCACGCGCTGCCGATCTATCATACCCACGGCCTGTTCGTGGCGAGCAACATCACGCTGTTTGCGCGCGGCTCGATGATCTTCCTGCCGAAGTTCGATCCGGATCTGATCATCAAGCTGATGGCGCGCGCGACCGTGCTGATGGGCGTGCCGACCTTCTACACGCGGCTGTTGCAGAACCCGGCGCTGAACAAGGAAACCGCCAAGCATATGCGGCTGTTCGTGTCAGGCTCGGCGCCGCTTTTGGCCGACACCCACCGCGAATGGTTCGCGCGCACCGGCCACGCCGTGCTCGAACGCTACGGCATGACCGAAACCAACATGAACACCTCGAACCCCTACGACGGCGAACGCGTTCCCGGCGCGGTCGGCCATGGGCTGCCCGGCGTTTCGGTGCGCGTCACCGATCCGGAAACTGCCAAAGTGCTGGCGCCGGAAGAAATCGGCATGATCGAGGTGAAGGGCCCCAACGTGTTCAAGGGCTATTGGCGGATGCCGGAAAAGACCAAAGCGGAATTCCGCAGCGACGGCTTCTTCATCACCGGCGACATCGGCAAGATCGACGCCAAGGGTTACGTGCACATTCTCGGCCGCGGCAAGGATCTCGTGATCTCCGGCGGCTTCAACGTTTACCCCAAGGAAATCGAGAGCGAGATCGACGCCATGCCGGGCGTGGTCGAGTCGGCCGTGATCGGCGTGCCGCATGCCGATTTCGGCGAGGGCGTCACGGCGGTCGTGGTCTGCGACAAGAACGCCAAAATCGACGAGGGCTCGGTGCTGAAGGCGCTCGAAGGTCGTCTCGCCAAGTTCAAGATGCCCAAGCGCGTGTTCGTGGTCGACGAATTGCCGCGCAACACCATGGGCAAGGTGCAGAAGAACATCCTGCGCGAGACGTACAAGGATATTTACGCGGGCAAATAGTCTCTCGGACCTAGTCCTGCTAACTGCTTCAACTCGTCGACAACAGGGTCTGTGCGCCAAAATCGGATGCGAATGCGCCATTCAGGTATGAATGTCACTCGATCACCAAACTCAGTGACGTCCCTGAAATAGATTGTGACTGGCCGAGAATTTAGCCAGCGACGTCTATAACGGCGCTCAGAGGGACGCAAATCTCTCGAAAGTAGTTGGAAATGAAGAGCTCTCGCTCGTCTACACGTAGTCTCTTTAGGCCGGCGTTAGCCCACAGGATGAATGCTGAAGCTCCAATCCAAATTCCAAGAAAAATAAGCTTAAACGGCACCGCGTCGTTCTTGTCATGCAGGCCGTCTAACCAAAGAAGGACGGTTCCCAATCCAAAGCCCGATATCCAGATAACTGGAAATACAAACTTCGCCGTGAACGTCCAGGCCGACGATAGAGTGCGCACAATGTTGCCGTTCTGGTTTCCGTCGCAACCCTATTATAAGAGGCCGAGCCCGCGATGTCGCCTCTTGGGCAGCGGCACTACCCGCCATTCCACAGACTGATCGCAAAGCGAGTGCCGACGATGAGGAGATACGTTCCGTAGGCACGCTCGAGCGTCTTTTTCGACAGCGCGTGCGCGACCCGCACGCCGAGCGGAGCCGTCAAAAGGCTTGTCGGCATCACCAGCACCGCGCCGATCAGCGAGACATAGCCGAGCGCAAGCGGAGCCTGCAGCGCCGCCACGTCGGGATAGTGCGCCGCCGCCGGCCAGCCGGCATAGATATAGCCGAGCGCCCCCGGAATTGAGACGAGCACCGCGATCGCGGACGAGGTCGCCACGCCCTGATGGATCGGGCGGCCGTAAAAGGTCATCAGCAGATTGGCGAACAGCCCGCCACCGACCCCCATCAGCGTCGCCAGCAAGCCGACAAAGAAGCCGAAGACGCGCATCACCGGCCCCTTCGGAAGATCGTTGCCAAGCTTCCAGTTCTCGTTGGCCGTCAGCAGCCGCACGGTCGCGAAATAAGCCACCAGCACGAACACGATCTTGAACAGCCGCTCGGGCGCATAACGCGCGATCACGCTGCTCGAAAGCACCCCGATCAGGATCGGCAGCCACCAGGCACGCAGCACCTCCTTGTCGATGGCGCCGCGGGCGAAATGGGCGCGGTAAGAGCTGATCGAGGTCGGAATGATGACGGCAAGGGAGGTGCCGACGCAAAGCGGCATCCGCACCTCGAGCGGAACACCGGCGAGGCGAAAGCACTCGTAAAACACCGGCACCAGAATGGCGCCGCCGCCGATGCCGAACAGGCCGGCGAGAAACCCGGCAAGTGCTCCGACCGCGACCAGCAGCACGGCCAGTTCGAGAACTTCTGGGGCGTTGAGTCCGGCGATGGTCATCGTGCGTCTCGGCAATCCGGCAACCGGTTTGCCCCGAATTCGCGGCGGGACGAACTGCGCGACTCACGATGGCGAGCCGGCTTGAGAAAGCGATCCATGATGACCTCCGCGAAAAGCTGCCGGCGAAGATAGACTATTGTTTATTCCGGGAGTATTGACGCTATGGACTAACATCCTTGCGAAAATCGGAAGGATCAATCTGGTGGATCAACTCGCAGCCCTCGCGACGTTTGTGCGCGTGGTGGAGACGGGGAGCTTGTCCAAAGCGGCGCGATCGCTCTCGAGTTCGCTGACCTCGGTCAGCCGGAAGCTCTCCGCGCTCGAACAGCACTTCGGGATCCAATTCGTGCGGCGGACGACCCGCCGCCTCACGCTGACGGACGAGGGCCGGATGCTCTATGAGCGGGCCAAGGCTGTTCTTGCGGAACTCAAACAGATCGAAACGTCACTAACGGCAAATCATCAGGAGCCGACAGGGCGGCTGCGTGTGAGCGTACCCACCCTGATCGGCCGCGCGTTGGTCGCGCCGGTATTGGCGGAGTTCTTGCGGCTCTATCCTTCCCTCTCCATCGACTTGCAACTCGTCGATCGAGCCGTGGACATGCTGGAGGAGGACATCCATGTCGCGCTTCGCATCGGGCACCTTCCGAATTCGCAGCTCATCGTCCGCAAGCTCGCCGACATCCAGATGATCGTCTGCGCGGCGCCGTGCTATCTGAAGCGACGCGGCACGCCGACAACACCAGCCGAATTGTCCGAACATGATTGTCTCGCCTTCTCCGAGACGCCGGGCCTCGGTGAATGGCACTTTGGCAAGGAAGCAAAGCCGCAATCCAGGGTCGCGATCTCGCCGAGACTCTGGATCAACAGTCTGGACGCGCTCGTCCTCGCAGCAGAGCAAGGCGCTGGCGTCGTCAGGGTCCCTTCCTGGCTGGTCAAGCGCGAACTCTCCGGCGGACGTCTCGTCCGCGTCCTGAGAGATTTCGAACCGCCGCCCGCCCCTCTCAACGTGTTGTTTCAGTCGGCGAGACTGGCCTCGCCAAAGACACGCGTCTTCGCCGACTATCTCGCCGAGCGATGGCGCCGGCTCGATCCGTTCGGGTCACGGCCGACGCGGTCTTCGGTCACGAATGCTCCAGCGGCTGAACGTTCATGAATCGTGCTTCAGGTATACCAGCAGAAGACCGCCCCTGGATCGTTCAATCCCCCAATAATGCAAGGCTCATCTGAAGCTATGAACTGCCGTTCGCAGGGGAGGGATTCTGCCATTGCACTGGCTGTTTCGACTTCGTAAATAGGAATCGTCTACCGCGATCCCAAAGAAGGGCTCGTCGCGGAGTCCCGCCAAAACATCAAAGCGCCCCCGATGACCATCAGGATCGAAAGACCGCTTTCACCATTCCTAACCTATCGCTGGACCCTGACGATGGCGCTCTCCATCATCCATCGGGCCACTGGTTTTGCGCTTTATTTCGGCACGCTGCTGCTGGCATGGTGGCTGATCGCCGCCGCCTCCGGCCCCACTGCCTATGCCCATGTCCACGATTTTATCGGAAGTCTCATCGGCCGCCTGATCGTGTTCGGCTACACGTGGGCGCTGTTGCATCATTTGTTCAGCGGCATCCGGCATCTGGTCTGGGACCTCGGCTACGGCTTCAAGCCCAATGAGCGCGAGGCGATGACCTGGGGAGCGCTGGTCGCCGGCATTTCGGCAACCGTGCTGCTCTGGATCGTGGCCTATATGATCGGAGGCGGCCGATGAGCGCGCCCGACGCCGAGAGCGTGAAGTCGATGCGCACGCCGCTCGGTCGCGTTCGCAATCTCGGCTCCTCGCATTCCGGCACCACGGACTTCTGGCGACAGCGCATCACCGCGGTCGCCATGGTGCTCCTGATGGTGCCGGTCATTGTCGTGGTGATGATGCTGCTCGGCAGCAACCATGCCGGCGCCGCGCAGATGCTCGGCTCGCCGCTGGTTGCGATCATCCTGCTCTTGTTCATCATCGCCAGTACCTGGCACATGAAGATCGGCATGCAGGTGGTGATCGAGGACTACGTGCACCACGAGCCGCTGAAGCTCGCGGCGATCATGGCCAATAATTTCTTCTGCTTCGCGGTCGCTCTGGCCTCGATCTACGCCATCCTCAAACTTGCGTCCGGAGTGTAACGATGACCGCGGGCGGCAACGGCTCGGCGAACGGCAAGGGTAGCCCGGCCACCAACAGCAAAGCCTATCCCATCGAAGACCACACCTATGATGTCGTGGTGGTTGGCGCCGGCGGCGCCGGATTGCGCGCCGTCGTCGGCTGCGGCGAGGCCGGGCTTCGCACCGCCTGCATCACCAAGGTATTTCCGACGCGTTCTCACACCGTCGCTGCTCAAGGCGGTATCTCGGCATCACTCGGCAACATGCACCCGGACGACTGGCGCTGGCACATGTACGATACCGTGAAAGGGTCGGACTGGCTCGGCGACCAGGACGCGATCGAATACATGGTGCGCAATGCGCCCGAAGCGGTTTACGAGCTCGAACATTGGGGCGTGCCGTTTTCGCGCACCGAGGACGGCAAGATCTATCAGCGGCCGTTCGGCGGCATGACGATGGACTACGGCAAGGGCCAGGCACAGCGCACCTGCGCCGCGGCGGACCGCACCGGCCATGCGATGCTGCACACCATGTACGGCCAGGCGCTGCGGCATTCGGCGGAATTCTACATCGAATTCTACGCCATCGATTTGATCATGGACGACCAGGGCGCCTGCCGCGGCGTGATCGCGCTGAAGCTCGACGACGGCACACTGCATCGCTTCCGCGCCCAGACCACGATCCTCGCGACCGGCGGCTATGGCCGCGCCTATGCCTCGTGCACGTCCGCGCACACCTGCACCGGCGACGGTGGCGGCATGACCTTGCGCGCCGGCCTGCCACTGCAGGACCTCGAGTTCGTGCAATACCATCCGACCGGCATTTACGGTACGGGATGCCTCGTCACCGAGGGTGCGCGCGGCGAAGGCGGCTATCTCGTCAATTCGGAAGGCGAGCGCTTCATGGAGCGCTACGCACCCTCCGCCAAGGACCTCGCCTCGCGCGACGTCGTTTCGCGCGCGATGACCATCGAGATCCGCGAAGGCCGCGGCGTCGGCAAGAAGAAAGACCACATCTTCCTGCACCTCGACCATCTCGATCCGAAGGTGTTGCACGAACGCCTGCCCGGCATTTCCGAATCGGCAAAGATCTTCGCCAATGTCGATGTCACGCGCGAGCCGATCCCGATCCTGCCGACGGTGCACTACAATATGGGTGGCATCCCGACCAATTATCATGCCGAGGTGCTGACCAAGAAGGATGGCGACGAGAACTCCGTCGTGTCCGGCCTGATGGCAATCGGCGAGGCCGCTTGCGTATCGGTACACGGCGCCAACCGGCTCGGCTCGAACTCGCTGATCGATCTCGTGGTGTTCGGCCGCGCGGCTGCCTTGCGCTGCGCCGAGAAAATCACGCCGAACGGCAAGCAGCCGGATTTGCCCGCCGACTCCGCCGACAGGGCGCTCGGCCGGCTCGATCACTATCGCTATGCTGCCGGCAGTACGCCGACCGCAAAACTGCGCGAAAGCATGCAGCACGTGATGCAGAACAACTGCGCCGTGTTCCGCACCGGCGAAGTACTGAACGAAGGCCAGAATCTGATTCACAAGGTGCATGGCGGGATCGGCGATGTTTCGGTCTCCGATCGCTCGCTGGTCTGGAATTCCGACCTGGTCGAGACGCTCGAGTTCGACAATCTGATCGTTCAAGCGGTGGTGACGATGGACTCCGCAGCCAACCGCGCCGAAAGCCGCGGCGCGCATGCGCGCGAGGATTTCGCCGCCCGCGACGACCAGAACTGGATGAAGCACACGCTGGCCTGGATGGATGAAAAGGGTAATACCGCGATCGATTACCGTCCGGTGCACAACTACACCATGACCAACGACGTTCAATACATTCCGCCGAAGGCGCGGGTGTACTAGTTAGGCAAGATCAATGGTTGAATTCGCACTTCCGAAGAATTCGAGGATCACGGGCGGCAAGGTATGGCCCAAGCCGCCCGGCGCCACCGAGATGCGCGAATTCAAGATCTATCGCTGGAATCCGGACGACGGCAAAAATCCGAGCGTCGACACCTATTACATCGACACCCATGATTGCGGCCCGATGGTGCTGGACGGGCTGATCTGGATCAAGAACCACATCGATCCGACGCTGACTTTCCGTCGCTCCTGCCGCGAGGGCGTGTGCGGCTCCTGCGCGATGAACATCGATGGCCAGAACACGCTTGCCTGCACCAAGTCGATGCACGACGTGAAGGACGGCGCCGTGAAGATCAACCCGCTGCCGCACCAGCCGGTGGTCAAGGACCTCGTGCCCGACCTCACCAATTTCTACGCGCAATATGCCTCGATCGAGCCGTGGCTGAAGACGACCACGCCGACCCCGCAGCGCGAATGGCGGCAGAGCCACGAGGACCGCGAAAAACTCGACGGACTTTACGAGTGCATTCTATGCGCCTGCTGCTCGACCTCCTGCCCGAGCTACTGGTGGAACAGCGAACGCTTCCTGGGTCCGGCCGCGCTGTTGCAAGCGACGCGTTGGGTCACCGACTCGCGCGATGAGGCGACCGGCGAGCGGCTCGACAATCTCGAAGATCCGTTCCGCCTCTATCGCTGCCATACCATCATGAACTGCGCCAAGGCGTGTCCGAAGGGACTCAATCCCTCCGAAGCCATCGCCGAGCTCAAGCTGAAGATGGTCGAACGGCAGGTCTAGGCATTTACCGGATCGCGCGCTTAGGAACATCGCTCAACGGAAGTCGTTAGCGGCTCAGTCGTGCATGACCGAGTGACGATGCGATGCCAATCGATCCATCCGAAGATCCGCCGATCCCGCCCGGGCAGCCCACCGAGCCGCTGCGGGAAGACCCGCCCGGGAATCCCAGGCGCGAAATTCCGCCGCCGGTGCACGAACCCGGCGAACCGATGAGCCCCGATGAATTGCCCGGCAATCTGCCGGACGAATTGCCGGTGCCCGGCGTCCCGCCTGACCCCACCTCGCCACCGCCGGCAATGGACGCGTGACTTCGCCAGACGGCTTTGGCTGCGAATGACGCGCTCAGGCGCGCTGCGACTTGCGCTGTGAACGCGTGATGAACCAGCGCGCGTCAAAGCCGCGCAGTTCCGCAAATAAATCCTCGTTCCTGTTTGAAGCCCGCCACAATCCGGCCCAACGCTTGTCCGTTGATCGTCGGCGTTTGTTGATTTCAATTCCCCTCCTCGATCTTCCCTCCGCCCTGACACCGTCGAAACTTCCCTGGGACCCAAAGCGCATGACAAAACGACAACTAGCTCTGCTTGCCACGACCGCATTGACGGCCATGCAACTGTCAACCACCCCATCGCACGCGCAAAGCGCACCGATCGTGGTGGCGCAGCAGAGAGAGGAGTTGGGTCCCGACGGCAAGCCCAAGCAGGCGCCCAAGGAAGCGCCGAAGGAAGCGCCGAAGGGAGCTCCACCCGCGCGGCCGGGAGCGCCGCAGCCGCCACAACATCAGGCGCCGCCACCGCCGCAGCATCCAGCAGCACCACCACCACCACCACCGCAGCATCCGTCGGCGCCGCCGCCCGCGGCCGCCCCGCATACACCGCCGCCTGCGGCAGCACCTGCGCCTGCCGCTCCGAAGCCTCCTGCCGCACCCGCAGCGCAGCCACAGGAGCGTGGACACGAAATGGAGCGCGAGCGGCAGCAGAAGATGACGCCGCCTCAACCGCCGCCGGCCGCGCCTCAGCAAGCGCCGCACACCGGCCAACCACCGGCGCCTCCCGCAGCCGCACCTCAGCCGGTGCCGCACCCAGGTCAACCCCCAGTACCTCCGGCAGCCGCGCCTCAACAAGCGCCGCGGGGCGCAGCACCGGGGGGCCAGACGTCACTTCCGCCGGCCGCCGCCACCATGGCGCGCCGTCCGCCGCCAGCCGTTGCCGCACCGATTCCTGTTGTGCCGCGGTCGGCGCAGGCACTGACGCCGATCGCGCCAGGCGCCGCAGCACCCGGCCCGCGGCGGATGGAGGATTTCCACGCCGAGCGTCACGAAACCGATCAGGGCGGCCGCAAGGTCTTCACCGAACCGGGCCGTGTGATTGTCGTCGACCCGAGTGGTCAGTCTTTCATTCGCCACGACGAAGACGAGCGTTTCCGCTTCGGCGCCCGCAATATCCAGACCCAGCAGGTCGGCGGCGAAACCCGCACCATTGTGGTGCGTCCGGACGGTTCGCAGATCATCACGATCGCCGGCGCCGATGGACGCTTGCTGCGCCGTATCCGCAGGGATCGCGAGGGCCGCGAGATCGTGATCATCGACAACAGCTTCCGCGATCCTTCCGCCGTCGGCAGTTTCTATGTCGAGCTGCCGCCGCCAATGATCCGCATTCCCTATGATCGCTATATCGTCGAAGCCGACGTGGCCGCGCCGGATGTGATCTACCAGACACTGGAAGCCCCGCCGGTGGACCGGATCGACCGGCGCTTTACGCTCGATGAAATCCGCTACAGCCCGTCGGTGCGGTTGATGATGCCGAGCATCGATCTCAATACCATCAACTTCGAAACCGGGTCTTGGGACATTCCGCCCGACCAGGCCGCAAAGTTGCAGGTGATCGCCGACGGCCTCTATCGCGCCATCTCGCGCAACCCGCGCGAGGTGTTCCTGATCGAGGGCCATACCGATGCGGTCGGCAACCCCGTCGACAATCTGTCGCTGTCGGATCGCCGCGCGGAATCCGCCGCCGAGTTACTGAGCCAGCAATTCAACGTGCCGGCGGAGAACCTGACCACGCAGGGTTATGGCTCGCAGTATCCGAAGGAGCAGACCGACGGGCCGAGCCGCGTCAACCGGCGCGTCACGGTCCGCCGCATCACGCCGCTGCTCGATGGCGGCTCGGCGCACTGATCGAGGCCACCTGAAGTGCAAATGGCCGGGCATAAGCTAGCGAAGGCGACGCCGTTCTTCGAGCGGCTATGCCCGGCCATTTTTTTCTTTTGCGTCGAAGCAGCATGATCGATACAATTTCTCAGCGCGCCATCTGCTGCGGATCGTAGAAGAACCGCTCCTCGATCAGTTTGTCGCCGCGCCAGGTCTGCCAGGCGACCTCCTCCATGCTGCGGGTCTTGCCATCCTTGCCGGCGAAGTCGAATCGCCAGCAGACTGCGGAGCAATCGCCATCGAGCAGCAGCGGCCCGAGTCGCGTGGTCTTGACGCCGGCGACTGATGCCAGCATCGCACGCTCGCGCTCGGCGAGCGCGTCGCGGCCAACCCGCCATGCGCCGTCGTTCTCCTGGGTGCGCGCATCGGGGGCGTAAAAATTCATGATGGCGCCGACATGGTCATTGGATTCAACCGTATCGACGAACGCCTGCAGGGTCTTGAGTGAGGGCATGATGAATCTCCATCCTTATTTGCACTTGGTGGCCCGATCGAGCGCGGGGGAGTCGGCTTGCTGCATATTTATCGACTACTAGTCGGTATTTATCGACTGATAGTCGGTAAGTCAATTGGCTCGACGGTGGAACTGCGCTAGAACAGGCAGCATGGCAACCCAGGCCGAGCGGCGCGAGAAAACCAAGGCCTCCATCGTCAAGGCGGCAAGGCGCATTTTTGGCGAGCGCGGCTTTGCCGCGACCACAATGGATGACATCGCCGCAGCCGCGCGCGTCGCAAAGGGCGCGGTCTATCACCACTTCCCGACCAAGGAGGCCGTGTTCGAAGCGGTATTCGAACAAGTCTCGCTGGAACTGGTTTCAGAGCTCGATCGGATCGCGCGCACCGAGAACGATCCGCTCGCCGCCATGGCGGCCGGAACAGAGGGCTATTTCTCGGCGTGCTCCAAGGGCCCGACCGGACAGATCATTCTGCGCGACGGACCGGGGGTACTGGGCTGGGAGCGCTGGCGCGAGATTGACGGGAGGCATTTCGGCGGAAAGTTTCCGCGCGCATTGGCCGCGGCCATGGAGGCCGGTGTGATCGCGCGGCAGCCGATCGAGCCCTTGGCGCGGCTGCTGCTCGGCGCGGTGACGGAAGCTGCGGTCGCGGTTTCGGCAGGCCGGGATATCGGCAAGGCTGGCAAGGATTACGCGCGGGCGTTCCGCGCGCTGCTCGATGCGCTGAGGGTGAGGTAAGCCAGGAGCCTTCCCGGAATCGGGTCCCGCAGCCGCGGAGACGCAATAATCACCGTGACTACGCGGCTAATCCTTGTCGCCCTCGAGCTTGAGGATGAGCGAGCCCTCGCCGATCGAAACCAGACCTGTGTCGGAGTAGATTGTCAGCTTGGCGCGGGTGTCGGCAATGTCGAGATTGCGCATGGTCAATTGACCGATGCGGTCTGCCGGCGTGAACGCCGCGTCCTCGACCTTCTCCATGCTCAACCGCTCCGGCTGATAAGTCAGGTTCGGACTCTCGGTATTGAGGATCGAATAGTCGTTGCCGCGGCGCAGTTCGATCGTCACCTCGCCGGTGATAGCGCGCGCCACCCAGCGCGCCGTTTCGCGCAGCATCAGCGCCTGCGAGTCGAACCACCGCCCTTGATAGAGAAGTCGCCCGAGGCGCATGCCGCTGATCCGGTACTGCTCGATGGTGTCTTCGTTGTGAATGCCGGTGACCAGCCGTTCGTAGGCGACGTGCAACAGCGCCATGCCGGGCGCCTCGTAAATGCCGCGGCTCTTCGCCTCGATGATCCGGTTCTCGATCTGGTCGCTCATGCCGAGGCCATGCCGGCCGCCGATGGCATTGGCTTCCAGAAACAGCGCGACCGGCTCGGCAAACGTCTGCCCATTCAGTGCGACCGGCTGGCCTTCGTCGAAACGCACGACGACCTTCTCCGCCTTGACGGTGCAGTCGTCGCGCCAGAACGGCACGCCCATGATCGGATTGACGATCTTGATGCCGCTACTCAGGCTCTCGAGATCCTTGGCCTCGTGGGTGGCGCCGAGGAGATTGCTGTCGGTCGAATAGGCTTTTTCGGCGCTCATCTTGTAGGCGAAACCGCTCGCCGTCATGAACGCCGACATTTCCGCGCGGCCGCCGAGTTCATCGATGAACTGCTGATCAAGCCACGGCTTGTAGATCTTCAGGCCCGGATTGGTGAGCAGGCCGTAGCGATAGAAGCGCTCGATGTCGTTGCCCTTGAAGGTCGAGCCGTCGCCCCAGATGTTGACGCCGTCTTCCTTCATGGCCGACACCAGCATCGTGCCGGTCACTGCCCGCCCCAGCGGCGTGGTGTTGAAGTACGTGATGCCGCCGGTCGAAATGTGGAAGGCGCCCGACTGGATCGCGGCAATGCCTTCGTGGACCAGTTGCGTCCGGCAATCCACCAGACGTGCATTCTCGGCGCCAAACTCCAGCGCTTTTCGCGGAATCTCATCGTAGTCGGCCTCATCAGGCTGACCGAGGTTTGCCGTATAGGCAAAAACGCGGGCTCCCTTCTGCTTCATCCATAACAGCGCTGCGCTGGTATCGAGACCGCCCGAGAAAGCGATGCCAACTTTCTCGCCCTTGGGCAGACTCTTCAAAATCGTACTCATGGAGTGTCCAATCGATCGGAATTGGCTGATGGTTAGGTGCCGCGAATATCAAATTTCGAGAATATCGGCACGTGTTATCGGCGGTTAAGGCTTACAGGGACGGCCTTTCGCTGACATCCCGGCCGCGCCATCGCTGCATAGCCCGATATCCCGGCCACGCCAGTCGCGTCAGCGCCGCATCGACCGCCTCGTCGGTCAGCCGGGTCGATGACCAGCGGTAGATATAGCCGTGGGCCAGCCAGATCACCAGAAACGTCACCAGTCCGGCGATGGCGACGTCGGTGAAAAAGTGCCCACCAAAGGCCATCCGCAGCCCGCTGGTCGTCGCGCCGAACACGGTTGCCGCGGCATAGGCCGCGGGCCGCCACGCCGGTGGCGCGAGTGCGGCGGGCGCATAGGTCCAGAACGCGGTCGCGCCTTCGCCGGAGAAGAACGAACAATTGCGCGCGCACTGACCGCGCGGGTCCCACCACGGCATGAAAGCCTGGTTGCCGCCAAACTGGGTCACGGTGATCGGACGCGGCCGGCCCCAATAGCTCTTGAAGGTGAGATTGGTCAGCACGCCGGCGGAAAGAACGAGCGTTAGCAGAAGAAAGACGAGCGCGCGTCCCGACATCATCAGCGGCCGATCCGGGCGCGCCAACTTGACAATCAATGCAACGATGGCGGGCAGCGCAAAGGCCCAGGAGATCCACATCGCCGCATCGCGGGCGATCACCGCGAGCGTGCTGGATTTCACCGGAAACGAATGGGTCGGCGCGTCATAGAACAGGGCCGCCAGCTTCAGATCGAGCTCGGGGTAGATTCCGAACAGCAATCCGACCCCAAGCGCCAGCGAAAGCGCGATAATCAACCCGGTCCGGTTCATGGCGCGGGGTTTAGCCGAGACGGTAGCGAATGAAAAGACGCGTTCACAGCAACGGTGGCGAAGGCGACTGCGACGGCATGGGTGGGGGCGGTCGAAGCTTCGGCGGCGGCAGGCGCCACGCGCCGGCGTTGCGGCCAGCGATCATCCAGTACACCACGCCTGCGACAATTCCCGCCCCGGTCATGATCTCGAGATGCCGCCGCACGATGCCTTCAAACCGAAGCTGCTCGGTGTCGAAGGGAACAAGGCCGAGATAACAGGCGAGCCCGACAAGCCCGCCCCCCACCGCGTAGGTCAGAGCACCGCGGACATAGAAGGCCTCGGTGATTGCGACCACGACCATCGCCGGCACCAGCGCAAAGCCACTGACGAAGATGAAGCCAAAGCCCAGGATGACGTTCAAGACGCCGGGATCGACCGGTCCAGCTCCGAGATCGGAGAACTCCGGGAACATGATCGCGGCGACGACAATCATCCCCGCCACAAAGCTTGCCGCGAGAAAGCCGAACAGAATCACGAATAATCGGCCGATCAATGCCATGCATATCTCAGATTATCGTCATTGCGAGGAGCGGAAGCGACGAAGCGATCCGGAATCATGGTCCCTCACGCTGGATTGCTTCGCTTCGCTCGCAATGACGAGGTGAGCGAAGTGCGTTGTCCCTAATCCGTCATCGCCATCGCGCGCAACGCCTGCCGCTCGCGCGCCGACAACTTTTCGGTCTCCGATTTCAACTGGCCACAGGCGGCGAGGATGTCGCGGCCACGCGGCGTGCGCACCGGCGACGAATAGCCGGCGTTGAAGATATATTCGGAGAATTTTTCGATTCTCGCCCAGTCCGAACATTCGTAAGAAGTGCCTGGCCACGGGTTGAACGGGATGAGATTGATCTTGGCCGGAATTCCCTTCAGCAGTTTCACCAGCATTCTGGCATCATCGAGGGAATCGTTGACGCCCTTGAGCATGACATATTCAAAGGTGATGCGCCGCGCGTTGGAGGCGCCGGGATAATCGCGGCAGGCCTGCAACAATTCGGCGATCGGATATTTGCGATTGAGCGGCACCAGCTCATTGCGCAATTCGTCGCGCACCGCATGCAGCGAGATCGCAAGCATGACGCCGATTTCGTCGCCGGTCCGCTTGATGTTGGGCACTACGCCCGAGGTCGACAGCGTGATGCGGCGGCGGGAAATGCCGATGCCTTCGTTGTCGGCCACGATCAGCAGCGCGTCGCGCACCGCATCGAAGTTATAAAGCGGCTCGCCCATCCCCATCATTACGACGTTGGTAACGAGGCGATTGCCATTGGGCGTCGCGCGATCGATCCAGTCGTTGAGGCGGTCGCGCGCCACCATGATCTGGCCGACGATTTCGCCCGCCGTGAGGTTGCGCACCAGGCGCTGCGTTCCGGTATGGCAAAACGCGCAATTCAGCGTGCAGCCGACCTGCGAAGAGACGCACAGCGTGCCGCGGTCGGTCTCGGGAATATAGACGCATTCGACTTCGTGCGCCCTCTCGACCTGGTCGCCGCTCGGCAGGCGCAGCAGCCACTTGCGGGTTCCGTCGTTGGATATCTGCTCGGCCACGACTTCCGGCCGCGCCACGGTGAAGTGCTGCTCGAGTTCCTTCCGCATCTCCTTGGAGATGGAAGTCATGGCCTCAAAGCTTTGCGCGCCACGGACATACATCCAGTGCCAGAGCTGCTGCACGCGCATCTTGCGCTGCGCCGGCGCGACGCCGATCTCGCCGAGCTTTTCGGCCAGCTCCTCGCGCGACAGCCCGATCAGCGAGGGCTGCGCCGGCGGCACATAGGTTTCCAGCGGCACCTTTTCCAAAGGTGCGTTCGCGGAAGCGTTGGTTCGGCCGGGATCGCTGGTCATTGTCTCCGTCATGACCACCAAATAAGCCTTCCAGGACCTATAGGAAAGGCATGAATGCAGGGGATCCGAGGGTCGTCGAAAACGACCTAGTGATCCGATTCTAACATTCGCATCCCCCCTCAGCGTCCACTTTGCGAATGTTAGAATCATAGGATCATTAGAAATATTAGATTCTAGTGTAGTTTAGGATTTGACATTCGCTTTCCGGACTCGCGGCTTGGGGGGAGCGAATGTCAAATCCACTACACTAGCGGTGGCAGTCCTGCGCGACGCGATCGAGCGCCTGGGAAAGCCCTTTCAGGGAGAACACGTCGGTGGTCTCGGTGCCCTTGGCGGAGACGCCCCTGACCGTGACGTCGGCGGCCTTGCGCATGGCTTCCACCAGCCGCTCCTCCTCGGCCGCGTTCTTGATCCAGAGGCCGTCGCCCTGCGTGTACATCGCATAGGACGCGCCACCGACCTCAAGCGTCGCTTCCGAGCCCGGCTTGAGCGTGTAGCCGATCATGATCGAGACCTCGTTGACGACCTTTTCGGCCGGGCGGGTGGAGATGAAGGCATAGGCCGGATCGCGCGGCCGGTTCGGCGGATTGGTCTTCGAGGAAGACGGCTTTGCCAGCACAAAGCACACCTTCTTGCCATTCGGCGTCGCCGCATAAGCGCCCCAGGTGCCAAACTGACCGATCAGCGTCGGCTCGCTGCCACCGACCGCCGCGGGCTCAGGCTTGGCCGCGGCCGGCCTGGAGGCACCCTTCGAGCTTGGCTGCGCCAGCGCATGGCCGGCACCGGCGCACAAAAGCGCCGCCGCAATCGAAGCTGTCAGCTTTCCCCGCACGGACATCGCGAATCTGGTCCCTCATCATTGTGACTGGAAGATGGCCCGGTACCGCACGCTCCTGGTGGTCCGATCCTGACATTCGCATTGCTTCTGAGCGGACACCTTGCGATTTGACATTCGCTCGACGAACTCGCGGCCGGGTCGGTTGCGAATGTCAAATTCATTCCCCTAGCTGCGATGGATAGAAGGTAAATGCCCGATTCGGAAGGCTTTGGTCGGCGCTTTAAGACTTAAGTCCGGCTTTTCGAATGCGCTGTTCGCTGAGCCTCCCACTGCGCCTCCGTCCAGGCCAACAGGTCCTCCGCACCTGAAGAGCGCAAATGCGCCCCGCCATCCTGCACCACCATCTCGCCGTTGATGTAGCCACCCGCGTCCGAAATCAGGAAGCTGGCGAGATCGGCGAGTTCGCGATGTTCGCCGGTGCGGCCGAGCGGATTGCGCGCCACCCAATTCGAATCGCGTCCCTCGGGACGAAGCTGGCCCGTGGCGCCCGCGGTCGGAAACGTGCCCGGTGCGATCGCGACGGTGCGGATGCCCTTCGGCCCCCACTCGACCGCCAGGCTTTTCGTCATTGCCAGCACGGCCGATTTCGCCATCGCGGACGGCACCGTGAAGGCGCGGCCGGTGATGGTCGACGTCGAGAGGATGCTCAGCACGACACCCTTGTGTCCGGTCTCGATCCAGCGCCTGCCGGCAGCCAGCGTGCAATACATCGTGCCGTGCAGCGTGGGGCCGAGAATCGCGTCCGCCGCCCGAAACGACAAATGCTCAGTCTGTGCGATGAAGGTCGCGGCCGCATTGTTGACGAGAATATCAAGCGGCGCCTCACGCCAGACGGATTCCATCATGGCTTCGACCGCCGCTCCGTCGCGAATATCGCACGCCAACGTGTGAACCTTGCCTGCTGACGCCTCGCGGATCGCGGCAGCAGCCGCCTCCAGCACCTCCAGCCTGCGGCCACAGATGATCAGTTCGGCGCCGAGCTCGGCGAACCTTTGGCCCATCGCAGCGCCGAGCCCGGAGCCGCCGCCGGTGACGAGGATGCGCTTGTCCTTGAGCAGGCCTTTTTCAAACATTGTTCCATTCCCCGATCTGTTTCTTGAGTCTATTTCTTGGATCTATTTCCTTTGTCTATTCTCGCAGTGGCAAGTTAGAGCTATCAACTCCGTGTCTGAAACCCGGGTGTGCCCATGAAAGCTGTTCTCTGCTCGCAATATTGCGGTCCCGACGACCTCGTGCTGACGGAGGTGCCCGATCCCGTGGCAGGACCGGGCGAGGCCGTGATTGCGATCAAGGCAGCGGCCCTGAATTTCTTCGACCTCCTGATGATCCAGGGCAAGTATCAGATCAAACCGCCCTTCCCGTTCTCACCGGCGGCCGAAGTGGCTGGTATCATCGAGAACGTCGGCAGCGGCGTGACCGGTCTAAAGGCAGGCGATCGCGTCATCGCTTCCTGCGGCCATAACGGCGCGCGGGAAAAAATCGCGCTGCCGGCGGCTTCGATCGTCAAGATTCCGGACGGCCTCGATTTCGACCGTGCCGCCGGTGTTATCATCACTTACGGCACCGCGCTGCATGCACTGGAAGATCGTGCCAGCCCCAAGCCGGGCGAAACGCTCGCGGTACTGGGCGCGGCCGGCGGCACCGGGCTCGCCGCATGCGAACTCGGCAAGCTGCTTGGGCTGAAGGTGATTGCCTGCGCCTCGTCCGATGAAAAGCTTGAATTCGCCAAGGCGCATGGCGCCGAGCTCAGCCTGAATTACGCCACCGAAGATCTCAAGGAAGGCCTGCGCCGTCTCACCGGCGGCAAGGGCGTCGACATCATCTTCGACCCGGTCGGCAGCCACTATGCCGAGACTGCGTTACGCTCGATCGCCTGGGAGGGCCGCTTCCTGGTGATCGGATTTGCCGCTGGCGACATTCCGAAAATGCCGCTCAACCTCGCGCTGTTGAAGGGCTGCGACATCAGAGGCGTATTCTGGGGCGCCTGGGCGAGGATCAATCCAGACAAGAACCGCGCCAACCTGGAGCGGCTCGTGCAATGGGCCGCGGAGGGGAAAATCTCCTCTCATGTCGATCGTACCTTCCCGCTGGCGCAGACCGCCGACGCGCTGAAAGTGCTCGCCGGCCGCAAGGCGATGGGGAAAGTGATCCTGCATCCTTGACGCCACAGATTTTTGCCACAAGTATTTACGTCAGCTGCTTGACGCCATTAACCATGCTTGATGACGCGATCGCGCTTTGAGGTTCGTAGTAGCCGCAATCTGTGCCATCTAGAGCTCCGATTCCGAAGTTCGCAAGCTATTGAGGCGGCTTCTGACGCGAACTTCGGAATCAAAGGAGCTCTAGCAAATATAGGTTTCTAGTGCGGCTTTTGAATTTGAAGTTCCTATGACGAACGCGCGGCAAAACTGATAGGAACTTCAAATTCCGCCGCACTAGTGTCACCTTGGGCCGGCACGCCACAACTTCTCCTCATTTGCGCCCCGGATGAGACGCGACCCACGCGGTGACACAACCCAAAGCTGCCTAAATAAAATCAAAATATCTCCTAAATCGAGACGGTGAACGTCGCTTTTTGGTCGGATTCAAAATGCGTTTTAGATCGTTCAGTAACGGGCAGGGGCCGATAAACTGATGCCGGCATGCCCGATGTTGCGTAATAATGGGAGGCATCACCATGGCGCAGGGGACCCGGTATAGTCCTTACGACACTCCGTATGAATCGGACTATACTTCATACGAAGACCGGTACGCAGAACCCGTCGACCTGGATAATCTGGGTTCGCAGCTGAGGTCGCAGCATTCGTCGCGATCCGTCGCGACGCGCGATGAATTCCTGCCAGACGATTCCGTTCCACTCTTTCTGTCTGGCTCCGAAGAAGACTTGCGGTCATCGAAATTTGCACGGCCGCGGAAGAAGAGTTCGCGGCTGCTGAAGACCGCTGCCTTTGCGGCTGCAGCGCTGATCGCCACCTTCGTCGCCGTCAAAAACCCGTTCACGGTCTTTGCCAACGCGACCGCTTCGCTGATCGGCTCTGCCGACATCCGCCAGGCCGCCGCACCGGCAGCACCGCCGCCCCAGGCGGCTGCTGCCGCCTTGGCAAGCACGCCGGCCATGGTAGCAGGCCCGGCGCTTGCGACCGCGGCGCCAGTGCCGTCACGCGATGAAATCGCACTCGCGCTGAAGACGGCGCATCAGAGCCTGCCACCCGCCGAAATCCAGCAGCCGACGACCACGGTGGCTACTGCCGCACCCACGGCGACCACCGCACCTGTTGCGCCTACCGCTGCAGCGCCTGCCGCTGCACCTGCAAGGCAGATCGATGCCGCCGAACTCGCCAACCTGATGACGCGGGCCAAGGCCTTGCTTGCCACCGGCGATATCTCGCCTGCACGCCTGCTGTTGGAGCGCGCGGCCGAAGGGCAGGATGCGAATGCCGCCATGATGCTGGCCGAGACCTACGACCCCGCCGTGCTGGGAGCGCAGGATATCCGCAACATCACTCCGGATCCTGCAATGGCGCGCAACTGGTATCAGCGCGCCGCCCAACTTGGCTCGCCTGACGCGCAGCGGCGCCTCAGTCAACTGCAATAATCGTCTTCATTCAGGGGTAGGAAAAAATGCGACGTTTGATTGGTTTGGCACTCGTTGCCACGATGCTGGCGCTCGGCTTCGCGGCGCGCGCGGAAGAAGGCGGGGTTGATCCCGCCAAGGTCTCTGACAGCCTCAAGGCCATCTTTCAATTCGGCTCCGCTTCAACCAAGCAAGCGTTGAATGCCAATACGGTGACACTGATCACCGGCACGATCGGCGGCACCTATGTGCAAATTGGCGCCGACCTCGCCTCCGTGCTCGACGACGGAAACAAGTTACGCGTACTTCCGATCGTCGGGCGCGGCTCCGTCCAGAGCGTCGCCGACATCCTGTTCCTGCAGGGCGTCGACATCGGCATCGTGCGCGCCGACACGCTCGATTATCTCGAGCGCAAGGGCTTTGCGAAGGACATCAAGAAGCAGTTCACCTATGTGACCAAGCTCTACAACGAGGAAATGCAGATCCTCGCGCCGAAGTCGATCAAGACCCTGAGGGACCTTGAAGGCAAGACGGTCAGCGTCGACCTGCCGAACGGCAGCACCTTTGTTACCGTGTTGACGGTGGCGGAGCGGCTCGGTGTGAAGGCCAACTGGGTCTACATCGAACAGCGTATCGCGATGGAGAAGCTGAAGAAGGGCGAGGTCGATGCCGTGATCGTCGTCGGCGGCAAGCCCTATAAGTCGGTTTCGAGCTTCCAGAACGATGGCCGCTTCCATCTCGTGAAGGTGGATTACGAAAGGCCGCTGCAGGGCGACTACCTGCCGGCCACCCTCACCTCGAAGGATTATCCGAACCTGATCCCCGAGGGTGAATCGGTGGACACCATCGCGGTGCCGGCCTTGCTCGCCGCCTATAACTGGGCGCCCAACACCGACCGCTACCGCAAGCTCACCAATTTCGTCGACGCGTTTTTCACCAAATTCCCGCAGTTCCAGCATCCGCCCTTCCATCCGAAATGGAAAGAGGTTTCACTCGCAGCACCGCTGCCCGGCTGGACACGCTTGCCGTATGCCCAGCAATGGCTCGACACGCACGGGATCGAACCGCTGTCTCGCAGCAAGTTTGACGATTTCCTGAAGCAAAGCTCGGCGGCCGGAAAGATGCCCTCGGAAGCCGACAAGGAAGCGCTGTTCAGGCAGTTCAAGACCTGGGAAGCCGAACAGAATGCCCGCGCCCAGGCGCCGGCATCGAAATCGCGATGACGCTCTGATCTAAAAAGAAAAACAGGGAGAGCGGCCAGGGGCCTGACGCGACCATCGCGTCAGGCCCTTGCAGTTTTAGCGGCTCACCCGACCGGCCTTGCGAAAGGCTCAAAGATCTCCTGATCGGCGGCGACGCCCTTGAGCGGATGACGCCCGAGCGATTTTGCGGCGATGCCCCCTGTCGCGACGAAATCGGACGACAGCAATAGCGAGCGGCTCAATTGCCGGCACATCGATTCAATGCGTGCGGTCAGATTGACCGCAGGACCGATAACCGTGAAATCGAGGCGGGTATCGCTGCCGATATTGCCGTACATGACGCCACCGACATGCAGGGCGAGGCCATATTCGATTTGCGGCAGGCCCTCGTTGCGGCGCCGGCCGTTTTCCTCTGATAACGCCGATCGCGCGCATTCGGCCGCCGCTAGCGCCGCCAGACAGATTTGCGCGGCCGCGGCGTCCTGGGAAATCGGGAAGATCGCCAGCATCGCATCGCCGATGAATTTCAGGACTTCCCCGCCTTGCGCGGCGACCGCATCGCACATCGGTCCGAAATAGCTGTTGAGAAGGTCGATCAAGGCATCGCGCGGCAGCGTCTCGGAAAGGCTGGTGAACCCGCGCAGATCGCAAAGCCAGATGACCGCGCGGATGGTTTCGCCGGCGCCGCGCTGGATCTGACCTTCCAGCACGCGGCGTCCGGATTGCCGCCCGACATAGGTATCGAGCAGTGTGCGCGCGGTGCGCCGCCACGCCTGGACCTCGAGATTGAACGCGACTGCCGGGATCACGGCCGCAAACAATGCGACCTCGCGGTCGCCGAACCCGCCGGCGCATTTGGTGGCGAAAGACAGTGCTTTGTAGCTGCCGTCGGCAAAGGGCACTGAATGGACGACATAATCCGTGTAATTTTCGCCGCGCAGCTCACCGAGAATGTCGAATTCGCCAGGCTGCGGCGGCGCCATCAGATCGAAGCGAACGGGCCCCTTGCCTTCATAGGCGAGCCGGATCGGGCTGTTGGCCATGATCGCGTTCGCCTGCGCATTGGCGCGGTAGAGGCGCTCTGTCGTGCCCTTGCCGAGTTGCCAGAGCCCGCTGAACGAAAAAATCTGCGGATGCAGGATGGGCACCCCGGTGGTGATGCGCGCGACATCGACGCCGGCCGCCCGCAAGGCCTGCGCAAAGGCGTCGAGGAATTCGCTCGGGTCGGTGCGCTGGCGCGCGCCCGTCATCAGCCAGTGAATGACCGGATCGGTTTGGTCCTGGTCGGTCGGCGCCACCAGCAGTCAGGTCCCCGGCTCAAAAGTCCGCTTCAGCGCGGCGTTCGCGGCGGCGCGATGCTCCGGCGTGATGTGGGCCGCCACCAGGCGGATCGCGGTGGCGAGCACGGCGGCATCGTCGGTGAAGCCGAGCACCGGCAGCATGTCCGGGATGAAGTCGAACGGCAGGATGAAGTAGGCGATGGCGCCTAGCAGCGCGGCCTGAACATGGCGCGGCGTCTGGCGATCAAGCGCACAGTAATAGGCGCTGAGCAGATCTTCGGCGAACGGCAGGCTGGCTGCGACGCGCTTGAACTTGGCCCAGAAGCGCCGGCGAACGCTCTCGGGATTCTTGGTGAGTTCGTCTGCGGGCTCAAACCCGGCCGTCTGTTCCGAAATCATGGCCCGCGCTCCGCGCTATATCCGCGCTTAGCTGGGGATATCGCGCCACTCTTGCAAGCTCCCCGCTTGGGGAGGTCGGGTGGGCAAATGGCGTCAGGCGCCCAATTGGCCGGCGATCGCGTTCATGGCCTTGGCGAGATCGATGTCGTTTTGTGTCACGCCATTCGCATCGTGGGTAGAGAGGACCACCTCGACGGTCTTGTAGACGTTGCGCCATTCCGGGTGATGGTCGTTCTTCTCGGCGACCAGTGCGGCGCGGCTCATGAAGCCGAACGCCTCGTTGAAATCCTTGAATACGAAGGTGCGCTCGATCGCTTCGCGTCCCGCGACCTCTTTCCAACCCGACAAGCCTTTCAGGGCCGATTTCCGAGCTTCAGCCGACAATCGTTCCGCCACGGGCGCCTCCTTCATTGGACCACTGACTATCTAACACCGATCGGCCGGCTCCGATCCTCGAAAAGCGGCAACCGGCGCCTTGAAAAAGGCGCTGTTAAATCAAAGACATGAGGTCAGCTGACCCGTCGGTGCCGTGGCCATAAGGGGATTGCCCAAGCGGGTGCGCCGGTAGCCATCACGACGAAGTAACTCAAGAGAAAGCGCTATTGTTTGCTAAACTTCCCGCCGAACCGAGCGAGCAAATCCCCTTGGACCCGAACCTTTCCAGATCGATGACAAGCGGTCTCGGCACCGGGCCGGCCAGCTCCTCCACTCGCTCCTCGGCAAGACGGGTTGCGCTGGTCGTGCTGGCGGGGGTTCTTGCCGTGATCGGCATCGTCGCCGCAAGCTATTACTACGCGATGCGGCCGGTCGCCCTGCGGATCGCGGTTGGCCCGCCCAACAGTGACGACCTCAAGGTGGTTCAGGGCTTGAGCCAGGCCTTCCTGACATCTCATGGCCGGATTCGCCTGCGGCCGATCCAGACCGAAGGTGCCACCGCCAGCGCACAGATGATCGCGGAAGGACGCGCCGACCTTGCGATCATTCGCGGCGACCTGAGCGTGCCGAAAAATGCGCAGGCCGTGGCGACGCTGCGCAAGAATGTCGTCGTGCTGTGGGTGCCAGCCCCCATGAAGGGCAAGAAAGCGGGGGCGAAGATCACCAGGATTGCGCAGCTGGCCGGGCGCCGCATCGGCGTCATCGGCCGTACGCCTGCCAATGTCGATCTGCTCAAAGTGATCCTGCAGCAATATGGCATCGAGCCCGGCAAGATCGATGTCGTCCAGTTCCCGATCACCGAGTCGGTTGACGCGATCCGCAACCACAAGGCGGACGCCTATCTCGCCGCGGGACCGGTCAACAGCAAGATCACGTCAGAGGCGATTGCGGCGTCAACACACGACGGCAAGCCGCCGACGTTCCTTGCCATCGATTCGGCCGAAGCGATCGCGCAAAATCATCCGATGTATGAAGCCTCCGAGATTCCGGCCGGCGCCTTTGGCGGCTCGCCGGATCGCCCCGAGGAAGAGGTCAAGACGATCAGCTTCTCGCACCATATCGTCGCGCGCAAGGATCTCTCGGACGCGACGGTGGCCGCCTTTACGCGACAGCTGTTTGCCATCCGCCAGACCGTAATGAACGAGTTTCCGCTGGCCGCGAAGATCGAGACACCGGATACCGACAAGGATGCATTCATCCCCGTGCATCCGGGTGCGGCGGCCTTTGTCGACGGTGAGGAAAAGACCTTCCTCGACCGCTATAGCGACTTCATCTGGTGGGGCCTTATGGCCATGTCGGCGATGGGCTCGGTCGGTGCATGGTTCGCCGGCCACCTGAAGAAGGATGAACGCGGCAACAGCTCGTCGCTTCGCGAACGGCTGCTCGACATGATCGCGGCGGCACGACGCACCGATTCCACCGAAGAACTCGACCGCATGCAGTCGGAAGCCGACGAGATCCTGCGCGAAACGCTGCGGAGCTTCGACCATGGCGTCATCGAGGAAGGCGTGTTGACCTCGCTCAACATCGCGCTCGGACAATTCCATCACGCGGTAGCCGACCGCCGCGCGCTGCTCACGAACCTGGCGCAGAACCTGCAACGGGCAAGCTCCGCACTGCGGGTGACCGGAACCTAGTGTTCGTCACGGCAAGGTGCGTGGCACCAATTGCCGCAGCCGGAACGACCTCAAACCGGCTCGGTTTCTTCCTCATGTTTGAAATGAGGAGAGCACCATGCGATTCACGCTTGTGATCCCGGCGCTGGCGGCGTTGGCCATGACGCTGGCAGCTCCGGCCTACGCCCAGTACGAACGCGTATATGGTCCGGGCTATTATGGCCCCACCTACCGAGGACCCGCCACCCGAATGCATGCCTTTCGCGGCGCTTACAATCAGGGGCCGGCGGTTGATTCCTTCCTCTATGGTGACAGTTGGGTCCCGGAGCCGATCTTCGATCATTCGAGAACGGGTGGCATCGATCCGAATATCCGTCCATCGGACTGAGCTAAAAAGATCAATCCTCTACTGAAACCAACCGGCAGGCCGCGCGCCAGCCGGTTTTTTTCGTCTCACAGCCACTTCGCCACTTTGGTCGGAACGAAGTGGCGCAGCTGGTCGATCAGCACGGCCGGATCGGCATCCACGCAGATCGAATGCCGATGCTCGGGCGGCAGAAACTCGCAAGCCACGATGTGATCGATGAAGACGAGAAACGGACGGTAGAAATCGGAGATGTTCAAGAGACCAAGCGGTTTGTCGATCTCCGCAAGCTGGTTCATGGTCCAGACTTCCATCATCTCTTCCATCGTCCCGATGCCGCCGGGCATGGCGATGAAGGCGTCAGCGAGTTCGACCATCCGCTGCTTTCGGATTCGCAAGGATGCGACGATTTCGGTGTGGTGAAGACCCGGATGCGTATGGCCGCGCTGGCGCAGTTGTTCGGTGATCACGCCGTGCGCGGTACCGCCGGCGCCAATCAGGCTATCTGCGAGGACTCCCATCAGCCCCTTCGTCGTCCCGCCATAGACCAGCGTAATTCCCGCATCAACCAAGGCGCGGCCGAGACGGCGCGCGCCATCGGCATAGGCGTCGGTGTTGCCGAAGTTGGAGCCGCAGAAAACGGCGACGCTGGTGATGGAGCGCGGCACGATACTGGCCTTTCGCGTTGAGACTGGCTCCGCCATCATCCAGTGGAACGATCGCCGGATCAACCGGCCCCTCCGATGCGAACTTCGGAATCAAAGGAGCGCTAGCGCGCGGCGCGACCGGCGGCGGCGCGTTTCAACATTGCTTCGAGCGCATCGGTCGTGCAGGGCTTCGGCAACCTCGGCCTCTGCGAAAACGCGCCGCTCAACGCGGCCTCGCCATCATATCCGCTGACAAAAGCAAAGGGGATACCCAGCGTCTCCAGCCGCTCGGCGACTGCGAGACTGTTCTCGCGCACAAGGCCTATATCCAGCAGCGCGAAATCCGGAGCGCGCTCGTCGATAAGCTGAAGCGCGCGCGTCACGTTGCCGGCGGTGCGGACCGTCTTGACGCCGAGGCGAAGGATAGTGTCCTCGAAGTCAAGCGCGATGATCGGATCGTCCTCGACGATGAGAACATCCTCGGGGAGCCTGTCACGCAACACGTCCATCATCGCGGCCACGAAGGTTCCACCAAAAGGCTATGAGTTTCGGCAGGACAGTCCTGCCGGAGGCGCATCGTTGGGGCTGCCTCCTGTCCCCTGCATGAAACCACCACACGCCGCCGTCCGTTGTCTGTCCACTAGTGGACGGAACTAAGGAACCCATGCGGGTATTGTGAGACCTCGCCGGAAACAAACGAGGCGAACGAACGAGGCGAGCGGTCACCATGATTTCACCGGGAAAACCCGACCGGAGCGGCGAACGGCCCAACAACAACCTGTTGCGGCGGCTGAACGATGCCGACTTTGCGCTGATCGCACCCTACCTGTCGCAAGGCGAGTCGGCGTCCGACGACCTGCTCTATGACCCGGGCGACGACGTCGATACCGTACATTTTCCCTGCGGGGCGAGCCTTGCGTCCTATCTCGTTCCCAACGAAGACGGCCGGGATGTGGAGACGATTCTGGTTGGCCGCGAGGGCGCGGTCGGCGGCATCGTCAGCCTCGGTTATCTGCCGGCCTACACCCGCATCAACGTGAAATTCGGTGGGGTGTTCGCGCATCTGCCGATCGGGAAACTCGAACTGGCCAAGACGGCTTCCATATCGCTGCGCAATGTCTTCGCGCGTTATGCCGACTGCCTGCTGGCGCAGATGTTTCAATCGACCGCCTGCAATGCGATCCACTCCATCGAGCAGCGCACGGCGAAGTGGATCATCTCCGCGCTGGAGCGCACCGAGGGTCCCAATATCGTGCCCCTGACCCATGAGCAGTTGGCGACGCTGCTCGGCGTCGGCCGCAGCTATGCCAGCCGGGTGATCCAGATCTTCAAGTTGGAGGGGCTTGTGGAGACCCGGCGCGGCTCCATCGTGGTGCGCGACCCCGAGGGCCTGCGGCAGCGGGCCTGCCGATGTAACGAATCCGTCAAAAACCACTTTGAGGAGGTGCTGCGGGGCGTCTATCCGACCGAGGTTGTCCCCTAACAGCCACAAGCCGGTGTTTTCCGGGCCTATCGGCTAACCAATTCACAAATAACACATTGTTTTTCGGTGATTCCTGACTATATTGCGGCGCAGTAAGGGTGTGCCCGGTCCTTTTGGCCGGGCTTCCTTTTTGGATGCCTGAGCACCCTGTTTTGGGTGGCTGAGCAGCCTGACAAATCCAGGGTTTTGAGCGTGGTCCGGAAAAAGCGGGTCCCGGTTTTCCGGTGAGATCGCGCTCCCTTATTGTCTGACGCAGAAGAAACAAAAATGAACCTTCGCAACGTCGCCATCATCGCCCACGTCGACCACGGCAAGACCACGCTGGTCGATCGCCTGCTGCAGCAGTCCGGTGTCTACCGCGACAACCAGCGCCAGGTCGAGCGCGCCATGGATTCCAACGATCTGGAGCGCGAGCGCGGCATCACCATTCTGGCCAAGGCCGCCTCGGTGGAATGGAAGGGAACGCGCATCAACATCGTCGATACCCCCGGCCACGCCGATTTCGGTGGCGAAGTCGAGCGCATTCTCAACATGGTCGATGGCGCGCTGGTGCTGGTCGACGCCGCCGAAGGTCCGCTGCCGCAGACCAAATTCGTGGTCTCGAAGGCGCTGCGGATGGGCTTAAAGCCGATCGTCGTCATCAACAAGGTCGACCGCTCCGATGCGCGGCCGGTCGAGGTCATCAACGAAGTGTTCGATCTGTTCGCGGCGCTCGACGCGAGCGAGGAGCAGCTCGATTTCCCGATCCTTTACGGCTCGGCCAAGCAGGGCTGGATGGCAGCTTCGCTCGAGGCATCGCACGACGATGGCATGAAGCCACTGTTCGATCTGATCCTGAACCACGTCAAGCCGCCGGTGGTGGAGCAAGGCCCGTTCCGCCTGCTCGGCACCATCCTGGAAGCCAATCCCTATCTCGGCCGCATCATCACCGGCCGCATCTCTTCGGGCTCGGTCAAGCCGAACCAGAACGTCAAGGTGCTGGACCATAACGGCAAGCTGATCGAGACCGGCCGCATCACCAAGGTGCTGGCGTTCCGCGGCATCGAGCGCACGCCGATCGAGGAAGCGGAAGCCGGCGACATCGTGGCGCTCGCGGGTCTTCCGAACGCTACTGTTGCCCACACCATCTGCGATCCCGCGGTGGAGATGCCGATCCAGGCCCAGCCCATCGACCCGCCGACGCTGGCGATGACGTTCCGCGTCAACGATTCGCCGCTCGCCGGCACCGAAGGCAGCAAGGTCACCGGCCGCATGATCCGCGACCGTCTGTTGCGCGAGGCCGAGGGCAACGTCGCGCTCGGCGTGCGCGAATCCGACGACAGCGACGCGATGGAAGTCGCCGGGCGCGGCGAACTGCAGCTCGGCATCCTGATCGAGACCATGCGCCGCGAGGGCTTTGAGCTCTCGGTGTCGCGCCCTCGCGTCGTCCTGAAAAAGGACGAAGCGAACGGCGATTGGCAGGAGCCGATCGAGGAAGTCGTGATCGACGTCGACGAGGAGCATTCCGGCGTCGTCGTGCAGAAGATGAGCGAGCGCAAGGCCGAGTTGATCGAGATGCGCCCCTCGGGCGGCCATCGGCAACGGCTGGTGTTTTATGCGCCGACCCGCGGCCTGATCGGCTATCAGGGCGAACTGCTCACCGACACCCGCGGCACCGCGGTGATGAACCGCCTGTTCCATGGTTACGCCGCCTACAAGGGCGACATCCAGGGCCGTCGCAACGGGGTGTTGATCTCCAACGATCAGGGCGAGGCGGTCGCCTATGCCATGTTCAAGCTGGAAGACCGCGGCCCGATGATGATCGAGCCCGGCTGGAAGGTCTACAAGGGCATGATCGTCGGCGAGCATACCCGCGACAATGATCTCGAGATCAACGTGCTGAAGGGCAAGCAGCTCACCAACATCCGCACCACGTCCAAGGATGAAGCGGTGCGCCTGACGCCGCCGATCAAGATGACGCTGGAAAAGGCGCTGGCCTATATCGAGGATGACGAGCTGGTCGAGATCACCCCGAAGTCGATCCGCCTGCGCAAGAAGTTCCTCGATCCGAACGATCGCAAGCGCGCCGAAAAAGCCAGGCAGGCGGTGGCGTAAGAGAGGCGAATAGCCAATGGGGAGCGGCGAATAGAGGCGTTCCCGTGCCGTTCGCTTTCCGATAGCCTACTCGCTATTCGCTACTCACTATTCGCCTTACACATGTCTTTCCCTTCGGACATAAATGTCGCCATCATCGGCGCGGGCGCCGCAGGCCTTGGCGCCGGCCATGCGCTGAAGCGCGCCGGCGTCTCGTTTGTCGTGCTGGAGGCGCGCGATCGCGCCGGTGGCCGCGGTCACACCATCATGGCCGCGCCCGACGTGACTTTCGATCTCGGCTGCGGCTGGCTGCACTCGGCCGACCGGAACGCCTTCGTCAAAATCGCCGGCCAGCTTGGTTTCGAGATTGACCGGACGCTGCCGCCATGGCGCGACCGCATCGCCGTCGGCAACGCTTTTCCGCCGGCAGACCGCGCCGAGTTTCTCCGCGCGCTCGACGAGTTTTTCGATCGGCTGGAAGAAGCGGCCAAGGAGGCGGCCAAGACCGGCGTCGACCGTCCTGCCAATGTTTGCCTAAAACCCGGCAACCGCTGGAATCCGATGATCGATGCGATCTCGACCTATATCAACGGCCGCGAGCTCGACCAGGTGTCGGTTCTCGACTTCGACGCCTACGAGGATACCAATATCAATTGGCGGGTGCGCCGCGGCTATGGCGCGCTCATGGGAGCCTATGGCGCATCGCTGCCGATTGCGTTCGGTTGCGAGGTCACGCTGATCGATCATTCCGGCAGACGCCTGCGCATCGAGACCTCGCAAGGCACGCTTCCCGCCGACAAGGTGATCGTGACCGTGCCGACCAACCTGATCGCGCAAGAAGCGATCCGCTTCGTTCCGCCGCTGCCGGAAAAAGTCGATGCCGCCGCGCACCTGCCGCTGGGATTGGCCGACAAGGTGATGCTCGCACTCGACGGCGCCGAAGAGATGCCCGCCGACGGCAATCTGCGCGGCATGACCATGCGCACGGAAATGGGCACGTATCACCTGCGGCCGTTCGGGCAAGCCTGCGTCGAGGGCTTTTTCGGCGGACGTTTCGCGCAGGCGCTGGAAGATGAGGGCGACGGCGCGATCGCGGCGCATGCCATCGACGAGATCGTGGCGTTTCTCGGCAACGATTTTCGCCGCAGGCTGAAACCGCTGAAGGAATCGCGCTGGGCGCATGATCGCTTCGCCCGCGGCTCCTATTCGCACGCGCTGCCGGGCCATGCGGGCAAGCGCACCGTGCTCGCCGCGCCGGTCGATGGCCGCCTGTTCTTCGCGGGCGAAGCCACCTCGCCGAACTTTTTCTCCACCGCCCATGGCGCGCATGATTCAGGGGAGAGGGCGGTGAAAGAGGTGGTGCAGTCGCTGTCATTCCGGGATGGTGCGTAAGCACCAGACCCGGAATCTCGAGATCCCGGTTTCGCCTCTGGCGAGGCGCCCCGGGATGACGCCTTCGCCGTCACTCCATCACCCTCCCCCGCATCTCAGCATCCGGCACGAAGCACGCATCGTACTTTCCGAAAATCCGGTAGCGATTTTTAGCGACGAGATTGTAGACCGCATCACGAAGCGGCATCGGCACGGCGAACAACACACGCGTCCATCGATAGCCCGGCAGGTTCGACAGCACCGTCAATGCCGCATCGGATTTGAACCAGGCCACGCCACCGTGGATCACCGCATTGGTGTCGGGATCATCGGGGTCGATGCCGAAAGTGCGCGCCAGCCGTGTGCCGTAATTCGACTGGATCGCGGTAAAGCGAAATCGCTTCGCCTCATCGCGCGCCGCGACGAAACGAATCCAGCGCGAGCAGAATACGCAGACGCCGTCATAAAGAATCACATCGTCGTCAGGCCACGCCGGCATCAGCGGCTATCCAGGGTTGCGAGCGCGACCAGCATCAGCACGATTGCGGGTCCTGTCTTGACCAGAGCCCCGAGCGGCTCGATCCAGAGATCGGGCGTCAGGATCGCCGCGCCTAACATATAGCCGAGTGAGGCCAGAATTCCCCATCCCAATCCGAAGACGCAGGTGCGGCGGAACGAGATCAAAACGCCGATCATCATATCCATCAGGCCGGTGAGAACCGTGATCGGCGCGATCAGCGACAACGGGAAATGGTGCGAATTCAAGATACCGGCTGCGGCATCATAAGAGACAAACAGCGCGATGAAGCCGGAAACGCCCCAGAACACGACAAGGCTTGCAATGACCATCGCCTTGATCAGATAAAGCCGCGCGAACCATTTCTCCTGAATAGTCGCCCCGCGCGGCACCGCAAGGTTCAATTCGATCGGAACGATTCCGGTTGCGCTCATCCATGCCGAGGGATCGCCGCTCACGCCGCGGCCCAATTCGGCCATCGCCGTCGAGCGCAGCGGCGATTGCCAGCCTAGCCAACCGACAAGGTCCGCCAGTTTCACGCTGATGGTGAGCAAGGAGGCCGGAACGCGAATCCGCGGCCACTCGCGCGTGCCAAAAGATCGGCGAAATGCCCCGATCACGTCACCCAACGTGACTGGCTGCTTCTGCATCAGGTCCCAGGTCACAGAATTGGCTGCGGCCTCATCAACGTCGCGCGCCGCAAGCCAACTCGCGGTCGCCGCGATGTCCTCCACCGCAACGGGCTGGAGCGCTCTTGCAGATTCGGCTGTTGGCAGCGCCAACGGCGTGGCGGCGAACGCACGGACCATAGCGCTGCCGCCAAAAGCCGCGGGCGCAATCACGAAGCCGGGCCGCAGGATCGCGTAGCGAACGCCGGATGTGGCAATCATCGCGTCGGCCTCGCGCTTGGTGATGCTGAAAGCGGTGAGATCGTCCTTCTCGACACCAGGAATCGAGATGTGGATCAGGCGAATGGCGCGACCGCTTGCCTTGATCGCGCAAAGCAGGCGCTGAACGAAATCGCGGTGCACGGCGGCCGTGTCGCTGCCGGGGCCATCCTGAAGTACACCCAGGCAATTGACCACGACGTCGATTGTCCGTTCGCACAGCATTTGCGTAAGCGCAACTGCATCCATCGTCATGATCGGCCGCTCGAGATCGAGCGGGCTCGTCTTTTGCGCCGGCACGAATTTCCGAGCCACGGCGGTCACCTGAAAACCCCGCGAACGCAGGTCGTCGGTTAGAAATCGACCGATCAGTCCTGAAGCGCCGAAGATGAGAACGTTGCGAGGCAGCATCATGGTCCGCCGCCTTAAATGGGCTTTGCTATCATCAGCCAGAGAATGATCATGACCGAGCCGAAGCCGGGAACGCCGAACGCCAACCAGCGGCGAAACAACGCAAAGTAACGCGGCGGCAACGGGTGCGCCTTCTCCGCCGCGAGGCGCGCCAGATCGCGCATCTCGATCTGCATGAAGACCACAGGAATCCAGAACGCTCCCGCCACGGCGTATAGCGCCAGCGATACCATCAGCCAGCTCTCGGCCAAGCTTGTCGCAGACAACATCATCAGCAGTCCGCCGCTGATGGGCTGCACGATCACGGCACTCAGGGTGAAGATCATGTCGGCGATGACGACCACCGCAGCCGTGTGCGCGATAAACGCAGCATCGCGGCTGCGATGCGCGATGAGCATGAAAAACGCGATCCCGCTGCCCGTGCCCAAAATGACGATCGCGCCGAGGACGTGCAGATATTTGACGGCGAAATAGACGGTCACGGCTTCTTCGCCCGCGCGAGAGGCTGCGGCGATGATCCTTTCAGCGCGCGGTCGAGTTCGGCAGGCAGTAGCTTCACGCCGTTCTCGGTCTCGGCGATCCAATGCCCCTCGCCGTCATAGGCCGGCAGCACGCGGAAATCGGCCTTGCCGCCGCTCGATCGAAACGCGTCGGCCATTTTCCGTGAAAAATCCGGCGGAAAATAGCTGTCGTTGGCGGCGACCAGCCAGCTGACGGGAATGCGCGCGCCGCGGCCGAATTCGCCGGCTGCCGCAAGCAGCGTATGCGGGGCGCAAATCTGGTTGGGGATACCGTTGGGCTGGCCGCCGCGACCGGGGGCGAAGGCGATGATCGCCGCGATCTCGGCCGGATCGGAATTGGCAAGCGCGAGCGCGCCCCATCCGCCCGCGGAATGCCCGATGATTACCGTGCCGTCACGCCGAATGAAGGGCTGCTGGCGCAGGTAGGTCGCGGCGGCGGCGATTTCGTCCGCGGTGGCCCGGCCGGCATGGACGTAGTCCGCGCCGTCACAGCCGCCCTGGTCTTCCAGATAGCTGCCCCCGGTGGCGCCGTGGCCCGGACGTTCCGGCACCAGCACGGCAAAACCGCGCGCGACCAATAGCTCGGCCAGCGGCCGGTATTTCGGCTGCGGCATCATCACGCGGAGCACCGTGTTCTGGGTCGACGCATGCGCAATGACCGCCAGCCGAAAGGGGCCTTGACCTGTGGGGCGAAACAGGACGGCGTGCGAAGCGACGTTTGGATCGCCTGACGGCACCAGCCAGGCCTGCTCGCGATCGGGCTCCCCTTCCGTGCCTTGCGGGCCAAAGGTGACTTGCGCGGCCGCGGTTTGCGACCACAGCACGGCAAGCAGAAACGGCACGAAAACGGCCCTAAGCAAAGGCATTCATCACCTCATCGCCGCGCTGCAAGACGAGGTATCCGCAAGGTCGCTCACGGCGAATCAAATCCTGCGCCTCATCTCGTGATGTCAGAAGTTAAGAACCGCTAGTGCCCACTTTCCGAAGTTCGTACACCGCCTCAGCACGCATCATTTACGAACTTCGGAAAGTCATGGGTACTAGCAAAATTTTGATGCTAGTGCCGCTTTCCATTTGACGTTCCTGAACGAATTTGCCGCTTGCGGTACAGAAACGCCAAATGGGCGGCACTAACCGACCCGTCCATTCCGCCATATCCGGCATCAAAATGCCTCGTCTCTGTCCGCTTTTCGGGACAGACCGCCGCGGACTGATGCAGAAAGTCCACAGGTTAACCGATAATTAACGATAGACCTTGAAGCCGGGCCGCTGACTTGCTTTGATCAGGTCATGAGCACAACCCTGATCGAAGTCCGGCCGGCCAAAGCTGCTGATGCGGCAGCGGTGGCATCCACCCATGACGAGGCGTGGCGTGCGGCCTATCAGGGCATCATTCCCGGCTCCGAGCTTGAGAAACTGATCAACCGCCGCGGTCCGCAATGGTGGGATTCGGCGATTCGCAAGGGCAGCCGCGTCAGCGTGCTGGTGTTTGGCGACAAGGTTGCCGGCTATGCCAATTACGGCCGCAACCGCGCCCGCAGCCTGCACTTCGAAGGCGAGATTTACGAGCTCTATCTTCGCCCTGAATTCCAGGGCCTCGGCTTCGGCCGCCGCCTGTTCTCGGCCGCACGGCGCGACCTGATGCAGAGCGGCCTGAAGAGCATGGTGATCTGGGCGCTTTCCGACAATGAGCCGGCGACCGAGTTCTATCGCGCGCTCGGCGGCCGCATGGTGGCTCGCTCCTCCGAAAAGTTCGGCCCGAAGTCGCTCGACAAGGTCGCCTTCGCCTGGACCAACTGATTTCCGACTGCGATCATCTGCCGTCGTTGCCGGGCATAGCCGTTCGAAGAACGGCGTCGCTTCCGCTAACCTAAGGCATTCCAACTCCCGGAGCCATCCATGCGCGTTGAAGCGATCTCGATCGGCGTCGATCCTCCCCGCGAGGTCAACGTCATCATTGAAGTGCCGGCCGGCGGCGAGCCGATCAAATACGAACTCGACAAGGAAGCCGGCACCCTGGTGGTCGATCGTTTCCTGTATACGGCGATGCGCTATCCCGGCAATTACGGGTTCATTCCGCACACGCTGTCCAATGATGGCGATCCCTGCGACGTGCTGGTCGCCAACACACGCGCCATCGTGCCGGGTGCCGTGATGAGCGTGCGGCCGGTCGGCGTGCTGCTGATGGAGGATGAGGCCGGCGGCGACGAGAAGATTATCGCGGTGCCGTCATCGAAGCTGACGCAGCGTTACGACAAGATCAGGACCTATAGCGACCTGCCCGACATCACGTTGCAGCAGATCCGGCATTTCTTCGAGCACTACAAGGATCTCGAGCCCGGCAAATGGGTGAAGGTGCTGCGCTGGGGCGGCGCTGACGATGCCCATCAACTGATCGCAGAGGGCATCGCGCGGGCGAAGGGGAAGTAACGACATAGTCGTCATTCCGGGATGGTCCGAAGGACCAGACCCGGAATCTCGAGATTCTCCGATGTGCAAGTGCACATCGTAGCTCACTCGCTTCGCTCGTGCCCCGGAATGACGGCGTAATAACTACCGCCCTCACACCCCCGGCTTCGGCAGGCCCGCAATCGCGCAGGCTGCACGCAGCGTGTTGACCAGCAGGCACGCCACCGTCATCTGGCCAACACCGCCCGGCACCGGCGTGATGGCGCCCGCGACTTCCGAGACTTCCGCAAAGGCGACGTCGCCGACGAGGCGCGTCTTGCCGTTGACGTCCGAGAGGCGGTTGATGCCGACGTCGATCACGGTCGCACCCGGCTTGATCCAGTCGGCGCGCACCATTTCCGGCCTGCCGACGGCGGCATAGACCAGATCGGCGCGGGCGCATAAGTGCTTCAGGTCGCGCGAACGCGAATGCGCGATCGTCACCGTAGCGTTTTCGTTGAGCAACAACTGCACCAGCGGCCGGCCGACAAGGTTGGAGCGGCCGATCACGATCGCATTCATGCCTTCGAGTGAGGCATGCACGCTCTTGCTCAAGATGATGCAGCCGAGCGGCGTGCAGGGCGACAGCGCAGAAAATCCGCCAGCGAGCCGGCCGGCATTATTCGGATGCAGGCCATCGACGTCCTTGGCCGGATCGATCGCATTGACGACGGCTTCGGTGTTCAGCGCCTTCGGCAGTGGCAGTTGCACCAGGATGCCATGCACCAGCGGATCGCGGTTGAGCCGCGCGATCAGCGCCAGCAGATCGGCCTGCGCGACGTTCTCCGGCAAGACATGTTCGAAGGAGGCCATGCCGGCCTCCTGCGTTTGCTTGTGTTTGGAGCGGACATAGACCTGGCTGGCGGGATCGTGACCGACCAGAACCACCGCGAGCCCCGGCGTCAGTTCGTGATCGCTCCTGACCCGGGCGACCTCGCTCGCCACCCGCGCGCGAAGCTCTGAGGCGATGCGTTTTCCGTCGATGATCTGCGCCGTCATTCGCTCACGCGATCAGAAGACGTTCGGATAAATGTAATACTCGATCACCCGCTCGACGAAGTAGATGATCAGGATCAGAATGATCGGCGAGATGTCGAGCCCGCCCAGATTGGGCATGACGGAACGGATCGGCGCGAGCAGCGGCTCGGTGATCCGGTACAGAAACTCTCCCGCCATCGCCACGAACTGGTTGCGTGTGTTCACAACATTGAAGGCGATGAGCCAGGACAGAATGGCAGCCGCGATCAGCAGCCAGACATAGAGCTGCAGGACGATGAGAATGATGTCGAGAACGGCGCGCATGGCGGGACTGGCTCGCTGGAATCGTGGACGAAACCCCCGCTAAATACCGGGTCCGTGCGGGGCAAACAAGGCGAGTTCCCGGTAAAACACCGGAAAAACAACGATTTCGCCGTTCTTGACTTGGCCTCCGCGCGGATTGTAAATGGCGCCGATTGCTGGCGGTTTCTTGGCATTTTGCCGCAGCGATTTGGGGCCATAGCTCAGCTGGGAGAGCGCGTCGTTCGCAATGACGAGGTCGGCGGTTCGATCCCGCCTGGCTCCACCAACCTTCGCAGGCTACGCCCGCTTCGGCTGGGCAAGCCAGTTAATAGCGAAGGCTGCCACGCCGTAGCCCGGAGGGCGGCGGCGGGCCGATTGTTGCGCCGCTACTCCGCCGCTTCCGCCATCGCGATTTCGGGCACCCGGCTGAGCCAGCCATCGAGGAATTGCTTCAGCCAGGCGCGCTCGGCGACGTCGTAGCAGCCACGTTCCGCAAAATGCTGCTGGCGCGGATAGGCGCCTGGCATGTCCAGCCGATCGGCACCGCACACCGTCCAGCGGCACATCATCGCGTAGGTCACGTCGGGATGAAATTGCAGACCGAAGGCATTGCCGAAACGAATGGCCTGGTTGGGAAAATCGCCGCCTTGTGCAAGGAGCTCGCCGCCGGCGGGCAGTTCGAATCCCTCGCGGTGCCAGTGATAGACCTCGTCGGGCCAGCTCGCGCAGACCTTCAGCCCGGCCAACGTGGGCCGGATCGGGTAATAACCCATCTCGACGCGGCCGTGCGGATGCGGCGCGACGCGGGCACCGAGATGCATCGCGAGCATTTGCGCGCCAAGGCAAATTCCGAGTAACGGCCGCCGCTCAATCAGCGGCACCGCGATCCAGTCGATCTCGCGGCGAACATAGTCGTCGGGATCGTTGGCGCTCATCGGCCCGCCGAAAATGACCGCGCCGGCATGTGCCGACAGCGTCTGCGGCAGCGCATCGCCAAAACGCGGACGCCGGATGTCGAGTTGATAGCCGAGCGCCCGCAGCGCGTTGCCGATACGGCCCGGCGTCGAGTTTTCCTGGTGCTGGACGATCAGGACGGGACGAAGCGAAGACGCCGCGGGCCGCGCCATCGCGGATGCGGCATCACGCACAAGACCGATTTTGGCGGAGGGCGACATCGACCTTTCTTCTCGCTAGCCTCCGCGAGCTTAACCAACAAATCGTTAATTTCGGGTGAGTTGCGGGCGTGGTGCGCGCTTCCTAGCGCGGGCGGGTCTGAAAGCGGGCCACCGCCGCCAGGATGAATCCGCGCGGGAAGAACCGCAGCATGAACGGCACGATCTTGATGCCAAGGCCCGGCAGCACCGCGCGCTTGTTGGCCATCAACCCGCGATACGCTTGCGCAGCGACCTCTGCCGAGGAAACGTTGAGCACCGCGGAATCGAGTCCGGGTTCAAAGCCTGCCCGCGTCTGAAATTCAGACGGCACCGGACCTGGACAGAGCGCGGTGACGCGGACGCCCTTCGGACCCAGCTCGGCGCGCAAGGCCTCGGTGAACGACAGCACATAGGCTTTGGAGGCGTAATAGACCGCCATGCCCGGCCCCGGGAGGAAGCCCGCGATCGACGCGACGTTGAGGATTCCGCCGCGGTTTCGGATCAGCTGATCGGCAAAGCGCAGCGACAGATCGGTGAGCGCACGAATATTCACCGCGATCATCCCGAGCTGCTCCTTGCGGTCGAGCTCGATGGCACCGCCGAACAAACCGAAGCCCGCATTGTTGACGACGAATTCGCATTCGGCGTTCGCATTGGTCAGCGCGGCAGCGATCTTGTCGCCGGCGTCGGGTTGTTCGAGATCGCAAGCGATCGCGATCGGCGTGGGAAACCGCTTGGCCGCGATTTCCGTAGCCAGCGCCTGCAGGCGGTCCGCCCGGCGTGCCACCATCGCCACGCGATGGCCGTTGGAAGCAAAGACGCGCACCAGATCGGCGCCAATCCCCGCCGAGGCACCCGTAATCAGCGTCACCCGCTCAGTCACGATTTTCCTTGCCACCCAGTAAGTACCGCCCAATCGGGGATTTTGCTTATGCGGGATATCGCCCGCCTGCAAGCGTTTCGAGCCTTCTGCAAGGTACGATCGGGCAGAAATCAGCACCGCCAGAAACACGCAGAAATGCGGGCGGGCTACATCAAGGAATTTTTATGGACCTGGCGCGCAAGAGGCCGGGATGATGGTGACATTTGGACCGTGGACTTCTAACCGCCTGACACGGCGGAGGACTGCCTGGCGGCGACACGGTGCTTGAGGTCGATCCGGTCGCGCTGGGACACGCCGAGCAAATCGGCCGCACGCCAAACCACATTATCCTCGAATTCGCTGACCTGACCGTCGGCGTATACCAGCTCCCACATCATCTCGACGATCCGCAGGCGTCCGGCATCGTCGACCGAACGCATGATGACGCTGGTGAAATGATAGAGATCGACCGCTTCGCCCTCGACCAGCGTTGCGGAGGCGATCAGCTTGTCGGCGGTGCCGTGATCGAGGCCGAAACTGCTTTCGATCAGGCTGTGGAGCTTGCGCCTTTCCGCATCCGACGGTTCGCCGTCGAGCGAAATGACGTGGATGAGCAGCGCGGTCGCGGCCAGCCGGTAGCCGTTGTCGTCGAGGTCACGTGGCTCATGTGCGGGAGAAATAACCTCAGTGATAAATTGGCGCAGTCCGTCGAGCATCAGAGGTCTCTAGATAGCTTCGCTTCAGATCTATATGGCGTGGAACACGAACTCACGCAATCGGCGCGTGTTCCCCGAACGGATTACCTTTCGGCAATGTTGCCTACGGAATTTCGTAGACCAGGACCTTGTCGGCGATGCCGCGCAACGCGGCCTCCTTCTGGATCGGCTTGATCGCCCGCTCCCGCAAAATGGCCGAAACCGCGGGCACCTCGACCACGCCGCCGGTCGCATGAATCGCCTTTGAGGTTGCGAGCCCCTGAACCCGCGCCGCGATATTCACGGTCTGGCCGAAATAGTCCTGCCGCTCGTTGAGCATGACTGCCAGGCAAGGGCCTTCGTGAATGCCGATCTTGACCACTAGATCGTCGGTACCGCGCTCGGCATTCAGCCCATCCATCGCCGCGCGCATCTTGAGCCCCGCGGTGATCGCATGCTCCGGCTTGACGAAGGTCGCCATCACGGCGTCGCCGATGGTTTTCACCACGGCGCCTTTTTCCGAGGCAATGATCTCGAGCAGCGCCCGGAAATGCGCGCGCACCAGGTCGAAAGCGGCGAGATCGCCGACACGCTCGTATAGCGCGGTCGAACCCTTCAGGTCAGTGAACAGGAAGGTGAGCGAGGTGATCTTCAACCGCTGATCGATGTGGAGATTGTCGGCCTTGAATACGTCGCGGAAGGTCTGATTGGACAGCATCCGCTTGGCGGTGAGAAACGGCCGGCGCTTGCCGAGCAACTGATGCAGCTCTTCGGCCGCGATGAAAACCGTCGGCAGCGTCCGCACCCCGGCCTGGTTGTCGAGCGAAAGCCGCAGGGGGCCCGGACGGAGCGTGATCGAGCCGGTCGGCGGGTGCGACTTGTCGTAAACCAGCGAAAGCTGCTGGCGTTCCCTGGTCGGCTCGCCCTGTACGTCGATGAAATGCGCCGAGTGCGTCACCGGTTCAAACGCGATGATGAATTGCGGCGGCAATTGCAACGACAAAACGGCGCGCTCGCCGGCGGGCAGTTCCAGCGAATCGAGCGTCCCCACGTCGGTCAGCGTGGCGAACGACTCCTCGTTGAGGTCGATGCCCGAACTCCAGAACACCTGCTTGTAATATTCCCACAATGGCAGCGTGTTCGGATCATGGGCGGCGATGCGCTTGACCTTGGGGCTCACCGTGAAGGCGACTTCCACTTGCTCGTCGACGGAAGCTTCGTAGCCGCAGGCGCATAATCCGCAGTGATAGTCCTCGCTGCGCAGCGATTTCAGCGTGTCGTGCGCATCGAGCACGCCGCTGCATCCCGGACAAAGCACGTTCCAGGTCAGGTCGAACAGGCCGAGCCGCGAGGCGTGCAGGAATCCCGAGATCGCCTGCTCCTCGTCAAGGCCGTTGGTCTTGGCAAATTCCAGAACATTGACGCGGTTGAGTTTGTGATCTTCGCCATTCTGGACGAGGTGTGCGATCGCATCGGCAACCGCCGGATCGGCGTTTTGCTTCAACATGGAAAACTGCGCCTTCAATTCACTCATGATTTCGGACCCATCTTAGATTGCGCGCAAGTGAGCCGAGTCAGCGCGGCGAGATCTGGAACATCGGCGAGCGATCCGGCTGGGTCGTCACCACACCCGTCGGCATGATCGGCTCCCTGTCCACGAGCGTAACGTGGAACGCCGCGATGATCCGCGCCAGCGCCAGCGTCGCCTCGACCAGCGCAAAATGCGCGCCAATGCAGACACGCGGACCGACGCCAAACGGCAGATAGGCAAAGCGGTCGGGCGGCGGTTCCGGCGCCAGGAAGCGTTCGGGCACGAACGCATTCGGATCGCGCCACAGTTTTTCGTGACGGTGCAACAGCCATGGCGAAATCAGGATCACGTCACGCTTCGCGATCGGCAGGCCGGCAACTTCATCCGCGCCAAGCGCGGACCGCGCGATCAGAAAGGCGGGTGGATAAAGCCGCATGGTCTCATCGATCACGGCGCGGGTGAACTTCAACCGCTCGAGGTCAGCCTCGCCATTGCCCGAGAGCTGCCGCGCCTCGCTTGCCACCTGTTCCTGCACGACCGGGTCGAGCGCCAGCAAATACAGCGACCAGAACAGCGCCGTGGCGGTGGTCTCGTGACCGGCGAGAATCATGGTCGCAACCTCGTCGCCGAGCTGCGTCTCGCTGAACGCATCGCCGGTTTCCGGATCGCGCGCGGCACCCATCAGGTCGAACAGATCGCGGGCCGGCGCGCCTTCCGCCTTTCCGGCGGCGCGGCGCTCCGCCATCAGCATGCCGACGAAGCGGGTCCAGCGCTTGCGGAAACGCGCCCGCGCAAAATCACGCGGGCTTGGCCAATCCCGCGGCAACACCAGATCGAGGAAATGGGGCCGCGCCAGGGTGTCGCCATACTCCATCACGAAGTCGCGCAATGTCGCGCCGTGACGTTCCATGCCGAACGAGAACATCGTCCGGCCGGCAATCTCGAGCGTCATTCGCTGCATCTTCTCGCGCAAATCGACCGGCTCGTTGCTGACGCGGCGCAGATTGGCGACGGTTTCATCGGTCACCGCGACCATATGCGGAATGAGGGTTGCGACCGCACGCGGCGTGAAGGCCGGGGCCAGCGTGCGCCGCTGGTGCTTCCAGGGCCGTCCTTCCGCGATCAGCAGGCCCTCCCCCAGCATCGGACGCAGCACGCGGAAACCGGTCGGCGTGCGGGAATAATTCTCGTAATTGTCGACCAGCACATGGCGGATCGCATCCGGCGTGTTGAGGATGAAACTGGAATTGAACAGGAAGCGGCCGCGAAGGACATCTTCCTCATAGGCGCGCTGGCCCCAGGTTCCGATGGCGCTTTCGCGCATCTTCGCCATCCGCTGCAGCGCCGTCATGCTCTCCGGGGCCCGCGGCGGGCTCGGAGGAACCAGTCGCCGGCGCGGGCTACGGATATCCCAGGTTTCGGCTATGCTCACGGATATCGTCCTTCGGCTTTGGATGGGGCAAGATCTCGTCTCGCCGCTTGCGAGCATATCAGCTTCAAAATCCCGACGCCATGAAGGCGCCCCTCTGGGACCCCGGTGATCGGCGGATTGTGACAGCGGAACGATCTTGGGTATTTTGCGATGACGAATCGGGTGCGTGCCGGACCTCAACGGGTATGCTCGATTCCGGAGGAAAGTCGCCCGCAATGGAAGAAACCATGACGGAACAGCCGAAGCGCCCGATATTGGCCACCGACGGTATTGCAGCGCCGCTGCGCCATATTGCGTTCCGCCGGATCTGGTCGGCGAGCCTGCTGTCCAACCTCGGCCTCCTGATTCAGGCGGTTGGCGCGGCCTGGGCGATGACCCAGATGACATCCTCCGCCGACAAGATCGCGCTGGTGCAGACCGCGCTGATGCTTCCAGTGATGCTGATCGCAATGCCGGCCGGCGCGATCGCCGACATGTATGACCGCCGCGTCGTCTCGCTGATCTCGTTGTCGATCGCGTTGTTGGGCGCGACCGCGCTGACGGCGCTGGCCTGGTTCGGGCTTGTCACGCCGGACAGCTTGCTGGCCCTGTGCTTTGTGGTCGGCAGCGGCATGGCGCTGTTCGGGCCCGCCTGGCAATCGTCGGTAAACGAGCAGGTGCCGGTCGACATGCTGCCCTCCGCCGTGGCCCTGAACGGCATCAGCTACAACATCGCGCGCAGTTTTGGACCCGCGATCGGCGGCATCGTCGTCGCCACCGCAGGCGCCGTTGCGGCGTTTGCCGCCAATGCCGTTCTCTACCTTCCGCTGGTCGTGGCGTTGTTCGTCTGGCGCCGCGAGAGCGTGCCGTCGCGACTGCCGCGCGAACGTCTCAACCGGGCGATCGTCTCGGGCGTGCGCTACATCGCCAATTCTCCCTCGATCAAGATCGTGCTGGCGCGCACGCTCGTGACCGGCCTGATCGGCGGGTCGATATCGGCGCTGATGCCGCTGGTGGTGCGCGACCTCCTGCATGGCGGCGCGCAGACCTATGGCATCATGCTCGGCGCTTTCGGCATGGGCGCGGTGATCGGCGCGCTCAATATTGGCGAAGTTCGCAAGCGCCTGAGCGGCGAGGCCGCGGTGCGCGCCTGCGCTTTATCGATGGGCGGCGCCATTGCCGCGGTGGCGCTGAGCCATGAACCGGTGCTGACGGTGGCCGCGCTGGTCGTGGCCGGCGCGGTCTGGATGCTGGCGGTCGCCCTGTTCAATATCGGAGTGCAGCTTTCAGCGCCGCGCTGGGTCGCCGGACGATCGCTGGCGATTTTCCAGGCCTCGATCTCCGGTGGTATTGCGATCGGAAGCTGGGGCTGGGGGCAGCTCACGGATGCCGCGGGCGTCGAAACCGCGCTGCTGGTTTCGGCAGGCTTGATGGTGCTCTCGCCGCTGCTCGGCATCTGGCTGAAAATGCCGCGCGTCGGCGCACGCAACGAGGATGCCGAAATGCTGGCCGATCCGGAGGTGCAGTTGTCGCTGACCGGACGTAGCGGGCCGCTCGTGGTCGAGATCGAATACCGTGTGGCGCAGGACAACGCTCGCGCCTTCCACAACGTCATGCAGGAAGTCCAGCTCTCGAGGCAACGCAACGGCGCTTACGGCTGGTCGATCGCGCGCGACATTGCCGATCCCGAACTATGGACCGAGCGCTACCATTGCCCGACCTGGTTCGACTATCTGCGTCAGCGCAGCCGCTCCACGCAGTCCGAACGCGCGCTGCATCAGCGCGCGATGGATTTTCATCTCGGGCCCGGCCCGGTGCGCGTCCGCCGCATGCTGGAACGGCCGTTCGGCTCGGTGCGCTGGAAGGAAGACACGCCCGACCGCGCGGCCAATGAAGTGCTGCCGGTGGCGTCCGCTGCGGCGGGCAGCAGTACTTAGGAGTTTACTGGCCGTTCTCGGTCAGGACCTTGTCGCAGGCCCGGCTGAGCCGGGCGCGATGCTGCTTCAGACACTCCAGCACCACCGAGTCGCCGTCGTTGATGCGCGCGCGGCAGAAGCGGGTCACGTCACGCGCGCAGGCATCGTGACCTTGCTGCGCCGGGACAGGTGAGGCCGCGAAGGCCTGCGCCGCAAAAATTCCGAGCAGGACGAACAAACTTCTGAGCATCAATCAAAACCTTCATCGCTGCAATGGCGGCGATGAAAGTCTGCTTGGGCAACGAAGTCAATGCGCGGATCAACGCATCCATCGATGGTTCGCCTGAGGCGACGCGGCGAACGTCAGAGCCGGCGCGATCTGTCGCCGCCACAGCCGAAATGGCACGATGTTGGGGGAGCGTTAACAACTCTTTCCCATAAATGGCTAAACGGAAGTTTTCGTTTTCGCATTAACGGAAGAGTAACCATGCGTAACGCGTTGGGCCTGATGCTGATGAGTGTGGTGGCGGCCGCGTTGATCGCCACCGGTGGCTGGTTCTGGACAGCACCGGCAAGAAGCGCCGCCAAAGCCAAGGCCGTTGCCGCCGCGCAAGCCGCGCCTGCGCCGCCCCCCGCGTCCGCCAAGCTCGCCGCCAACCACGATCCGGTCGAAGTGACCGGCAGCATCCCGGAAGCGCCGCATGCTCCCGCTCCGCAGCCGAGAGAGGCCGCGTGCGCCAATCCGGATGCACTCGGCGTTTCCCGCGTCGTCGAGGTCGACACCACGGGCGGACCCGGCTTCGGCTTCGAGCAATTCAAGCAGTTCGATTTTCTGGCTGACAAGGAGGTCGTGCTGACCTTCGATGACAGTCCGTGGCCGGTCAACACGCCGGCGGTGCTCAAGGCGCTCGCCGACCAATGCACCAAGGCGGTGTTCTTCTCGATCGGCAAGCACGCCAGCTATCATCCCGAGTTGCTGCGGCAGGTCCTGGCGGCCGGTCACACGGTCGGCACGCACACCTGGTCGCATGCCAATCTGAATTCGAAGAAGATGAACGAGCAACTCGTCAAGGACGAGATCGAAAAGGGCATCAGCGCCGTCAAGCTCGCGCTTGGCACCGCGCCCGCGCCGTTCTTCCGCTTTCCGGAATTGCAGCAAAACGCGGCGGCCGTGGCCTATCTCGGCACGCGCAACATCGCGATGTTTTCCTGCGACCTCGATTCCTTCGACTTCCGGGCCAAGAGCCCGGAGCAGGTCATCAACACCGTGATGACCAAGCTGCAGAAGCAGGGCAAAGGCATCATCCTGATGCACGACTTCCAGAAACACACCGCCGAAGCGATGCCCGAATTGCTTCTTCGTCTGAAGGCCGGCGGCTACAAGGTCGTGTTCATGAAGCCCAAGGCGCCGGTGCAGACCTTGCCTGAGTACGACGAGGAGATGATGAAGGAAATGAAGATTTCCGTCTCCACCAGCGTACGCCCGGTGAGCAGCGTCATTCAGACCGTTTCCCAGTAAGCCGCAAGAGATCGAAACGCCCGATGCGACTTGTGCCCGGGCAGGACGAGTGCGGTGAATTTGAAGTTCCTATCAGTTTCGCGGTAACCTCGTCATAGGAACTTCAAATTCTAAACCGCACTAGAATCATATAATTGGCTAGTGCTCCTTTGATTCCGAAGTTCGTAAACGTGGAGCCGCAATATGATACGAACTTCGGAA
>NZ_DAHUXJ010000007.1 GCF_027307225.1 Bradyrhizobium sp. | reverse complement strand
TTGGCGGAGACGGGATCCGGATGTGGACACCGGTTCGCGTGAAGAAAACGCGTCAACCAAAAATGCGAGCTATTTGCTCGAGAGTATCCTCACAACACGGCAAGATGAAGCACGTGCGGTGCGAATACGCCGAACGCGGTGATCGCAATACCTGCGAACGTGAGCAGGCCGGAAATCCAGGCGAGCCCAATCATGCCGGTGATGATGGTTGCGGACGCCAGCACGATGCCGATCTGGAACGCCGCCGAAGCGAGCTCGAAGTGATGATATTTCGCCGTGGCCAGTTCGCGTTCTTCTTCGGCGTGCTTGGCGCGCTCGGCGAGTTGCTCGGTGCCCTCGCCGGTCTCGGGCTCAGAGCGGTAGCGCGCGGCCGTCTTCTGCCATTCGTCGATCTGCTTCTGCACCGCGGCTTTCGCGGCATCGTCGCTTGGAAGCGCCAGCTTGGCCTGCTCGGCGGCCGTCTGCACCGTGGTGCGGCGGATGCTTTTGGCCTGGAAGAACGCCCACAGGTTGGAAGCCTCGACATTCTTGGCAATGGTTTCGGTCTGTGCGCCCTTGCCGAGCGTTTCCGACAGCGCAAGACACAGCGCGATCACCGCGATCAGAAGCGCGATCTTCTTGTTCTCCCCCGAGGCATGCTCGGCGTGTTCGGCGTGCTCCATACTCTCATGTGCGCTCATGATTTTCCCCCAGTCAGGTGCAGGCGACGATGACCGAACAAGTTGGCGAGTGCAAGAGTTCGGGCGAAAGGTTCAGGCGCGGGGATGCGTGGCCCGGTACACTTCCAGAAGACGCTCGCTGTCAATCCCGGTGTAGATCTGGGTGGTCGAGAGCGAGGCGTGGCCGAGCAATTCCTGGATCGCCCGCAAGTCGCCGCCGCGCGACAAAAGATGCGTCGCGAAGGAATGCCGTAGCGCATGCGGCGTCGCGCTGTCCGGCAAGCCAAGCGCGCCGCGCAGCCGCGCCATGGTGAGCTGGATGATGCGCGGCTGCAAAGGTCCGCCGCGCGCGCCGACGAATATCGGACCCTCCGGCGGTAATGGATGCGGGCACATCGCCGTATAGTCCTGGATCAAAGTCAGGACGTTCTGCAAAACCGGCACCATCCGCGTCTTGTTGCCCTTGCCGGTGACGACCAGGACATCGCCTTCGCCGGGCGTTGGCACATCGCGGCGTTTCAGCCCGAGCGCTTCGGAAATGCGCAGGCCCGACCCATAGAGCAGCGCCATGACGGCGGCGTCGCGCGCCCAGATCCAGGGATCGCGCTCCTCGCCGGCGCGCTCGTCGGCGTCGGCAAGCCGTTTCGCCGCCACCATCGGCAACGGCTTCGGCAGGCTTTTGCCGATCTTGGGCGCGCGGACAGCGGACAACGCGCCGACTTTGCCGCGGCCTTCCCGTTCGAGAAAGCGGGCGAAGGAACGAAGACCCGCCAGCGCGCGCATCAGCGAGCGGCCTGCGATTTCGTTGGCGCGCCGCATCGCCATGAAGGCCCTGATATCGCTGGCCTCGATGGCGGAAAAGCTTTTCAGCGTCACGCGCGCGCCCCGGTGTTCGGCCAGGAATTGGAGGAACTGGCGGAGGTCGCGGGCATAGGCCTCTGACGTCTTGGGCGACAGGCGCCGCTCGGCGCGCAGAAATGCCAGCCATCGCGCCATCTCCAGCGCGATCGATTCGTCGGCGCAGTCAAGTTCAATCGGCTGCAAGGCGGGCGCGGGTTTTGCCATATCTGCTTTTGGCGCTGTGATTCCTTATGATTATATCGCACCACCCTGGTTTACCCTTCGCTAATTCACGAGCCGCAGGCATCAACTCGAGATGGACCATTCTCCCCGCGCTTCCTCATCGGGCGCATCGCAGACCGGGATCGTCGACGTGCTGGTGCCCGTCGCGCTCGACCACACCTATTCCTATCGCGTTCCGCGCGGCGTCGAACTCAAGGCCGGCGACGTGGTCTGCGTGCCGCTCGGGCCGCGTGAGGTGGTCGGCGTCGTCTGGGCCGAGAACGCCAGGCCTGAGCCGCGCCTCCACAACCGGCTGAAGGATGTCGGCGAAAAACTCGAGGTGCCGCCGCTCAGTGCGGAACTGCGCGCGCTTGTCGATTGGGTCGCCAACTACACGCTCTCGGCGCGCGGCATGGTGTTGCGGATGTGCCTGCGCATGGGCGAGGATCTCGGCCCAGAACGGGTGCGGATGGGCGTGCGCCTGGTCGGGCCACCGCCGCAGCGCGTGACGCCGGCGCGGCGGCGGTTGCTCGAATTGTTGTCCGATGGACTGCTGCACGGCAAATCCGAAGCTGCGAAGGAAGCCGGCGTCAGTGCCGGCGTCATCGATGGTCTAGTCGATGAAGGCACGCTCACGGTCGAAGCGCTGCCGCGCCCGCCCGCGCCAACCGCGCCTGACCCGGCGTTTGCGGTCCCGGAATTCAGCCGCCAGCAGCGCACCGCCGTGGACGCGATGCGCGCGCTCGCTGCCAATGGCACGTTCCATGTCGCCTTGCTCGATGGCGTCACGGGTTCCGGCAAGACCGAGGTCTATTTCGAGGCGGTTGCCGAGACCATCCGCCGCGGCAAGCAGTCGCTGATCCTGATGCCGGAGATCGCATTGACCGGCCAGTTCCTCGATCGCTTTTCGCGGCGTTTCGGCGTGCGGCCGCTGGAATGGCATTCCGAATTGACCCCGCGCACCCGGCAACGCAACTGGGCGGCGATTGCCAGCGGCGAAGCGCCCGTCATTGTGGGCGCGCGCTCAGCGCTGTTCATGCCTTATGCCGATCTCGGCCTAATCGTGGTCGATGAAGAACACGACCAGGCCTACAAGCAGGATGAGGGCGCGCATTACCACGCCCGCGACATGGCGGTGGTGCGCGCGCATATCGCCAAGGTTCCGGTCGTGCTGGCGTCGGCGACGCCGTCGGTCGAAACCGAGGTCAATGCGCGCAAGGGCCGCTACCAGCGTGTCGCGCTGCCCTCGCGGTTCGGCGGCCAGCACATGCCGCACATCGAGGCGATCGATCTGAGGCGCGAACCTCCGCCACGCGGACGCTTCATCTCACCGCGGCTTGCCGAGCAAATCCGTTTTGCAATCGAACGGCGCGAACAGGCGTTATTGTTTCTCAACCGCCGCGGTTATGCGCCGCTGACGCTGTGCCGTGCCTGCGGCCATCGCTTTGCCTGCACTATTTGCGATGCCTGGCTGGTCGATCACCGGTTTCGCCAGCGGCTGGTTTGTCACCATTGCGGCTTCTCGATGCCGCGCCCCCACACCTGTCCGCACTGCGCGGCGGAGGAATCGCTGGTCGCGGTCGGTCCGGGCGTCGAACGGTTGCAGGAGGAGGCGGCTCAGCTCTTTCCGGATGCGCGGACCATGGTGCTGTCGAGCGACCTCATCACCTCGATCGAGACCATGCGCAGCGAGCTGAACGAGATTGCGGAAGGCCGTGTCGACATCATCGTCGGCACGCAACTGGTCGCCAAGGGGCATCATTTCCCTCGGCTCAATCTGGTCGGCGTGGTGGACGCCGATCTAGGCTTGAGCAACGGCGATCCGCGCGCCGCAGAGCGCACGTGGCAATTGCTCAACCAGGTGATTGGGCGGGCGGGGCGCGACCAGGGCAGGGGGGTCGGCTATCTGCAGACCCACCAGGTGGAGCACCCCGTGATGAAGGCGCTGGTCGCCTGCGACCGCGAGGCGTTCTACGCCAGCGAAATCGAGATGCGCGAGAGAAGCGGCTATCCGCCGTTCGGGCGGCTGGCGGGATTGATAGTGTCTGCCGGCGATCGTCCGACGGCAGAGGGTTTTGCGCGCAAGCTTGCCGCGATCGCTCCCATCGACGAACGGATCAAGGTGCTCGGACCCGCTGAGGCGCCGCTTGCGGTCATCAAGGGCCGCTATCGGTTCCGCCTTCTGGTGAAGGCGCAGCGCAACGTCGATTTGTCGGAATATTTGCGCGAGTGGCTGGCCGCAGCCCCCAAGACCAAGGGCAATCTCAAGCTCGAGGTCGATGTCGATCCGCAGAGCTTTTTGTGAATGTTTCGTCAGCTCGTAGAGCCGAACTATGGTGCGCAATTGCGCACCTGAGAACCTCGAGATTCTCCGATGTGCAATTGCACATCGTAGTTCGATGCTGACACATCGCTTCGGAATGACAGCTTAAAAAAGCCTGCCGACATCTCTGCCGGCAGGCTTTCTGGAGACGAGACGATAGAAGTTCCGCCGATCGAACGGACGCAATACCTGTGAGTACGGTCTTGGAACGAAACGCCGCTACGAGACCACCTCGGCCGTGATGCGGCCGACGCCGGCGCTGGTCAGGCCGATCGCGCGGGCAGCGCCCGTCGACAGGTCGAGCACCCGGCCGCGAATGAACGGGCCACGGTCGTTGATGGTGACGATGACACTCCGGCCGCCATGGGTGACCCGGAGCTTGGTGCCGAACGGCAGGCTGCGGTGGGCTGCCGTCATGGCTTCCTGGTTGAAGCGCTGGCCGGATGCGGTCCTGTGCCCGGACTCGTTGCCGTAGTAGGACGCGATCCCTGAGAAGGTGCGTCCGCCGAAGGACGGGGCTACCGAGGCGTGGGCGTCCCGCCAGGGCGCGTGTTCGGCCCGCGCGGCATGATGGTCAAAATGGTGGTGATGATAGTGGTGATGCCGGTAGGGCCTCGCCGAAGCCTCAGAGGCAGCACCACCCGTCAAGGCAGCTGTGGCAACAAGGATCAGCGCCGTACGCGACCGGGTCGCCTTTCCCAATGCCTGCTTGTTAAGTTTCAGCATTATATCAGTCCCTCAATGTAGTAATGCCACATCGGTGGCACCTGGAACCCCCGCTCCGTCTGAAGAGGGCCGTTTGATTTCGCAATGAGGCATAAAAACGGCAGTAGTATTGGTTTGTCTCACCATGAAACATCTTGTTACATGGAACAGAACATCCATCGATGTTCCGTAACGTTGACTCTATTGATCATGTGATCAATTATATACTTAAAGTATATTTGGAATTACTGATGACTGTAGTCTTCGCCGTAGCCGGCGAGATTACAGCAAGTAATGCTGTCAGGGATTGGAGGGCCGAGTTCCGCCGGCCCGTCCCGCCAGGCGCATGCTGCGACCCGACGGAGGCGGGAACGATTTCGGGTATCGGGGGAACGGTTCGAAAATACCGTTTTCTGGGCCCGGGGTTTGCGCCGCGATTGCGCAGCTGAGTTGTCCGCAAATCACTTGCGACACGGCATCGCTGCGCTCGCCGTCATGTTGCACCTGCGGTCTTGCTATGTTAGCAAAGCCGCGATTTTAACGATCCCGGCACTGCCTGTGCCGGTCGAAAATCGAAGTCCCGCTTGAACTCCAAGGGCTTGGATCGCTAGGCGCCGCATTTTGGCGACGGTTTTTCCCTTGCGAGTTTTGACAGCAATTAAAGAGCGCGCTTGTGGCTGAGAATCCGTCCGTGTCGGGAGTGTCTGGTCGTTACGCAACGGCTTTGTTCGAATTGGCCCGCGACGAGCGTTCGATCGATGCGGTCAAGGCCGATCTCGATAAATTCGATGCGATGCTGGCGGACAGCGATGATCTGAAGCGTCTGGTTCGCAGCCCGGTGTTTTCCTCCGAGACGCAAGCAAGGGCGCTGTCGGCGGTGCTCGACAAGGCCGGAATTACCGGCATTTCCGCCAATTTCCTGAAGGTTCTGACCGCCAATCGGCGGCTGTTCGCCGTCGACCAGGTGATCCGCGCGTTCGCGGCGCTGGTCGCCAAGTTCAGGGGCGAGGCCGTCGCTGACGTGACGGTGGCTGAAGTGCTCAGCGACAAGAATCTCGATGCCCTCAAGACTGCGCTGAAGTCGGTCACGGGCAAGGACGTTTCCCTCAACGTGAAAGTCGATCCGTCGATCATCGGTGGCCTCGTCGTCAAGCTTGGCAGCCGCATGGTGGACAGTTCGCTTCGCACCAAACTCAATTCGATGAAGCACGCGATGAAAGAGGCAGGCTGATGGACATCCGCGCCGCGGAAATTTCCGCGATCCTCAAGGACCAGATCAAGAATTTCGGCCAGGAGGCCGAGGTCTCCGAAGTCGGACAGGTGCTGTCCGTCGGCGACGGCATTGCCCGCGTCTTCGGGTTGGACAACGTCCAGGCCGGCGAGATGGTCGAGTTCGAGAACGGTACGCGCGGCATGGCGCTGAACCTCGAAACCGACAACGTCGGTATCGTTATTTTTGGCGCCGACCGCGAGATCAAGGAAGGCCAGACCGTCAAGCGCACGCGCGCCATCGTCGACACGCCGGTCGGCAAGGGCCTGCTCGGCCGCGTTGTCGACGCGCTCGGCAATCCGATCGACGGCAAGGGCCCGATCAAGGCCGACAAGCGCATGCGCGTCGACGTCAAGGCGCCCGGCATCATTCCGCGCAAGTCGGTCAGTGAGCCGATGGCGACCGGTCTCAAGGCGATCGATGCGCTGATTCCGGTCGGCCGCGGCCAGCGCGAGCTCATCATCGGTGACCGCCAGACCGGCAAGACCGCGATTGCGCTCGACACCATCCTGAATCAGAAGCCGCTCAACGCGCAGCCGGACGAGAACATCAAGCTTTATTGCGTCTATGTCGCGATCGGGCAGAAGCGTTCCACCGTCGCGCAATTCGTCAAGGTGCTCGAAGAGCAGGGCGCGCTGGAATATTCGATCGTGGTCGCTGCCACCGCATCCGATCCGGCTCCGATGCAGTACATCGCGCCGTTCACCGGCTGCACCATGGGCGAGTATTTCCGCGACAACGGCATGCACGCCGTCATCATCTATGACGACTTGTCGAAGCAGGCCGTCGCATACCGCCAGATGTCGCTGCTGTTGCGCCGTCCGCCGGGCCGCGAAGCCTATCCGGGCGACGTGTTCTATCTGCATTCGCGTTTGCTCGAGCGCGCCGCCAAGCTCAACAAGGACCAGGGGTCGGGATCGCTCACCGCATTGCCGGTGATCGAAACCCAGGCCAACGACGTGTCGGCCTATATTCCGACCAACGTCATTTCGATTACCGACGGCCAGATCTTCCTCGAAACAGACCTGTTCTTCCAGGGTATCCGCCCGGCGGTGAACGTCGGTCTGTCGGTGTCGCGCGTCGGATCGTCGGCGCAGACCAAGGCGATGAAAAAGGTCGCCGGCAAGATCAAGGGCGAGCTGGCGCAGTATCGCGAAATGGCGGCCTTCGCCCAGTTCGGTTCCGACCTCGACGCCACCACTCAGCGCCTGCTCAACCGCGGCTCACGCCTGACCGAGTTGCTCAAGCAGCCGCAATTCTCGCCGCTGAAGATGGAAGAGCAGGTCTGCGTGATCTGGGCCGGCACCAACGGCTATCTCGATCCGCTGCCGCTCAACAAGGTACGCGCGTTCGAGGATGGCCTGTTGTCGCTCCTGCGCAGCAAGCATGTCGACATCCTCAACACCATCCGCGACGCGCGCGATCTCTCCGACGATACCGCCGCCAAGCTGAAGGGCGTGGTCGAGGGTTTTGCCAAGAGCTTGGCGTAACGCGGCGGAACAAGTCAAACGGATGCCCGGCACGGAGCCGGGCATGATGATGGACAGGCTAGCGGTCAGATCCTTGAAGATCGGATCGTTGGGGTGAGAGCTGAGAATGGCGTCACTTAAAGACATGCGGGTCCGCATCGCCTCCACCAGGGCGACGCAGAAGATCACCAAGGCAATGCAGATGGTCGCGGCGTCGAAGCTGCGTCGCGCGCAGACCTCCGCCGAAGCCGCCCGTCCCTATGCCGAAAAGATGGATGCGGTGATCTCCGGCATTGCGGCGGCCACTTCTTCTTCGCCCGGCGCATCTGCGCTGCTGGCCGGCACCGGCAAGGACAGGGTGCATCTGCTTCTGGTCTGCACCGGCGAGCGCGGTCTCTGCGGTGCCTTCAACTCGGCGATCGTCCGGCTCGCGCGCGAACATGCGCAGAAGCTGATCTCGCAGGGCAAAGAGGTGAAGTTCTTCTGCGTCGGCCGCAAAGGTTTCGAACAGCTTCGCCGTACCTTCGAAAAGCAGATCGTCGAAAGCGTCGAGCTGCGCTCGGTTCGTCAGCTCGGTTTTGTCAACGCCGAAGACGTTGCCGAGAAGGTGATCGCGCGGTTCAACAACGGTGAGTTCGACGTCTGCACGCTGTTCTATTCGCGCTTCAAGTCGGTGATCGCCCAGATCCCGACCGCCCAGCAGATCATTCCGTTAGTCGTGGAAGCGCCGGCGGCAAGCGCCGGGCCCGCGGTTTCCTATGAATATGAGCCGGAGGAAGACGAAATCCTGCCCCGCCTTCTGCCGCGTAACATTGCAGTGCAGGTCTTCCGGGCGCTTCTGGAAAACAACGCCTCGTTCTATGGCGCCCAGATGAGCGCGATGGACAACGCCACCCGCAACGCCGGTGACATGATCCGCAAGCAGACGCTGATCTACAACCGCACGCGCCAGGCAATGATCACCAAGGAACTGATCGAAATCATTTCGGGCGCCGAGGCGGTCTGACGATCGCGACGGCCGCTGTGAGACTTTAGGAATTCGAAGGAGAGAGTTTATGGCCACACCAGCCAATCAGACCGGACGCGTCACACAGGTCATCGGCGCCGTCGTCGACGTCCAGTTCGAAGGTCACCTGCCGGCAATTCTCAATTCGCTGGAAACCAAGAACGGCGGCAACCGCCTGGTGCTGGAGGTTGCCCAGCATCTCGGCGAATCCACCGTGCGGACCATCGCCATGGACACCACCGAAGGTCTGGTCCGCGGCCAGGAAGTCTCCGACACTGGCGCGCCGATCAGGGTGCCGGTCGGGGCCGGCACGCTCGGGCGCATCATCAACGTCATCGGTGAGCCGATCGACGAAGCAGGCCCGGTCCAGGCTGAAGACATGCGCGCGATCCACCAGGAAGCGCCGCTCTATACCGACCAGTCCACCGAGGCTGAAATTCTCGTCACCGGCATCAAGGTGGTGGACCTGCTGGCGCCCTACGCCAAGGGCGGCAAGATCGGCCTGTTCGGCGGCGCCGGCGTCGGCAAGACCGTGCTGATCCAGGAACTGATCAACAACGTCGCCAAGGCGCACGGCGGTTACTCGGTGTTCGCCGGTGTCGGCGAGCGTACCCGCGAAGGCAACGACCTCTATCACGAGTTCATCGAATCCAAGGTCAACGCCGATCCGCATAATCCCGACCCAAGCGTGAAGTCGAAATGCGCGCTGGTGTTCGGCCAGATGAACGAACCGCCGGGCGCCCGTGCCCGCGTCGGTCTCACCGGTCTGACAGTCGCCGAGCACTTCCGCGACCAGGGTCAGGACGTGCTGTTCTTCGTCGACAACATCTTCCGCTTCACGCAAGCCGGTTCTGAAGTGTCGGCGCTGCTCGGCCGCATACCTTCGGCGGTGGGCTATCAGCCGACGCTTGCGACCGACATGGGCGCGCTGCAGGAGCGCATCACCACGACTCACAAGGGGTCGATCACCTCGGTGCAAGCGATCTACGTGCCGGCCGACGACTTGACCGACCCGGCGCCGGCAACCTCGTTCGCCCACCTGGACGCCACCACCGTGCTGTCGCGCGCGATCTCGGAAAAGGGCATCTACCCGGCGGTGGACCCGCTCGATTCGACCTCGCGCATGCTCTCGCCGCTGGTTGTCGGCGACGAGCACTACAACACCGCGCGCCTGGTGCAGCAGGTGCTGCAGAAATATAAGTCGCTGCAGGACATCATCGCCATTCTCGGCATGGATGAATTGTCCGAAGAAGACAAGATCACGGTGGCGCGCGCCCGCAAGGTCGAGCGCTTCCTGTCGCAGCCCTTCCACGTCGCCGAAGTCTTCACCGGCTCGCCCGGCAAGTTCGTCGATCTCGCCGACACCATCAAGGGCTTCCGCGGCCTTTGCGAAGGCAAGTACGACCATCTGCCGGAAGCGGCCTTCTACATGGTCGGCACCATCGAAGAGGCGGTCGAAAAGGGCAAGAAGCTGGCTGCCGAGGCGGCCTAAAGGCGAATGGCGAACAGGCAGTGGCGAATAGTTCGCCACTGCTTCCGTTAACTTCGCCATTCGTTATTCGCTATTCGCTATTCGCTACTCGCAGGGTTCACATGGCCACCTTCCATTTTGATCTCGTCTCGCCTGAAAAAATGGCGTTCTCCGGTGAAGTCGATCAGGTCGATGTCCCCGGGGTCGAGGGCGATTTCGGCGTTCTCGCCGGTCATGCGCCGGTCGTAGCCGCGATCCGGCCGGGAATCCTGACGGTGATTTCAGGCGGATCGAAGCAGAAGATCATCGTGCTTGGCGGGCTTGCCGAGGTTTCGGACAAGGGTCTGACGGTGCTGGCTGACGTCGCCACGTCGATCGACGAACTCGACCGGGCGAAGTTTGCCGAGACCATCTCCGAAATGGAAGCCAAGCTCAAAGAAAAGGAAGGCTCCGAACTCGATCGTGCCATCGAGCGGCTCGATCATTTCAGGGGCATCGAACACGAGCTCAATACGACGGCCATGCACTAAGCGTTGTATTCAACTTCGTCCCTGGCTTGCGAATTTGGCGAATTGCCGCGCGACCGTCAGGTAGACATCGCGCCGAAATGGCACCACGAGATCGGCAACGCGATCAAGCCGTTCCCATCGCCATTGGTCGAATTCCGGCGGCTGGCCGTTGCGTGACGCGAGCGGATCGATTTCCCGCTCGGCGCCCGTGAAGCGCAGCGCGAACCATTTTTGCCGCTGGCCGCGAAATTGGGCGAGCCGGTGCGAAGCAGGGCCGGCATAGGGCGGAAACTCGTAAGTCAGCCAGTCGGTCTCGCCGAGATAGCTGGCGCTATTGACGCCGGTCTCTTCCCAAAGTTCGCGCATGACCGCTTCGCGCGGATTCTCGTCGGTATCGATTCCACCTTGCGGCATCTGCCACTCAAGCCCGGGAAGAACGATTTCCGGGCCGTCGTCCTTGAACCGCCGCCCAATCAGAATCCGGCCGGCCGCGTTGAAGAGCGCGATGCCGACATTGGGACGGTAAGGCTTGGTCATGAATGCGAACGCGTTTCAGGTCAGCAGTAGCTGAATTCAGCCGCCGGCAAGCCTGGCGAATTCCTTGACCACGCGCTCGTAGACCGGGCGCTTGAACGGAACGATCAGGTCCGGCAGGTTTTTCATCGGCTCCCACCGCCAGCCGACGAACTCGGCCTTGTGGCCGCCGCCGGGGGTCGCGACATTGATCTCGCGATCCTCGCCGGTGAAGCGCACCGCATACCATTTCTGCCGCTGGCCGCGGTAACGGCCCTTCCAGGCGCGCCCTGCGATGGTGCGCGGAATGTCGTAGACCAGCCAGTCCGTGACTTCGGCGATCTTTTCGACCGAGCGGACATTGGTTTCCTCGTAGAGCTCGCGTCTGGCGGCGTCCCAGGTGTCTTCGCCGGGATCGACGCCGCCCTGCGGCATTTGCCAGATATGGGATTCGTCGACGTGCTCGACGCCGCCTGCGCGGCGACCGATGAAGACGAGCCCGGCTGCGTTGATCAGCATCATGCCGACGCATGTTCGATAGGGCAGATCTTCGTAACGCGCCATTCCGTCCCGTTCTCCTGCGGGGGTCGCCACCCGCGATAAAGGTTCTTCTCAGCTCGATTTTGATTTCGTCATCGCGGTTGTCAATGGCGCGAGCATCACACCGCGGCTATCGAGCGTCCGCGCCCAGGCGCCTATCCGCTCGATTGAAATCGGCAAGGCGGAGGCGACGCCGACCGCAAAGCCGCGCTCCTTTGCCAAATCCTCGAGCTTGCCCAGGGCGCGGTCGATTTCGCCCGATGTCGGCACCGAATCGATGGTCAGGTCGGCCTTGGCGAACGGCATGGCCTGGGCTGCCGCCATGGTTGGTGCCAGGCTGCGCGCCGATCCGTCGTCGAAGTAGCCGAGGCCGCGCTTGGCAGCCTCCTTCACGATCGGCAGCATTGCGGTATCGGTGGCCACGAACCGGGCCCCCATAAAATTGGCGATGCCGGCATAACCCTGGAACCGACTCAAATGCCAGTACAGGCGGTCGAGATTTTGCTCGGGCGCCAATGTCGTCAGCAGGGTCTGCGGTCCCGGGTCATTGTCAGGATAGTCGTAGGGTTCCATGGGAATCTGCAGCAGAATCTCGTGATGCTGTGCCCGCGCCCGTTCGACGAGCTTGGTCGGATCCGATCCGTAAGGGGTGAACGCCAGCGTTACAGCGGCGGGCAACTTCAGAATGGCATCGACCGTCTTGGCTGCACCGACCCCCAACCCTCCGACCACGATTGCCACGATCGGCGTCTTCGCCGCTTTGGCCTGGTCGGCCGCTCCGGCGTAGGCCGTGATGGGCTTGAGCCCGTCGGCGGTCGTCGGAATCATTCCGTAGCGGCCTTTCTCCAATAGCCGCGGGTTTATTCCAGGCACGGTCGCGGCGGGCACCGGCGCGTCCTTCTCCGCTGTCCCTCCGCCGATCGCGACGTCGTGGCGTGTGCCGCTGGAGCCATCGATGATGGTGACGGTCCGCTGGTCGGCAGGCGCTGCGGCCTTGGCTGCATTTGCGGCCTGTTCGCTGCCATGCGGGGTCATCGCCGATTTCCCGGCCGGCGTCTCGGCGACCTTCCCGCTGGCTTTGGCGTCGCCCGGTAAGGGCCCGATGGCGACCCGCGCCCGCGGCTCGCCGCCAAACGGGTCATCGTTGAAAAGGGCGTAGCCGGCAAATGTCGCCAGAAACAGGCCCAGCGCCGCCGCCAATAACTGCACCCCGGTGAAAGGCAGCCGAAAACGACGCTTGCCGCGCGCACTGTCCCGTCCAAGCGGAGCGCTCAGCTCGTCGGCGGCCTCTGCCATCAAACTCCCCGAATCAATCGGGTCTAAGATAACACGGCCGCCCAAGACAGCGGCAGGGTGGAACCCTCAGGGCTTCGCCGGTCCTGGTTCGATTCCGGTCCTTCGGCGCGTCTTCGCCACCATCAAAACAAAAGGGCGGCCGTTTCGGCCGCCCTTTGTCTGGAATAATGCTGCGTTTCGCTTAGTTGGCTTCCTGCTTGGCCGGCTTCTCGACCGAGGCCTTGTTGGTGGCCTTGTCGTCGTTTGCGGCCGCCGGCGCACTGGCATTGACCTTGACGCCGTGCAGCAGGTCGTCGGCCATCTTCAGCGCCTTGTCATTCTTGGGATCCGGCGGCACGTAAGACTGCGAGCCGGTCTTCTCGTCAGTGCCGTTCGTCAGGTGGCCGCGCAGCGAAGCCTCACCCTTGGTATCGGTCCGCGCCTTCAGCTCCGCGGGCACGTCCTGCAGCACTTCGATGTCCGGCACGATGCCCTTGGCCTGGATCGATTTGCCCGACGGCGTGTAGTAGCGCGCGGTGGTCAGCCGCAGCGCGCCGTTGCCGGCGCCAAGCGGGATGATGGTCTGAACCGAGCCCTTGCCAAACGAACGCGTGCCGACCAGCGTGGCGCGCTTGTGGTCCTGCAACGCGCCTGCGACGATCTCGGAGGCCGATGCCGATCCGCCGTTGATCAGAACGATCACCGGCTTGCCCTTGGTCAGATCGCCCGGTCGTGCGGTCCGGCGCTGGGTCTCCTCGGCGTTGCGTCCGCGGGTCGATACGATTTCGCCGCGCTCGAGGAAGGTGTCGGAAACCGTCACGGCTTCTTCCAGAAGACCGCCGGGATTGTTGCGCAGGTCGATGACGTAACCCTTCAGCTTGTCACCGATCTGGTTCTGCAAGTCCGCGATTCCCTTCTTCAGACCTTCGGTGGTCTGCTCGTTGAAGGTGGTGATGCGGATATAGGCGATATCGTCATCCTCGACGCGCGCGCGCACCGAGCGGACGCGGATATTGTCGCGAACCAGCGTCACGTCGATCGGATTGTCGGCGCCCTTGCGGATGATCTTGAGCTTGATCTTGGTGTTGACCGGGCCGCGCATCTTGTCGACCGCCTGGTTGAGCGTCAGGCCCTGCACCTGCTCGTCGTCGAGCATGGTGATGATGTCGTTGGCGAGAATGCCGGCCTTGGAAGCCGGGGTGTCGTCGATCGGCGAGACCACCTTGATCAAACCGTCTTCCATGGTGACTTCGATGCCGAGCCCGCCGAATTCGCCGCGGGTCTGCACCTGCATGTCGCGGAAGCTCTTGGCGTCCATGTAGCTCGAATGCGGATCGAGCCCAGAGAGCATGCCGCTGATCGCGGATTCGATCAGCTTGCTGTCGTCAGGCTTCTCAACGTAGTCGCTGCGCACCCGCTCGAACACGTCGCCAAACAGATTAAGCTGGCGATATGTATCGGAGGTCGAGGCACGCGCCATCGAGCCCATCGTCAGCGCGCGCGGCTGGGTCACGAAGAGCGTCAATGCCGCGCCAGTGGCGGCGCTAAGGAGAATGAGAGAAGTCTTGCGCATCATCCGCGAACCTTTTCGCCTTCTTTTGCGGCCCACCATGGGCCTGGATCAACAGGAGTGCCGTCCTTACGGAACTCGATATAGAGCACGGGCTGGCTAGCATTGGCTGCCAGTATCGACGCAACCTGGGAGGTCGTTCCCATGGTCGCGACCGGCTCTCCCGTAAGAACAAACTGTCCGATGTTAACCGAAATGCGCCCCATTCCGGCGATCAAGACATGATACCCGCCCCCGGCATTGAGGATCAAGAGTTGTCCGTAGCTGCGGAACGGACCAGCGTAAACGACCCACCCGTCACACGGGGTTGTTACCTGCGCGCCGGGGCGGGTTGCCAGAGAAATGCCTTTTTCGACGCCGCCGGAGCCATCGGAACCGCCGAATGCGCGTATTTTGACGCCGTTGACGGGTAAGGCGAGCAGTCCCTTGGCCGACGCGAACGCAATTGCCGGACTCAACCTGGAGGGGTTCTTCAAGCCGGCCATGTCAGGCTTTCCGTCGACGGTAGCCGGAGTTCCCTGCTGGCTGGCGACGGCGGCGGCCTTTGCCGCGCTTTTCAGGTCCTGTTCCATCTTGTTGATCAGGCCTTGAAGGCTGTCGACCTGCTTGGAGAGGGTAATCGCCCGCGCGCTTTCCGCCTCCAGGTTCTTTTCCACGTCATTTTGCTTGCGCTGGCGTTCGTCGACCAGGGCTGCAAGCCGGGTTTGATCTTCCCGTAATTTGTCGCGGTCGCCAGACAGCCGATCGCGCTCCGCTCCGATCGCCTTGCGCAGGGCAACGAGTTCACCAAGGTCTTTGGCGAGGGCCTGGGCGCGTGAGCGCAACTCCGGCACGACGGATCCGAGCAGGATCGCGGTTCGCAACGACTGCAACGCGTCTTCGGGTCGGACGAGCAGCGCCGGAGGCGTGCGGCGGCCGGCGCGCTGTAACGCCGCCAGCACCTCGACCACCTCGGAGCGACGGGAGTCGAGCGAGCTTCTGATTTGCTGCTCGCGTGCGTCGAGCGGGCGGAGTTTGGCTTCCGTCTCGGCAATTCTGGCTTCAACGCCTTGAACCTGGGCAGCGACGTCGATGAGCTGCGCGTTGAGCTTGCTGCGATCCTGACCGATCGCCGCTACCTCGGCCTTTAGTTGCCCTTGAAGCTCGGCCGAGCTCCTCTGCTGCGCTCGCGTTGCGTCCAGCTCCTGCTCGCGCTGCTTGATGGCATCCGCCGAGGCGGTGGTGGCTTGCGGTGCCGGGTCAGCGACCTGGGCTGATGCGGATACGCCGGCCGAGGCGAAGCCTGCCGACAGCAAGATGATCGATGCGCGGGCAAAGGAAAGGGTGTCGCCGCGGGAGACGCCGGAAAGGTACGGACTGTTACGTGCCGGTTGCATCAATCCAATCGTATGCCCAAAGCAAGCGTCCTGCGCCACTTACGCGCGATGGTAGGGGTGGCCGGCCAGGATGGTCGCAGCCCGGTAGATCTGCTCGAAAAGCATGACCCGCACCATCTGGTGCGGCCAGGTCGCAGAACCGAACGCTATCCTCAGCTGTGCCATGCGCCGCAATTCGGGCGAAAGTCCGTCCGCGCCGCCGATTGCAAAAATAGTATTGGCGACCTGGTCGTCGCGCCAGCGGCCGAGATGGCGGGCAAATGTACTGCTGTCGATGTTGTCGCCACGCTCGTCGAGCGCGACCAGGACGGACTTTGGCGGAATTGCCGCCGAAATCGTGGCCGCTTCCTCGGCGATTCGCGCGGTTGCGTCGCGCGCGCGGCTCTCGGCCAGTTCGCAAACCTCGAGGCCACGAAACCCGAGCCGGCGGCCGATATCATCGAACCGCTCGCGGTAACGGTCGGCGAGTTCCCGCTCCGGCCCCTGCTTGAGCCGTCCGATGGCAATGACGAGAAGGCGCATGATCAGGCTAAGCTGCCGCGGATTTCGGTTAGTGTCCACCGGCGCAGCAGTGACATTCACCACCCCTTCGGATGGCGCCCGAAAGGCAATGACGACTCCAAACCCATCCACCGAAGGCTAGATTGCCTTCGCGGTCGCCGGACCCTGCGTCCACAATCTCTCGAGATTGTAGAATTCGCGGACCTCCGGCCTGAAGATGTGGACGATCACGTCGCCCGAATCGATCAGCACCCAATCGCAATTGGGCAAACCTTCGACATGGGGGCTGGCGATCCCACTCTCTTTAAGACCTTTGGCGACATTCTCCGCGATCGCGCCAACGTGCCGGTTCGCCCGGCCCGTGGTGACGATCATGTAATCGGTAAATGCTGATTTGCCGCGAAGGTCGATGGTGACCGTTTCTTCCGCCTTCATATCGTCGAGGCGGGAGAGGATCATGTTCAGGGTCTTGTCGGCGTCTGGTTGCGCCTTCAAGGCCGCTGCTTGGGTCGATGTTTTACGCGCGGGTTTGGCTACCTTGGGTAAAACAGACTTGGACAATACAGACGTGGCCAGGGACCATTCCTTTCACTGTATCGCGGGCGCCGAATCCTTCGGCCGCCCACACCTATTGTATGCATGTGGGGTTAATGGTTTCAATATCCAGTGTCCCGGTTCTGACATGCGTATTTTACCGCCGCGGCCTCGTTTTCGAATGTCAGAACCAAAGGGACACTGGCAAATTTAAGATTCCAGTGTGGTTTCGGATTTGACATTCGCCGGACGAAACCCGCGGCCAGGTGGGTAGCGAATGTCAAATCCACTCCGCTGCTGCCGCCGTTTTGCGGCATCAAGCGGTCCTCCAGCTGCCGTCCTGGTTCCGCAAGCCTGTCGATGACAGGTGCGATTTCAGCCCGGTGAGAAACGTCCATGCCGGCGTGTGCTGTTCGGCAAGGCTTGCAGCCTGATTTTCCGGGACGCGGTAGCGCGCAAGAGCCTGGGCGGCAGGCGAGGCTAGGGCACGAAAGCTCTGCGGCGGACGGTCGATCACGGCGATGGGCACCTCGGATGCGATACGCCGCCAATGATGCCAGCGGTGAAATTGCGCAAGATTGTCCGCTCCCATGATCCAGACAAGGTTCAGGCCTGAAGCGCGGCGGCACAAATATCGGATCGTGTCGGCAGTGTAACGTGTTCCGATGACTGATTCGAGACAGCTCACCTCGATGCGCGGATCGTGCGCGACGTCCTCGGCCGCTGCCATGCGCTCGGCAAGATCGTGCGGCGTCCGGTCGGCTTTGAGCGGATTGCCTGGCGTCACCAGCCACCACACCCGATCGAGTTTCAGACGCTTGATCGCGAACAGGCTGATGGCGCGGTGGGCCAGATGCGGTGGGTCGAACGATCCGCCCAACAGGCCGACACGCATGCCGTTGACATAGGGCGGAAGGGCGGAAGCGACGGAGGGCAAGGCGGGAGAAATCTTGTTCAACGCGTTCCCCGCTGCGGACAACAGATGCGCATCACGGCCGCGTCTGTCCGGTGCCATGAACGCGGTATTTGAAGCTGGTTAATTGTTCGGCGCCAACGGGGCCGCGGGCATGGAATCGGCCGGTGGCAATTCCGATCTCCGCACCGAAGCCGAACTCGCCACCATCGGCAAACTGTGTCGACGCGTTATGCAACACGATCGCCGAATCGACCTCGTTGAGGAATCTTTCGGCCGCCGCTTTGTCCTCGGTCACGATCGCATCGGTGTGATGCGATCCGTGATTGTGAATATGGGCGATTGCTTCATCGAGCCCGTCCACGACTTTGGCCGCGATGATCGCGTCTTCATATTCCGTGTCCCAGTCTTCGTCGGATGCAGCTTTCACGCGCGCATCAGTTCGCTGCACGAAGTCATCGCCGCGCACCTCGCAGCCAGCCTCGAGCAGCATCTCGACCAGCGGCTTCAGTGACGTCGCGGCGCCCTTGCGATCGACCAGCAAGGTCTCGGCGGCGCCGCAGACACCGGGCCGCCGCATCTTGGCGTTCAGGACAATCGATTTCGCCATCTCGAGATTGGCGGCGTGGTCGACATAGACGTGATTGACGCCTTCGAGATGCGCAAACACCGGCACACGCGCTTCCGCCTCGACACGTCCAACCAGGCTTTTGCCGCCGCGCGGCACGATCACGTCGATGGCGCCGGAAAGTCCCGTCAGCATCAGGCCAACGGCGGCGCGGTCGCGCGTCGGCACCAGCGTGATCGCGGCCTCAGGCAACCCCGCTTCGCGCAAGCCCTGCACGAGGCAATCATGGATCGCGCGGCAGGAACGAAAACTATCCGAGCCGCCGCGCAGGATCACGGCGTTGCCGGATTTCAGGCAGAGCACGCCGGCGTCGGCGGCCACATTGGGGCGGCTTTCAAAGATAACCCCGACGACCCCGAGCGGCACGCGAACGCGTTCGATGGTCATGCCGTTCGGGCGCTGCCAGCGTTCCGTCACCGCGCCGACCGGGTCGTCGATCGCGCGCACCGTCGCAACGCCATCGGCCATGGCGTCGATCCGGCTTTGCGTCAGTGTCAAACGGTCGATGAAGGCCGACGTTGCCCCATTGGCGCGAACCTCCGCGACGTCCTCGGCGTTGGCTGCAAGGATTGCCGCCGCGTTAGCGCGGATCGCGCGTTCGATGGCGTCCAGTGCGTTGTTCTTCTGCCGCGCTGAAGCGAGCGCCAGGACGCGAGCGGCTTGGCGCGCTCGCATGGCGAGAGCGTTCATCAGTTCGGTCAAATCGGCGTTGCCGTCGATCGCCTTCAGTGGTGCGGTCATGTCAGGGTCGCATCCTGCGTTAAGATCATGCTTTAGCATGAAAATCCGTCAGTTGCGAAGGCCGGCGCGGCGTTTGCAGGGCAGGGGGCAGCCCGGCGAATAGCGGCAGAGCAGGTCGGCCATTGGCCGAGCCGGTACTAGCCCGGCGGCAGCGCCCCGCTCGGCCCGATCACAAGATCGTCGCGATGAATCATCTCGGCGCGGCCGCTGATGCCCAGGATCGTCATGACGTCGGGCGAGGAGTGGCCCTTGATCTTCTCGGCGTCGTCGGCGTCGTAGGCGACAAGCCCGCGGCCGATCTCACGGGTATCGGGACCGCGCACGATCACGGCATCGCCGCGGGCGAATTGGCCGTCGACCCGGATCACGCCGGCCGGCAGCAAGCTCTTGCCGGCGCGCAGCGCGTTAACGGCGCCGGCATCGATGGTCAGCGTGCCCTTCGGTTCGAGAGAGCCCGCGATCCACCGCTTGCGCGCGGTGACGGGATTGGCCGGTGTCAGGAACCAGGTGCAGCGTCCGCCGTCGGCGATCGCTTGCAGTGGATGCTCGATCTTGCCCGAGGCGATCAGCATATGCGTGCCGGCGGTGGTGGCGATCTTGGCTGCCTCGATCTTGGTGTACATGCCGCCGCGCGACAATTCGGATTCGGCGGCGCCCGCCATTGCCTCGATTTCCGAAGTGACGGAGTCCACGACCGGAATCAGTTTGGCGTTGGGATTGGCCGCAGGCGGCGCGGTGTAGAGACCGTCGATATCGGAGAGCAATATCAGAAGATCGGCGCTTGCCATGGTGGCGACGCGCGCGGCCAGGCGATCGTTGTCGCCATAGCGGATTTCGTTGGTCGCGACCGTGTCGTTCTCGTTGATGATCGGCACCGCGCGCCAGTCCAGAAGCTTGGCGATGGTCGAGCGCGCATTGAGATAGCGGCGGCGCTCTTCGGTGTCCTGCAGGGTCACGAGAATCTGCCCGGAGCCGATGCCGTGCGCGCCCAGCATTTCCGACCAGATGCGCGCCAGCGTGATCTGTCCGACGGCTGCTGCTGCTTGGCTTTCCTCGAGTTTCAGCGGACCACGCGGCAGCTTCAGGCGGCTGCGCCCGAGCGCGATTGAGCCGGACGAGACCACCAGCACGTCACGGCCTTCGCCGTGCAGCTTGGCAAGATCGGCCGCGAGTGCAGAAAGCCAGGCTGCGCGTACTTCGCCGGCACTGGAATCGATCAACAGCGAGGAGCCGACCTTGACGACGATGCGGCGGAAATTTTTTAAGCTTGGGCAGGTCATGGGAATAAGGATTTTGCGGCGTGCTTCGAGCACAAAGGTGTTACAGCGAGACTGTGCCACAGTACAGGTGATTACCTACCCGGGCCGCGGCGCCCAAGGTTCGGCCTTTGCGGGTTCGGCTTCGGCGCCGCCCTTGGCCTTGGCCGAGACCGGAGCTTCCCCGATCAGGTCTGCGAGCGCCCGGAGCGCTTCCCTGACACCTTCGCCGCTGACGCCCGAGATCAGGAGCGGCGTCTTTTTGGCCGCGCGTTTCAGCCGATCCCTCTGCTTCTTCAATTCGTCCGGCGTCACGGCGTCGATCTTGTTCAGGGCGACGATCTCGGTCTTCTCAGCGAGATGGCCCTCATAGGCCTCAAGCTCCGTACGCACGGTCTTGTAGGCCTTGCCGGCGTGCTCGCTGGTGGCATCGACCAGATGCAGGAGAACGCGGCAGCGCTCGACATGGCCGAGGAAGCGGTCGCCGAGGCCCGCGCCCTCATGCGCGCCTTCGATCAATCCGGGAATGTCGGCCAGCACGAATTCGCGGCCATCCGCATTCACGACACCGAGCTGCGGGTGCAACGTGGTGAAGGGATAATCGGCGATCTTCGGCCGTGCCGCGCTGACTTTGGAAAGGAACGTCGACTTGCCCGCATTGGGCAGACCGACAAGGCCAGCATCCGCGATCAGTTTCAGCCGCAACCAGATCCAGCGCTCTTCGCCGACTTCGCCGGGATTGGCGTTGCGCGGGGCGCGGTTGGTGGAAGACTTGAAATGGGCGTTGCCGAAACCGCCATTGCCGCCTTCGGCCAGCACGAAGCGTTCGCCGAGCGCGGTGAAGTCGTGGATCAGCGTCGTCCTGTCTTCGTCGAATATCTGCGTGCCGACCGGTACCTTGAGCACGATCGACTTGCCATTGGCGCCATGGCGGTCCTTGCCCATGCCGTTGGTGCCTTTTTGCGCCTTGAAATGCTGCTGATAGCGGTAGTCGATCAGCGTATTCAGTCCATCGGCGACTTCGATAATCACGTCGCCGCCACGGCCACCATTGCCGCCGGAAGGTCCGCCGAACTCGACGTACTTCTCGCGGCGGAAGGCCACGCAGCCGTTTCCACCATCGCCCGAGCGGATATAGACCTTGGCTTCGTCGAGGAATTTCATGGACTAGAGTTCCGATTCCGAAGTTCGCAAGCAATCGCAGCAACCTCTGATGCGAACTTCGGAATCAAAGGAACTCTAGTGCCGCCTATTTGACGTTCCTGCACCACAAGCGGCAAATCCGATCCAGGAACGTCAAATAGCAAACCGGCACTAGAATCATGGGTTTGCTAGTGCCCATAACTTTCCGAAGTCCGTAAAAGGTGCGTGCTGAGATGTAACACGGACTTCGGAAAGTGGGCACTAGCTGCAATTTGTTTTCTAGCGCGGCTTTGAATTTGAAGCTCCTATGACGAAACTGCAGGGAAACCGATAGGAGCTTCAAATTCGCGGCACTAGCCAGTAACGCAGGGGTGGTCCGGCGGCAACCAATAAGCTTGGTAAATAGGGATGCTCGGCCCTTGCCGCTACGCCGGGCGGCGGCGGATGAGAAATTTCTGCATCCCTTCCAGCACCAGTTCGCGCCGCTGGTTAAAGACGGTGCTGCGGAGGGTAACCACGCCAGTGGTTCGGCCACCCGACAGTTCCGTCACTTCGAGCGCGGGATAGATGGTGTCGTCGGCAAAGACCGGTTTCAAGAACCGGCTCGACTGTTCAAGAAAACCGACCAGCGATTCCTCGACCATGAAAGGGAGTATGCCCGCTCCCGGCGCGGTGTGGATCAGGGTTTGAAAGCCGTGGGCGAGTAGGTTCGGCATGCCGCGCGCCCGGCAATATTCGACGTCGTAGTGAACGGGATGGGTGTCGCCGCTCGCGGTCTGGAAGGCGGCAAAGACGGCTGACGTCATGGTGCGGCTCGGGATGATAAAACGCTCGCCAAGCGAAAAATCCTCGAACCAGCGCTGCTCTTGCACCATACGATGTTCGGCGGGATTGAAATCGGTCATACCTCAAATTCCTGATTGGCGGCGTGACGGAGCCATCCCGAAGCTTATAATGCAATGCTGCGGCCCCAAATGAGCTTACTCGCGAAAATCTCGACGACGCTTGACGACCGGTCCGCACGGCTTGCCGGTATCGTTCTGATGCTGGCCTCGATCTGCATGTTCTCGTTCGGCGACACGCTTGGCAAGTATATCGTCTCGACCTATTCGGTCGGGCAATTGATGTTCTTGCGCGCTTGCGCGGCGCTGGCGCTGCTGGCGCCCTCGATGTGGCGGCAGCGCCATGAATTCCTGCTGATAGAGCGGCCGTGGCTGCAGCTTCTGCGGCTCATATTCTCGACCTTCGAGATTGCCGCGTTCTTTCTCGCAACCGTCTACCTCCCGCTCGCCGACGTCGTCACCTATTATCTGGCAACGCCGATTTTCGTGACTGCGCTGTCGGCGATCTTTTTGCGCGAGCATGTCGGCTTGCGGCGCTGGAGCGCAATCCTTGTCGGCTTTGTCGGCGTCTTGATCGCGCTGCGGCCTTCCGCGCAGTCGATCAGCTGGCCCGCGATGATCGCGCTTGCCGGCAGCCTGTCGTTTTCCTGCTCGCTTTTGACGACGCGCCTGTTGCGCGCAACCCCTGACATCGTGCTGGCTTCGGCGCAATTCGTCAGCGGTCTCATCTTCGGTCTCTTGATCGCGCCGATCGGCTGGGTCACGCCGAGCTGGAGCAGCCTCGGCTTGTTCTTTGCCGCCGGCGCGATTTCGGTATGCGCGCTATTGTGCGTCAACCGTTCGCTCAAGCTCGCGCCGGCGAGCCTGGTCGTGCCGTATCAATACACGATGGTCCTCTGGGCGGTGACGTTCGGCTACCTCGTGTTCGGCGATGTGCCATCGCTGCCGATGGCACTCGGCGCCGTCATCATCATCATCGGCGCGGGGCTTTATATTTTCCTGCGCGAGCGCGAACTCGGGCGGATCGATTCCGTCGTCAATCCGCCCGCGTAGGGAAGAGCTTCAGGAGCAAAGCCAACTCCATTTTATTCGACGCGTTTTCTTCACGCGAACCGGTACCCACCTCCGGATCAAGTCCGAGGGCATGCTTCGCTTGAAAACGCTACGCTCGCCGCGTCGAATTGCCCCAATTCTTCAGCGACGCCCAGACGCCGCGCGTCAAGCGAAAGCAATCGACGGGGGTCGACGATCCCAGCGACTCGAAACGATGCAGCTCGACGCCGCACCACTGAAAGCCGCATTTTTCCAGCACATTGCGCGAAGCGGGGTTTGCGACCCGCGCGCCGGCGCGCATATGGCCGGTGTCGAATGCCTCGAAGGTGAAGTCGATCACGGCGCGCGCGGCCTCGGTGGCCAGGCCTTGGCCCCAATAGTCGACGCCGAGCCAGTAGCCGAGCTCAGGGGCCTCCTGATCGCGCCAATCGACGCCGACCATGCCGATCGGGGTGTGATCCTTTTCGATCAGAAAAACCGTCTCGCGGCTGCCTGCGATGCCGCGCACGAATTCGACCGCATCGCCTTGCGAATAAGGGTGCGGCAGGCGACGGGTGTTCTCCGCAATGCGGCGATCACCGGCGAGACGCGCAATTGCGTTGACGTCCGCGAGCGTCGGCCTTCGCAGCGCCAGCCGTTCGGTGTCGAGGATGCAACGTCCTGCCTCGCGCAGCGTTCGGGGCGGGATATCTCGCAGCATGACTTAAGGCTCCTTGAGGGATCACTCTTGGATCGGCGCGCCTCTCGGATATGGCGACGCGCAACGAAAAAGGGAGGCCGGTTTCCCGCCTCCCCTTGGAGCCTCTAAGCGCTCCGCCGGTTCAACAGGACCCGGCGGAATCTTTCATATTCCACCGTCTATTCGGCCGCTTCCGTTACCGGGATCACCGACACGAAAGTGCGGCCGCCCGCTTTGGCACGAAACTCCACACGGCCCTCTACCTTCGCAAAGAGAGTATGGTCAGTGCCCATGCCGACATTAAGGCCGGGATGCCAGGTGGTGCCGCGTTGACGCGCGATGATGTTGCCGGGAATCACGAGTTCGCCGCCATAGGCCTTGATACCAAGGCGCTTGCCCGCTGAATCGCGGCCGTTACGTGATGAACCGCCTGCTTTTTTGTGAGCCATGGCCCGTCTCCAAACTTCTATTTGATCTCTAGATCAAATCCCTGACGAAATCAGTTCACTTTATGTCACGCTCTTCTGAAGCGTGTCACTTCTTGTCGCTCTTTGCCTTCTTCGCCGGCGCTTTCTTTGCCGCCGTCTTGGCTGCGGGCTTCGCCGCGGCCTTCCTGGCGGCCGGCTTCTTTGGCGCGGCCTTTTTCGCAGGCGTCTTCGGCGCCTCGTCGGCATCATCGGCCGGCTTGAGTGCGACCTTCTCGCGCTTCGGGCGCGGTCCGACCGTGGGCTTGTTGCCGTCGGTCAGGATCTCGGTGATGCGAAGCACCGTGATCTCGTCGCGGTAACCGCGCTTGCGCCGCGAATTCTTGCGGCGGCGCTTCTTGAACGCGATGACCTTCGGCCCGCGCTTGTGGTCCAGTACCTCAGCTGCAACGGAAGCGCCGGCAACGGTCGGGGTCCCGAGCACGGGAGTATCGCCGCCGACCACCAGAACTTCACCAAGTTGCACGATCGTGCCGACGTCGCCGGCGATCTTGCCTATCTCGAGCACATCATCCGGAACGACGCGGTACTGCCGGCCGCCGGTTTTGATGACTGCGAACATCGTTTTATTCCTTCGTGTTCGATCCCGGCCTCGAGCCATGCCCGGGTCGGCTTTTTCTACAGTCGTTATGGGTTCAATTTCCGCGCGACCGGGCTCAGGGCCCTAAAAAGCAAT
>NZ_DAHUXJ010000001.1 GCF_027307225.1 Bradyrhizobium sp. | reverse complement strand
CATGGCCTCTCGACCTTTGGGCGTCAGGGGGGCATTCTTGTGGGTGTCCATTCGGTTCTCCGCGAATCGCTGGTGGTTTGGCGACTTCAGAGTTCCCGGTCAGGGCCGAATGGACAACCTCCTGAAAGCCCACATCTAGCGGTGTCCTCAACAGAATTTCTGTTTTTGATACCCGCTGGACACCGGCTCTAAAACGTCAATAAAATCAACGCAATCCGTCTCCCACAAGGGGAGAAGGTAGAAAGAACCGCACCTCATTAGCATGAGTGGGAGACGACTAATCCTGCAGCGCCGCCAGCAACTCGTCGGGCTGCTCCACCATCATCATGTGGCCGGCGCCTGGCAGCACAATGGTGCGGGCGTTCGGGATCGCGGCGGCGAGCGTCTTGCCCGCTTTCGCCGGGGTCATCATGTCACGCTCGCCGAGGATGACGGTCGCGGGCACCTTGATCTCGGCAGCGGCGGCAAGCGCGTTCTGGTAGGCGTTGCAGGCGGCAAGATCATTATGAAGCACGCCCGGCGCGCATTTTTGCAGGGTCCGTTGCGCTCCCTGGTGCATCCAGAGCCCCGGCGCCAGGCTGCCGCCGAGTTCGGCCGAAAAGCCCAGCCCCCAGATTGAAACCATGTCGATCGCCGCAATATCGTTCGCTTCGGCGGCCTTCAGCAAATCCGGTCCGACCGTCATCGTTGCCGCGGTCCCAATCAGGCTCAGGCCTGTGACCTTTTCCGGGTGTCGCGCCGCGGTTTCGAGCGCAATCAGCGACCCCATGGAATGGCCGACCAGTCTTGCTTTCGTTGCGCCGGCCGCATCCAGCAACGCGGCCGTCCAGTCCGCCATGTCGGCGATGGTCGGCATGGGTGTGCCGGAAGAGTGCCCGTGGCCGGGCAGGTCGGGCGCCAGCACCGAAAAACCATGGTGCGCGAACCAGCGGCTGTGCAGGGCCCAAGTCGAGTGATCGAAGCCCGCGCCGTGCAGCAGTACGACCGCCGGCAATGATTTGTCGAACGGCTTGCCGCCAGTCGCCACGAAGGTGTCCACGCCGTTCACTGAAAGCTGCATGGCATTTTACGCCTTTTGTGACGCGCGCAGCGCCTGGCCAAGATCGTCGATGATGTCAGATGCCGTCTCGATGCCGACGGAGAGCCGCACCAATTCCTCGCCGATGCCGGCGGCCTTCAACTGGTCGGCGTCCATCTGTTGATGCGTGGTGGAGGCGGGATGGATGACGAGCGTCTTGGCGTCGCCCACATTGGCGAGATGGCTGATCAGCTTGAGGGACTCGATGAACTTCTTGCCGGAGGCGCGGCCGCCCTTGATGCCGAAAGAGACGATCGAGCCTGCACCGCGCGGCAGCAGCTTCTTGGCCAGCGCATGATCCGGATGGCTTTCCAGTGCGGGATGAAGCACCCAAGCGACACCCTTGTTGGCGGTGAGAAATTCCAGCACGGCAAGCGTGTTGCTCATGTGCCGTTCCATGCGGACGCCAAGCGTCTCGACCCCTTGCAGAAGCTGGAAGGCGTTGGTCGGCGAGAGACACGCGCCGAAATCACGCAGTCCTTCCGTGCGGGCGCGCATGATGAAGGCGGCTTGGCCGAACTGCTCGTCGAAGACGATACCGTGATAGCCGGCATAGGGTTCGGTCAGTACCGGAAACTTGCCGGAGGCGCGCCAGTCGAATCTTCCGCCGTCGACGACAACCCCGCCGATGGCGATGCCGTGGCCGCCGAGCCATTTGGTCGCCGAATTCATCACGATATCGGCGCCGAGTTCGATCGGGCGGCTGAGAAACGGCGTCGCAAAGGTGTTGTCGATCAGGAGCGGAATCTTCGCGTCATGTGCGATCTGGGCTACGAGCGGAATGTCCAGCACCTCAAGCCCGGGATTGCCGATGGTCTCGCCGATCACAAGCTTCGTGTTTGGCCTGATTGCGGCACGGAATTCATCGTGCGCGCGCGGCTTCACGAACGTGGTGGTGATGCCGAAGCGCGGCAATGTATGCGCCAACAGGTTGATGCTGCCGCCATAGAGCGACGATGAAGCGACGATATGATCGCCGGCGTTCAGCAGCGTCACGATCGCCAGATGCAGCGCCGCCATGCCGCTCGCGGTCGCGATTGCGCCGACGCCCGCCTCGAGCGCAGCGATCCGCTCTTCGAGTACAGCGGTCGTCGGATTCGAGATGCGGGTATAGATGTGGCCCGCACGTTCCAGGTTGAACAGTGCGGCGGCATGATCGGCATCCTGAAAGACGTAGGAGGTGGTCTGATAGATCGGCACAGCGCGCGCGCCGGTCGCGGGATCGACCCGCTGGCCGGCATGCAGGCTCAAGGTTTCAAAGGCAGGCGGCTTGGGGGTGGGCATGCAACGACTCGCCGAATGGAAGGAAAGGGTGCGATGGCTCAGACATGCACGGGCGCGCGAACCCGCCCGGCATTGCCGAACACGCGCACGTAACGCTCGACCTCGCTCGGTATGCCCGTCGCCTTTTCCGGATTGTCGGAGAGTTTGACCGCGGGCCGGCCGTCGACGGAGGTCACCTTGCAGACGATCGAGATCGGATCGAGCTCGACCGAGCCGTTCGGCGTGCATCCAATGAAGTCATTTGTCAGGTTTGTGCCCCAGCCGAAGCTGATACGGACGCGGCCGGCGAAATGTCTGTGAATTTCCTCGATCGATTCAACGTCCATGGCGTCAGAAAACACCAGAAGCTTTTCCTTCGGGTTTTGTCCCTTCTGCTTCCACCAGGTGATGATTTCCTCACCGGCGGCGATCGGCGGCGCACTGTCGGGACGAAAGCCGGTCCAGTCGGCGACCCATTCCGGCGCGTCGCGCAGGAAAGCCTTGGTGCCGAACGCATCGGGCAGCGCGATCAGCAGGTTGCCGCCATAGGTGTGACGCCACTGGTCGAGAATGCGGTAAGGCGCCCAGCGTAGTTCATTGTCGTCTTTCGCAAGCGCGGCTGCGACCATCGGCAGTTCATGGGCATTGGTGCCGATCGCCTCCAGGTCGCTGTCCATCGCCAGCAGCACATTGGAGGTGCCGGTGAAGGCCGGCCCCAGCCCTTCCTTGACCGCCTCGACACACCAGCGCTGCCACAGGAAGCCGTGACGCCGGCGCGTGCCGAAATCGGAGAGCCGCAAGTCTTCCAGCTTTCGCAAACGTTCGACCTTGGTCCAGAGCTTGGCTTTGGCGCGGGCATAGAGCACGTCGAGCGCAAAGCGGCGTTGCTCCTTCATCACCTGGCGCGAGCGCAATTCATTGAGAATGGCGAGCGCTGGTATTTCCCACATCGTGGTGTGAGTCCACGGCCCGTAGAAATTCAGCTCGTACTGGCCATCGACCTTCTTGAGTTCGTATTCGGGCAGCCGGAAGTTCGAGAGATAGTTGATGAAATCCGGCGCGAACATCTGGGTCTTGCCGTAGAACGTATTACCGGCGAGCCAGATCAATTCCTTCTTGCTGAAGCGGATCGAGCGGGCATGATCGAGCTGCGCGCGCAGCTCGCTTTCGTCGATCACCTCGGCGAGCCGGACATGCCTGGAGCGGTTGATCACCGAGAAAGTGACCTGCTGGTCCGGATAGAACTCCCGGATCATCTGCACCATCAGCAGCTTGTAGAAATCGGTGTCCAGCAGGCTGCGCACGATCGGATCGAGCCGCCAGCCGTGGTTGTAGGTCCGCGTCGCTATGTCGGTCACTGTCATGGGGCAAGTCTAGCTTGCCGGCCGCCCTACAACCAGTGGGTTTCAGCCCGCGTTGCCTTGCCGGATACGCATGATGGCGTCCTTGACCCCCCTCCAGGCCGGCTTTTCCGGCGCGAATTGCTGGCGGAGATACCCGACCAGCTCGGCGAGCTGGTCCTCGGACAGGTGGTCCTTGAAAGGGGGCATGTAGCCGAGGTCGCTCGAGACGGGTTTGGTAATGCCGTGCAGGATCACCTGGATCAGGTTGTCGGGGGTCGCCGCATGCACGTTGCTGTTCAGCGCCAGCGACGGCCGGCTGCCGAACAAAGGCGGGCCGCCGACCGCATGGCAGACGGCGCAGGCGCCCTCGTAAAGCCGCTGGCCGAACGGCGAGGCCGCGACGATGCGCGTGGCGGTCACGCTTTCGAGCATCGCGGCCAGGGCTTCGGGATTGGCCTTCGTTTCATTGAAGGAGGCGAGATAAACCGCCATGGCGCGGATGTCTTCGTCCGGCAGTGCTTTTAGATCCTGCACCACGGGTGTCATCGGACCGGCGGCCACGCCATGAAAGCGCGAGAAGCCGGTTCGCAAATAGGCAAACAGCTCGTCTTCGGTCCAGGGAATCGGCGCGTGCGAGAGCGACGTCAGCGGCGGCGCTTCCCAGCCTTCGGCAAAGCCGCCGGCGAGATAAGCGCTCGCTTTCTCGGCGCCGAGCGCGTTGCGCGGCGAATGGCAGGCGCCGCAATGACCGAGGCCTTCGACCAGATAGGCGCCGCGATTCCACGCGGCCGACTGGTTCGGATCAGGCGTGAATGTCTCCGCATGGTGGAAAAGCGCGTTCCAGCCAGCGAGCAAGGGTCGCCAGTTGAAGGGCAAGGCGAGCGCGTGGACGCGATTGTCTGATACCACCGGCGCCTGCGCCATCAGGTAGGCGTAGAGCGCCTGCAAATCGGCGTCGCTGGCCAAGGCAAAATGGGTGTAGGGAAACGCCGGGTAAAGATGGCGGCCGTCGCGGTGAACGCCTTCGCGCATCGCGCGCTCGAAGGCGGGATACGACCAGTTGCCGATACCGGTTTTGACATCGGGCGTGATGTTGGTGCTGTAGATCACGCCAAACGGCGTTTCTATCGGCCGCCCGCCGGCGTTCAGCGCACCATTGATCGTCGTGTGGCAGGTGGCGCAATCGCCGAGCGCGGCCAGTTGCCGGCCGCGTTCGATGGTGGCGGCGGAAAACACCGACGCATCCGGTCGCGCGATCGGCGCGATCGAGCGACAGGGCAGGACCGCCGCGGCGATGCCGATGCCGCCGACGACAAGCGCCGCAGTGGTTGCGAGGATGCCGCGGCGTTTGGCAAACGGATTTTTCCAGCGGCCCAAATCGGCTTGGCTTGGCGGCGGGGCGAGGGCGGCTGGATGCGGAGCCTGTTCGCCGCGCAGCCCAGCGAGAATGCGTTCGGGCGTGAACGGCGGCTCGCGGAAGCGCACGCCGGTAGCATCAAAGATTGCGTTGGCAATCGCGGCCGCGCTGGGGACGGAGGCGGATTCGCCGACCCCAAGCGGCGGCTGATCGAGCCGCGGCAGCATCAACACGTCGATATCAGGCAGTTCGGGAAATTTGATGATGGGGTAGGCGCCCCATTCGCGGCTGGCGATCGAGCTTCCGCTGAACGGAACTTCTTCCATCAGCGCGCGGCTGGTCGACTGAATGACGTTGCCTTGAATCTGATGGCGCACGCCATCCGGGTTGATCATCAACCCGGAATCTTGCCCCGCGACCACGCGCGTGACGCTGACGTCGCCGGTCGCCTTGTTGACGGCGACGTCGGCGATCCAGGCCGACCACGCTGCGCCAAAGCCCGGAAACCTGCTGTGCACATAAAGCGCGTAGGCAAAGCCGCGCCCGTGCACGACATCGCCCTCGTCTTCTTTTTCCTGCCATACCGGGCGCGGCTTCCAGCCCGCGCGCTCGGCAACGGCGTTGACGAGATCGACTGCGCGCGGATCCCTGAGATAACGCAGCCGGTATTCGATCGGATCGACCTCGGCCTCTGCTGCGAGCTCGGCGATATAGGACTCATGCGCGAAGGTGTTCGGCAGCGCCGACACGCCGCGAAGCCAGGCGGCGCGCATGATCGGCGGCATGTCATGCGCCACCACGCGCAAATGATCGTAATCGTAAGGCGGGATCGCGGTGCGATCGCCCATCTCGGAGACCGCAGGCGTTGGCGAAATCGCGCCAGTGAGAAGCAGCGCCAAGGTCGGTGCGGCGTTGGAAGGATAGCGGGTTGCAAAATCGTAGCCGGCAACACCGCCGTCGGCATTCAATCCGCCCCTGACGTCGATCAGCTGCGCGGCGCCCTTCGGTTCCCAGACATGTTCCTGCTCGCGCGTGAGCTGGACGCGGACGGGACGGCCGACCGCACGCGACAGCAGCACCGCATCGGCTGAGACGTCATCGGCACAGTTGCGGCCGTAGCAGCCGGCCGCTTCCATCCGGATCACTTCGATCTCGGACTCCGGCCGCTGCAACAACAGCGCCAGATCGCCGCGCAGGATGTGCGGGTTCTGCGTGCCGGACCAGACGCAGGCCTGATCGTCGCGAAACTCCGCGACCGCGCAGGAAGGCCCGATCGAGGCATGCATCTGGTATGGCCAGAGGTAGGTGCGATCGATCGGCTTCGCCGCCTCTTTCAGCGCGGCCTCGACGTCACCCTTGTCGATCAGGGTGCGCGGTGTCGACGGATTGGCGCGTAGCGCTTTCTCGATCTCCTCGAGATCGGGCAACGTCGGCACCTTCTTCCAGGTGAGCTTGAGCTGGCTCGCTGCCTGAATCGCATTTTCTTCGCGCTCGGCGACGACGCCGACGAAGTCCGCGATCCGCACTACCGCGACGAGGCCGGGAATGTCGCGGACCGAGGACTCGTCGACTTCGATAAGACTCGTGCCGACAAAATCGCCGCCATCGACGCCGGCATAGGGTGGACGCACCACGCGGCCGTGCAGCATGCCGGGCACGCGCATGTCATGCACATAGACGAGTTCGCCGGTCGCCTTCGCCGGCAGATCGACGCGCGGCACCGATTGGCCGACGATGCGATAGTCGCCGGCGGACTTGACCTTGACGTCGTCGACAAGCTCGAGGCAGATCGTGTCGTCGCCAATCAGTTCGCCATAGCTGACGCTGCGATTATGGCCGCGGACGAGGCCGTCCTCGATCGCCAATTCCTCCTGCGGCAGTTCGAGGTGTTCGGCCGCGCGCGCGATCAAGAATTGACGTGCTTGTGCCGCAGCCTTGCGCAGCGGCACCGCAGTAATCTGAATGGTTTCGCTCGCGATCGTCGCGCCCTGATCGGGCGCGCGCGAGGTGTCGCCGAGCACGACAACCACGCGCGCAAACGACACATCCAGTTCTTCCGCGACGATCTGTCCGAGGGCGGTACGAATCCCGGTGCCGAGATCGACGTGGCCGTTGAAAGCGGTGACCGAACCGTCGGCCGTGACCTTGATAAAGGTCTCGAACGGGCTACCCGCGCCAGCGGTGGCCGGACGCACCACGACCAGCGTTCCCGACTGTCGCTTGCCGCCAAGAAGATCGGACGTACCCATCAGTCTCGCGCCTCGACTGTGGCGCCGGCCGCGCGCATCACCGCACGGATGATTTCCACATGCGCGCCGCAGCGGCAAAGGTTGTAGCGCAGCGCTTCCATCGCGTCCCGTTCGCTCGGATGCGGATTGCGCGCCAAAAGCGCCTTTGTCGTCATGATCATGCCGTTGAGGCAATAGCCGCATTGCGCGGCTTGTTCAGCGATGAAGGCCTCCTGCACCGGATCAGGGGCTTCACGCGAGCCGAGTCCCTCGAGCGTAACGATCTCGCGGCCGATGCAGCCTTCGATCGGGATCGCGCAGGAGCGCGCGGCTACGCCGTCGATCAGCACCGTGCAGGTGCCGCATTCGCCGAGGCCACAGCCATATTTCGGGCCGTTCAGTTCGAGATCGTTGCGTAGCACGTAGAGCAGGGCGGTATCGGGAGACGCGCCCACCTCGTGAATCCGGCCGTTGACGTTCAGGCGGATCGTCATGCGTAGCGTTTTCCTGCAGCTCTTCGCGCTTCGATTGAAGACGCTTCGAGAATAACGTTTGTATACAAACGTGCAAGCCTGCCCCTTGAAACGCGCTTGACAGTCTCCCATGTCGCGCGCAACATCGTTCGTGTACGAACAAACTGCCCTGGCGGGTTGTGCCGCGGGGAAGTTTGTCGCCACTGCTTGCAAGCAAAGCCTCATGTCGACTGAACCTGTGGCCGCCGACAAGATCCGCTGCGATGCCTGCCCGGTGATGTGTTACATCAAGCCGGGCGCGGCTGGCGCGTGCGACCGCTACGCCAATCACGACGGACAACTCGTGCGCGTCGATCCGCATGTTCTCTTGGAGCGGACGGTGTCGCATGGCGGACGGCTGGTGCGGTTCCAGGCCGGCGGCGATTGGGACGGTAAGATCGTCCACGAGCCTGACGTGTTCGTCACCGCAATCGGCGCCGGAACGACATATCCCGACTACAAGCCCGCGCCTTTTATCGTCTCCTCGGAGATCGACGGCGTCGACATGGTCACGGTCGTGACCGAAGGCATCTTCAGCTATTGCGGCGTCAAGGTGAAGATCGACACCGATCGTTTTCTTGGGCCCGAAACCGCAACCGTTCGCGTGCAGGGCGAGGCGGTAGGGCACGTCACGACAGGCGAATACGGCTCGCAAATGCTGTCGCTCGGCGGCGTGCATCATCTGACCGGCGGCTCCAAGAAGGAAGGCCGCGTCACCTGCGACACGCTGATGGATCTGAGCAATTGCAAGCCGGTGGAGATGACCATCGACGGCGGTGCGACCATCGTGGTGCAGGCCGGCCACCCGCCCATCGTCAACGGCATCGCGGAAGAGCGGATGCGGGTCGGCTGCGGCTCCGCGACGATCGGCATGTTCGCCCAGCAATGGCAAGGCAAGGTCGACGAAGTCGTCGTGGTCGACGATCACATCACGGGCGTGCTCAGTGAACATCAGGCCGGCAAGGTGCTGGATATCGCCGATACCGGCATCAAGATGAAGGGGCGGCGCTCGACGCCCGGCCGCTATTTCCAGGTCGCCGAACCCGGAACGGGGTGGGGCGGCACGCAGATTTCCGATCCGCTGTCGATCCTGGGCCCATTCGATCCCAAGGTCGCAAAGCCCGGCACGACCATGCTGATGGTCTCGACCACGGGCGAGCACGCCGCTTATTTCGAACTCGATGGCTCCTTAAGGCCGGTCGAGAAGACGATGCCGGCGGACCTGCAGTTCTCGGTCGAGCGCATTCAGGAGAATTGCGAGCCGGCGCTGTGCACGGTGCTGTTCATGGGCGGAGCCGGCGGTTCGCTGCGCGCCGGCGTCACCGACAATCCGGTAAGGCTGACGCGTTCGGTGAAGGATGCGCTGACGCGCGTCACCAGCGGCGGCGCGTCGGTCTATGTCTGGCCGGGCGGCGGCATCACCTTCATGGTCGATGTGACGCGGCTGCCGGCCGGCGCGTTCGGCTACGTGCCGACGCCAGCGCTGGTCGCGCCGATCGAGTTCACGATGCGCCTCTCAGACTACGCCGCGCTCGGCGGCCATATGGATCACGTTCGCCCCTTGGCATCGTTGAAGTCAGGCGAGCTTCGTCAGGTGACGCCGCCTTCGCCGAAAACGGGAGCGCGGTGATGACGCGGCTGCCGCAGGTCGGATGGTTGAAAGACGGCAAGCGGCTGCACTTGCAGGATGGCCCGATCGACCTGATCGTTGAGGCGCAAGGCAGCCGGGAGAATCTGCGCGTGGCCTATGCCGCAGCGATCGACCGCTTCACCGGCCTGCTGGATGAACTTTGCGATGAATTGCCGTTGTTGCGGTCATCGGCCGATCCCACGCGATGCCAATTGAACGGCGTGATCGCGCGCCGCATGCATGCGGCGGTCGTGCCGTTCGCGCGCGATCATTTCATCACGCCGATGGCAGCCGTCGCGGGCAGCGTGGCCGAGGAAGTTCTGGGCGCGATGGTGCAGGCCGCGCCGTTAAGCCGCGCCTACGTCAACAATGGCGGCGATATCGCGTTGCATCTGGACGGTGGCGAGCAATTCACCGTCGGACTGATCGATCGCCCGGATGCGCTTGGTTTGATGCGCACGGCTGTCATCCGTGCTGAGGACCCCACACGGGGCGTCGCGACGAGCGGATGGCATGGGCGCAGCTTCTCGCTTGGCATCGCCGATGCGGTGACGGTGCTGGCGAAGGCCGCCGCGCAGGCTGACGCAGCAGCTACCATCATTGCCAATGCGGTCGATCTGCCGGATCATCCGTCGGTCGGTCGCTGCCCGGCCAACGAATTGCAGCCGGACAGCGATCTTGGCTCACGCCTCGTGACGCGGCAGGTCGGGTTATTGAAAGAATTGGAAATCGACGCGGCATTGGAATCCGGTGCAACCGTGGCCCGCCACTTGCTCAGTCGCGGGCTGATCGAGGCAGCAGCGCTGCATCTGAAAGGCGACATCCGCGTCGTCGGCTTGCCAAGCCCAGATGCAAATGTTCTTCATCGGCCAGTTGGTCAGCTCAACGAAAGTATGATCCATGCGTGACCCGCATTCGGCCATCATCGCCTCAAGCCAACAGGGTGCACAGCCATGAGCGTCGTCATCCGCAAGATCGTGACCGTCGTCGAAGAGACGTTGATGGAAATGGGGAAGGGGGTGAATCCCCCGGTCCGGCGTGCAGCGGCGATTGTCGTGATAGAAAATCCATTTGCCGGACGATATGTGGAAGATCTTTCTCCGCTGATTGCGATCGGTGAAGAACTCGGCGAGTTGCTCGCCAAAAAGGCAGTCGCGGCTCTAGGCATCGACGGCACAAAAGTGCACAGCTACGGCAAGGCAGCGGCCGTCGGCGAAAATGGCGAGCTGGAGCATGCGGCCGCGATCTTGCATCCCAGGATGGGGACACCGGTGCGCAAGGCGCTGGGCAAGGGCGCGGCGCTGATCCCATCCTCGAAAAAGCGCAGCGGCCCCGGCACCACGCTCGATATTCCGCTCGGCCACAAGGACGCGGCCTTTGTCAGAAGCCATTTCGACGGCATGGAAGTGCAGATCAACGACGCCCCCCGCGCAAACGAGATCATGGTCGCGCTCGCCGTCACCAACGGCGGCCGGCCGTTGCCGCGCGTCGGCGGCCTGACGGTCGGCGAGATCAAGGGCGAAGACGGACTACGATAATTGATTGGATCAACGCTGGAGTAGAGGCATGCAAGGAAGAGTTTTATTGGGCGCAACGCTGGCCTTGACCTTGATGGGTTTCGCGCCAAGCGCGTTTGCGCAGAGCGGCGGCGAGATCAAGATTGGTGAGATCAACAGCTACTCGTTGCTGCCGGCTTTCACCGAACCCTATCGCAAGGGCTGGCAGCTCGCAGTCGAGGAAGTCAACGCCGCCGGCGGCGTCAACGGCAAGAAGCTCGTCGTCATCTCCAAGGACGACGGCGGCAAGCCGGCGGAAGCACAGACCGCGGCCAACGAGCTCGTCTCGAGCGAAAACGTCTCGATGCTGGTCGGCACGTTCCTGTCGAACATCGGGCTTGCGGTCAGCGACTTCGCCAAGCAGAAGAAGGTGTTCTTCCTTGCCTCCGAGCCTCTGACCGACGCCATCACCTGGCAGAAGGGCAACCGCTATACGTTCCGCCTGCGTCCGTCGAACTACATGCAGGCTGCGATGCTGGTGGATGCGGCAGCAAAACTGCCGGCGAAACGCTGGGCGACGATCGCGCCGAATTATGAATATGGCCAGTCGGCGGTCGCGGTGTTCAAGAAGCTGATGTCGGAGAAGCGGCCCGACATCCAGTGGGTCGAGGCGCAGTGGCCGCCGCTGGGCAAGATCGATGCGGGCCCGGTGGTGCAGGCGGTCGCGCAGGCCAATCCCGATGCGATCCTCAACGTCGAATTCGGCGGCGATCTCGTCAAGCTCGTGCGCGAGGGCAACACCCGCGGCCTGTTCAAGGGGCGCGAGGTGGTGAGCTTCCTCACCGGCGAGCCGGAATATCTCGATCCGCTCAAGGACGAAACGCCGGAGGGGTGGATCGTCACCGGCTATCCCTGGTATTCGATCAAGACGCCGGAGCACGCGGCGTTCCTGAAAGCCTATCAGGCCAAGTACAACGACTATCCGCGGCTCGGTTCGATCGTGGGCTACGAGACGATCAAGGCGGCGGCCGCGATCCTCGCCAAAGCCAACTCGACCGATCCGGACAAGATGATCGCTGCGGCCGAGGGCCTGTCGCTGCCCTCGCCATTCGGCGAGATCACCTTCCGCAAGATCGATCACCAGTCGACGCTCGGCGCTTTCGTCGGCAAGACCGCGCTGAAGGACGGCAAGGGCATCATGGTCGATTCCGTCTACCGCAAGGGCTCGGACTATCAGCCGAGCGACGCCGAAGTCGAAAAGATGCGGCCGAAGGATTAAACGCGACTAACATCGTGGCCTCATGGTTCGAGACGCGCGGCACTTCTTGCCGCGCTCCTCACCATGAGGAGGTGAGACCCTCATCCTGAGGAGGCGCGTATACGCGCCGTCTCGAAGGATGAGGCCAACGCACTCAGAACTGACCGAAAGCGTCCATGGCCTTTTACGTCGTTCAGTTCCTGACCGGACTCGCCAGCGCGGCTTCGCTGTTCCTGGTCGCCTCGGGCCTGTCGATCATCTTTGGCGTGACGCGGATCGTCAACTTCGCCCATGGCGCGTTCTACATGCTCGGCGCCTATGTGGCGTTCACATTGACCGCGCGCTTTTCCGGCGCACTTGGATTTTGGGGCGCCATTCTGGCGGCGTCGCTGATCGTGGCCGCGGTCGGCGTGATCGTCGAGATGCTGCTGCTCCGGCGTATCTACCATGTGCCGGAGCTGTTTCAGTTGCTCGCGACCTTCGGGCTGACGCTGATGGTCGAAGACCTTGTGGTACTGATGTGGGGCCCGAACGATCTGGTCGGCCCGCGCGCGCCGGGCTTGAAGGGCGCAATCGATTTCTTTGGCCAGCGGATTCCGAGCTACGACCTATTCCTGATCGTGCTCGGGCCTGTGGTGCTGGGCCTGTTGTGGCTCGTGTTCCAGCGCACCCGCTGGGGCGTGCTGGTGCGTGCGGCGACGCAGGACCGCGACATGGTGGCGGCGCTCGGCGTCAATCAGAAATGGCTTTTCACCAGCGTGTTTGCGCTCGGCGTCTTTCTCGCGGCGCTTGCCGGCGCATTGCAGATCCCGCGCGATGCCGTCAATCACGACATGGACCTGCGCGTCATCGTCGATGTCTTTGTCGTCGTGGTGATTGGCGGGCTCGGCAGCATCACCGGTGCCTTTATCGCCGCGGTACTGGTCTCCGAATTGAACGCGTTCGGCATTCTGATCTTTCCGAAGATTTCCATCATCCTGGTGTTCCTGGTGATGGCGTCGGTTTTGATTGTGCGTCCTTGGGGCCTGCTCGGCAAGGCCGAAGCGCCGGCCCGGCGTACGCCGGGCCTCACCGTCAACCCCTGGCGTCCACTGACGTCGAATGAACGCATCGCAGCGGCCATTGTGTTTCTATTCGCGGCTTCGCTGCCGTTCTTTGCCGGCAATTACGCGCTCAACGTTGGCGCGGAGATCGCGATCTTCGTGATCTTTGCGGCAAGCCTGCATTTCCTGATGTCGGCCGGCGGGCTCGCTTCGTTCGGACACGCGGCATATTTCGGGCTCGGCGCCTATGGCGTCGCCTTCGCCGTCAAGCTCGCGGGATTGCCGATGGCAATAGCGCTTCTGGCTGGTCCTTTGTTCGGCCTGCTCGGCGCCGTCGTGTTCGGTTTCTTCGCTGTCCAATTGTCCGGCGTCTATTTCGCGATGCTGACGCTCGCCTTTGCGCAGATCGTGTGGTCGATCGTCTTTCAGTGGGTCGAATTGACCGGCGGCGACAACGGCATTCTCGGCGTCTGGCCGGAACACTGGGCGGCGAGCGCTTCGCATTTCTACTGGCTGTCGCTCGCGATCGCGGTGCTTGTGGTGTCCGGCTTGCGCATGGCGACATTTTCGCCCTTTGGCTTCGCGCTGCGGGCGACCCGCGATTCACCGCTGCGCACGGAGGCCATCGGCGTCAACGGCAAGCGCATCCAGTGGAGCGCCTTCGTCATCGCCGGCACCGTCGCCGGCATCGGCGGCGCGCTGTTCGCCTACCTGAAAGGCAGCGTGTTTCCGGATGTCCTGGGCATTCCGCTTTCGGTCGATGCGCTGGTCATGGTGCTGCTCGGCGGCGTCGAGACGGTTTCCGGCGCGATCGTCGGCGCCATCGTCTACAAAGCGCTGTCGATCTGGCTGGTCAGCCAGACCGAATGGTCGAAGCTCGTGCTGGGCGCGTTCATCGTTCTGATCGTCGTGGCTTTCCCCAAGGGCATTGTCGGGACGGTGGAATCGATCTGGCATCGCCGCCCGTCCTCGCTCAGGGACGCCTTGCTCGGCTCGAAAATCGAGACCGCCGAATGAGCACGCAAGCACTATTGTCGGTCGAGGACCTGAGCAAATCCTATGGCGGCGTGCGCGCGGTGCGCGGTGTATCGTTCACGCTTTCGCCCGGCGAGATTCTCGCGCTGATCGGGCCGAACGGCGCGGGAAAGAGCACCTGCTTCAACATGCTCAACGGCCAGACCGCGCCCGATGCGGGGACGGTGCGTGTGCTCGGGCAGGACACCACCGGCCTGAAACCGCGCGAGGTCTGGCGGCTCGGCGTCGGGCGCACCTTCCAGATCACCGCGACATTCCCGACCATGACCGTACGCGAGAACGTCCAGGTGGCGCTGTCCTCGCACGATCGAAAGCTGTTCAATCTCGTCGCCTCGATGCCGCGCTATGCGCGAGACGAGGCAGAGCGGCTGCTCGATCTCGTCGGCATGGGTGGCTTTTCGATGCGCGCCTGCGGCGAACTCGCCTATGGCGATCTCAAGCGGCTTGAGCTCGCCATCGCGCTCGCCAACCAACCCAGGCTTCTTCTCATGGACGAGCCGACCGCCGGCATGGCGCCGCGCGAGCGCGTCGAACTGATGCGGCTCACCGCGCAGATCGCGAGGGAGAAGTCGATCGGCGTTCTCTTCACCGAGCACGACATGGACGTCGTATTCGAGCACGCCGATCGTATTCTCGTTCTCAATCGCGGCAGCCTGATTGCGGAGGGCTCGCCGGAGGAGGTCCGGCGCAATGCCGAAGTGCGCGCGATCTATCTCGGCGAGGGCCTCGTTTACGACGCCCGTCATCGCGGCGGAGTTTCCCCGTGAAACTCTCGGTCGAAAGCCTCAACAGCCATTACGGCCCGGCGCACATCCTGTTCGATGTCGGGCTTGACGTCGCCGATGGTGAGGCGGTCGCGCTGCTCGGCCGCAACGGTGCCGGCAAATCCACCACCTTCCGCTCGATCGTCGGGCTCGTGGCGCAACGGTCCGGCCGCATCCAGTTCGAGGACCGCGACATATCGAGCCAGCCGACGCATGCGATCGTGCGCGGCGGTCTTGGTTATGTGCCGGAGGAGCGGCGCATCTTCACGGATCTGACGGTTGAGGAGAATCTCGAAGTCGGATGGCAGGCTCCGCGCGCTAATGCGCCGCAATGGACGCGCGAGCGGCTGTTCGAACTGTTTCCCAATCTGGCGGAAATGCGCGGACGCCCCGGCGGTCGCATGAGCGGCGGCGAGCAGCAGATGCTCACCATTGCGAGAACGCTGATGGGCAATCCTTCTCTGGTGCTGCTCGACGAGCCGTCGGAGGGCCTCTCGCCGAAGATCGTGGAGCAGATGGTCGAGGCTATTCTGACCATGAAGAAGGAAGGCGTCAGCCTTCTGGTCTCGGAGCAGAATCTGCATTTCGCGCGGCTCATATCTGATCGCGCCTACATCATCGAACGCGGCCGCATCTGCTTTTCCGGCACCACGGCCGAGCTCGACGCGCGTCCGGACATCCGCGACGCGCATCTGGCGCTGTAAGGGACGAGGACGAAAGATGGGCAGGGGAGCTTCGCTGAAGCGCAACGTCAAGCCGCCGCGGCCCATTTATGTGCTCGACGAGCAGATCGGCTTCATTCTGCGCCAGGTCTCGCAGCGCCACGCCGTGATCTTTTCCCGCGATATCGGCGCCGACGTGACGCCGACGCAATGGGCGGCGTTGTCAAAGCTCGCGGAAACCGGGCCATGCTCGCAGAACCGGCTCGGGCGCTTGACCGCAATGGATGTCGCCACGATCAAGGGCGTCATCGACCGTCTCACCGCGCGCGGCCTCACCGAGACGTCGGCCGATCCCGATGACGGCCGCCGCCTGCGCGTCAGCCTGACGCGCGCCGGCCAGCAACTGGCGGAAAAGGCCGCGGCCAACGCGTTCGCGATCTCGAAGGAGACGCTCGCGCCGCTCGATCCGCGCGAGCGCGAGTTGTTCGTGGCGCTGCTCGAAAAGCTGCGGTGAACGCGATCGCAAGCTACCTTCCGTAGCGCATCAAGCCGTCACGTTCTGGTTGTTTTATTGGTCGGCCAATTGTGAGTTTCCCGCGTCGCGTCGCGACACCAGCGGTAGAAGGCATCGTACACAAGAATACCGGCGTTTAGCTGATCGAGATCGTCGTCATACATCCGCGACAGACCAAGAGAGGCGGCGAGGAGGCCCGGCGCTTCGGGCGACAGGTCGAGCCGATCCGTATCGGCCGCGCGCACCATGACAGCCAGGCGCTCGAGTGCGGGCGTTGAGAGCCCGAATTCCTTCAGTATCACGTCAAACGTGCACAACTCGCCCCGGTGGCTCCAGAAGACGTGCTCGACATCAAAGGGCGTGGCGGCAAAATCTTCGGCAACCGTCAGAACTTCGGCAGATGCAACGAACAGGAACACGGCGCCGGGATCGACAAAGCGCCTGATCAGCCACGGGCAGGCGATCCGGTCGATCTTCGGTCGGGACCGGGTGACCCAGGCGCTACGTCCGTGTGAGTCCCGCTTGGGAATCCGATCGGCCGCAATGGTTGGAAGCGAGGCTTCGTTCCACGCCGCTTTACCGCCCTCCAATGTCTCGGCCGCGATGCCTCGATGCCGCAGCATTGCCGCGGTGCCCTCGCTGAGTTGTCGTCCCTTGGAGCAGATAACCACAACAGAGCGGCCGGAAAGGCTTCCGCCCCAATCGTCGATCTGCCGATGCGGCCGTCGGGCGGATCCTGGAATCAGTCGGGGGTCGGCCGCGAATTCTTCATCGGTGCGGACATCGACGAGCACCGGTGCTTTGGCCGTTCCAACAAGTCTGGACAGCTTGTCGGGGGAGATTGACGTAAAAGACGACATGGTGCGCGCTCAGGACGCGATTCTTGGGCTTTTCGCCTCACGGGGAGATCGCCGGCCCCGTGACCTGTATAACCGGGCAACCGTCTGCCCTGTCAACGGTCTCGGCGGGCAGCGGATTTGATCGAACGAAATCGCCGACAGCGGGATTTGTTCCCGCGTGACAGGAAATCTGTCGGGAGAGCTTGAGGATAGGGCGCCCCGCGTTTCCTTGACAACTCAGCACGACTGATTTTACCTAGATTCCAGGGGGTAGCGATCCCCCCTCGAGGCGACATGCCCAAGAATCGCGTCCAGTTCACCAAGGGCGCAGCATGTCGACTACCAACCCGGAATCTCCCAACACATCCCGACGAAGCAGGGCTCGCCTCTGGGCTTTGGGCATCATCGCAGCGATCATAGCCGTCGGTGGTGTGCTCTATGCCGTCTTTGTCCCCGGCCTGTCGAGCGCGCTTCGGGAGCCGCCGGCCGCCGAAACGCTGATCGCGACCTGGCTCTTGCACCAGAGCGTGCCCGAAGCGGCGAGGAAAAGCGTCAATCCGCTGAAGAACGATCTCGCGAGCATCGCGGCGGGCAAGGATCTCTATCGCGCGAAGTGCGAGACCTGCCACGCTTATGATGGCGGAGGCAAAACCACGATCGGGGGCAACCAGTATCCGCGTCCGCCCGCGCTTCGCTCGTTCGCCATTCAGGCCACCTCGGACGGCGAGCTTTTCTATCATATCCGAAACGGCATTCGTAACACCGGCATGCCCGCCTGGGATCTCCCGGACCGCCAGATCTGGCAGCTCGTGAGTTACATCCGTCACCTGCCGGAGGTGGTGTCATTGATTCCGGCCGCCGCTGAGCCTGCCGCCGCTCCGCCGGATCATGGACATTATGTCGGATCGGTCGCCTGCAAGGGATGCCACGAAGAGATCTACGCACGCTGGAGCAAGACGCGCATGGCCAACGTCGTGCGCGATCCGCGCCAGCATCCGGACGCCATCATCCCGGATATCTCAAAACCCAATCCGGTCTACAACTTCACGGTGGATGACGTCGCTCTCGTCTATGGCAGCCGCTGGAAGCAACGCTATTTCAAGAAAGTCGGCGACGACTACTTCCCGCTACCGGTCCAATGGGATGTTTTCCATAAGAGCTGGAGCAAATATTTCGTCCGCAACGGCGGCGATTGGTGGGCACCTCTTTATCCGCCGGATAACTTCCAGCGTCCAACCGGGCCGCTCTGCGACGGCTGCCATTCCGTGAACTATGACATCAAGACCAAGACCGTGACCGAATGGAATGTCGGCTGCGAGAGATGCCACGGTCCGGGTGGGTCCCACGCCAAAAAGCCGACGCGCGACAACATTCTCGATCCAGCGCGTTTCGATTACGTTCACGCCGGTGACACCTGCATCCAGTGCCATTCGCAGGGCCAGCCTTTGAGCAATCCGATCGAAGGCAAATATTACGATTGGCCGGTGGGCTACGACGTGACCAGGAATCTGAAAGACTACTGGAAGCTTGAGGAGCACAAGCTGGGCGAAACCACCTTCACCCATTTTCCGGACGGCACGGCTCACAAGAATCGCATGCAGGGCAACGATTTCGTGCAAAGCCTGATGTATGCGCGCGGCGTCACCTGCTTCAGCTGTCATGACCCGCATGGCACCGACAACGTCGCCATGGTGCGCAAGCCCGGTAACGCCTTATGCCTCGATTGCCACGGGCCCAATCAGCAGGCAGGGCCGCATGCGGCGAGCATCGAGGCGCATACCCATCACAAGGCGGGCAGTGCGGGCAGTGAATGCATTGCATGCCACATGCCGAAGATCGAGCAGACGATTGCGGATCAAAATGTCCGAAGCCATACCTTCCACTTCGTCACACCCAGCGAAACCGAATCGATGAAGATTCCGAACGCCTGCAACGTGTGCCACGCCGACAAGTCCATCGAATGGGCGAAGACGGCACTTGAGTCCTGGACGGATCGTTCGCCCTGGCGGATGTCGAAATGAGACGGGCCGCGCGAATTGGCCCTCTGCGGGCCACGACCGCCTCGGCTATCGTGCTTGCGATTGCCATCGGCCTACGGCCGGCGGCGGCCTATCGTCCGTTTGACGGTACGGATGCCAGCGTCGCTGACCTTAACGAAGCCGAGATCGAGCTCCAGCCGTACGGCTACCAACGGACGGGATCGCAATCGGCCGCCGTCGCGCCCTTCGTGGTCTACAACTACGGCTTCGCTGACCGGTGGGAAGCGATATTCCAGACCGAGATGTTGTCGCCGATCATGGGAGGTGGCGAGCCCAGCATCCAGGACGCGGGCGCATTTCTAAAATATGTGGTCAAGCCCGGCGTCTTACAGGGACAATCCGGCATCAGCATCGCCACCGAATTCGGCCCGCTCTTGCCTGGCATCAATGCCGATCCCGGCGTGGGATTTAGCTGGGTAGGTATCGTTTCGCAACGTTGGGATTGGGGCACGGCGCACTTCAACGTCGAAACCAATCTCACCCGTGACCATCAGGCCGAGGCCTTTCTCGACGTTATCCTCGAAGGACCGCACGATTGGAAAGTGCGTCCGGTGCTGGAGACGTACTACGACAAGGTGTGGACAGAGAGCGAAAGCCGATCGCTCCTTCTCGGCGCGATCTGGCAGGTCGATAAAGACCTCGCGCTGGACGGTGCATATCGCTACGGGGTTGTGAACGGTCACGCTGTCAACGAGATCCGCGCCGGCATTACCGTTGCCTTCAAGGAGGAGGGCAACACGTCGCCGATGAAGCCCGGCGCTACTTTCGGCAATTGGCGCCCGTCACGCTGATTGAGGTAACGATTGGCGTTGTCGCCAACGGCAGGCGAGGTGCCAACTATGGCGCCGTCCCGCCAAGTCGTGACCATCCGCGCGCAGCAACGTCGCGGCAGGATAGACGGGCATACCGCAAGCGGGGGTTATTCGAACCCACAAGGAGAGCAGAAATGATGCGCAAGTTGTTTTGGACTGTCCCGATCCTAGCGGCTTTGTCCACCTTCACCGCTCGGGCGCAGGACGTGGATTGGCAGAAGGTCGACGATGCTTTCGGTCGAAAAGGGACGGTGTCGGGCGATGTACATCGCTACGGCTTTCCACGCAGCGACCTCAACGTCACTCTCGATGGCGTGACCATCAAGCCCGCGCTTGCCCTCGGCGGTTGGGTGGCGCTCAAGCCGATGCACGGAGGGGTGATGGTGATGGGCGACCTGGTGTTGCTGGATTCCGAGATCAACCCGGTGATGCTGAAGATGATATCGAGCGGTCTTGAGATTACCGCGATCCACAATCACTTGGTCAGTGCATCCCCGGCCACGCTCTACATGCATATCTCGGGGCATGGCGATCCGGTCAAACTTGCGAATGCGATCCACGAAGCGCTCGCCCAGAGCAAAACGCCAATGAATGCGCCAGCGGCGGCCAACCCGCCGCCCCCGGTCGATCTTGATACAGCCCAGTTGGATCAAATCATCGGCGTCAAAGGCCACGTCGGTGGTGGCGTCTATCATTTCAGCGTGCCGCGTCGCGATCCCGTCACTGAAAACGGCATGGCGCTCACCCCTGCCGGAGCCATGGGCGTAGCGATCGGCATCAACTTCCAGCCGACCGGCAACGGTAAGGCCGCGATTACCGGCGACTTTGTCGTGACGCAGCAGGAGGTAAATCCCGTCCTTCGTGAAATGCGTGAACACGGTATCGAAGTGACGGCCTTGCACAGTCACATGCTCGACGAGCAGCCGCGCCTGTTCTTCATGCACTTCTGGGCCAATGACGACGCCATCAAGCTGGCAAAGGGCTTGCGGGCTGCGCTCGACAAGACCGCAAGCTCCAGGAGCTGAACGCGCGATCGCACACTGATGTCCAATCAACTGGCGCGCGGCCCATCCCGCGCGCCAGTTCGGAGAAGCACATTATGGGTTATAAGATCGCGATCGTGTGGCGCGGAGATTCGGAAATGCGTGCGGCAGCAACACCGGAAAACAATCGCTACCGCTTGCGGCCTGCCTTTGTGTGCGGCCGGCGTCCGCCTATCGGCCTTCGACGGCAGCGATGGGGGCGTAGCCAATCCGCAGGCGACTGCAATGTTGCTTTTCCGCCGACGTCAACGGTGCCGGAAGAACGCCCCGGCCATTCCGTTCGTGTCGTGCGGGTTGAGAATAAGCGCGAGCCCGTAGAAGCCATGACCAGGGTCTCTCATTGACAAGTGGAAAATCACCCTGGGACTCGCGTGCGGCAGCACTCCCCCCGCCAAATCTGCCTTATAGTGCGGTTGGAACGTCGCATCCCGCGAAATTCCTACCGCCATCGGTTCTGCTTCTTCCTATGACTATTCTGGCCAAATGTATCGCTCGGTGCTTTCTCTTCTACGGCTTGGCCGCATTAGCTGGCTGCGCCTCTTACGAGCATTTGGCACTCGACAAAGAATCGAGACTAGTCGCCCCGGCCTCCGAACTTGAGGGCTTCGGCGGGAAGGTCACGCTCGCGGCGCTAGATCGGTTGGTCGTCCTCTACAATCCTGACCTTTGGGCTGCGCGCGCAAAGCTTGGTGTTGGCGCCGCACAGGTGATTCAGGCTGGCATCCTGCCGAACCCGCAAGCCGATGTTACATACCCGTTCGTCATTGCGGGGCCCGGCGCCATCCAGAATGTAAAATCGATCTTGTTGCTGGACACAAAGCGTGAGGCCGCACAAAACGCTGCCTCCCAGATCTATGCGACCCTCCTCTGGCAAGAATGGCAGACGATCGGCAAGGCGCGGCTCCTGTTCGTCGATATCGTCTCGGGCGAGCGGACCAACAAGCTCCTTGAGCAGAGTCGCAGGTTCCTGCGGGAGCGGTTCGACCTTACGAACACGGCAATCAACCAGGGCAATGCGACCCTGGCGACGCTCTCGCCCGATCTCGTTGCGCTTAGCGACATCGAGAATGTATCTGATAGCCTGGAACGGCTGCAGCTGAGCCGGAGGCACCAGCTCAATGCGCTACTTGGCCTTGCTCCCACCACCAAGCTTGCTCTGGTGGCGCCGCTTGATGTGCCTCACATCGATTCGACCAGACTTCGCGGCCAATTGGTAAGCCTGCCCGACCGACGCCCCGACCTTGTAGCATTGCAATATGGCTACCGCTCAGAGGATGCGAAGGTGCGGGAGGCCATTCTGTCGCAGTTCCCAAACCTGTCCGTTGGTGTCGCCAGCGTCGGTACAGGCAATACCATTAGCAGTCTTATTTTTGGCCCCCACGTCACTATGGACATTCCGATTTTTGATCGCAATCAAGGAGGCGTGGCGCTCGAACAGGCAACACGAGAGCAACTTTATCGGGAATTCAATGCGCGGATTTCGGCAGCGACCGGTGAGATTGGCGCCCTGCTTTCGGAGCAGGCCCTCCTATCGCGCCAACTCGCCCAGCTCGAGCCGCGGCTAAAGGAGGCGCGCATGATTGCGGAGAAGGCGACGGCCGCGTTCACGCAGCGCACGCTTGACGAGCGCGCATACGTCGACATCGAGGTTGCGCACCTCACCCGCGAGCGGGAGAAGATCGGATTGCAACAAGCAATGCTTGAAGGCCAGGTCGGCCTGGCAACGCTCGTTGGTGCGGGTATGCCGCAGATCGAAATCGAGCCGGAGGTGCCGCGGGCCGGCCCATTCGGCGGATTTCCCGAGGAGAACTATCCATCTTCCGCTCGCCTTGACCGGCGCCTCGAATAGTCGGCCCGGCTACCGCTGGCATGGCCAGCAAGAGGAGCCGAGAACCGGCCGTTATTTCTGCGAATTGTTCTCAAAGAATGATACGTAATCATCAGAGCGACCGTCGTGTAAAACTGTGAACCTCGATGGGAAATTGGACAATGATCTTCGTCTCCTCGACACGGTTTGGATCGAGGCGCTGTCGCACAGCGCCGAGATCTGGCCTCACCGCCGACGCCAGGGTGACGTTGCACATCGGGGTCGGGCAGAGGACGCCGTCATGAGGACGCGCAGGTCGGGTTCCGTGATGTGCGCGCTCTGCGCTTTCGTCTTGTTTGTTGCGGTCCCGAACCCGAGCGGGCGCGCCAAAACCGATCATGAGCCGAGCGTATTGGCCCATTTAATCAAATTGAAGAAGGGCAGTCTGCCGCGCATCATCAGTGCCTACGGAGTGGTCGGGGCCAGCCCGGCGGCACACCAAACCGTAATGGCGCCCCTGTCTGCCGTGGTGGACACGGTGTATGTCAAGCGGGACGAAAAAGTAGCGTCCGACACGCCTCTCGTTCGCTTGGGGCCGAGCCCAACGATGGCGGCAGCCTACAGCCAGGCGATGACGGCAGTGCGGACTGCCAACGAGATTGCGCAGCGGACCCGCACCCTGCTCGACCAGCATCTCGCTACTCACCAAGAGCTCGCTTCAGCCGAGAAATCCGCCGCAGACGCTCAGGCATCGCTGACAGCGATGCAGGCGGAGGGAGCCGGCAGCCCGCAGACTCTTCGGGCGCCGTTCGCGGCGGTCGTAACCGCAATCTCGACGAGCCCGGGAGCGATTGTCGCCCAGGGTGCGGCGCTGATCGATCTCGTCCGCCTGAATGAACTCGTCCTGCACGCTGGCGTCGTTCCAAACCAGGCCGCCGAAATCCACATCGGCGAAGCTGTAAACGTTATGCCGCTCGGTGAAAAGCGCGGCGCTGCCGGGCAGGTCGTCCTGCGCGGATCTGCGGTCAACCCGCAAACCGGCCTGGTCGCGGTGGACGTCGCCCTTCCGCCCGAGGGCTTCTTCGCAGGCGAAATGGCGGTCGCTCAGATTGTCGTCGGCGAGGCGGCCGGTTATATCGTTCCGCACGCAGCCGTTCTCGTCGACGACAAAGGCGCGCCCTACGTGGTCCAGGCGGTCGATGGCCGTGCACGCCAAGTCAAGGTCGACGTTCTTGTCAGCGACGGGACGAACGACATAATCGAGGGACCGCTCGATCCGATCGCGCCACTTGTGTTGGACGGCAATTATCAGCTCCGAAACGGCATGAAGCTTCGACCAGCAAACCCGAATGCGGACGGCACATGAACTTCGTCGGCTGGATCGAGCGTCACCGCCGCTCGCTCGTTTTTATCGCCTTTGCCCTCGCTGCCGCCGGAGTCTACGCGGCGATCACGCTGCCGGTCGGTCTGTTTCCGACCGTGAGCTTTCCGCGCATTCGCATCACCATCGACAGCAGCAGCATGCCGGCCAAGCAGATGCTGATCGAGGTCACCGAACCGATAGAAGAAGTCACGCGGGCGGTGCCGGGCGCCACCGGTATCACCTCCATCTCCTCTCGCGGATCTGCGGAAATCTTCGTCGACTTCCCGTGGGGCTCGGATATGCGGCAGGCGCTGCTAGGTATCGATGCGGCCGTTGCCCAGGCCCTGCCGAACTTACCTTCCGGCACGAGGTATATCGCGCTGCAGATGAGCCCGAACGCGATCATGCCGTTCGTCTCTTACGCACTGATCTCAAACGAGGTGTCGCCGGCCGAATTACGTCGCCTCGCAAAATACCAGATCGTGCCGCTGCTGACCGGAATTGCGGGTGTCAGGCGGGTTGGCATCCTGGGTGGGCAAACTCCGGAGGTACAGGTCGCAATCGACCCGCCCCGGCTTGAAGCACTTCACCTGACGCTCGCCGACGTGACCAACGCAATATCCGCAGGTAACACCCTCAAGGCCGTTGGCCGTCTTGAAGACAACAATCTCCTCTATTTGGCTGTCAGCAACAATGCATTCGACTCGGTTGCCGCAGTCGCCAACCTCAAATTGCGCAACGCCAATGGCGGCATCGTTCGCCTCGGCGATATTGCCAGCGTTTCCATGGGATCGGTGCCGCAATGGCTGATGGTCGACGAGAATGGCCAGCCGGCGGTTACCGTCGACGTCTACCAGCAGGACAGCGCTGATTCGCTGACGCTTGAAAAGGAAGTGCAACAGCGGCTCGACGAATTCATGAAGACTCAGCCGCAATCTATCCATTTCTATAAATGGTACGACCAGACGGAACTCGTCCGCTCGTCCATCGGCGCGGTCGCGGAAGCGATTGGCATTGGCCTGGTGTTCGCGGCGGCGGTGGTGTTCGGCTTTCTGCGCAACTGGAGGGTTACGCTGGTGGCAATGATGGTGGTGCCATTGTCGCTGCTCATCACGATTCTGCTGCTTGCCGTCACCGGAATGAGCTTCAACATCATGACGCTCGGTGGCATTGCCGCTGCGATTGGCCTCTTGATCGATGATGTTATCGTGATGATCGAGCAGATCGCACGGCGAGCCGGCGCGCCCGGTCTGGCCCAGCCGCAGACGACGGTGCTGCTCGCGGCACGGGAGTTCTTTGCGCCACTCCTTGGGTCGAGCCTTGCCACGATCGTCATTTTCCTGCCGCTGGCGTTCCTTTCCGGACTGACAGGCGCGTTTTTCAAGTTCCTGGCGCTGACGATGGCGATGGCCTTGATCATCTCATATCTACTGACGACCTTTACCGTGCCGCTCTTGGCGCGCGCCATTATTGATTTTGCCGCATGGGAGGACCCGCAGCATGGCCGCGAGACGTGGCTGCGGCGAATGCACGGGCGATTATTGGACGGACTTTTCGCGCGCCCCTGGCTGATCGTGCTTGTTGTGGCCGTCCTGGCGGGAGCGGGATATCTTGCCTATGGCCGGGTCGGAACGGGCTTTCTGCCGAAAATGGACGAGGGCGGATTTGTACTCGACTATCAGACGGCTCCCGGCACCTCGCTGACGGAAACGAATCGCGAACTGGAGCAGGTCGAGTCCATCCTCAAAAAGGACCCGCACGTCTATACCTTTTCCCGCCGCACCGGAGCCGGCCTCGGTGGAGACCTCAAGGAGAGCTATCAGGGGGATTTTTTCGTCCGGCTGACCGATTCTTCCAAGCGGCCGCCAAGCTGGACAGTGATGGATGACATCACCAGCAAGATCACCGAGCTCGTACCCGGAATCAGGTTTGATACTCACCAATTGCTCAACGACATGATCGGCGACATGGTCGGCCGGCCGCAGCCCATCGTGGTTGAGCTGAGCGCCAACGATCCAACCGTGCTGCCAGCGATCGCTGACAAGGTTGCACAAGCAATCGCCAAAGTGCCTGGTATCGAACCGGCCTCGATTAACAACGGAGTCGTGCCCGCCGGCGACGCACTCGACATTCACGTCGATCCAGCGGCTGCGGCGATGGCCGGCGTCACTCCCGCTGAAATCGAGACCCAGCTTTATCATTATCTGTTCGGCGCCGTAGTCACGACTTATCTCGGCGCCGAGCAACCGGTTGGGGTCAGGTTGAGGCTCGATCCATCGCAAGAACGCCTCTCCAAAGGTCAGCTCACCAACCTGACCATCCGAGCACCAAATGGGCAAATCTTCCCGCTCGACACCGTCGCACGCGTGAAGTTTATCGCCGGCCAGCCGGAGATCACGCGGAACAATCTTGCGCAGGTGGTCGCGGTAACCGCGCAAATCGGCGGTGGATACGACCTTGGTTCTACCGCTGCCGCGGTCAAGGCGATTCTCGATCAGCCGGGTTTTCTTCCCGCAGGGGTCTACTATCAAGCTGGCGGCGCTTACAAGCAGCAGCAATTGGCCGTACACGGCATGATAAGGGTCTTTGCTGCTGCCTTGATCGGAGAGATCATCCTGCTCCTTTTCCTCTACGAGCAGTTCCTGATTCCGATCATCATTATTGTCAGCTCACTCATCTCCACCAGCGCAGTCTTTGTCGGTCTATGGTTGACGGATGTCGAACTGAACATCACCGCGATGATGGGCATGGTTATGATCGTTGGTATCGCCACGGAGATGGCAATTTTTCTGGTCTCCGAATACGAGGCGCTTGCGAGAGAGATGCGGCCGCTCGAAGCCCTGCGCGAAGCGGCGCTCAATCGAATGCGGCCGATCGTGATGAGCACTCTTGCGATGATCCTTGCCCTATTGCCACTTGGTGCGGCCATTAGCGGGTCTGGAGACCAAATGCTTCAGCCGCTCGCGACGGCGATAATTGCCGGCGTGATTGTTCAACTACCTCTCGTTCTGCTCGCGCTGCCGGTGATAATTGGCCTGACGACTCGGCGATAGTTGTTGTTAACGCGCTCAGCCCGGTGCCGCGGCAGTCCGGCGTGGCTCATCTGGAGACCGGACATTGCCGATGGAAAGTCCACTCTAGCACCGGCCTCACGGCCGCTCCTCGGGATGAGGTTCCAGCAAGCGGTGAGAAGCGTGAGACGGTGCGACTATGCAAACCCTCATGGTGAGGAGGCGCCGGCACCCGAGCAGGCGAGCTTAGCGAGGCCGTCGCGAACGGTGCAAACATAAGAAAGCGCCGTCTCGAACCATGAGGCCCAAGACGCATCATCCGGCGCAATCAATGCCCGCTGACAATCTCCGGCACTTTCGTTGCAGGCGGCGTGTTGCGGCTGCGCTGGGTCCGGACAATGCCGTCGATGATGGTCATGCCAATGCCCGGCAGGTCGCCGAGCCGGACACTGTCGAGAAGGGTCTTGCCGGGCGAATGCTGCGCCTTGTCCATGATGACGAAATCCGCAGCGCGGCCGACCTCGATCAGGCCGCAATCGAGCGCGCGCATCCGCGCGGTGTTGCCGGTGGCAAAGCAGAAGGCGATCTCGGCCGGCACCTCGCCCAGCGAGGACAGCAACGAGACCATGCGCAAGATGCCGAGCGGTTGCACGCCGGAGCCCGCCGGAGAATCGGTGCCGAGGATGACGCGACCGAGTTCGTTCATCTCGCGCGCGGTGCGCAGTGTGAATAGCGCCGAGCGTTCGTTGCCGTTGTGGACGAGCTCCAGCCCGCGCTTGCAGCCCTCGCAGATGCAGCGGATCTGGTCATCGGGAAGCGCGGTATGGCCGCCATTGATGTGTCCGATCACGTCGGTGTCGGCCTCGAGCACGACGTCCTTGTCGATCAGGCCCGAACCCGGGATCGATGGGCCGCCGGTGTGGATCGTGCTCTGGATGCCGTATTTGCGTGCCCAGCCGACCATCTTGCGTGCGGTCGGCCCGTCCTTGACGCCGCCAAGCCCGACCTCGCCGAGCAGCTTGACGCCGGCCGCCGCCAACTCCTTGAAGTCGTCCTCGACCATTTCGCATTCGATCACAGGCGCGCCGGCATGAACCTTCACGCCGCCCGGCCGCAGGGTCCAGAACGCGCGTTGTGCGAAGATCGCCATTGCCTTCAGCCCGACGACGTCGCGCGGCCGGCCGGGCATGTGCACTTCGCCCGCCGAGATCATGGTGGTGACGCCGCCATTGAGAAAACTGTCGATCCAGCCGATCTGGTTTTGCCGCGGTGTCCAGTCGCCGGCAACAGGATGAACGTGGCTGTCGATCAGGCCGGGCGCGACCGTGGTGCCATTGGCGTCGACGGTTGTAGTGGCGCCCGCGATGTCGAGATCCTTGAAGCGGCCGATGCCGGTGATCTTGCCGTTCTCGGCCACGATCGTGTCGGCGTCCAGAATGGGTTTTTCCAGCGCACCCGAGAGCATGAGGCCGATGTTGCGGATGACGAGTTTGGTTGGGCCGGTTGCCTGTGGCGCGTCGTGAGCCATTGTGTTTTCCTTTTTGTGGGGCGCTCTGTCGTCAGGCCCATAGCAGCTTCGCCTGAGTTCGACCCTTCCGTCCCCTTGACGTGGTATCGGGGCTGGCAGGTAATGACGTCAACCCACCGCCTGTTGAAAATAATACAAACATAGCTCTTGGAGGAGAAGACCATGGAGAACATTGGTCGGCGTGGTTTTGTGAGTTCGTAGTACTATCCCCAGACCAGCCAGAAGGACGCGTTCGGCTGCTCGTTCTGGACGGCCGGCTTTGACGGCGGGCAATGTCATAACAGCATCGGCCAATGGGGAATAACGTTGCTCGTCCGTGAGTCTGTATGAGGCCGGCATTTTGCTGGCTTTTGCGTAGCATGGATGCGTGGCTAGCGATGATGAAAGAATCGCAACGGGCGCGAGACCAGATCAATCAGGAGATTCTTGCAGCGGATGCGCTGGAGCGCGCACGCCTGCTGCCACCGGGTCCTGAGCGGAACGAAGCGCTCAAGCGCGCCAGTTTGCTGCGATGCTCCGCCGACGCACACGGGCCTGTGTTTGCCAAGCGGGGCCGGCCGCGGAAGTAAGCGAGTCGGCTGGATTGCGCGAAGGCGGCCTCGAAATTCCCGACAGCTTTGACTGCGTGAGATGGCGTGGGCTTATCTCGCATCGCAGTAGAGATATCGACGCGCGGGTCGCAACCGTCTTCGCCCTGATGGAGCAACCTCTGGGGCATGTGACGGCGCAATTGCCGTCCCGGCAGGTTGTGGTTTTCAGGGTTGTGGCATACCGTTTGCTTGATTTCGGATGCAAGAAAACGCCCGGCTTGCGGCATGCGCGCGGCCCACAACCGCAGCCGAGGGCAAAAAGCGAAACGAATTTTCAAGGGGAGTTGCTCATGCCGACCAGTCTGACACGCCGTCAAGCCCTTGTTTTGCCTGCCGGCATCGCCGCGGGAAGCCTCATTGGCCGTTCGGCCCTGGCCGCTGAGCCGATCAAGATCGGCCTGGTCGCGGCGCTTTCCGGGCCTTCGGCGAAATCCGGCGAGGGGATTACCCGCGGACTTGCGATCGCCATCGATGAAATCAACGCCAAGGGCGGCCTGCTCGGTGGCCGGATGCTGGAGCTCGTTCGCCGCGATGACGAGTCGAACCCCGCCAAGGGGCAGACCGCGGCCCGCGAACTGATCGACAAGGAAGGGGCGGTGATCCTTTTCGGCGGCATCGACAGTCCAGTATCCCTGGCGATCGTGCCGTTGGTGAATTCGGCAAAGGTGCCCTTGATGGGCGTGTGGGCGGCGGCGACCAACATTACGCGCAACGGCGCCAACCCGAACTACGTCTTCCGCGTCTCCGCCGTGGACGCTCTCGTCGACCGTGCGTTGATCAAATACGCCACGACCAAATTTGGCGCCAAGAAGCCCGGCCTGATGCTGGTCAATAATGGCTGGGGCGAATCCAATCTTAAGGGGCTGACGGCGGCCGCAGAGACTGCGGGCGTCAAGCTCGCAGGCGCGGAAAAATTCGACGACAAGGATCCCGATATGACGCCGCAATTGCAGCGGCTGCGGGAAGCCGGGGCCGACAGCATATTGCTGGTCGCCAATGCCGCGCCGGGGGCACAGGTGATGAAGTCGTTGCAGAAGTCGGCCTGGGTGGTGCCGGTGGTCTCGCATTGGGGCATTTCGGGCGGACGTTTTCCCGAGCTTGCCGGCTCCTGGGCCGGAAAAGTGCATTTCATCCAGACCTACAGCTTCTTCGGACCGCAGAACGAGGTCGGCAAGCGCGTGCTCGCCGCGATGATGGCAAAGTATTCCGACGTCAAGGGACCCGGCGACGTCACGCCGCCGGTCGGTGTGGCCAATGCCTACGACGCCATGCAGTTGACCGCGCTTGCGATCGCAAAAGCGGGCTCGACCGAGGGGCCTAAAATGCGCGAGGGCTTTCTGGCGATCGACAACTATCAGGGCCTGATCAAGAACTATGCAAAGCCCTTCACGGACGAAAACCACGATGCCCTGAACGAGAACGATTACGTCATGGTGCGTTATAACGGGGATAAGATCGAGCCTGTCACCGGCTAACCTATGCTCGCAACTGCACTTGTCTCGGGGCTGAGCCTCGGGAGTATTTACGGCCTCATCGCGCTGGGCTTCACGCTGACTTTTGCGGTCTCCGGCACCGTGAACTTCGCGCAGGGCTCTTCGGTGATGCTGGGGGCCGTGATTTGCTACGCACTTGCAATGGGACTGCATTGGCCGATGCTGATCGCGGTGCCGCTTGCGCTGGTGGGGTGCGCGATCTGGGGCCTGATCGTCGAGCGCATTGCAGTCCGGCCCTTTGTTGCGCGTGGCAGCAATGCATGGCTGATCGCGACCGTCGCGCTCGGCATTGTGCTCGACAACGTCGTGATGGTGGTATTCGGCAAGGAGCCCCGCGCGCTGCCGTCGTCGCTGGCCGACGATCCCTGGGTCATCGGCACGGTCGGCATTTTTCCGCTGCAGGTCGTCGTTCCCATTGTCGGGCTCGCGCTGGCGCTTGCCGTTCACCTCGGCATGCACCGCACGGGACTCGGCCTGAAGCTGCGCGCCGCGGTCGAAAATCCGGATGCGGCGCGGCTGATGAGCATCGACGTGACCATGCTCATCGCATTCACCTATGCAGCCGCAGCGCTGCTCGCCGGAATCGGCGGCATCCTGATCGCACCGCTTTACAACGTCGCCTACGACATGGGGACGTTGTTCGGCATCAAGGCGTTTGCCGTTGCCATTCTTGGCGGCCTGACCAATCCCTGGGGCGTGGTGATTGCTGGCCTGGGTTACGGGCTGGTCGAAGCCTGCGCTACCACCTGGCTAGGTTCGAGCAGCACACAGATCGTGACCTTTTCAGTCGTCATCGCGGCGCTGGTACTGGCACCGTCGGGCCTGTTTGGTGGACGAACCAAGGTGCGCGTATGAGGACCGCCGCAGCCGTCATTGTTGCGGTGTTCGCTTGCATCGCCGTCGCCGCGGTCTGTCTGCTGACGCCCGGTTACTATGCGTATCTCCTGGGGATGCTCGCGACCACGGCGCTCGCGGGTATCGGGTTGAACGTGCTGCTTGGCCTCGCCGGCGAAGTATCGCTGGGGCAGGGCGGCTTTGTCGCGCTCGGCGCCTATGGGGTCGGCATTCTCACCACCAAGGCGGGATTGAATTTCTGGGAAGCGCTGCCGCTCGCGGTGCTCGTGGTAGCCGCGATATCGGCGGCGCTTTCGATTCCGGCCCTTCGCGTCACCGGGCCTTACCTTGCTATGGTGACGATTGCCTTCGGCTTCATCGTCGAATCCGTCTCGATCGAATGGCCCGATCTGACCGGAGGCTCCAGCGGACTTGCCGGAATTCCGGCGCCGTTTGGCACCGGTGGCACGGCTTTGCTGACATGCGTTTTTTGCCTGGCGGGGCTGGTCCTGTTCTACTATCTGGCGCGCAGCCCCAGCGGTCTTGCGATGCAGGCTTTCGCCTCGGCGCCGGCCGCGGCGCGGAGCGTCGGAACCAGTCCCGTGGCGGTGCGGACGGCGGCCTTCGTTCTGGCAGCGGCCGCTGCCGGACTGGCGGGAGGTTTGCAAGCGGCGCTGACCGGATTCATCGCGCCGAGTTCTTTCCCGTTCTCGCAATCGATCCTGCTCTTGCTGGTGGTGGTTATCGGTGGCGCCGGCTGGACTCTTGGGCCGCTGATTGGATCGGCGATCGTTGTTTTCCTGCCCGAGGCGCTGGCGAGCCTCGCCGAATATCGCCTTCTGATATTCGGAGCGGCACTTCTGATCGTGCTGTGGGCTGCGCCGGGCGGGATTGCAGGCGCGCTCGCGCAGCTCTTGCGACCCCGAAAATCTCTCACCGAGGCAAAGCCTGATCTCGATCGGGCGCTGGCGCATATCACCGGCGCGCGCGGCAGCCTTGCCGCGGAAGGCGTGCGGGTGGCGTTTGGCGGCGTCGTTGCGGTCGCGGGCGTCGACATGATTGCTTCGCCCGGCCGCATCACCAGCGTGATTGGCCCCAATGGAGCCGGCAAGACCACGCTGCTCAATCTGATGAGCGGATTCCAGCGTCCGGATGCGGGGACTGTGCGGATCGGCAAGCAGGACATCACCGGATTTTCCGCTCATGACATGGCGCGAGCGAGTCTGGCCCGAACCTTTCAGACCGCGCAGCCTTTTGTGAATCTAAGCGTGCTCGACAACGTCCGCCTCGGGCTGCTGCGCGGCGCGTGGCGCGGGCGCGCGGATTCGGATCTGGCGCGCGCGCTGCTGGCGTTGGTCGGCTATATCGGATCGAATACACGGTTGGCGGGCGCGCTGCCGCATGTCGATCGCCGACTGGTCGAGATCGCGAGAGCGCTGGCTACGGCGCCTGCGGTGTTGTTGCTGGATGAACCGGCCGCCGGTCTCAACGAAGCAGATACAGCCAAGCTCGGCGGCTTGCTTCAGCGGCTCGCGCGCGCCGGCCTCGCCGTCGTCCTCGTCGAGCATGACATGTCGCTGGTGATGTCGATTTCCGACGAGATCGTGGTGCTCGATGCCGGCCGTCGCATCGCCATCGGTACGCCCGCGGTCGTACGCAATGATCCGTCCGTCAAAGCTGCCTATCTCGGTGCGGCAATGACGGCCGGACCGGCCGTCACACGCACCGCCGGCGCACCCTTGCTCGAAGTCGATGGACTGAGTGCGGGCTACGGCGCGTTGGCCGTGCTCGACAATGTCAGCCTCAAAATCGGGCGCGGCGAGGTGATTGCGCTGTTTGGTCCGAACGGCGCTGGCAAGTCGACCCTGATGAAAGCGCTGAGCGGCCTGATCCGTCCCGTCAACGGGAGCATCACGCTGGACGGCAAAGATATCGGTTCACTCCCGGCGCCGCAGGTTGCGAGCTCCGGCCTGATCCTGGTGCCGGAGGGACGGCAGGTCTTTCCGCAGTTGACGGTTGCCGAAAATCTTCGTCTCGGCGCCACGCGCCGCAGCGATTTTTCGGTAAGCGAAATCGAGAGCATGCTCGAGCGTTTTCCCCGGCTGCGTCCGCGCCTGCATACGGCCGCCGGTCTGCTTTCGGGCGGAGAACAGCAGATGCTGGCGGTGGCGCGCGGGCTTCTGGCAAAGCCCGAGGTCCTGATGCTCGACGAACCGTCGCTCGGTCTGGCGCCGGCTGTCGTGTCGGAACTGTTCGAGCAATTCGCGCGGCTGCGGGACGAGGGCATGACGTTGCTGGTCGTCGACCAGATGGCCGATTATGCGCTCGCGATCGCCGACCGCGGCTACGTGCTCGGTGGCGGCCGCGTGGTCGCGCAGGGAAGTCCGTCAGAGTTGCGCGGCGCCATGCTCGACGACGCCTACCTTGGTTCTGCTTCTTGAGGTGATGAATGGATCTGATTGTCCGGGATGCGCGCATCCTGCGAGATGGCGAACTCGTTAACGTCGATATCGCTGTGCAAGGCGAGACGATCGCGGCTGTCGCGCCTGCATTGGCGGCCGAGGGGCCCGAGCTGAGGGCCGAAGGCTGTCTCGTCGTTCCCGGTCTGATCGAAACGCATATTCATCTCGACAAGACCTGCATCCTCGATCGTTGCCACATTGAAGAAGGCACCGTTTCCGAGGCCGTTCGCGAAACCGCCGCGGCAAAGCGCAGCTTTACCGTCGAAGATACCTATGCGCGCGGAAAGAAAACGCTGGAGCGCTGCATCTCGCACGGCACGATGCGGATGCGCACCCACGTCGAACTCGATCCCGGTATCGGGTTGGTCGGGCTTGAGGCGGTCGAGCAACTCGTGCGTGACTATGCCTGGGCGATCGACGTGGAAATATGCGTGTTTCCGCAAGAAGGCATGACCAACTATCCCGGCACGGAAGAATTGCTGATCGAGGGCTTGCGGCGCGGCGCGCGCACCATCGGGGCGGTGCCGTATTTCGACACCGATCCGCGCAAGCAGATTGATCGCATCTTTGAAATCGCGCGCGAATTCGACGCCGAGATCGACATGCATCTCGATCTCGCCGAGACCACGCAGAACATGCAGGTCGAATATGTTTGCCGCAAGACCGAGGAGTTCGGCCGCGGTGGACGCGTGGCGGTTGGCCACGTCACGCAGATGTCACTGCTGCCGCCGGCGCGCTTCAACGAAATCGCGGCGCGATTGGCCAATGCCGGCGTTGCCGTGACGATCCTGCCTTCGACCGACCTGCATCTGATGGGACGCAGCCACGATCACGCAGTGCCGCGTGGCGTCGTGCCGGCCGAGCCGCTGCGAAAAGCGGGCGTCACCTGTTCGATTTCGACCAACAACGTACTCAATCCATTCACGCCCTATGGCGACGGATCGCTGATCCGGATGGCAAACCTTTATGCCAATGTCTGCCACGTCTCCCGTCCGGCAGACCTCGCCGGCTGCCTCGACATGGTCACAAGCTCAGCGGCGCGGCTGCTACGGCTGGATAATTACGGCTTCAAGGTCAGTGCGCCGGCCGATCTCGTCTGTATTGATGCGAACAATCCGACGGATGCGGTCGCAACTCTGGCGCAGCCGCTATGGGGTTTCAAACGAGGACGCAAGTCATTCACACGGCGGCGCGTCGAGCTTCATCGCCACGTTCACTAAAAGCGGGAGCGAAATTTATTCGACTGCTTTGAGGCGGTTCGGTGATCGACTTGAGGGCGGCGGCCCAACCGGCTATGGCTGTTGCCGGAAACGGGGTGGCTCCGACGGCGCCGATTTGCGAGGCAAGGCCGCTTCTGGGCGAGCGCCCACAAAAAAGGAGAAGCCAGCCAATGGCAACTTCGTCGAAAAGCTCTCACGGCAAGCTCCGGGTCGCGATTGCGGGATTGGGAGCGATCGGGAAAAAAGTCGCCGAGGCGCTCGATCAGGGGATCGACGGTCTCGCGTTGACAGCGGTGTCGGCGCAGAATCCCGACAAGCACCACAACTGGCTCGGCGGCTTGACGACGAAGCCGGCGGTCTTGCCGATCGAGCAGCTATCTGACGTCGCGGACATCGCGATCGAATGCGCGCCCGCAAAGCTTCTGCGATCGATCGTGGCGCCCTTCGTGGCGAAGGGAAAGACCGCGATCGTGCTCAGTGCCGGTGCCCTGCTGGAAAATGAAGACCTGATCGATGTGGCCAGGAAAAACGGCGGGCAGCTCGTGGTACCGACGGGGGCGTTGATCGGCCTTGATGCGGTGACGGCGGCCGCCGTCGGCGACATTCATTCGGTGCGAATGGTGACCCGCAAGCCGGTTCGGGGTCTCGTCGGTGCGCCGTTTCTGGTCGAGAACAATATCGACATTGAATCGATCAGGGAGCCGCTGAAAATCTTCGAAGGCACGGCGCGGGAGGCTGCGAAAGGTTTTCCGGCCAACCTGAACGTCGCGGTGGCGCTGTCGCTTGCGGGCATCGGCCCGGACCGGACCCGGCTCGAGATCTGGGCCGACCCGGCACTGACGCGCAACACGCACCGGATCGAGGTCGATTCCGACGCGGCGCGTTTCTCGATGTCGATCGAGGGCATTCCCTCCGAAAATCCGAAGACGGGACGCATCACCGCGCAATCTGTCATCGCGCTACTTCGAAAGCAGCGTGCGGCACTGCGCGTGGGTACCTGAGAGCCATAGCGTTTTCAAGCGAAGTGGCCACCGGTTCGTGTGAAGAAAACGCGTCAAAACAAGAGACCGCTATTTGGTGCCGTAGGCGCGGTCGCCGGCGTCACCCAGGCCGGGCAGGATGAAGCCCTGTTCATCCAGCCCCTCGTCGATGGCGGCGAGCCAGATCGGCACATCGGGATGAATGCCGCGCATCCGCTCAATGCCTTCCGGCGCTGCAATCAAACACACCAGGCGAATATCGTTGGCGCCGCGTTCCTTCAGGCGGTCGACGGCAGCCACAGCCGTGTTGGCGGTTGCGAGCACCGGCGAGATCACGATGACCTGGCGCTCGGGCAGGTCGACCGGCGCCTTGAAGTAATACTCGACGGCGACAAATGTCTCCGGCTCGCGGTAGAGCCCGATATGGGCGACCCGCGCGCTCGGCACCAGATCGAGCATGCCTTCGGCGAATGTCATTCCGGCACGGAGCACCGGCGCAAAGACCAGCTTCTTGCCGGCGATCTGCGGCGACTTCATATGGGCGAGCGGCGTTTCGATATCGACATTGGCGAGCGGCAGATCGCGGGTGACCTCGTAGCACAGGAGCATCCCGATTTCCTTGAGAAGCTCGCGGAATGATTTGGTCGAGGCCTCCTTTTCGCGCAGCAGCGTCAGCTTGTGCTGCACCAGCGGATGGCTGACGATGGTAACGCCTTCCATATTGTGTCCTCTCTAAAATACAGTGCCGTCGCTGATGACCTTGACCGGCGGCGATGCGTCGCTTCTGCGCTCGCGTGCCAGCTTTCGACCCGCGGCCCACGAACCGCCCTGCAGGATCTTGGCGAGCGGCAGCGATACGGCATCAAGCCCGAGCTGCTTTCTCATACCGTCGGCGAGGCGATCGAGCAGCGCTACCGTCAAGGCGCGCCATTCGACGACCAGCGGCGAGGCGACCTCATGCTCGCGCGGCGCATCATCGGAATCACGAAACGCCAGCACGCCGGAATCGATAAAGAGCCCGCCGTTGCGGTATTCCGCGAGTCCGGTCAAGCCGTCGATATCGGTGACCTCGACGCCGGCCGTTTGCAGAGGCTCGATCAGGGAGTAGGCGAGCCATTGCGAGAGTTTGTGCAACGGTACCAAGCCATTCGTCGCGTCGTCCGTGGTCAGTACCGGATGTTTCCAGCAATCGCCAAGCGTGATGCCGCCAAGTGACAGCCGCGACGGCCAGATCGGTCCAAGTTGCTGCAACAGTTCGGAGAGGATGACGGGAGCGGGAAGGCGGCCGTTTTCGGCGCGTGCCGCCAGATGATCGAACAGTCCGCCGGGTCGTGGCGTGTCGTGGCGACCAAAAATGTCTGGTCTTGACGCGACGAGCTTACCCAAATTGCGCAGGAGTTCGACGCGGCCTTCAAGTCCGACAAGCGGATTGATGTCGGAAGCCTGCAAGCCGCCTGCGACATCGGTCACCGAAAGCTTGGCGAGAGCAGCGCCGTCGGCGCGCAGCGGATCGCGCGCACTGGCCGAGAAGGTTCCGGCTTCGAACATGGCCTGGCTCGCCAGTCCAAGGCCTTCCGACCGGCCGATGGCGAGGCGGCTTTTGGGATCGCGATAGCGCCAGGTGGGACCCGCGCCGGCGTCGAGGAAGACACTCACCATCGCGAGGTCAAATTCCGAGCGAGCACGGCCTGCCGAATTGGGCCATCGAACCTGGTTCGCGGCAGCAACCCAGCGATCCTCGCCGTTCAAGACAAAATGCCGCCAGCGCGAATGAAACGGCACGTCCAACGCAGGATAGGTCTCGCGCGTGGTTTGTAGCACGAGATCAATGACGCCATCCATTTTGTCCGGATGGATACGGAAGTTTGGAAGCTTGTCGTCCAGTGCCAGCGCCAGCATCCGATGCGCACGCTCGCGCACCGCCGCGGCGCTCAGCAGCGTCAGCGCAGCCGACGCATCGGAGCCTGCCGGCGATACGGCCGTCCTTGCTTCAGTATTTTTCAAGCGGGCGGCCGACCGAGTTGAGGAGTTCGTCCGGCGGCGCCGGCTCGGCGCTGTAATAGCCGGCGGCCTTTTTCGCCGCGATCTCGACATGCGCATCCGGCGGGACCAGTTCGTCCGGGATCGGAACGCGTTCGACGATCTCGATGCCCTGGCCGGTCAGCGCATCGTGTTTCATGTCGCTCATGGAAACGAAACGGTCGATGCGCTTGAGGCCGAGCCAATGGATGACGTCCGGCATCAATTGCTGAAAGCGTGCATCCTGCACGCCGGCCACGCACTCGGTGCGCTCGAAATATTGCGCGGCCGCGTCGCCGCCCTCCTGACGCTTGCGCGCGTTGTAGACCAGGAATTTCGTGACCTCGCCGAGCGCGCGGCCTTCCTTGCGATTGTAAACGATGATGCCAAGCCCGCCTTCCTGGCCGGCACGCGCACACTCCTCGATGCCGTGCAACAGATAGGGGCGGCAGGTGCAGATGTCCGAGCCGAACACGTCCGAGCCATTGCACTCGTCGTGCACGCGGCAAGTGATCTTGGTACGGTGGTCCGGCAATTTGGTGACGTCGCCGAACAGATAGGCGGTCATGCCGCCGATCGGCGGCAGGAACACCTGCAAGTCCGGCCGTGTCACCAGCTCCGGAAACATGCCTGCGGTCTGTTCGAACAGTTGCCGGCGCAAATTGTTTTCGGTGGTCGCAAACCGCTGCGCCAGACCCGGTAGATACCAAACAGGGTCGATCGCGATCTTGACCACGGAAACGCTGCCGTTCTTGTGAACGAATTCGCCGTCGTGCTTCAGCCGCCCGGCGTCGATTGCGGCCTTGAGCTCCGGGAGATCGAGGCGGGCACGGGTGATCGCGATGCTCGGCCTGACATCGATGCCTTCGGCGATTTCCGCGGCGAAGTTTTCCGCCACCAGATGACCCCAGGGATCGAGCGAGACGATGCGCTGCGGGTCGCTCCATTGCGGGAAGGGACCGATGGTCGCGGCCGGGTGCGTGTTGGTGAGATCGGGGCGCCGGATCGGGTCGAGCGCGCCGGAGGAGACCGCGAGCGCGCGATAGACCGAATAGGAGCCGCCGTGGGAGCCGATGACGTTGCGGTCGTGCGGGCGGGATACCGTGCCGATGATCGGACCGCGTTCACGCGCGCTGGCCGCACCCCACTGGATCGGGAAATTGAGCTTGCCTCCCGGCGCCGGATGCGAGGTGATCCGGATATGGTCAACTCGGTTGGAAGGGGCCATCGCCGTCTATCCTTCAGACATGATTCGCCTAAGCTTCTCGGCTCCAAACTATAGCCTCAAATGGCGACGGCCCGCCTGAACAGACGGGCCTCGTCACCGACCATGAAAGCTACAATACGGCGTTAGCCGAAGCATGAAATATAGCGAACCGGCCGGTGATTACAACGGCGACTAAATACCTATAATTTATGAAGATTTTAGCTAGCAAAACCCGCTGCCGCGCCTGTTGCGATGCGGCAGCTCGACATCGATTCAATGCGCCGCCGGCGCCACGCCATCCTGCGGTTGCAGCGAAGACAACTGCCCGGCCGGCGTCCAGCCGCCGCCAAGCGCCTGGAACAGGCTGCTGGCGGCCAAAAGCTTGTTCAGCCGGGCCTGCGCCAGCGCGTTTTCATTGGTGAGCAGGGTTTGCTGGGTTTGCAGCACAGTGATGAGGTTGACCGTGCCGGCGCGCAGCTGGGTCTCGGACACTTCGAACGCCTTGCGGGCCGAGGCAACTGCCTCAACCTCGAGGCGCTCCTGCAAGGTCGATTGCTGCAGGGCGACCAGCGCCTTCTCGACGTCGGAGAAGGCCGACAGCACGACCTTGCGGTAGGCCTGCAAGTCTTGCAGTTGCACGCCCTTGGCCTGTTTCAACTGGCTCTCCAGCAGGAAGCCATCGAACAGTGGCTGCGTCAGCCCGGCCGATAGCGTGTAAAACCAGGCGCCAGGCCCAAACAGCGAGGCCAGCGCCGCGCTCTGTACGCCGGTTTGCGCGGTCAGCTGGATTTGCGGAAAGAAGGCGGCCCGCGCCGACTCCACGCTGAAGTTCGACGACGCCAGCTGCGCTTCGGCCTGACGGATGTCGGGCCGCTGGTTGAGCAACTCCGACGGCAGGCCCGGCGTCACCCGCGGGACCGCGATCTGCGTCATCGTCCCGCCCTTCACCGTGAAATTCGCCGGCGCGCGGCCGACCAGCACGGCGAGCGCGGCGATATTCTGACGCAGCGTGATCTCGAGCGGCGGGATCGCGGCGCGTTCGGTCGCGACCTGCGTTTCCTGCTGCGACAAGTCGAGCTGCGACGCCGTGCCACCCGCGAATTGCTGCCTGATCAGCGTGAGAATACGTTCGGCGGCGGCGAGGTTACGCCGCGCGACGCGCAGTTCGTCCTGCGCGGCGAGAACCTGGAAATAGGTATTGGCGACCGTGACGATGGCGGTGAGTGTGACGACATCGCGGTTGTAGCGCGATGCAGTCGCGCTTTCTTCGGCAGCATGGAGGGTGGCGCGGTTCTTGCCCCAGAAATCGAGCATGTAGCTCGCCGTGAGCCCGAGGCTATATTGCGGGAAGGTTGCCGATTGCGAGAAGCCGTTCGCGCCCTGGCTGGCGCCGCTCGCACTGCGAATCTGTTCAGCGCTTCCAGTTCCCGTCAACGACGGCAACAGCGGCGCACCGTTGATTCCGACCTGTGCGTCGGCCTGAGCGATCTGCGCAATGGCTACCGCAATATCGAGATTGTAGAGCTGCGCCGCGTCCATCAACGAGGTCAGCTCGCTGGACTTGAAGCCGCGCCACCAGTCGACCGCCGGAACATGGGCGTCGGGTGCCGTATGGCCGCCATCGCGATAGGCCGCCGGCACATCGAGGTTGAGATCGGGCCGTTCGCTTCCAAGGATACAGCCGGACAGGGCAGGGCCCACCAGCAAGGCGGAAATAGCAAGCGCCGCCTTGTTGCGGCCTGGTGCCGTCCATTTGAAGTTCCTGCACCACAAGCGGCAAATTCCGTCCAGGAACTTCAAATGGAAAAGCGGCACTAGAGTCCTAGGTTTGCTAGTGCCCATAACTTTCCGAAGTTCGCGAAAGGTGCGCGCTGAGGTGGTGCACGAACTTCGGAAAGTGGGCGCTAGCGAGGGCCGTCGTGATACGTTGCCGATCATCGGAATGCCAACACCTACTCGCCGGGTTGCAGCCTGGTCTCGGGCGCGAGCGGTGCGTCCCCACCCCTGAGACGTTGGCTCCAAAGCCGGAATCGGTCCATATAAAGGTAGATTACCGGCGTTGAATAGAGCGTCAGGGCCTGACTCAGGATCAGTCCCCCGACAATTGCGATGCCGAGCGGCCGCCGCAACTCGCCACCCTCGCCGAAACCAATGGCCAGCGGCAGGGCGCCCAGCAGCGCGGCCATCGTCGTCATCATGATCGGCCGGAAGCGCAGCAGGCATGCTTCATAAATCGCGTCAACCGAACTCAAGCCGCGGCTGCGCTCAGTCTCGAGCGCAAAATCGATCATCATGATCGCATTCTTCTTCACAATTCCGATCAACAGGATGACGCCAATGAAGGCCATGATGCTGAATTCGGTCTTGAAGGCCATCAAGGCGAGCAGGGCACCGACGCCCGCCGACGGCAGCGTCGAAAGAATGGTCAGCGGATGGACATAGCTCTCATAGAGCACGCCAAGGACGATGTAGATCGTGACCAGCGCGGCCATGACCAGATATGGCTGGTTTTTCAGCGAATCCTGAAAGGCCTTTGCCGTACCCTGGAAGGTACCGCGGATGGTAGCGGGCACGCCGATCCGGTTCATGGCCGCATCGATCGAGGTGACGGCCGAACTGAGCGAGCCGCCCGGCGGCAGGTTGAAGGAAATGGTGTTGGCGACCAGAAGGCCCTGATGGTTCACAGCGAGCGGCGTCGCGCCTTGAACGAAATGCGCGACTGCCGACAGCGGAATCATGGTCTCGGCGCCGGTTGAGACCGCCGAACCGGTCGAGGCCACACCCCTGCCGGTGGTGCCGATCGAATTGTTGGCGAGGTTTCGGGCCGCCTGCGTGTTGGCCGAGGTGGTGGAGTTCGCAGCGTTGGTGCTGGCGGCAACGGTTCCGGCAACCGCATTGGTCGATTGCGATCCACCGACCGAAGCGCCCGAGGTAGAGATCCAGACGTCCTTCAGCGTTTCCGGATTTTGCCAGTACTGTGGCGCGACTTCCATGATCACGTGGTACTGGTTGCGGGCGACATAGATGGTCGACACCTGCCGCTGGCCGAACGCGTCGTAAAGGGTGTTGTCGACCTGGCTGACGGTGATACCGAGTTGCGCCGCCGCATCGCGATCGATCACCAGATTGGATTCAAGCCCCTTGTTCTGCTGATCGCTATTGACGTCGGTCAGGTTGTGGTCGCCTTGCAGTGCGGCCGCGATTTTCGGCGTCCACTCGTTGAGCTCCTCGAATGTCAGCCCCTGCAGGGTAAACTGATATTGCGCGCTGCTGGCGCGGCCGCCGATGCGAATATCCTGCACCGCTTGCAGGAAGAGAGTGGCGCCCGGTATCACCGCCATTTCCTTCCGCAGCCGGCCAATAACGCCGTCTGCCGAAATCTTGCGCTCACTGAGCGGTTTCAGCGAGACGAAAACGAAACCGGAATTGGTCGGGCCGCCGCCGGTAAAGCCAACGGCGGTTTCGACGGCAGCGTCGCTTTTGATAATGGTGATGAACCGCGTCAGTTTCTTCTGCATCAACTGGAAGGAAATACTTTGATCGGCCTGGATCGAGCCGACCAGCCGGCCGGTGTCCTGCTGCGGGAAGAAGCCCTTGGGAATGACGTAGTAAAGATAACCGGTGAGTCCGATCGTTGTGAAGAAAACCAGCATGATGCTCAGCGGATGGCGCAGCGCCGCGGTCAAAGTCCTGCGGTAAAAGCCCAGCATGGCATCGAAAACGCGTTCGGTGAGACGATAAAGCCGCCCATGCTCGCCGGTTTCGTGACGCAGCAGAACCGCACACATCATCGGCGTTGTCGCCAGCGAGATTACCAGCGAAATCATGATCGAGATCGAGATCACCACCGCGAATTCGCGGAATAGCCGGCCAATGATGCCGCCCATCATGAGGATCGGAATGAAGACGGCGATGAGCGAGATGCTCATCGAGAGCACGGTAAATCCGACCTCGCCGGCGCCCTTCAGCGCGGCCTCCATCGGGCTCATGCCTTCTTCGATGTGACGGGTGATATTTTCGAGCACGACGATGGCATCGTCGACGACGAAGCCGGTTGCCACCGTGAGCGCCATCAGCGAAAGATTGTCGAGGCTGTAGCCGAGCAAATACATGGCAGCGAAGGTCGCGATCAGGGACACCGAGACTGCCACGACCGGGATCAGCGTGGCGCGAAGGCTGCGCAAGAACGCGAATACCACGAGGATCACGAGCAGCACCGCAAGGACGAGTGTGCGTTCGACATCATGTAACGAGGTGCGAATCGTGATCGAACGATCGAGGGCAATCCCAAGGTCGATGGCCGGAGAAACCGTGGCCCTGAGCTGGGGCAGCAGCGACTTCACCAGGTCGACGGTGCTGATGATATTGGCGCCCGGCGCCCGGTAGAGAATGATCAGGACCGCAGGTTTGCCGTTGGCAAGTCCGGCATTACGCAAATTTTCGACCGAGTCGGTGACTTCACCCACGTCCGAGAGACGAACCGGGGCGCCTTTACGATAGGCGACGATCAGGCCTTTGTAGTCGTCGGCTTTGGTGGCCCGGTCGTTGGCATAGACCTGGTAGCGCTGGTCGCCGACGTCGATGCCGCCTTTCGGACTATGTGCGTTGGCGCTGGAAAGCGCGGCCCGCACATCTTCGAGGCCGACGCCATATTTGTAGAGCGCCTGCGGAATGAGCTCGGCGCGAACCGCCGGCAGCGAACTGCCGCCGACAACCACCTCGCCAATGCCGTCGACCTGCGACAATTTCTGCGCCAGTACGGTTGACGCGGCGTCATAGAGGTCGCCGCGGGTCTGGGTATCCGACGTCAGGGCGAGGATCAGGATCGGCGCATCGGCCGGATTGGATTTTTTATAGGTCGGGTTTGACCGCAGGTTGGTCGGCAGGTCGGCACGGGCGGCATTGATCGCAGCCTGCACGTCGCGTGCGGCGCCATTGATGTCGCGATTGAGGCCAAACTGAAGGGTGATGCGGACCGAGCCCACCGTGCTCGACGAGGTCATTTCGGTGACGTCGGCAATCTGCCCGAGATGACGCTCCAGCGGGCTTGCGACCGTCGTTGCCACGTCCTGCGGGCTGCCGCCCGGCAGCGTTGCCCGAACGGAAATGGTGGGGAAATCGACCTGCGGCAGCGGCGAGACCGGCAATTTGAAGAAAGCCACCACGCCGGCCGCCGCAAGGCCGAAGGTAAGCAGCGTCGTTCCAATCGGTCGTCGAATGAACGGTGTTGAGGGCCCCATGACGAGCCCTCATTCCGCCGGCTGGGCAGCTTCGCCCGAACGTCCGGAGAAGCGGATCGCCAGGCGGTCGAACCAGAGATAGATCACCGGCGTCGTGAACAGCGTCAGCATTTGACTGACCAGAAGACCGCCGACGATGGAGATACCGAGCGGATGACGCAGTTCGGAACCGGCGCCGGTACCGAGCATCAAGGGCAACGCGCCGAGGACGGCGGCCATCGTCGTCATCAAGATCGGACGGAAGCGCAAAAGGCAGGCCTGATAGATCGCGTCGCGCGGCGACTTTCCTTCGTTACGTTCGGCTTCAAGTGCGAAGTCGATCATCATGATCGCGTTCTTCTTCACGATGCCGATCAGAAGGATGATGCCGATGATGGCAACGATGGTGAGGTCGTCTCCGGCGATCATCAGAGCCAGCAGCGCGCCGATGCCGGCCGACGGCAGCGTGGAGAGAATCGTGACCGGATGGATGAAGCTCTCATAGAGAACGCCGAGCACGATGTAGACGGTGACGATCGCCGCCAGAATCAGGAAAAGCTGATTGGAAAGCGACGATTGAAACGCCAGCGCTGCGCCCTGGAAGCTCGTGATCACGCTGGCCGGCATCGCGATATCGCGCTCTGCCTGCTTGATCGCGTTCACCGCCTCGCCGAGCGAAGCGCCCTTGGCCAGGTTGAACGAGACCGTTGCAGCCGGAAACTGTCCGAGATGCGATACCTGGAGCGGCGCGGTTTCCTGCCGGAATTTCGCCAGTGTCGCAAGCGGCACCGGTGTCGAGCTGACCGAAGAGGGCAGATAGATGTCCGACAGCGATTGCAGGGATGTTTGCAGATGCGGGTCGGCCTCGAGGATGACGCGGTATTGGTTGGAGTTGGTGAAGATCGTCGAAACGATGCGCTGGCCGTAGGAGTCGTAGAGCGCGTTGTCGACCGTTGCCGGCGTAATGCCGAAGCGCGCCGCCTGGTCGCGATCGATCTCGACATAGACCGACAGGCCCCGATCGGAAATGTTGCTCGCAACATCGCCAAGCTCCGGCAGCGTCCTCAGCTTGTCGACGAGCTTGGGAGTCCATTCCGACAGCTGCGCCGGGTCGGCGTCCTGCAAGATGAATTGGTATTGCGTCTTGCTGACCGTGCCCTCGATCGTCAGATCCTGCACTGGCTGCATATATAATGTGATGCCGGTCAGCGGAGCGATGTTGCTCTGGATCCGCCGCATGATGGTCGAGATGTCGGATTTGCGCTCGTCATAAGGCTTGAGATTGATCAGAAGACGTCCGCTATTGAGCGTGGTGTTGGTTCCATCCACGCCGATAAAGGACGAAAGACTGACGACATCGGGATCCTTCAGGATGATCGAGGCGAGCTGCTGCTGCCGTTCGGCCATCGCCGCGTACGACACCGACTGCGGCGCTTCGGAAATCGCCTGAATCACGCCGGTGTCCTGAAGCGGGAAAAAACCTTTCGGGATTGCGACGTAGAGCCACCCGGTCAACGCGAAGGTGCCGAGCGCGACGAGCAGGGTAAGCGGCTGGTGGTCGAGCACCCAGGTGAGTGCGTGGCCATACATCTCGATGATCCGGTCGAAGCCCTCGCGGCTGTAGCGCTGGAAGGCGTTTTCCTGATCGTGCGATTCCGGCTTGAGCAGCTTGGCGCAGGCCATCGGCACCAGCGTCAGCGAGACCACCGCCGAGATGAGAATCGTGACAGAGAGTGTGATGGCGAATTCGCGGAACAGGCGGCCGACCACATCGCCCATGAACAACAACGGGATCAGCACCGCGATCAGCGATACCGTGAGCGAGATGATGGTAAAGCCGATCTGCTCGGAACCCTTCAGCGCGGCCTGTAGGGGACTGTCGCCTTCCTCGAGATAGCGGGAGATGTTCTCGATCACGACGATGGCGTCGTCGACCACAAAGCCGGTGGCAATCGTCAGCGCCATCAGCGACAGGTTATTGAGGCTGAAACCAAACAGGTACATGGCCCCTAACGTGCCGACCAGCGACAACGGCACTGACAGGCTCGGGATCAGGGTTGCGCGGGCGTTACGCAGGAAAACGAAAATCACCAACACCACGAGGATGACAGCGAGTGTCAGTTCGAACTCCACGTCCTGGACGGAAGCGCGGATAGTCGTGGTGCGGTCGGTCAGGATGTTGAGGTCGATGGCAGCCGGGAGCGACGCCTGCAATTGCGGAAGCAGCGCCTTGATACCCTCGACCACCGCGATGACGTTGGCGCCCGGCTGGCGCTGGATATTCATAATGATCGCCGGCGTTTCGTTCATCCACGCGCCGAGCTTGTCGTTTTGCGCGCCGTCGACGACGTCGCCGACGTCGCTGAGGCGGACTGGCGAGCCGTTCTTGTAGGCGATGATCAGCGATTTGTAGTCGCTTGCGTTGCGGATCTGGTCGTTGGCGTTGATGGTGTAGGCGCGCATCGCGCCGTCGAAATTTCCCTTCGGGGTATTGACGTTGGCATTGCCAAGCGTGGTCCGCAGGTCGTCGATGTTGAGGCCGTAGGCGGCCAGCTTGCGGATATCGGCTTGAATGCGCACGGCCGGCCGCTGACCGCCGCTCAGGCTGACGAGACCGACGCCGGGAAGCTGCGAGATTTTCTGCGCAAGGCGCGTGTCGACGAAATCCTCGACGTCCGTCAGCTGCATTGTCTTCGATGTCAGGCCGAGGGTGAGGATCGGTGCGTCGGCCGGGTTGACCTTGGCGTAGATCGGCGGCGCGGGAAGGTCGGCGGGAAGCAGATTGCCGGCAGCATTGATGGCGGCCTGAACCTCCTGTTCGGCCACGTCCAGGGAGATGGTCAATCCGAACTGCAGCGTGATGACGGACGAGCCCGCCGAACTGATCGAGCTCATCTGGTTGAGGTTCGGCATTTGCCCGAACTGCACCTCCAGCGGCGCCGTGACCGAGGAGGTCATCACGTCGGGACTGGCGCCGGGATAGAAGGTCTGGACCTGAATGGTCGGATAGTCGACCTCAGGCAGGGCCGCGATCGGCAGGAAGCGAAACGCCAGCATGCCTGATAGCATGATGGCGATCATCAGGAGTGTCGTTGCGACCGGCCGTAGAATGAACGGCTGCGAGGGACTCATTGTTTTTGTCCGCCGTCCTGCTTCTGGCCGCCGTCGGAACGCCGCCGCTTGCCGCCACTCGCTTTATCGGGCTGGGCCGGGGCCGGGTTGTTGGTCGGGGTTGGGTTGTTCTCCGAGCGGATGACGATCTTGGCGCCGTCCCGAAGCTTGTCGGCACCGTCGATGACGATACGCTCGCCGGGCGAGAGGCCGGAAAGAATCTCCACGCGATCGCCGTCGGTTACGCCAAGCTTCACCGGCCGCACCGATACGGTGCTGTCGGCGTTGACGAGATAGACGAACGTACCGGGCGCGCCGCGCTCGATGCCCGCGGCCGAGATCGTCGTGACGTCCTTGTGCGTATCAAGCAGCAGGCGGATGTTCACGAACTGGTTCGGATAGAGCAGGCGATCCTGGTTGGGGAACAGGGCCCGAAGCTTGATCGTGCCGGTGGTCGGATCGATCTGGCTGTCGAAGCTTGTCATCGAGCCGTCGGCGATCTTAGTGACGCCGGTGCGATCGAGGGCGGTGACGGGCAGCACGGCGCCGGCCTGCGTACGTTTGGCGATGGCTTGCAGATTGTCTTCAGGGACCGTGAATAGCACGCTGATCGGTTGCAGCTGCGTGATGACGACAAGGCCGTTGGCGTCGCCGGGGGTCACGTAGTTGCCCTGGTCGACGAGACGCAGACCGACGCGGCCGTCGAGCGGCGATACGATCCGTGTGTAGGCGAGGTTGACTTCGGCGGACTTCACCGACGCCTTGTCGGCTTCGACCGTGCCTTGATCCTGGGCCACGAGCGCCACTTGCGTATCGAGTGTCTGATGCGGGACGGCGTTCTGCGCCGCCAATCCCTGATATCGCGTCAGGTCGACTTGGGCGCCCTTGAGCATGGCTTCATCGCGGGCCAGTTGCCCCTTGGCCTGCGCCAGCGTTGCCTCGTAAGGTCGTGGATCGATTTCCGCGAGCAGATCGCCCTTCTTGACTTCGTTGCCTTCGGTAAAATCGATCTTCATCAGGTAGCCAGAGATCTGCGTGCGAACCGTCACGGTTGCAAGCGAAGTCACGGTGCCCAGCGCGTTGATGTTGACGCCGATGTCGCCCTTGCCGACGGCTTCCGGGACGATCGACATCGGCCCGGAGTTGCGGCCTTTGCTGTCCGTCTTGGGTGCCGTGCCATGCCCGGTCCACCAGACGATGCCGCCGACCACCAGCAAGATGAGGATGGATGTCAGGATAAACCGGCCGCGGGACCGCGGCTTGGCGGCCTGTGCCGGACCAACTGTGGGGGCTTCCTGGAGATTCTTGATCGGTTGGTTCATAAACCTGCCATCGGATGAGAAGTGTGGGTGCTTGCGGCTGCTTGCCACAATGGCCGCAGGAACCGCCTCCAGGGGGCCGCGGGCGACCTTATTTGAACGTCCCCGCCAGTGGTTGTCGCATTAACATTCGGAAAGAATTGCACTTTTGGTTCGGACCGCGACCGCGGGGCAACAATCAAGGTGTCGTCTCGCCGTCCGCGCGGTTCGGAGAACGGCACGAGCGGTCAGCCCAAACGATGTACCTTTAACATATTTTTAATCAGAGCAGGGGGCGCCACAAGGCCATGCCACCCGAGAGAACCGGGACAGACGGAAGGACACGGGCTGCCGCCGTCGGGCATGCCGGCCTCAGGCGGCCCCATCCAGCAGGCGGAAAGAACCCCGGATCAGCGCCCGGCGTCCCTTTTCCGTGATGGCGGGAATGCGGTCGCTGATGGTTACGAGGCCAAGCGCAACGAGGTCTCCGAGTGCGGAGCGGGTTGCTGCCGACGGGCGAGCAAAGGGTGCTCGCAGCGCCTTCAATGCTTCCCATTGATCGGGTTTGAGATCGAAGTCGCTCTCGTCGTTCATGCTGCCTCATTGATCGTGGCCTAGGTCCACTCGCGCCGCTCTCTTAGGGAAGAAGCGTGAAGCCGGTGCGACCGCATTGCGTCTGCAATTGGCTTTTGCGCGCAACTTTTCTTGAATCGGTCCAGGCCGGAAATGTTTGGTAACGCGGTTGTCACATCTGCGTGCCAAAGCACGGTCGTCGACACCGCGCAACACCAACCGCTGGCCGCTCCGGCTTCCTTCGGGCCCGCTGGTGCTGCTGCTGCAAATCGTGATCGGCGTTTTCGAACTCGGCGAATGCGTCGTCCGTTCGACGGACGGACTGGCGTCGCCTTACTCCGCCAAGCCGGAATAGGACGTCGCCGGGATCTGCGCCTCGATCGGCTTTTCGTCCTTCGCGGCTTTCGGGCGCAGCCAGACATAGATCTGGGCGCCGATCAGCACCACGCAGATGAAGAGGAAAAACGCACTGATCGGGCGTTCGATGAACGTCATCAGGTCGCCGCGGGAGATGAGAAGGCTGCGGCGGAAATTTTCCTCGAAGCGCGGCCCAAGCACGAAGCCGAGCAGGATCGGCGCCGGGTGGAAATCCAGACGCAGCAGGATGTAGCCGACAACGCCGATCACCAGCGTTTCGCCGACCTGGAACATGTCATTGCCCGCGGCATAGACGCCGATGCAGACGAAGAACATCGCGCTCGGGTAGAGGTAGCGGTAGGGAATGCTGAGCAGCTTCACCCACAGGCCGATCATCGGCACGTTGAGAATGACGAGAAGGATATTGCCGATCCAGAAGCTTGCGATCAGGCCCCAGAAAATATCGGCGTGCTGGCTGATGAGCTGCGGGCCCGGCACGATGCCGTGGATGATCAGCGCACCCAGCAGCAGCGCCATCACGGTATCGCCAGGAATGCCGAGGCTCATGGTGGGGATGAAGTCACCCTGCACCGAGGAGTGCGTCGACGCCTCGGGGCAGGCGACGCCTTCGATGGCGCCGTGGCCGAAGCGCTCCGGCGTTTTCGAGATCTTCTTTTCGGTCGCATAGGACACGAACGAGGCGATGGTCGGACCGGTGCCCGGGATCAGGGCGCAGAGGCTGCCGAGAATGGTGCCGCGGATCATCGGCGGGAACGATTTCTTGAGGTCGGCCGCCGATGGGAACATGTCGGAAATGCCGACATTGGCGTATTTCATGTCGACGGCTTCGGTATTGTTGATGCTGTTCATGAATTCGGCGATGCCGAACATGCCGAGCGCCAGTGCAACGATTTCAATGCCATCGAAGAGCTCGGTGATGCCGAACGTAAAGCGCGGCTGGCCGGTCTCGATGTCGGACCCGACAATCCCGAGCAGAAGCCCGAACACCGTCATGGCGATGCCCTTGAGCGGCGAGCCCTTGGCGAGCGTCGAGCCCGCGATCAGGCCCACCAGCATCAGCGAGCACACTTCGGTAGGACCGAACTCGAGCGCCATCTTCACCAGGAACGGCGCAAGAAAAATCATTTCCGTGATGCCCCAGGAGGCGCCAACGAAAGCTGCGATGACGGTGATGCCGAGCGCCGTTCCTCCCTTGCCCTGCTTGGTCAACGGAAAACCGTCTAGACACGTTACCGCGTGCGGCGGATGGCAGGGCAGGTTGAGCAGGATCGAGCAGATCGCCCCGCCATACTGGGAACCGTAATAGACGCCTGAAAGCATCAGGATCGCGGGGACCGGATGCATGCCGAAGGTCAGCGGCAGCAGGATCGAGATCGTGGCCACCGGCCCCATGCCGGGCAGCACGCCGACGAGGTTGCCGACCAGCACCCCGAGGAAGCAATACATCAGGTTGTGCGGCTCGAGCGCGACGCCGAAGCCGGACCACAGATCGGTAAGCGCGGTCGAAATCACAGATTCACCCCGCGCAGCAGCGGAAAAGGAATGTTCAGGAAGTAGTGGAACAGCAACACGCCGAACACGGTGACGCCACAGGCCAGAATGAACGACGATTTATACGTCCCCGTCTTGTCGCCAAGGGCGGAAACGAACACGCAGGCAAACACTGCCGGAATCATCCCGCCATATTCGCCGAGGACGATGAACAGGACCGGCCCTGCGAGGAGGCAGAACCAGCCGAACCATTGCGGATTGTCCGGCATGAACTTCTTGTCGTCGGGCTCGGACGAACCGAGAGCGGTGCCGGCGATCAGCACGCCGAGAAAGGCAAGGACGATGCCGAGTGCGACGGGCATGAAGCCCGGGCCCATCCTGGCGAGGCTGCCGAACTTGTAGCCAGAGCCCGTCACCGCGGCTCCCACGCCGAGCAGCACCATCAGGCCGCCGGCATAATAGTCCCGCTTCCAGACAAACTTCCCCGACAACCGCGTCTCTCCCGAACCCTTTTTTTCGGCCGCGACCCTACCTGTCGCGGCCATGCCTGTCGATATGGCCGCATCTCTCTTTTGAAGGCAGGAGGAACCGGCATTGGCCGAACAGGCTAACCCAGTTTATCGACCGATAAAAACGACAAAATATCGCAGCACGGCCGATGGTCGCCCCTGATGTCGCGGCGCGGCATATCGCTGGGCGGGCTTTGTGGAGGTAGCAAACGTCGCCGAATTCGATTATCGATGGGGCTAGTGAAGCGACTCTGACGTTCCTTCAGTTTCGCAGCGATCTCTTCAAGGAACGTCAGAGTCAAAGCTTCACTAGAATCATATATTTACTAGTGTCCCTTTGGTTCTGACATTCGTAAATGAACCCGCCGCGACATGATACGAATGTCAGAACCGGGACACTAGCAACCCCTCGAGATGTCATGACGGGTATTTTGATGAGCCAACTCATTGTCCATGCCGGCGACTTCACGTTTCACGCCCGCTTTGAAGAGCAGTTGGCGCCCAAAACCTGTGCGGCCTTCCGCCGGGCCATGCCGTTCGACAGCCAATTCATCCATGTGCGCTGGAGCGGCGAGGGGGTCTGGATGCCGCTGGGCGATCTGGATTTTGGCGTCGGCTTTGAAAATCACACGAGCTATCCGGCGCCCGGCCAGATCATTCTTTATCCCGGCGGGATCAGCGAGACCGAGATTCTCCTTGCCTATGGCGGGGTGCATTTTGCCAGCAAGGTGGGCCAGCTCGCGGGCAATCATTTCATCACGTTGACGTCGGGCCTCGAGAACTTGGCCGCGCTCGGCAAGACCGTGCTGTGGCATGGGGCGCAGAAGGTCCGTTTCGAGGAAATGTAAATGGCGGGGTCGGGATATCCGAGGGATCTCCGCGGCTACGGACGAAATCCGCCCCATCCGCGCTGGCCCGGCGACGCTCGTATCGCCGTGCAGTTCGTGGTGAATTTCGAGGAAGGCGGCGAGAATAACATTCTGCACGGCGACCGCGCCTCGGAAGCGTTCCTGTCGGACGTGCTCCGTGCGCAACCCTGGCCCGGACAGCGTCACGCCAATATCGAATCGATGTTTGAGTAT
>NZ_DAHUXJ010000160.1 GCF_027307225.1 Bradyrhizobium sp. | reverse complement strand
TTTGGAGCTCGCGTCGCGCAACCCATCTTGGCCAGCGACCATTGCGTGTCGCATCAACAGGCCGGACATATGGATGCAGCGATCCGATCTACTCAGAAAGCTCTTGTGCCACGGGGGCCGTCCACATATGGGTCCCCGCGTCCCGCGGGGACGACAAGGACTCCCCGCATACGCATCATGCAGCGCCGCCTATGGGGCTGATTTGTCTTCCATAGTACATCCAGCGCGCGGCGCAGCGCCGCGTGAGAGGCGTCGCGGATGTTGCAGCGGGTAAAGGCCGGAACGCCGGCATCGCCGCCGATCGGCGACGGCCTGCCGACCGAACGCCGGATCTGGGCGGTGGTCGCGATCTCGGCAGCGGTAGCGATGGCTTCGCTCGATACCGCGATCGCCAACATCGCTTTGCCGTCGATTGCCACCGATCTGAACGTCAGCCCGGCGGACGTCGTCTGGGTGGTCAATGTCTACCAGATTGCGCTGGTGGCAACGCTGCTACCGCTAGGCGCGCTGGGCGAAATCGTCGGTTATAAGCGGATCTATCTCGGCGGGCTTCTCTTGTTCACGATCGCCTCGCTCGGATGCGCGTGCGCCTGGTCGCTGCCGAGCCTGTTAATCGCGCGCGTGCTGCAAGGCCTCGGCGCCAGCGGTCTGATGAGCGTGAATTCGGCGCTCATTCGGTTTGTCTATCCAAGCCGGATGATCGGCCGCGGATACGGCTATAACGCGCTGGTGGTGGGCACTGCGTTTACCTTCGGGCCGACGATCGCGTCCGGCATTCTCGCATTTGGCACCTGGCCGTGGCTGTTCGCGGTCAACATTCCGTTTGGCCTCGTGGCGATCGCGATCGGCATACGGACGCTGCCGCGGACGCCGCGCGCCGAACACGGCTTCGATTTTCTCGGCGCGGCCTTGGCCGCCATGTGCCTCGGCCTTGTCATTCTCGGTGTCGGCAGCGCCGCGCATCGGGCGACGACGGGCGCGGTCGCGGCCGAACTCGTGGTCGGAATTGCGCTCGGGCTCGTTCTGATCCGCCGCCAGGCCGATCACCCGGCGCCGATGCTGCCGATCGATCTGTTTCGCCGGCCGATGTTTGCGCTTTCCGCCGCCACGGCGGTCTGTTCGTTTGCGGTGCAGGGGATCGGCTTCGTCTCGCTGCCGTTCTACTTCGAGGACATCCTGCACCGGACGCAGGTCGAGACCGGCTTCTTCATGACGCCATGGCCGCTGGTGGTCGCGATCATGGCGCCGATCGGTGGTCGGTTGAGCGATCGTCATCCGGCAGGTCTTTTGGGTGGTATTGGCCTCGTCATTCTCGGCATCGGGATGGCGCTGCTGGCGACGCTGCCGGCTTCGCCCAGCATTCTCAACATCGTCTGGCGGATGGCGATTTGCGGGCTCGGCTTCGGCTTCTTCCAGACCCCGAACCTGCGCGCGATCATGTCGAGCGCGCCCTCGGGGCGCAGCGGCGGCGCCAGCGGCATTGTGGCGACCGCGCGCCTCACCGGACAGACCACGGGAGCCGCGCTTGCGGCCCTATGTTTTACGCTGGCCGGCCACAACGGCGCGACGATGGCGCTTGCGCTGGGGGCGGGATTCGCCGCGGTCGGCAGCGTGATGAGCTTTCTGCGGCTGACGGTTCAGACGCCCAAGTCCTGATCACCCGGCTGATATTGATCAAACGCGAAGTTACTTGGATCGTCAATCCGACCGAAGTCGAGTTTAGTCGTCGTCAGGTCTGTTTGTTGATTACCTTCAATCTCTCATCCAGTAAGCCCACCACATAAGCCTCTGCTTTGAAGTATGACGGAAAGATCACGTCTATCATTGGTGTCTTGCGCTCATTCTTCCAGCGCTTAGCCGCTCCGGTCGAGTACTTGCGTTTTCCCTTTTCAAACAGCTCTCGGTATCTAAAAGGTGAGATTCCCAGAAAACGCTGAAAATTAACTTGCGAAACTATCCCGTCTCCATCAATCGCTATGGAGTCCGAATGCAACTCTTCAGCGTAGCTTTTTGGATAGGGTTCTATCGATACTACTCGCTTAATCCCCGCAGCAACTATATGCTTAGCACATAGATGGCAGGGAAATGTTGTGCAGTAGAGCGTGCCGCCCTTAGTTGGTATTCCGTTTCGCGCGGCATCCGTGATTGCCGACATCTCAGCATGAATGTCGCGACCAAATTCAATTACATCCATAACTTTGGACTCTTTGATTCCGTGGGCAGAGTCGTCTGAAAGAAGCTCATCGGCAATAGCCACAGAGTCCTTGTTGCCGCGCGTTTCCTTCGAAAGATGATTTCCCTTAATTAGTCGATCGACAAAATCAGCGACTAATTCACGCTTCTTCTCATCGTTAGGATCCCGACCGGTGACGAAATCGCGTTGGTCGGTAGGGTCGCCACTCCAGTATGTGCCGCCGCCCGCTTTAGGTACTTCGTTGCATCCTAGGGAGATGACTTCACCCGACTCTCGAAAGATCGCAGCTCCTACCTGCCGCGTCAGTGCTGAAGATCGAAGCGAAGCCGACTTGGCAAGGTACATGCCGTATTCGTCATGGGTGGGAGAAGCTTCGTTATCTCCGAAAAGCGCATCGATGAATCGCGTGATAGTCGCTTTGCTTGATTTCTTGTCCGGAGCCTCGACAAATAAATCGGCTAGTGGGAATGCGTCTTGAACATTCTGCCCATGTCCTTTGTCGCTTTCTAGTTCGTCTTGCCTAATCAAAGAATTAGCGGCGTTCTCTGCCTCAGTATCTGTTCCGAGACGTCTCTTTGATTGAGTTTCTTTTATCGCGATGCGTCGAATCCGGCATTTTTGCGGGGCATAGGCCGAAATCTGAATGAACTGGCGACCGTACACTGCTCTAAGGAGTTGAATTTCCTCGGGTCGTTTAAACTGTCGAATTATGTAAGCTTGTCTTGACCTTGGTTCTTCTACGTCTCCTCCGATCGTTGCTCGATATTGCCTAATTGCGCTTATTGCCAAGATCGCAAGGCCGTCGTTTCGACGTAGCTGTTCTCTAACTTTATTGGCGTAGGCTATCCTCTGTTTAAACGACTCAATATATCCTGTGCCGTCTAGCGGTAGGCCGATCTTGACCTCTCGCATCAGCTCAGTGATACGAAAAAATTGTGTGCTGTAGTCGAACCCCGCTAGCGCGGCTGTCAGTGCCTCGGTTACAGACTCAAGGTCGACGCCGATGGGCCCGACTAGACCGAATATGAGTTCGGGATAATCATGAAAGGGAAGCCCACTATCGGATCGCTTCGATGAGCTTTCTTTTTCACTCATCATGCGTTTACCTTAGGACTTGATAGTCGTCGAAGATCAACAAAGGAACTGGAGGGCGCGATGTCCGATGTGAAGCTTGAACCAGGCTGGCTCGTCCGTGACGTCCAAAAGGCAACCAACCAAACGAGCAGCTGGAACTCATCAAAAAATCAATCAACGAAAACCCCATCCGCAAATAGCCCCGACACGCAGGGTGATGACAAGCAGAAAAAAGCTACCGAAAGTAGCTAAGTTCCGTCAATTGAAAACTATCCCGGCACCGTGAGACTTCAGATTAGGGCTGGCGGACGAGAGCTGCGCGACCTGCCGGTTGCCAAGCCGCGATCATTTGCCGATGAGTTCGTTCAGGCTGACATCGACCTGACCGGATGCACGCACGTGCCGGACCTCGAAGCTGTCGGGACGAAAGCGATATTCGACCAGCCCTGTCTCCTTGATGCCGATTACTTCCTGCATCCGGTCTGGAATAATGAAGCCGGCCGACGGCGCCCAGACGTGCCGGGTGCGCCCATAAGTGAAGTCACGGCGCTGATGCACATGACCGCTGGCGACCAGCCGCACATTGCAGGCGCCGAGCAACGCAACCAATCGCGCGCGGTTGGGCTGCGGCACGAAGCGGATCGCGGTAGAAGCTTCCTCCAGATCCTCCGGCGTATCGAGAAATAGCGGCTTGTGCAGGAACAGCGCGATCGGTTTTCCGTTGGCACCCTCAAGCTGCGAGGTCAGCCATTCTTCCTGTTCCCCTTCACTCGGAATTCCCGTATTCATGATCAGCGAGTTCAGCCCGATAAAGCGCCAGTCCGCGGCCTCGAATTGCCAGCGGTCTTCTCCGAAAATCGAAATAAAGGCGTCGCGAAGCTCTTCCGTCGCGGGGCAGGACGGCGCGATGCCAACCGCCGTCGGGTTGTCGCCGATGTCGTGATTGCCTGGCAGATAGCGGCAATCGACCGGCAACGCGGCGTGCAGCCCTTTGGCAAATTCCATATCGGCGCGGCTGGACGGCCCGTCCCAGGACACGTCACCGGTATTAATGACGAGATCGGGCCTGACGGCGTCGATATGAGTACTGATGCGGTGGAAATTGTCGGTCAGAACAGTGAAATTGCGCGACAGGTGCGTATCTGAAATCTGGGTCAGACGGAATTCGGCCATCGCTATCATCCCATGCGCCACACGCGCTTGAACCGCGCTTCCCGCCCGAAGCTACACCTTGACTGTGACCGATTTACCCCCGCCGCACGCTGGCGCCGCCGTCGACCGGCAGCGTCACGCCGGTGATGAAGGCGGCCTCATCGGAGGCCAGAAACAGCGCCGCATTGGCGACGTCCCAGGCGGTGCCCATCTTCCGGCGCAGCGGCACCTTGGAGTCGCGCTCAGTGGCGACTTCGGCGCGCGTTTTCTTGAAGGCTTTCGCTCGGGTATCGACCGCCATCGGCGTATCCATCAGCCCCGGCAGGATCACATTGGCGCGGATGCCGTATTCGGCGTTCTGATAGGCGAGTTGCTCGGTGAAGGCGATCATCGCCGCCTTGGTCGCCTTGTAGGCGACATAGGGATAGACCGTGATCGCCGCCATCGAGGAGATGTTGACGATCGCGCCGCTCCTTTGCTGGCGCATGATCGGGATGGCGTATTTTGCGGCCAGAATGCAGCTCTTCAGGTTGATCGCGACGCAATTGTCGATCGCCTGCTCGGTGATGGCCAAAAGCTCGGCATCGCCGCCGGCGAGACTGACGCCGACATTATTATGGAGAATGTCGAGGCGGCCCCAGCGTCTCGGCGCTTCCTCGACCATCGCCGTGATGTCGCGCTCTTTGGTGACGTCGGCCTCGAAGGCGAGCGCCTTGCCACCCGTTTTACGGCTCTCGGCCTCGATCATTGCGGCGGTTTCCTGCGCCGACGCCAGGTTGCGGTCGACGCACAGCACGCAAGCGCCTTCGCGCGCGAAGGTGATCGCGGTGGCGCGGCCGTTGCCCATGCCTTCGCCGGGACTCTGGCCGGCCCCGACCACAATGGCGATACGATCTTTCAGCCGCATGTCGTTTCACTCCCGCAAAATGGATGCCTGAGCATCTCGTTATTGCCGCGAGCTTACCGAAAGTGTGGTCGGGGGGCTAATTCAAACCTGATGCGTCCCCGGCGCAGGACGCGCGATCTGGTCCCGTTCAGCGCCAGCGCACGAGGCGCCGCCAATTCATTGTCAGGCTAGTGGATTTGACATTCGCTCCCCCTGGCTACGGACTCATTTCAGCGAATGTCAAATCCAAAACTCCACTAGAAACCTATATTTGCTAGTGGTCCTATGATTCTAACATTCGCAAACAGTGCCCGCTGAAAAGGGATGCGAATGTTAGAATCGGACCACTAGGCGGCGCGCCGCTATAGCGGGGAGGAACTTGAAATGGGGACAGCGAGAGGGGCTAACATGACGATCGCGAGCGTTTTGCTGCCGGTCTTTGTCCAGGTCGGACTTACTTTCGCGCTTCTGCTCAGCATGGTTTTCGCCCGCCGTTCGGCGCTGGTGAGCCGCGAGACCAAGATCCGGGATATCGCGCTTGGCGAGCCGAACTGGCCGGTCCGCGCCACCCAGATCGGCAATTGCTACCGGAACCAGTTCGAACTGCCTGTTCTGTTTTACGTTTTGATCGCGATCGCATTACCGATCCGCCACGCCGATCTCGTGGTCGTGATCCTGTCCTGGGTGTTCGTGGTCACCCGGCTGATCCACGCCGGCGTCTTCGTCAGTTCCAACGACCTCGGCCGGCGCTCGTCGGCGTGGCTTGCCGGCGTACTTGTGCTGCTGGCCATGTGGGTCTATTTCGCGCTGAAGATTCTGCTTCTTATTTGAAGCGTTTGTGACCCCAAATGAAAGATTTGCATGACCCCGGCAGCGCGGCTTTCGGCCGCCATCGAACTCATCGAAACCATCGACAACCAACGTGTTCCCGCGGCCCAGGCGCTGAAGGAGTGGGGCACGGCGCACCGCTTTGCCGGCTCGGGCGATCGCGCGGCGATCTCGGGCCTCGTCTGGGACGTGCTGCGGCGGCGCGCCTCCAGCGCCTGGATCATGGGCGAGGATACCGCACGGGCGCGTCTGCTGGGTATGTTGAAGCTCGAGCGCGGTCTTGCGACAGAAGCGATCTCGGCGCTCTGCGACGGGGCCCGCTTTGCGCCACAACCGCTGAGCGAAGCCGAACGCTCGGCGCTGTCGCAAAATTCGCTTGATAAGGCGCCCGCCCATATCGCCGGCGATTACCCGGAATGGCTCGATTCGCATCTTGCCGAAGTGTTTGGCGCGGACCGCGCGGCGGAGGCGGAAGCGATGGCGAGCCGCGCGCCGCTCGACCTGCGCGTCAACACGCTGAAAGCCAAGCGCGAGAAGGTGCAGAGTTCGACCGCGCATCTTGGCACCACGCCGACGAAATGGTCGCCGAACGGGCTTCGCATTGAAATCTCGGCCGACGCCCGCAATCCTGGCATTCATGCCGAGGAAGCCTTCATCAAGGGGCTGATCGAGGTGCAGGATGAAGGCTCGCAGCTCGCGGCTTTGTTGTCAGCGGCTAAACCCGGCGAGCAGGTGATCGATCTCTGTGCCGGCGCCGGCGGCAAGACGCTCGCGCTCGCGGCTCAGATGCAGGGCAAGGGCCGGCTGATTGCGACCGACAGCGACAAGCGCCAGCTCGCGCCGATCCACGAGCGGCTGTCGCGCGCCGGCGTTCACAACTGCGAGGTGCGCACCCCCAAAGGTGAAGGCGATGCGCTGTCCGATATCCGCAGCACAGCTGATCTCGTGATGATCGATGCGCCCTGCACGGGAACCGGCACCTGGCGGCGCAATCCCGACGCCAAATGGCGGATGCGGCCGGGCGCTCTTGAGGTTCGCTTGAAAGCCCAGACTGAAGTGCTTGATCGCGCGGCCCATCTGGTCAAGCCGGGCGGCCGCATCGCCTACGTGACCTGCTCGGTGCTTCCGGTCGAAAATAACGGCCACGTTCGCGCGTTTCTCGCGCGCCATCCGGATTTTGCGGTTGTTCCGCCTGCGGAAACGGTGACCGCGCTGTGGGACAAGGCCGAGGACTTCGCCGCCGCCACGCGGCTGTCCGCCGAAGGACTTCTGATGACGCCGCGTCGGACTGGAACGGATGGGTTCTTCGTGTCGGTGTTGCGGAAGGGATAGTCGTCGTCATTGCCTGCGACCAATGCAGAGCGCTTGCGCAGGGGGGGGTTATCCCGCAATCACCGAGGTTTCGCTGTAGCAGACGCCGTGCGCATTCATCTGCCTGACCGTCAGCTTGCTGGGGTAGCGTTCTCGTCCAAAGAAATTCCATCGATCGAGATCGGGCCTTTCACCGGGCAGTGTACGAAGCCAGGCTGACTTCACACCATCCGGCAAATGCCGCACCTTCATCTGATAGACGTCATAGACCGGCGCGCGCATGACGCTTCTCCCCACGTGGGAGGCTCGCGGCGAGTCGCGGCAAAACTGTGACGCGCATTGGCGGCTTTGCGGTCGCGCGGGCTTTTGTCGTCATTCCCCGATGCTCCGCATCGCCCCGGAATGATGGAGCACCGGCGTTCCCCGGACGCAGCGCAGTGCGCCGCAGTCGCGGCGTGATGCGCTGCTGATCCGGGGTCGATAACCTGCCAGCTTGCGCGATGGATCCCGGCTCAGCGGAGCAGCGCCAAAGGCGCTGCACCGCGTCCGGGACAAGAACTTCCGCGGGGGGCAGTCGCATGTTGCCTTGCCATGGTTTCTTCCATTGTTATTTATGTCAGTATTATTGACCTATATGGATTTGTCCATGGCGGGCAGTCGGGGCGCGGGTGCCGCGTTCCCCGGACGCGGCGCAGCACCATAAGCGCGTTTACGCGCGTCTTAGACGCGCTATGGCGGTGCGCTGCTGATCCGGGGTCCATCAAACCGCTATGTGGGTCCCGGCTCTGCGGAGCAGCGCCAAAGGCGCTGCACCGCGTCCGGGACATGCGACTGTGGGGACAGGCGCTCCTGCAGGGTTGCGGGGCCGGCTTCCGTCGCGTAATTGCTTCGGATGACCTCCGCACCCAAGACCCGCGAGCAGCTCGCCAACGTGGCAGCGGCGCATGAAAAGATTCTGATTGTCGACTTCGGCAGTCAGGTGACGCAGCTGATCGCCCGCCGCGTTCGTGAGGAGGGCGTCTATTCCGAAATCGTCCCGTTCCAGAAGGCGGAGGCCGCCTTCCGCGAGATGAAGCCGAAAGCGGTGATCCTCTCCGGCGGCCCGGAGTCTGTCCATGAGAAAGGCTCGCCCCGCGCGCCGCAGGCGATCTTCGATTCCGGCGTTCCCGTGCTCGGCATCTGCTATGGCCAGATGACCATGGCGCATCAGCTCGGCGGCGAGGTCGAGGGCGGACATGCCAGAGAATTCGGCCGCGCCGATGTCGAGGTGAAGACGTCAAGCCAATTGTTCGACGGCGCCTGGGGCACCGGCGAGAAACACCAGGTGTGGATGAGCCATGGCGACCGCATCACCAGGATGCCGCCGGGCTTCACGGTCGCCGGCGTCTCGCCGAACGCGCCGTTCGCGGTGATCCAGGACGAGAAGCGAAAATATTACGGGCTGATGTTCCACCCCGAGGTGGTGCATACGCCCGACGGCGCGAAACTGCTGCGCAACTTCGTCCGCAAGGTCGCAGGCCTCACCGGCGACTGGACCATGCGCGCCTTCCGCGAGGAGGCGATCGAGAAGATCCGTGCGCAGGTAGGCCAGGGAAAGGTGATCTGCGGCCTGTCAGGCGGCGTGGATTCCGCCGTCGCCGCCGTGCTGATCCATGAAGCGATCGGCGACCAGCTCACTTGCGTGTTCGTCGACCACGGGCTGCTGCGGCTCAAGGAAGCCGAGACCGTCGTCGACCTGTTCCGCCATCACTACAACATCCCGCTCGTTCACGTGGACGCGTCGAAGCAATTTCTCGGCGAGCTCGCAGGCGTCACCGACCCGGAAGTGAAGCGCAAGACCATCGGCAGGCTCTTCATCGACGTGTTCGAGGCGGAAGCTAAGAAGATTGCAAGTCAAGGCGAAGGACCGGCGCAATTCCTGGCGCAGGGCACGCTCTATCCCGATGTGATCGAGAGCGTCTCGTTCACCGGCGGCCCGTCGGTGACGATCAAGAGCCACCACAATGTCGGTGGCTTGCCTGATCGCATGAACATGAAGCTGGTCGAGCCGTTGCGCGAACTGTTCAAGGACGAGGTGCGCGCGCTCGGCCGCGAGCTCGGCCTGCCCGATATTTTCGTCGGCCGGCATCCGTTCCCCGGACCGGGGCTTGCGATCCGTTGCCCCGGCGACATCACGCGCGAAAAGCTCGACATCCTGCGCAACGCGGATTCGGTCTATATCGACCAGATCCGCAAAGCTGGCCTCTACGATCAGATATGGCAGGCCTTCGCCGTGCTGCTGCCGGTGAAGACCGTCGGCGTCATGGGCGACGGACGCACGTATGAATATGTCGTGGGCCTGCGCGCGGTGACCTCGACCGACGGCATGACGGCGGACTTCTACCAGTTCGACATGAAATTTTTGGGCGAAACCGCCACCCGCATCATCAACGAGGTCAAGGGCGTTAACCGCGTGGTCTACGACGTGACGTCAAAGCCGCCGGGGACCATCGAGTGGGAGTGAGGGGGAGGCGGCTTCTGAAAAACTATCTATATAATTCAATAAGTTATGCGGCTCATGGGATGATCGAAAAAAGATCGTTGGTCTCGCCGTCGCATATCATAACTTATTGAACTATAAAGAGAATTAGTAAAGCGCCGAGCAGTTATTCAACTCTATGGCCGGATAGGTTGACGGTATTTCTGACGGTCTTTTTTGAAATGCACGCCGACCGAAACCAAAAGACCGTCAGATAGAGCGCATAGGGCTGACGGTCTTTTCCGGGACCGACTCTGTTCGAGAAAACGCGCCGTAAGGGGTAATTTTTAGCCTGTTCGGCGCATTTTTCGCGACAGAACCGGTGAGCCGTGCTGGGTCTTGAAATGGCCGGGTATTGGCCGTACATTGGGGGCGGGAGAACTGCCATGGCAAATGTAGCCTCGAAATCGGCCCGCGGCCGCACCCGTGCGCAGCGTCTTGAGACGCGGGTGACGGCGGAGCAAAAGACGCTTATCGAACATGCCGCCGCCCTCCAGGGACGAACGGTCACAGACTTCGTGCTGACCAGCGTCCAGGATGCTGCACGGCGGGCGATTGAGGAACACCAGCAGATCGAACTGTCGGTGCGCGACAGTCAGGCGTTTGTCGATGCACTGCTGAATCCGAGGCCCGTCAACGACCGCCTGCGCGACACGGTGCGCCGGTATCGCGAAGCCACCGGCGTGTAGCCGGTGCCAGGCGCTCCTGAGGGATCGCTTCGGGTCGAGGCCCTCGGTCCACACCATGATCGCAGCTCGTTCGCCAGCGGCGTCGAAGCGCTCGATCGATATTTCCGAAGCCAGGCTGGACAGGACGCCCGCAAGAACATGGCGGCACCATTCGTGCTTGTGCTGCCGGACGGCGCCATCGGCGGCTACTACACGCTTTCAGCGACGGGCGTAAAACTTACAGAGTTTCCGGCCGATATCACGCGTAAACTTCCCAGGTATCCGCTCGTTCCGGCGACGCTCTTAGGCCGTCTTGCTGTCGACCAAAACTATCAAGGACGAGGCTACGGCCGCTTTCTGCTTGCCAACGCTCTGTTTCGCGCCGTCCGCAGCGAGATCGCATCGTTCGCCATTATCGTCGATGCGAAGGATGAGGCAGCGCGCCGGTTCTATGAACGCGAGAGCTTCTTGCCTCTTCCGGAGCAACCGCTCAAGTTGTTCCGGCCGATGGCGGATATCCGGCGACTGTTCGATGGACCCTAAGCCCGAAGACATGGCTGAGGTTTTTCGAACCAGGAGGATCGGGTTCGGTCGGTGTCTCGAACCCACGATGCAATGCGATCAGCCGGCAATCCGCGCGCATTCGATCCAGAACCGTCAGACGATTGCGCTGCTTGAACAGGACAATCATGTGCTCGCCTGGCAGCCGCGATTCTCGCAGGCTGGACCCGACGTCGCGCTCAGACGGATTGGGCGGAACGATGCATCGACATTCGCGGGGTTCTGCAATCAGCACGACACGGAGCTCTTCCGGCCGCTCGACACCAAAGCGCTCGATGCCGCTGATCGCGAGCAGCTCTTCCTGCTGGCTTACCGAGGGATCACCTGTGAGTTGCACGCGATCATGACCGGGGTCGTGCAGTTGCAAAGCCTCTACACTGCGAGGGTCGAGCGCGGGGCCGACTCTCCGGATTCTTCCAGTCCGGCGGGGCAGAAGGCCGTGGAGCAAATGCTCTTGTCGTGGGCGACATGGCGGTATCGCCATAGCTACTACGACGAGCCGCTGCTGCGCCGGTCCTTCGAGGGCGTCGAGCACGAAGTCCTTGACCTGAACGACCAGGCGCCATGCCTTGCGGCCTCGTCGTTCATCACGGTCAAGGATGTACCGATCAATGAGGAACTGGTCGGCGTCGCGATCAATATCCTGCCGGTCAGCGAGACAAGGACCGTTGCGGCATTCTCCTATGCGAAGAAGGACCAAGGAAGTATTCGCGCCGCTTTGGATCGCATCCTGGGCTCGACCGGAGACACGCAGAGATACGAGCTGTCGAAGCTCGTGTTGAGCCGGATATCGAACGTCCTCATTTCGCCTCGACACTTCGACCAGTGGAGTGAGGAAAGGAAGAAGAAGATCGCGGACGCATTCGTGCGGACGGTTGAGAGCCAGCAAGACGTTGGAGAGGACGCCGATTTCATGCTGTTCTGAGGGACGATGGCGCCAGCGTGGAGCGTGTGCTTGGTTTAGGGGCGGAAGAGCGATCCATCAGACCGGGCCTAGCGTGGCAGGGACATCACAACCGTGCTACAGGAGCTGACGGTCTTTTTCCCTCGTGCCCCTCGGCCGCGCTCGGCCAAATGACCTGGAAGAAATCGACCGATCAATGTTGATAGTCGCTGAAACCAAGCAAATCGTGGATCATCGAAATTCCTGTTTGAAATCAAGAGCGCAAATTTCTGACGGATCGGAGAGACGGTTCTTTGTCGTGTGCTGAAAAATTTGCGCATGGAATTCAATACGTTACGATCGTTCAGAACAATCGAGTGGGAGTAGCTTGATAGGGATGGGCGGGTCCAGATACTCGCTGAGTACGATAAGGCTAAAGCTCATCTGGTAAAATTCAAATTCCGCAATGCCGGAGAGGCGAGTCGATTTCAGAGCCCGCAACCTGGCATGTGCGACGGATCGATATCTCGCAAGAAAGCGATGCTGAACGGAATATGTCTCGATGAAAACATCCAAGCACCGAAGCCTGAAATCGGCGACCAAGCCGAACAAGGAACCCAAGCTCTCGCGCACCCACGCGCCTGCCGATCTATCGCCCGTGGAATGGCAGAGAGGCTTGCGCCGCCAGTTCGGCCGCGAACAGCCCTTCGGGCTTGAGAATTTGTCGAGCGAGCCGTTTTTCTCGGAGTTTCGGGTCAGCAATCCGGCCTCGAAATCGAGCTATCGCGTGGCGATCCGGAGCAAAGGGCCCGGCGGCAATTTCTGCTCATGCCCGGACTACTCTACGAGTGAACTGAGCACCTGTAAGCACATCGAGTTCGCGCTCGCCCAACTGGAGAAGAAGCGCGGTGCCAAAACGGCATTCGCGCGGGGCTATCAACCTGCATTTTCCGAGTTGTACTTGCGCAACGAGGGACAACGCCGCATCCATTTTCGTGCAGGAACGGATTGCCCGCTGGCAGTCAAGGAGGCCGCCGCGGCGCTGTTCGACCTCGACCGGGACGGTATGCTTCCGGACGACCGCTTTGGCCAACTCGAGCGTTTCATGGCCATGGCGTCGAAGTCCGGTCACGAGTTCCGTGCCTATGACGATGCACTCGATTTCATTGCCGGAAAACGCGATGCGGAACGGCGGGCCTCGAAGCTCGAGCAGCTTTTCCCGCAAGGTGCCGCCGATCCCGGGCTGCAGACGCTTTTGAAAGTGCCTCTCTATCCCTACCAGGCCGAGGGCGCGCTCTTTGCCATGCGGGCCGGCCGCGCGCTGATCGGCGACGATATGGGATTGGGCAAGACCATCCAGGCGATCGCTGCAACGGAAATTTTGGCGCGACATTTCGGCGTCTCGAAAGTGCTGGTGATCTGCCCGACCTCGCTCAAGTACCAGTGGCAAAGCGAGATCGCGCGATTTGCGGGACGAGATGGAGAGAATGCGGCGCGCGTCATCGGCGGCGGCCGGGCGCAGCGGCAGAAGGAGTACGCCCTGGAGGATTTCTGCAAGATCACGAACTACGAGAAACTCAAACCCGATCTCGACCTGATCGCCGCCTGGGCTCCCGACCTGGTCATCGTCGACGAGGCACAGCGGGTCAAAAACTGGAATACTATCGCGGCGCGCGCCCTGAAACGCATCGACAGTTCCTATGCGATCGTGCTGACCGGGACGCCTTTGGAAAACAAGCTGGAAGAACTGATTTCCATCGTCCAGTTCGTCGATCAGCATCGGCTCGGGCCGACCTGGAAGCTGCTGCACGAGCATCAGGTCAAGGACGAAGGCGGGCGCGTTACCGGCTATACAAGGCTGGAGAAGATCGGCCAAACGCTGGCGCCGATCATGATCCGTCGCCGCAAGTCCGAGGTGCTGCGGCAGCTGCCCAGCCGGACGGACCAGAACTTGCTGGTGCCGATGACCGAGATGCAGATGCTTTATCACCAGGAAAACGCAGATGTGGTGGCGCAGATCGTTCAGCGTTGGCGCAAGACCAGGTTCCTGTCGGACAAGGATCAGCGGCGGCTGACCTGTGCGCTCCAGAACATGCGCATGTCGTGCAACAGCACCTATCTGCTGGACCGGGAAACCGACCATGGCGTCAAGGCCGACGAATTGGCGGCGTTGTTCGACGAATTATTCGCCGACCCCGAGGCCAAGGCGGTGGTGTTTTCGCAATGGACGCGGACTCATGACCTCGTCATCCGCCGCCTCGAGGCGCGCGGGCTGGGCTATGTCAGCTTCCATGGCGGCGTGCCGTCGGAGAAGCGGCCGGCGCTGGTCGAGCGGTTTCGTAACGATCCCGCCTGCCGCGTGTTCCTGTCCACCGATGCTGGCAGCACGGGCCTCAATTTGCAGCATGCCTCGACGCTGGTGAATATGGACCTGCCGTGGAACCCGGCGATTCTCGAACAGCGCATCGCGCGTATTCATCGCATGGGGCAGGCACGGCCTGTCCAGGTCGTCAATTTCGTGGCAAAGGGTACCATCGAGGAGGGCATGCTTTCGGTGTTGGCGTTCAAACGCTCTTTGTCAGCGGGAATTCTCGACGGTGGCAGCGGCGAGATTTCGCTCGGCGGCTCGCGCCTCAACCGCTTCATGAAGGATGTGGAGAATGTCACCGGGAGCATGGGTGAAAGCGAGGCCGTAACCCCGGCCGAAGAGGTGACGAATATCGTTACCGCTGATACCGCCCAATCCACGGAAGACGCCAAGGTGGACACGCACGTTGGTGCCGGCGGGGCGGCGATTGCACGGGCGGATAGGGCCGAAACGCCGCCGCGCGATGCCGCTTCCGATCCGTGGCAAGCCTTGGCGCAGGTCGGCGCGCAGTTTGTTGCCGCTCTGGCCGCCGCCAGCGACGCTGACGCGCATCCCTGGATCGAGCGCGATCCAGCCACCGGCGTGCAAAGCCTGAAGATGCCGCTGCCGGCACCGGAAGCCGCGAGGCAGCTCGCCAACGTGCTCGCCGCGCTCGCCGACAGCTTGCGGAGTAGGGTTGCCTGACCGGCGGCAGAGGTCGGACAGTGATTACCTCAGTTGGTGGATCGGTGGCCGGCGAGGCCAGAGGTGCTGACGGTCTTTTTATTTGCCAAGCCGACGTGGTTATTCGCAAAAATGGAGGGTGTCAGTAATTCTGTGTAAGCAGGTTTCTGTGAGTTTACCAACAGATGGAGACTCACATGACGACGACACTGACGCCAGAACTTCTGGATCAATTGCTTGCGGGATATGAGAAGCCCGAGGATTTGACAGGCG
>NZ_DAHUXJ010000159.1 GCF_027307225.1 Bradyrhizobium sp. | reverse complement strand
TTTGGAGCTCGCGTCGCGCAACCCATCTTGGCCAGCGACCATTGCGTGTCGCATCAACAGGCCGGACATATGGATGCAGCGATCCGATCTACTCAGAAAGCTCTTGTGCCACGGGGGCCGTCCACATATGGGTCCCCGCGTGCGTGCGCGGGGACGACTACAGCCCGTGTGGCACCGCATCGAAGCGGTTGATCACGAGATCCCGCTTGGTCTCATCGACACGTACCGTCATCTCGTAACGGCCCTCCCGCAGGTCCTTGCCGAGAATTTCCGAATTGCGATGCAGCCAGCTGATGCCGGCGCCGTCGGCGGCATCGATCGACAGATGCAAGGTCGTTCGCGTCGCCGCCAGCAAGTCCTCGATTGCCGAAAGGAGGCCATCGATCCCCTCCCCGGTCTCGGCAGAAACCAGAAAACAGGGCCGGTCCGGCGGGCGGCGCGCAGCGATATTGGTGACGTTTTCGCGTTCTTCCGGCGTCAGGCGATCGATCTTGTTCCAGACTTCGAGGATGCGCTGTCCGCCTGCCGGATCGATGCCGAGCTGACGCAATACCGCTTCCACGTCCTGTTCCTGCGCGTCGCTATCTTCATGCGAGATATCGCGGACATGGAGAATGACGTCGGCCTCGAGCACCTCTTCAAGCGTGGCGCGGAACGCGGCCACCAGTTGCGTCGGCAGATTGGAAATGAACCCGACCGTGTCCGACAGCATCGCCTTGCCTCCGTGCGGCAGGCTGAGCGCACGCAAGGTTGGGTCGAGTGTCGCAAACAGCATGTCGGCAGCCTGAACATCGGCGCGGGTCAGGCGGTTGAACAGCGTCGACTTGCCGGCGTTGGTGTAGCCGACCAGCGCCACCACGCGATAAGGCACCCGCTGACGGCCGGCGCGATGCAGCCGCCGCGTCGCCTGGACCTTCCTGATTTCGTTCTCGAGCCGCGTGATCCGCTCGCCGATCATGCGGCGGTCGGCTTCGATCTGCGTTTCGCCCGGTCCGCCCATGAAGCCGAAGCCGCCGCGCTGGCGCTCAAGGTGAGTCCATGACCGCACCAGCCGGCTGCGCTGATAATTCAGATGCGCGAGCTCAACCTGAAGCGCGCCTTCCCTGGTCTTGGCGCGGCGTCCGAAGATTTCCAGAATGAGCCCGGTGCGATCGAGCACCTTGGTGTGCCAGGCTTTCTCGAGGTTGCGTTGCTGGATCGGCGACAACGCACAGTCCATCACCACGAGTTCGGCTTCGTGGCCGGCGACAAGACCGGTGATTTCCTCGACCTTGCCCTTGCCGAGATAGGTCGCCGGCCGGATCTGGCTCACCGGCGCGATCAAGGCGTCCGCAATCGTGAGATCGATGGCGCGCGCGAGTCCTACGGCCTCGTCGAGACGTGCTTCCGAGCCGCGGACGACATGAGAATCCTCCCGCGCATCGGGGCCTGCCCGGCGCGTTCGCAAGTACGGGCCGATGACAATCACCCGCCCGGTTTGCTTCCCCACCGCCGACCGCGGACGGTCGGCTCCCCCGTCAGAAATTCGGGGTTCCAATCAGCTCACTCTCAAGCCGGTGCATCCTCGCCGCCTTCGAACAACTGGATCGGCGCGCCCGGCATGATGGTCGAGATCGCATGCTTGTAGACAAGCTGTGAATGACCGTCGCGCCGGAGCAGCAAGCAGAAATTGTCGAACCATGTGACAATACCCTGCAGCTTGACCCCGTTGACCAGAAAAATCGTTAGTGGCGTTTTGGTTTTTCGAACGTGGTTGAGGAAGGTGTCTTGTAGATTTTGTGCGCGGTCTGCCGCCATTGTTTTTATCCCGCAGTCTTGGTGCTTCTTTTTATTGAACCGACGGCCGCTTTCTGACGAAGCAGTCCATTCGGATGCCGGCCCCCTTGAGATCCCCCTCCAGGGAACACAGCGTGGCGATTAGAAGGCAGGCTTGGTTATTAGGCAAGCAGCTTCGCGCGTCCGCGAGGGCCAAAGACGCGCAAAAGCACTAGCCCACGCCAAGCGCCTTGAGCTTACGGTGCAGGGCCGATCGCTCCATTCCGACGAATTCCGCTGTGCGGGAGATATTTCCGGAAAAGCGGCTGATCTGGGCCATCAGGTAATCGCGCTCGAACACCTCCCGCGCCTCCCGCAGCGGCAGTCCCATGATGTGCTCGCCGTTGTTGCTGGTCGGCATCGCAGGTACCATCGAACCAACGTCCTGCGGCAGCATATCGGCGGTAATGATCACTTCCGGCCCGCCGCCGGCCAGAATCATCACCCGCTCCACATTGTTGCGAAGCTGACGGACGTTGCCCGGCCAGACATGCGATTGCAGAACCGCCATCGCGTCCTGGCCAATCTGCCGTTTCGGCAGGCCGGTCGCGGCCGATATCTGGTCCATGAAGTAGTCGATCAGCTCGGGAATATCCTCGCGCCGCTCCGACAGCGGCGGAACGCGGATCGGCACCACCGACAGGCGGTGATAGAGATCCTCGCGGAAATGGCCAGCGGCGATTTCTTCCTCGAGGTTGCGCGCCGTCGAGGAAATGATGCGGACATCGACGCTGACCTTGCCCGTGCCGCCCTGCCGCTGAAACGTTTGCTCAACCAGGACCCGCAGGATCTTGTTCTGGGTCTCGCGCGGCATGTCACCGATTTCGTCGATGAACAGCGTGCCGCCATGCGCTTCTTCCAGCGCACCGGTCTTGCGGGCGTGCTCGCCATTGGGCTCCACGCCGAACAGCTCGATTTCCATGCGCTCCGGCGTGATCGCCGCGGCATTGATCGCCACGAATGGACCGTCAGCACGGCTTGACATGATGTGCAGCGTGCGTGCCGCAAGTTCCTTGCCCGAGCCCGACGGGCCGACGATCAGAATCCGGCTGTTGGCCTTGGCGGCTCGATCGATGGTCTGCCGCAATTGATTCATGCAGGCCGAACGGCCGGTCATGACGCTCGCGGCAGGCGCCAATTGCTTGAGTTCCTTCACCTCGCGCTTCAGCCGCGAGGTTTCCAGCGCCCGTGTCGCCACCAGAATCAGCCGGTCTGACTTGAACGGCTTCTCGATGAAGTCGTAAGCGCCCCGCTTGATCGCGGCGACGGCGGTCTCGATGTTGCCGTGACCGGAAATCATCACCACCGGAAGGTCGGCATGGTCGCGCTTGATCTGCTCGAGCAGCTGCAGCCCGTCGAGCTTGCTGCCCTGCAGCCAGATGTCGAGAAACACCAGGCTGGGACGACGGTTGCCGATCTCCGCGAGCGCGGAATCGCTGTCGCGCGCCGTCCGCGTCGCAAATCCCTCGTCGTCCAGAATCCCGGCAACAAGGTCGCGAATGTCGGCTTCGTCATCGACAATCAAAATATCACTGGCCATAGGAGACGCTCGTATTCTCAGTTGCCTGTTGCGGCTTCGATTTTGGCTTTTTCATTAGTCGTTTCTGGTGGTGCCGAGGTTTCTTCCGTGGGCGGCTTTGTTTCAGCCGCCGCCACCGCCTCAGAATGCGGTTGCGTTCCTTCAGCCGGTGCCGCCTGGCCTGAAATCGCAAATCGCAGCCGCATCCACGCGCCCCGCGCACCGGGCCGCAATTCCGAGGCGTCGTGGAGTTCGATCCGGCCGCCATGGTCCTCGAGGACGCGACCAACGATCGCAAGCCCAAGACCGGTGCCCTTTTCCCGAGTCGTCACATAGGGTTCGAGCAGGCGCGCGCGGCTCGTCTTGGGCAGGCCAATTCCGTTGTCTACCACATCAATCACGATGTCGTCGTTGTCGCGCGCCGCGATGACATCAATACGACCCCGCTCCAGTTCCCCGGCCGGCACCACCTCGATCGCCTCGGTGGCATTCTTGATGATATTGGTCAGCGCCTGCGATATCAGGCGGCGGTCGAACTTCGCGCGTAGCGGCTCTTCCTTGATCTCGGCGTCGATATCGACGTCTGGATGACCGACCCGCATCAGGAACACGGCCTGACGCACCGTATCGGCGACGTCTTCGCCTTCGATGACGGGTTTCGGCATCCGCGCGAAGCGCGAGAATTCATCGACCATCCGCCTGATATCGTCGACCTGCCGCACGATTGTCTCGGTACACTGTTCGAACACCGCCTTGTCTTCGGTGATTGATTTGCCGAATTTGCGGCGGATGCGCTCGGCCGAGAGTTGAATCGGCGTCAGCGGGTTCTTGATTTCGTGCGCGATCCTGCGGGCGACGTCGGCCCAGGCCGAGGTTCGCTGGGCGGAGACGAGTTCGGTGATGTCGTCAAGCGTGATGATGTAGCTGTCGCGGGTCTGGCTGGTCTGCTCGGCGCTGACGCGCACCGACAGGATCCGCTCCTGCCCCTCGCGATTGATCGTGATCTGGCCCTGCACCAGCCGTTGGGTCCCTTCCCGCGCCGTTTTCATCATGTCGTCGAGCTCGGGCAGAACGTCCGACAGCGGATGATCCAGCGTTTCGGATTCGACGTGGCCGATCAACTTTTCCGCCGAGCGGTTGAGAATGCCGACGCTGCCCGATGCATCGACGCCGATGATGCCGGCACTCGCCGATGACAAAACGGCCTCGATGAAGCGCCGCCGGCTGTCAATCAGGTCGCTGGCATTCACGAGTTCATCGCGCTGGGTACGCAATTCCTGCGTCATCTTGTTGAAGGTTTCGCCGAGTTGCGCGAGGTCGCCCTCGGAGCGAAGCACCGGCACCTGTACCTTGAGGTCGCCGGTCGAGACCAGATTGGCCGCGCTCATCAGCCGGCGAATGGGCGTGACCAGCTGGTTGGCGAAATTCAGACCGAGCAGGATCGATGCCATCAGAATCGTGAGCGCGATCACGGCGAAAATCAGCGCGAAGTTGACCTGGATGCCGAGCCTTCGCGATTCGATCTCGGCATATTCCGCGACGCTCGCCTCGGTCTGTTTCAACTGATCGACGACATGCGGATCGAGCGGACGGGCAACATAGAGAAAAGTGTCCTGGAAAGAGCGCAACCGGATCAGGGCGGCGACGTAATTTTGCTCCGGCAGGACCGCGATCTCCGGCTCGTCTTCTTTGACGTTGTTCAAAAACCCGGCGGGTGGCGCGGCAAAGGCGAGTGGAATGCCGGTTTGCGCGCTTTCAAGGACGCGGCGATCCTTGTCGATCAACATCGCCCCCGGCAAATTGCGCGAGGCAGCGCTCGCGGTGAGAAATTCGCGGAAGGATTGGCGGTCCTGGTCGTAAAGCGGCCGGGCATGCGCAACATCGTTCGCCATCCCGAGAATATCGCCGCGGATCAGATGCGCGTGCTCCTCGACGTAGGCCCGCGCAATGATCAGCGAGTTTTCGATTACCGCCTTGGTCGGACCGGAAAACAGCCGGTCAAAACCACGGTCGATCGTGACATTGGCGGCGACCGCCACCAGAACGGCTGGCAGCACGGCAATGATCGAGAACAGGCCGACCACCTGAACATGGAGCCGCGCCGCCGCCCGGCCGCGGCGGCGGGCCAGCATTACTTGCCAGACTTCGCGGAAGATGATGCCAAGCAGCACCAGAATGGTGGCGCCGTTCATCAGGATGAAGGACAGCGCGACCTCGCGCGTCGGCTCGATCCGGGTCAGGCCGGTCAGAACGATGAAGGTGAGGACGGCCGACAGCAGCGCCAGGCCGATGGCGATTGGCGCCAGCAGCCGCATCAGGGAGCGCCCCTTCGGCTCAGCAAAAGACGGGTCGAACTGGGCGGCCGAGGTGTCTAAGCTGGTCATTCCGGCAATGGATGAGGTGGAGCTCAAGGGCCCGCGCTTAACGCAGCGGACTGATGCATTCATACCACATTGTTGCCGAATTGCGACAATTCCGCGGCGCTAGTCATAGCATGTCCTCTGAATCCCGCGACGAATGCGGCCGCAACGACAACAATCGAATACCTAATTACCGGTTCGATAGACCTGGATGTCGAGGTCCCTGATCTTTTTCCGCAGCGTGTTGCGGTTGAGGCCAAGCAGGTCCGCTGCCCTGATCTGGTTGCCACGGGTCGCCGCGAGCGCCGCTGTGAGCAACGGCACCTCGATCTCCTTGAGGATACGGTGGTAGAGGCCGGGCGGCGGCACGCCGTTCGGGAAGCCCGAGAAGTGCGATGACAGATAGGCCTCGACCGCCCCGCCCAGATTATCGATGCCCTGTTGCATGTTGCCGCCGGAGGCGACCGCTGGCGGCGCCAGTTCGCCGTCGATGACGGAAGCCGCGATGACGTCCTGTGGGTATAGCGCCGCGAGCCGGCGTGCGAGGTTTTCGAGTTCGCGCACGTTGCCCGGCCAGCGGTGCTGCTTCATCCGCTCCAGCGCCAGCGCGTCGAGCTTTTTCGGCGGCAGCCCGTCCTTCTCGGCGAGCGCGAAGAAATGGCGGATCAGGTCCGGCAGGTCCTCGATTCGCTCGCGCAGAGGAGGCAGCCGCAGTGGCACCACGTTGAGGCGGAAAAACAGGTCTTCGCGGAACAGGCCCTGCTGGATCAGGATGCGCAGATCCTTGTTGCTGGCGGCGACGATGCGCACGTCGGTCTTGATCGGCGTGCGACCGCCAACAGTGGTGTACTCGCCCTGCTGAAGCACGCGCAGCAATCGCGTCTGGGCTTCCATCGGCATGTCGCCGATTTCGTCGAGGAACAGCGTGCCGCCTTCGGCCTGCTCGAAGCGGCCAGAGGCGCGCGTATTGGCGCCGGTGAAGGCCCCGCGCTCATGCCCGAACAATTCCGATTCGATGAGGTCGCGCGGAATGGCCGCCATGTTGACCGCCACAAACGGCCCGTTACGCCGCTTGCCGTAATCATGCAGCGCGCGTGCAACCAATTCCTTGCCCGTGCCGGATTCGCCCGAAATCATCACCGTCAGGTCCGTCTGCATCAGGCGCGCCAGCACGCGATAGATTTCCTGCATCGCCGGCGAGCGGCCGACCAGCGGAATCGAGTCGAATTCGGCATCGTCGGACGTGCTCGCCACCCGTTCTTTCGGCTCGGCCAGCGCGCGGCCGACGATCGCGATCAATTCCTTCAGGTCGAACGGTTTTGGCAGATATTCGTAAGCTCCCCGCTCGGAGGCGCGGATCGCGGTCATGAAGGTGTTCTGCGCACTCATCACGATCACGGGCAGATTGGGCCGCATCTTCTTGATCCGCGGCAGCAGGTCGAACGCATTTTCGTCGGGCATCACCACGTCGGTGATGACGAGATCGCCCTCGCCCTGGCTTACCCAGCGCCACAACGTTGCGGCGTTTCCGGTCAACCTCACCTCGTATCCGGCGCGCGACAGCGCCTGATTGAGGACTGTGCGGATGGCGGTATCGTCATCGGCTACGAGAATGCTACCTGCGGCCATCGTTATTTCTCATCTTGTGTTCTGTATGGTGTGCGCCTGGTGCCCACTTTCCGAAGTTCGTGCTCACTTGCAGTGCAGGGACTTCAGATCGGCGGCACTCGCGTTCCGGCTACGTCATCGCGATCACTCTGATCGGGTTTCCTAGTTGGATTGAACATCGGCAACAGCACACGGAAGGTCGTTTTTCTTGGCTGCGAATCGCACTCGATGATGCCGCCGTGATCGCCGACGATCTTGGCGACCAGTGCCAGACCAAGCCCGCTTCCGGTCGGCTTGGTCGTCACAAAGGGATCGAACAGGTTCGGCAACAAATCGTCCGGCACGCCTGGACCGTTGTCGCGCACGCAGAATTCAAGCGGCAGCGAGACGCGCGATTTCTTGCCCGGCACCGAGAGCCGCACGCCTGGGCGGAATGCGGTGGTAAGCTGGATTTCAGCTTCATTGCCGAGGTCGGCCGTCGCCTCCGCCGCGTTCTTCACCAGATTGAGGAAGACCTGGATCAACTGATCCTGATTGGCGAGCACCGGCGGCAGCGACGGATCGTACTCTTCGACGAAGCGCACATTGCGCGCAAAGCCGGATTGCGCCAGCCTTTTGACGTGATCGAGCACCGAGTGGATGTTGACCGGGCCGCGCGCCACCGGCCGGTCATCGCCGAACACTTCCATGCGGTCGACCAGCGTGACGATGCGGTCGGCTTCGTCGCAGATCAGGCGCGTCAGTGTGCGGTCTTCGGGAGACGCGGCCTGTTCGAGCAATTGCGCCGCGCCGCGAATGCCGGAGAGCGGATTCTTGATCTCATGCGCCAGCATCGCCGCCAGCGCGATCACCGAGCGCGCCGCGCTTCGATGGGTCAACTGCCGGTCCATCTTGTCGGCGATGCTGCGTTCCTGGAGCATCACCACGATATGGCCGGGACGCTCGGTGACGGGCGCGACATGCAGGTCGACCTGGCGATCGCCTCCCATCCGCGGCGTGCCGAGATCGACCTTGTATTCATAGACCGGCGAGCTCGATGAGCGAACCTGGTCGATCAGCGCCAGCAAGGGACTGCCGAACGGCACCAGTTCCTTCAGCGCGTACCGTTGCAGAAGCTGGGCCGAAATTTCGAAAAACGATTCAGCCGCCATGTTGGCGTCGACGATGCGGCCGTCCGGCCCGACCAGCAGCACGGGATTTGGCAGCGCGTTGAGAATGATGTCCGAGTCCGACGGCATCGGCAGGCGACGTTCGGCAGTCGAGCTCATGCGGCGGCTTCCCACGCAAAATTGTCGAACGCCTCATCCAGCGAGCGCTGAACGGCTCGCGGATCCTCCGACGTCAGGATTTTTCCGCGCCAGTTTTTCAGGACCTCCGCCGGCGCGCGGCTATAGTCGGCCGCGACTTCGAGCGCCCAGCCGAGATGTTTGCGCGCGTGGCGCAGGCCGATCCGCAAACCATAGTGATCGCAGATCTCGTCATAGAGCGTACGGACGTGCCGCAGCTGTTCCAGCAGCGACGGCGCCGTCTCGGCCACGCCCGTCTCAAGCCGACGGCCGATCTGACCGGGTAACCAAGGCTGGCCCTGCGCGCCGCGGCCGACCATGACCGCATCGGCGCCGGAGGCTTCCATCGCAGCCACCGCCGTGTCGAAGGAGGTTATGTCGCCATTGACGACAAGCGGAATCCGGATCGCGTCCCTAACCGGGCGCACCGCATGCCAATCCGCCTCGCCCTTGTAGAACTGGCATCGCGTCCGGCCATGCACCGAAATCAGCTGCACCCCTGACGCTTCGGCGCGGCGCGCCAATTCGGGCGCATTCAATGATCGCTCATCCCAGCCGAGCCGCATCTTCAGCGTCACCGGCACGTTCACCGCGCCCACCGTCGCATCGATCAGACGAATGGCGTGATCGAGATCGCGCATCAAGGCCGAACCGGATTGTCCGCCAGTGACGTGCCGCGCCGGGCAGCCCATGTTGATGTCGATGACATCGGCACCGGCGGCTTCCGCAATCCGCGCACCTTCCGCCATCCATTTGGCTTCGCAGCCTGCGAGCTGAACGACGTGTGGTCCAATCCCGGCCGCTTCACACCTAAGCTGCGACATCGGCTTGCCGTGGACCAGATCGTCGCTGGCGGTCATTTCGGAAACGACCAGCCCGGCACCCAGCGCCGCCGCCTGGCGCCGGAACGGCGCATCGGTGACGCCCGACATGGGTGCCAGAAAAACCCGGTTGGCGACCTCAATACCACCTATTTTCAGAGGGTTAGATCGCAAAGAGTCGGAACTTCTCACGGATTTCTCGTTGTTTCAGGCAAGTATCAGCCGCCGATCTCAATTCTGAAGCACATTTCTTGTGCAGTCAAGTTTCATGCCTACACTTTAGACAGTTCCGCCAATCTTGCAAGTGCACTGCAACATTTATACCCAGCCCGCAGGAATCGTTCTGTCTTCCTGATGCGAGCATGATAAGGGCAGAGCCCGGCCTACCCGCTGGGTCCCTTGAATCCGTTTCTGATAGCCGAGAACCATGACGAATCCGCCGCGGACCGTTGCCATCCTCGTTGCAGCAGGGCGTGGCCTTCGCGCCGGCGCTGGCGGCCCGAAACAATACCGCGCGATCGGCGGCCAAGCGGTGATCTACCGGGCGATGGCGCCGTTCAGTTCGCACCCGCAGGTCTCCGTCGTGCAACCGGTCGTGAATCCGGACGACGCGGCGAGTTTCACTGACGCGGTGCGCGGGCTTCGACATGCCCCTCCCGCCAAAGGCGGTGCGACGCGCCAGGCCTCGGTTCATGCCGGACTGGAAGCCCTTGTCGCCGAAAAGCCCGACGTCGTGCTGATTCACGACGCGGCGCGGCCGTTCGTTTCGCCGGCGCTGATCTCGCGCGCGATCGAAGCCGCGTCAGTAACGGGCGCTGCCGTTCCCGCCATCCCTGTTGCCGACACGATCAAGCTGGTCGACGGCAACGGCCGCATCAAAGCCACGCCCGAGCGCGCGCGGCTGCGGATTGCGCAAACTCCTCAGTCCTTCAGCTTCGACACCATCCTCGATGCGCATCGCCGCGCCGCGCGCGAGGGGCGCGACGATTTCACCGACGATGCGGCGCTCGCGGAATGGGCAGGATTGACGGTTGCGACGTTTGAAGGCGAAGCTGCGAACATGAAACTCACCACCCCGGAAGATTTCGTGCGCGAGGAAGCGCGCCTGGCAAGCCTGCTTGGCGACGTCAGGACGGGTACCGGCTATGACGTGCACGCCTTTGGCGAGGGCGATCACCTGATGATCTGCGGCATCCGTGTGCCGCATACGAAAGGCTTTCTCGCCCATTCCGATGGCGACGTCGGCCTGCATGCGCTGGTCGATGCCATCCTCGGCGCGCTCGCCGACGGCGATATCGGCTCGCATTTTCCGCCCAGCGACATGAAATGGAAGGGCGCAGCTTCCGACAAATTCCTGAAATATGCTGTCGAGCGCGTCGCCGCGCGCGGCGGGCGCATCGCCAACCTCGAAGTCACGCTGATCTGCGAACGGCCGAAGATCGGCCCGTTGCGCGATCAGATGCGCTCGCGAATTGCTGAAATCACCGGGCTCGACATCTCGCGCGTCGCGGTGAAAGCGACCACCAGCGAACGGCTCGGCTTCACCGGCCGCGAGGAAGGCATTGCGGCCACCGCCTGCACCACTATCCGCCTGCCCTGGGATGACAAGGGACCCGTTTCAGCTTAACGCTCGCATGAGGGACAGCGGGGCAGATGGCTAGCGAACGTCAATCAACCACCACCCTCGCCCGCTCGCTGCTCGATCTCTGCCGCAGCCGCAAGCTGATGATCGCGACCGCGGAATCCTGCACCGGCGGTCTCGTCGCCGGTGCGCTCACCGACATTCCCGGCTCGTCCGACGTGATCGACCGCGGCTTCGTCACCTATTCCAACGACGCCAAGCACACGATGCTGGGCGTGGAGGCCGATACGCTCGCGACCTTCGGCGCGGTCAGCAAGGAAACCGCGACGCAAATGGCGGTCGGCGCGCTGGAGCGGGCTGAGGTCGATCTGGCCGTCGCTATCACCGGCATCGCCGGCCCCGGCGGCGCCGTACCGGGCAAACCGGTCGGGCTCGTGCATTTCGCGGTCGCCGCGCGCGACGGCCGCATCGCTACCCACGAATGCCGCTTCGGCGCGATCGGCCGCAGCGCGGTGCGGCAGCGCTCCGTGGTCGAGGCGTTGCGGATGCTGATGGAGATGGCGCGCGGGCCAAAAGTCGCAAAGCCGAAACGCGCGGCCGTCAGTCGCATCCGCCCTCGCGTGACGCGAACGCCGCGCCGGCATGGGCTGAAGCGCCGGCGCCCGCCGCGAGGGTAGCGGGCCGCCTTACACCTCAAGCCACTGCTTGCGGACGTCGTCGTTGGCTCTCAGTTCGTCCGGCGTGCCTTCGAACACGATACGGCCGTGCCCCATGACGTAGACGCGATGGGAGATGCGCAGCGCGATCGACAACTTCTGTTCGACAAGCAGGATGGAAACGCCGGCTTCGGCAATTTTCGCGATGAGATCCCCGACCTGCTGTACGATCAGCGGCGCCAGTCCCTCGGTCGGCTCGTCGATCATGATAAGCTCGGGATCGCCCATCAGGGTTCGGCAAACCGTCAGCATCTGTTTCTCGCCGCCCGACAGAACCTCCGCCGGGGTATCGGCGCGCGCCGCAAGGTTGGGAAACATCTCAAGCATGCCCTCGATGCGCCATTTGCCCGGACGACGGACATCCTTGACGCCAAGCAGCAGATTCTGACGGACGGTCAGCCCCGGAAAGATGTCGCGATGCTCCGGCACATAACCGAGACCGCATCGCGCGATCCTGTGGCTCGGCAGGCCCGCGATATCCTGCCCCTTGAAGCGGACCATGCCCTGCGGCGGCACCTCGCCCATAATCGCCTTCACGGTCGTGGAGCGGCCGACACCGTTGCGACCCAACAGGCTCACGACCTCGCCTGCGGCGATGTCCAGATTGACGCCCTGCAGGATGTGGCTCTTACCGTAATAGGCGTGAAGATCCCTGACCTCCAGCATCACTAGAGCTCCGATTCCGAAGTTCGCAAGGTATTGGGGCGGCCTCTGATGCGAACTTCGGAATCAAAGGAGCTCTAGTAACTTGTTGTCTCTAGTGCGGCTTCGAATTTGAAGTTCCTATGATCCCGCGCGGCCACACTGACAGGAACTTCAAATTCGCCGCACTAGTGCCCCTCCTCGCCGAGATAGGCCTCCCTGACCTTCCGGTTGCCGCGAATTTCCTCCGGCGTGCCGGAAGCGATGATCTGCCCATAGACCAAAACCGAGATACGGTCCGCGATGCCGAACACCACGCTCATGTCGTGCTCAACGATCACGAGCGTGCGCCCTTCGGTCAAGCGGCGGATCAGCGTGACGGCGCGTTCGGTCTCGGCATGGCTCATGCCCGCGGTCGGCTCATCCAGCATGATGACGTTGGCGCCCCCGGCGATGGTGATGCCGATTTCGAGCTCGCGCTGCTCGGCGTAGGTCAAAAGGCCCGCGGGCACGTCGCGGCGATGGCTGAGATGGATGTCCTCGAGGATCCGCTCGGTGCGCTGCTTTACCACCGGCAAGCGATCGACATTCTTCCAGAAGGCGTAGCGATGACCGGTCGCCCAAAGCACGGCGCAGCGGACGTTTTCCAGCACCGTCATCCGGGCAAAGACGTTGGTAACCTGGAACGAGCGCGACAGCCCGCGCCGGTTGATCTCGAACGGCCGCAAGCCCGAGATGACGTCACCATTCAACCGGATCTCGCCCCCGCTCGGCTTGATGTGACCGCTGATCAGGTTGAACGTCGTCGACTTGCCGGCGCCATTGGGGCCGATGATGGCATGGCGTTCTCCCCTGGCGACGTTCAGGTTGAGGTCGCGAATAATGCTCACATTGCCGAAGCGCTTCTGCACGTCCTTGATTTCGATAGCTGCGGTCACGCGAGATACCCCCGGTCTCGGGCGATCGTCGCGGCGCGGTCCCAGGCTTCGGTGACGCGCCGCCAGGTGAGGCGAGCGATCACAAAGCCGACCACGACGAGCACGGCCGCAGCCAGCCACGTCGTCGGCTTCACCGCATCGAACGGTATGCCGACGAGATGGACGACGCTGCCCTCCCCCTCGCTGTCCGTGTAGTGCGCAACCGTTTCGATCGAAAGGATGACGCCGAGCGCAAACGCCAGCGTCGGCAGCGCCGCGACGAGATAAGACGGGATCACCGTGGCCAGGGATCCGGCCCGAACCAGCGGACGGTGCATCATCAGCAGCCCTGCGATTCCGCCCGGCGCAAACATCACGATGCCGATAAAGATGATGCCGAAATAGAGCTGCCAGACCGTTGTCAGATCGGTCAGCCCGAGCTGCAGATAGGTCACGAGGATTGCACCCAGGATCGGCCCGAAGAAATACGCGGTGCCGCCGATGAAGGCGGCAAACAGCACGAAGCCGGACTGTGTCGCCCCGAGATAGGCCGAATTGGCAATCTCGAAGTTGATGGCCGTGAGGCCGCCGGCAACGCCTGCGAAGAAGCCGGCAAATCCGTAAGCGAAATAACGAACCACATGAGGGTCGTAACCGATGAATTCGACACGTTCCGGATTGTCCCGCACCGCATTGCAGAGGCGCCCGAGCGGTGTGCGGGTCAGCGCATACATCGCAATCGCCGAGACCATCACCCAAAACGCGATCAGGTAATAGACCTGCCGCTGCGGTCCGAAGCTCCAGCCGAACATGTGCGGCAACGCGGTGCGATCGGTGGTGATACCGGATTCGCCGCCGAACACGCTGCGCAGGATCAGCGAAGAAGACGCGACCAGTTCGCCGATGCCGAGCGTGATCATCGCAAACACCGTTCCCGCGCGCTTGGTCATGACCCAGCCGAATACGATGGCGAAGGCAAGCCCGCCGATACCGCCGAACAGCGGAATGAAAGGCAGCGGGAGCGGCCAGTTGTAGTTGGCAACTGCATTCATGACATGGACGGCGAGGAAGCCGCCAAGGCCGTAGTGAACGGCATGGCCGAACGACAACAGGCCGGTCTGGCCAAGCAGGATGTTGTAGGAGAGCGCGAAGATGATGGCGATGCCGATCAGGCTGAACGACGTCAGCGAGCCGCCGGACGAGAAGACCAGGGGCAATACGATCAGCGCCACCGCGGCGATCAGCCAGATGCCGTAGAAACGGACGCGGCCGCCCGGCTGCTCCTTGAGTTCTAGCGGCGCAGTGGCGTCGGTCATGTCTCGCGCGTCCCCAAGAGCCCCATCGGACGAACGATCAGGATCAACACCAGCAGCACATACGGCAGAATCGGCGCGATCTGGGCGATGGTCACGTTCCAGATATCGGTCAGCACCGACGGGCCGAGGCCGGGGTCGAGCGGCCCGAATGCGCTCGCCAGCGAACCATTGAGCGCGACGGCAAAGGTCTGGATCAGCCCGATCAGGAGCGAGGCGATGAAGGCGCCGGGCAGCGAGCCAAGTCCGCCGAACACGATCACCACAAACAGGATCGGGCCGAGCAGCGATGCCATGTCGGACTGCGTCACCAGCGAAGGTCCGGCAATAACGCCGGCAAGGCCCGCGAGCGCGCTGCCGACGCCGAACACCACCATGAAGACACGCCCGACATTGTGGCCGAGATGGCCGACCATGGTCGGATAGGTCAGCGCCGCCTGAACGATCAGGCCGACGCGCGTCCTCTTGAGCACGATCAGAAGCGCTACGAAGATCGAGACCGATACCGCCAGCATGAAGATCTTGTAGGCGGGGTAATTGGTCGAGAACACGGTGAAGGCCGGAAAGTCGAGCGCCGTCGGAACGCGGTAGTCCACCGGGCTCTTGCCCCAGATCATCGAGACGATTTCCTCGATCGCAAAGGCCAGCCCAAAGGTCAGCAGCAGTTCGGCGACGTGCCCGTGCCTGTGGGTGTTGCGCAGGCCGTAACGTTCGACTGCCATGCCGACCACGCCGACGAGAAGCGGCGCCAGCACCAGGGCTGGCCAGAAGCCGATCCACCTGGTGAGTTGATAGCCGAAGAAGGCGCCCAGCATATAGAAGCTGGCGTGGGCGAAGTTCAGCACGCCCATCATGCTGAAGATGACGGTCAGCCCGCTGGACAACAGGAACAGCAGCATCCCGAACAGGACGCCGTTGAGCGTTGAAATGACGATCAGCTCACTCACGGCGCACCCGCTGATTGGCCCGATTAGTCACAGAGCGAAAGATTCGACAAAACCCGACCGGCATCCTGCCCGACCATCCGCCCCGGCGTCACAATAGCGCACCGGGGCGGATAGGTAGACTAGAGCTCCGATTCCGAAGTTCGCAAGCTATTGCGGCCTCTCCGATGCGAACTTCGGAATCAAAGGAGCTCCAGCAACTTATTGTTTTGAGTAGCGGCTTTGAATTTGAAGTTCCTATAACGAACTCAAGGCGAAATGGATAGGAACTCCAAATTCGCCGCACTAGTGGAGTGGATTTGACATTCGCTACCCATCCGGCCGCGAGTTTGGAAAGCGAATGTCAAATCCTAAACTCCACTAGAAACAGACATTTGCTAGTGGTCCTTTGATTCTAACATTCGCAAAAGTGCCCGCTGAGAAGGGATGCGAATGTTAGAATCGGACCACTAGTCAGGCCGCTTCATCTTGCAGGTGGTCGGCAGGATGGTCTGCGCCGTGTCGACCTTGGACACCAGATCCCAGCCCCAGCCGGTATTTTCCTCGTCGAACGGGTCCTTGGCCTTGTCCTTCAGGCTGCCGAACGAGGAGATGTAGATCGGTTGGAAGAACTGGTGGTCGTCCTTGCGCATGAAGCCTTCGCCGCCATCGAGCACTTCAAACTTCATGCCCTCCAACGCCGAGGCGACCTTCACCGGATCGAGCGAATTGGCCTTCTCGGCGGCCGCCTTGAACATCCGCATCTCGTTGACCGCGCGCGGATACCACAGCGACATATTTTCCTTGGCGCGGAATTGCTTTTCCAAATCCATCGCCGTCTTGTTGCCGGAGTTCGGGATGCCTTCGCTGATCTGGTACACCGTATGGTCGAGGCCCGTCTGCTTGATCGCGGTCGGGCCACCGGCGCCGCCGGCATAGTAGGTGTACCAGTTGACCTTGAGGCCCGCGTCCGCGGCAGCCTTCAGAAGCAGCGCAAAGTCCTGGCCCCAGTTGCCCGTCACGACGGTGTCGGCGCCGGAAGCCTTGATCTTGGCGACATAAGGCGAGAAATCGGTGACCTTGAGCAGCGGATGCACTTCGTCGCCGACGATCTCGACATCAGGCCGCTTTGCACCGAGCATCTTGCGTGCCTCGGTGCGAACCGCCTGACCAAAGGAATAGTCCTGATTGATCAGGTAGACCTTCTTGATGGATTTCTCATCCTTCATGTAGTTGGTGAGGGCCGCCATCTTGATGTCCGAATTGGCGTCCCAGCGGAAGTGCCAGAAGCTGCATTTGTCGTTGGTCAGGGCCGGATCGACCGCGGCATAATTGAAGAACAGCAATTCCTTGCCGGGATTGCGGGCGTTGTTCTTGGTGACGAAATCCTCGAGCGCTGCCGCCACCGACGAGCCGTTGCCCTGGGTGATGTAGTGGATGCCGGCGTCGACCGCTTTCTGGGCCTGGACGAGGCTTTCCTGCGGGTTGGTCTTGTTGTCCATCGGGACGATCTCGACCTTGTGGCCGAGGATGCCGCCTTTGGCATTCACCTCGTCGGCGAGAAACTGGTACGTCTTGAGACCGCCCTCGCCGATGCTGGCGCCGCCGCCCGACAGGGGATCGATATAGCCAATCTTGAGAGTGTCCTGCGCATGCGCCGCACCAATCAGAAATGGCAAGGCCATCGCAGCACTCATGATCATTTTCCGCATGCTTGGGACTCCTCCTTGAGTTTTTGAGATCAATGCCAAGGTCTTATTCGTTGAAATCGGCAAGACCATTGATAGTTCGGCTAAGCGAGCGTTGACAAGCCTACAACTTTCGTCGCCGCAGGGTCATTTTGCGCGGTAACCCCGTCCCCCTTGTGCCGTCGAGGCAAATCACCTTCCAGTTCACCCGTTTCACACCCGATCCGGAGGGGCGCTTCGCGGTCGTCACGAACGTTGGGTGTGGAATGCGGTTGAATGACCGCGCGCCAGACGGCCCGGTGGTTCGAGGCCGACGAAATAAGATCCCACCATCGCCCTAGACAACACTATCGGGCGCCAAAGCACAGGCGTTGCTTTCATCGAGTTCGATCTGCAAGGTTGAATGTCCTATCTTGAACGAGTTCCTCAGCAGTCGCGCGGACTCCATGAGGAAATCATCTCCGGGATGACCGCCGGGCATGACGACGTGGCAGGTCATCGCGGTTTCGGTGGTACTGATCGGCCAGACGTGAAGGTCGTGAACCCTCGTGACGCCGGGGCGGGCCAGGAGGAATTTCCGCACGGCGTAGACATCCGTGCCGGCTGGTGCCGCGTCCAGCGACATGTCGACCGAAGCCCGCAGCAGTCCCCACGTGCTCCAGAGAATGACGACGCAGATCAAGAGGCTCGTCACCGGGTCTAGCCACAACCATCCCGTGAACATGATTAACGCGGCGGAGATCACGACGCCGGCGGACACCGCCGCGTCTCCCGCCATATGAAGGAACGCTCCCTGGATGTTGATGTCCCCTCTCCGTCCGCTCGCGAAGAGCATAGCGGTGATGCCGTTGATTAGAATGCCTATGGCCGCCACGATCATCACCGTGACGCCGGAAACAGGCTCGGGACTGCGGAACCGTTCGATCGCTTCGAGGCCGATGGCCCCGGTCGCGACGAGCAGGAAGATCGCGTTCGCGAGCGCAGCCAATATGGACGTGCGCCGGAATCCATAAGTGAAGCGGCCGCTTGGCGCACGCTTGGCGGCCATCGAGGCGCCCCAGGCGACGATGAGACCCAAGACATCACCCAGATTGTGCCCGGCGTCGGCCATCAGCGCGGTCGAATTACCGAGATAGCCGTACACGCCTTCCGCCGCGACAAGCGCGGTGTTCAGGGCGATTCCGATCACAAACGCCTTGCCAAAGTCGGTCGGAGCATGCACGTGACCCGGCGCGCCGTGATGGTGATCGTGTCGATTCGTCTCGTCGTGCTCGTGATCATGGTGAAACGCCATTCGTAGCTTCCTTCCGTCGTGACCTACCCGCTATGCAGCTATGCAGCTTCGTTTTCAGTATCTGGCGATACGGGTCGCGAATCCCTTCGGAACAACGCATAGAGCGCGGGAAGGACCAACAGTGTGAGGGCCGTCGAGGATAAGATGCCTCCGATGACCACGGTCGCCAACGGCCGCTGCACCTCCGCGCCGGCGCCGGTTGCGACCGCCATAGGAACGAAGCCGAGAGATGCAACGAGCGCAGTCATCAGGACCGGCCTCAATCGCGTCAGCGCGCCTTCCCGGACCGCGTCCACTAGCGCTTGGCCTTCCCGCCGGAGCTTCTCGATGAACGTGATGATGACGAGGCCATTGAGCACGGCGACCCCGGACAGCGCGATGAAGCCGATTCCTGCGCTGATCGAGAGCGGAATCCCGCGCAGCAGGAGCGCCACGACACCGCCGGTCAGCGCGAGGGGCACGCCGCTGAACACCAGCAAAGCGTCGGGTGCCGAGCCGAGACTGATGAACAGCAGCAGGAAGATCAGGAACAGCGCGAGGGGCACGACGACCGTCAGCCGCTGCGTCGCGGACACCAGTTGCTCGAACTGACCACCCCAGCCGATCCAGTAACCTGGTGGAAGCTTCACTTTCTGCGTCACCTGCGCCTGGGCATCCGCGATGAACGAACTGAGGTCTCGACCCCTTACATTGGCCGTCACCGCAATCCTCCGTTTCCCGTTCTCGCGGCTGATCAGATTGGGACCCGGCTTTAGATCGACTTGGGCAAGTTCGGACAGCGGTACATAGCGCATTTGAGCGAGCGGTGAATTGCCCCAAAGGGCAGTCGTCGCCTTGGCTTGGTTCTCGATCGGGGGTAGCGGCACCGGCAACGACCTGATCGCGTCGATATCCGAGCGCAGATACTCCGGCAGTCGCACAACGATGTCGAAACGACGATCGCCTTCGAACAGGCGACCGGCGTTCTTGCCACCCACCGCCATTTCAACGAGATTTTGTACGTCGGCCACGTTGATCCCGTAGCGCGATAAGGTTTGACGGTTCAATTGGACGGTGAGCACCGGCAATCCTGTCACTTGCTCGGTTTTGACGTCAGCGGCCCCTTCCACCTTCTGCAGCACCGCTTGGACTCGACTCGCGGCCTCGATGAGTTCGTCCAGGTTGTCGCCGAATATCTTGACGGCGACGTCGCTTCGCACGCCCGAAATAAGTTCGTTCATGCGTTGCTGGATCGGCTGCGAGAACCCATAGGCGTTGCCGGGGACGTCTTCCGCCGCCTCCTGGATTTCCGCAACGACGGCGGCCTTCGACTTGCCCGGATCGGGCCATTCTTTTTTCGGCTTCAGCATGATGTAGTTGTCCGAGGTCGATTGCGGCATGGGGTCGGTCGCAACCTCCGCCGTGCCGGTGCGGGCGAACACCTCCTTGACCTCGGGAAGCCTGAGCAATCGCTTCTCCAGCATCGCCTCCATCGCCACCGATTGGGTCAAGCTGACGCTGGGGATGCGGACCACCTCGGCGGAGGCGTCCCCCTCATCGAGGCTCGGAATGAACTCGCCGCCCATGTGCGAGGCCGCGATGCCACAGACAACGACTAGTAGGCCCGCTATTGCCGCGACGCCGAACCGGTTGCGGATCGAGGCCGCAAGCAGAGGCGCGTAAATGCGGCGCGCGGTTCGCATGAAGTAGTTCTCATGTTCGGAGACGTTGCCCGTCACCAGGAGTGCCACGGCCGCCGGCACAAATGTCATCGACAAAATGCTGGCCCCCGTCAGCGCCATCAGCACGGTCAACGCCATCGGCGTGAACATCTTGCCTTCGACGCCGGTGAGCGTCAGGACCGGCAAATAGACGACTGCAATGATGAACATACCGAATAGGCTGGGGCGAATGACCTCGCGTGAGCCGGCGAGAATGGTCTCAAAGCGTTCCGCGCGGGTGAGAACGCGGCCGAGCCGGCGTTGCTCCGCCGCCAGCAGGCGCAGGCAGTTCTCGACGATGATCACGGCACCATCGATGATGATGCCGAAGTCGATGGCGCCGAGGCTCATGAGATTGGCGCTGACCTTGTCCCCCACCATGCCGGTGATGGCGAACAGCATGGACAGCGGAATAACGCATGCGGTCGCGACCGCAGCCCTGAAGCTTCCAAGCGTAAGGAACAGCACGACGATTACCAGCAGCGCGCCTTCGAAGAGATTCATCTGGACCGTTGCGATCGTCGCTTCGACCAGGCGTGTGCGATCGTAGACGGTATGCGTGATGACTCCCTCCGGCAACGAGCGTCCGATTTCCTTGAGCCTTGAGGCGACGCGCTGCGCGACGGTGCGGCTGTTCTCGCCGATCAGCAGCATGGCGGTACCTAGCACAACCTCTTTACCGTTCAGCGTTGCGGCGCCGGTCCGCAAATCCGTTCCTTCCCTGACGTCGGCCACATCGGACACCCGCACCGGGACGCCATTCCGCGAGCCGACGACTATTTCCTTGATTTCATCGATGTTTGCGACCTGTCCCGGCGTACGGACGAGGTACTGCTCGCCGTTGCGCTCGATGTAGCCGGCGCCGACATTCGCATTATTCGAGGCGAGCGCCGCCATGATATCGCGGAAGCTCAGTTTGTAGGCCATCAGTTGCGCGGGATCGGGCAGCACCTGAAACTGCTGTTCGAATCCACCGACTGAATTGACTTCACTGACACCGGCAACGGTCCTCAACTGCGGCCTGACGATCCAGTCCTGGATCGTGCGCAAGTCGGTGGGACTATACCTCTCTCCGCTTGCCTTGCGGGCCTCTGGCCTGGCTTCGATCGTATACATGTAGATCTCGCCAAGCCCGGTGGAGATCGGCCCCATCGCGGTCTCGATCGCGGTGGGCAACTGATCCCTGACCTGCTGAATCCGCTCGTTGACCATCTGCCTCGCAAAGTAGATGTCGGTGCCATCCTTGAAGATCACCGTGACCTGGCTGAGCCCATAGCGCGATAGCGACCGCGTGCTCTCCAGGTGGGGCAGGCCACCCATGGCTGTTTCGATCGGAAACGTGATGCGCTGCTCGACTTCCAGGGGCGAGTAGCCGGGAGCCCGGCTGTTGATCTGGACCTGAACGTTGGTGATGTCGGGAACCGCATCGATCGGCAGGCGCGTGAAATTCCAGGCGCCAAAGCCGGCCATGGCCAGGACACCGATCATCACCAGCCATCGCTGGCGGATGGCGAAGGACAGGACGCCGTCAATCATTGTCTTCGGCCCCTCCCTTAGCCAATTCCGCCTTTACGATGAAGCTGTTCTGGGCCGCATACAGATCGCCTTCCAGTACGCCGAACGTAACTTCCACGAAGTCCGGGTCGCGTTCGCCAATCTCGACATCGCGGGCTTCGAACTTCTCGCCGTCGCGGACGAACACGACCGTGCGGTTTTCGAGGGTCTGCAACGCCGAGGATTTCACAGCGACTGCCACCTTCTTCGCCGACAGGGTCAATCGGCCGGTGGCGAACAGGCCGGGCCGCAGGCGCTTTTCAAGATTTGGTACGACCGCTCTTGCAAGCGCGCTCTGGGTATCGCTGCTGCCGACCGGCGACACATACGAAATCTTCGCCTCGATTTTGGGCCCGCCGTCCGCGGGATCGATCAGGATTTGATCGCCGACCCTCACGCGGCCCAGGTCGCGCCGGTAAACAGAGAAATCGACCCATACGGTCGAGAGGTCGGCGATCACGAACGCCGGCTTCTGCTCGGAAACGTATTCGCCGAGCGTGGTTTGGCGGTCGATGATCGTGCCGGCGAGAGCGGCCTTCAATTCGTACGGCGTCAGGCTTTGATTGCTTTCGACGACGGCAAGAACGTCGCCCTTTTCGACGCGGTCGCCAATTCGCTTGCGAACCTCTCGTACGACACCCGGAAAGCGCGGCGTGACCTGCACCAGCGACTCCTGGTTGGCCTGGACCATTCCGTTCAGCAGCAGGCTGTCGTGCAGCACAGCCGGCGCAGCCTTCGCAAGTTCTATTTCGGCAGCCGCGACTTTGGCGTCGCTCATCGCCACGCTGTCCGTGTGCTCTTCCTGTTCCGACTTCTCGGTGGCCACCGTCTTGGTAGTCGCCGGTACCAGCATCCGATAGCCCGCGTATACGAGCGCCCCGGCGACCAGAAAGAAGACCAAATATCGGATTAGTGCTCGAATCATTTTGAACTCTCGCGAGCAAGCGAAAACGGATGGCCGACGAGGCCTTCGATCGTCGCGACAGCGATGTGAAAATTCTGTAGGGCCTCCTGCTCGCGGAGCAGCGCCTGCAGCACCGAACCTCGGACGTCGAGAAGTTCGAGCAGTGAGAACCGACCTTGCAGGTAGCCGTTCTGGATCGTTTCCAAGGCGCTGCGCGCGTTGGGGATGACGGACGTCCGAAGCAGCTTCAACTCCGCCAGCGATCCGTTCACGGTATCGTAGGCGCGGCCGGCAACGCTGATCAGGACCAGCCTGTTGATCGCACGCTCGGCACCTGTCTTCGCCAGGGCGTCCTCGGCGGCGATAATGTTGCCGCTGTTTTGATCGAAGATCGGGAGCGGCACCGAGACGCCCAACCGAACCGCGTTGTCGTTGTTGAACTCGATGGGCCGCCCTCCCGAAAACTCGACGGTTTCCTGAAAATGGCGCCATCCGGCGGAGATTTGAACGTCGGGAATCTGCTTGAGACGAGCCAGGATGAGGTCGGCGTTACGCTGCGCGCTAACGGCCGTCCACCGCATAAGTTGGGGATTGGCCTCAATGGCCCCGACCACGGACCGGAACGAAGGCGGCCGACCGATACCGGAGAGGCGTCCCATCGCTGTTCCAAAACGCGGGACGCTGTCTCCCATCAGGATCGCAAGATCGCGCCGCACCGTCGCCAGTTGTGTCTTCGCGCGTTCGCGATCGACGCGGAACGAGTCAACCGCAACTTGTGCCCGAAGCGTTTCCGCCGGTGACGAGGCGCCCTCCTGGACGCGCTTCTGAAGCAGCGGAATGAGCTGCTCGAGGCTCGAGATCTGCTCGTCGAAGATCTGGATACGTCTTTGGGCGCTCACAACCGTGATGAACGCTATCGCTGTCTCTGACAGCACCTCCAGGCGGGTCGCCCGCCTCTGCCAAACCGCCGTTCCGATGCCGGCGTCTCCAGCCGCCAGACGAGCCTCTCGCTTGCCACCCAGTTCGACGATCTGACTGATTTGCAAGGTAGTCTCGGCGGATTGCAGGCCCTTAAAGGGACCCGACCCGAGAGCGTTGTCGAGTTCGAAGGAAAGATTGGGATTCGGAAGGGCTCCGGCCTGGACCTTAAGGCCGCTGGCAATGCCGACATCGCGCTCTGTCGCCGTGAGCCGCGGGTTAGCTGCAAGTGCCCGAGCGAGCGCATCCCTCATGGAGAGCGTCTGCGAATGCGCATGACCGGTCAGCCACGGGCTGACCAGAAAAGCCGCTGCGCACGCAAAATGCGCGACCGTTTTGCGAAACATGAGAATTACCTGACCAAGCGATTGATCGAGCGCTCGCGCGCTCCGAGAAGACGCTCAGGACCGGTATTTGGGCGGCGGGGTATCGAGTCCCGGATGATCCTCAAGCAGGAACACTGGGGTCGCAAACGTCGGCGGAACGGGCTTGGCGATCGGTTCTGCCACCGGGATCGACGGCGGAATCAGCAGGGGAATGCAGGTGTAGCAATGATCGACGACGACGGCCGGCTTCTTTGACCCTTGGTCTGTCTTACCTTGGTCTGTCTTGGCCGACGCATCACCAATCTCGATCTGATCGGCGTTCGCGAGGGTCTCGCTCGCGCAGGAAATCTCGCCCGCAAATCCAACCACGACATAGGCGACCGTGAGCAACACGGTCAGCAGCTCGCGTAAGGCAGGCGCGAAGGCGCGAGACCTATGGCCAATCTGTCGTTTCATCCAAGCCACGGATAGCAAGGACCGGGACCGAACACTATCACAAATTCCGACATGGAAGGAGTGCGGCACATAAATGCTGGAAGATATCCGAATCTTAGCCGGCGTGCCGTTCGGGTTCCTTTCGATAGCCAGGAAGCCGCGATCTGTGCGCATTCCGCGCCTGATGGATACCGAATGAGATGGCCTAAAGGCGCTACGCGTCAGTTACCTTCGCCGGCATAATGGCTTTCTACAAGCCGATAGTGCCCGTGAGATGAAATGTAGGTTTGGTGGAGACATCCCGACGGCTTGCAAAACGACGTCTGCTCGCAATACAAGCGTTCGAAATGCAGAACAATCACCTGCAAATGATCGGTGTAGATCGAGAAATCGTGTAGTGCCCTGGCCCCTCGACAAAGTCGCAAGACTGCCTGACGAACGTGGGGTGGAAGATTGCTGATGTGCTGGGACTCGTAGCGGTCTTCGCTTCTCATATTTCCGCCCCTTCCGAACGATTGCGTAGTCATCATCAACGCGGCAATCAACGCGATCAAGAACCGCGGGAGCGAACACATATGACGCCTCTCCGATTTGAGACGATGGCCCAAGTATAGATCCCTGCATCGGCATTTGATAGCTCGATGGGCGCCTGTTCCGTGCCAACGTGCTCCGTCGGCCTACATTCCCCTTGCGCCGTCGGGCAAATCACCTTTATCAGCTCCCCCGTTTCACACCCGATCCGGAGGGGCGCTTCGCGGTCGTCACGAACGTTGGGCGTGGAATGCGGTGGACGTATCGGCGCGAACAGACGAAGCGCGCCGATGCGGACGGCGAAGTCGTGTGGTCCTGACGCCTCGACGCTGGCGTCAAGTCGGCGAGGATGCTTTCGCGATCCACGTCGGCGACGGGGGCAAGAAAGCCCGATCCCCGGGGAGATCACGAAGTAAGTCGTAAAACCATCGCGCAGGGAATGCCGGTTGAATGGCGCGACCTGTGGTAACTGAAGCTCGTGTACTTTTTACTTTCGTACACGGGGCCATGGGTGCGGGCCACGCATCCGGCATTCCCTGCGCCCTCCCCTTCGGAGGACGTGACATCAGCAACAACCCGGACGTCGATCGCGTCGCGGGAATGCGAAGTATTGCTGGTTTGATGGATTAAACCTGAGAACCGACAGGCGTGGCACCGGCCATCATGCCCTGAGTTCCGCCTCGCCAAGCCGCGCATTCCCCGTTTACGATCCGACGAGCCGCATTCGATCGACCTCGGACCTTGGAGGACTATCTTGGGGAAGAAGGCCCATACCGTTCCGTCATGGACTGCTCTTGGTGTTGCATTTGTCTTCACGCCCCTGGCGTTTCTCGTCAACGACGCAATCATCAACGCGGGCGCATCGCTCGACATTTCCGCTATCGGCGGTTTTCGCTTCGTGTCCCCCGCCATGGGCCAGCAGGGAACGCTCACGCAAAAGCAATCCGAGGCCCTTGCGGCCTACAACAACGCGGCCAACAAATTCGAGCTCGTGCTCCGGCAGCGGCACGCGCAGATCAATTCAAATCAGCCGTTGCCGAACTTGCCGGGACAAGCGCTCTATCTCGCGCGCAACGACATGATCAGCACGTACAAGGACCTGACCGATGTTCTCCCGTCCAGGATCGGAAGGTCAAATAAGTTCGCAATCCCGCCGGCATACTTCGATGCTGACCGCGAGCCGCTGCTCGACGAGTACTTCAAAATTTTCGACGTGCTGGATGCGCCCCCCGCCAACGCGCAAAAATCGGAAACACCGTTCAAGGACGTCGTCGATCTCGGAATGGCGATTGCGCGTGCCAAGGGCCTTGATGCGGCGAATGCGCAAATTGCGGGACGGATCAGCCTCGGGATTTTCTTCGCCGAGACCGATGGGATTCAAAATGCCGGCAATGCACGCTCGAACAAATACAAGGGAAGTTTTCAGACAGGTCCATCCGAAGACCAAATCGGTCGGGCTAGATGGGTCGCGATAAAGCAGCGCGTCGCTACTATCGATCCCGCGCTGATCCTTCGCGACGACAGGGAAGAGGCGCGGGCCGGCAATCTGGACCATCGCTTCAACCACTGGACCGCCGTGCGCGACGGACTGATGAGTACCCACGCCGACATTTTCCCGCAAGTGGCAGCAATCGTGAGAGTGCTCCCGGATCCGATCGATCAGATGAAACTCTTCGAGCTCATGCAAATCGTTCCAACGCCGACCAGGGCGGCGCTGAAGTCAGGCAACCTGCTCAGCTACCGGATTTCCGACCCGACAGTCATGGGATATCTCCGCAACAACAGCATCTCCGCGTTCGGACACGCTGACCGGGCAAGAACATCCGCAACTTATCGGGAACTTCTCGATGCGATGTGGCTCTTCAATGCCAAATTCGAGCAGGCGCGCCGCAAATTTGACGAGATCAGGACGAAGTAACGGGCTCCAGGCCACTGCGCGCAAGCCGTTTTTGTTCCGCTCGCCGAACTGGCCATAGATTTCAGTAACGCCTGATCCAAAACCCCGTTAGAGTTCGCTGTGCTGCCGCAAGGCGCGAACGGGGGATCATTCGGGGGAAAGCCGGGATTGCCGTCGCCAGTTCAAAAAGCCGTATCCGGACGCCTTGGTACTTGGCGCGGCTGCGCCGTCCTTGTCGCGACGACGGCGTTGGCGCTTGCGCCGATCGGGGCAAGCAGGGCCAACTGGCTGTCGGACGCCTTAGCTAGCTCACCAAAGCACGACGAGGCCTCGTCGAAGCATCAAAAGGCGCCTGCGCACGCCGCATCAAAGCATGCTGCCGCAACCAAGCACGCAACCTCACCCAAGCCGCACCACGTCAAGGTGGCCGCGCTCGGTCCGACCAGTCTTCCGGCTTCCGCTCTAAGGCCTGGCGCGTTGGTCTGCAAACCTGCGAAATTCAGGATTGTTGTCGACGTGGGGCATACGGCTGAATCGGAAGGCGCGACCAGCGCCCGAAACGTGCCCGAGTTCTCTTTCAACCTGCGCCTTGCGCAACAGATCGTTGAGAAATTGAAGGCTACGGGCTTTGCGGGGACCAAGCTGCTCGTGACCGAAGGCAAGGCCAAGCCCAGCCTGTTCAAACGGGTCGCCGAGGCGAACGATTTGAACGCCGATCTCTTTCTTTCGATCCATCACGATTCCGTGCCGAACAAATTCCTCGAGGATTGGGAATACGAAGGCCAGAAAAGCCACTACAGCGACCGCTTCGGCGGGTATTCCGTCTTCGTCTCCCACATCAACCCGGAGTTCACGACGAGCCTCGTCTTCGCGGAACTGGTAGCCAAGGAAATGAAAGCGAAAGGCCTGCAATACGCCCGGCAATATACGATGGCCATCATGGGGCACTACCAGCACCCGCTGCTCGACAAGGACGCCGGCGTCTATGCCTACGATCAGCTCGTGGTGCTGAGAAAGACCAACATGCCAGCCGTCTTGCTGGAGGCAGGGTCGATCATCAACCGCGACGAAGAGCTCAAGATGGACTCACCCGAACGTCGGGACATGGTCAGCGATGCGGTCGTGTCAGCGGTGAAGAACTTCTGTGGCCCGCAAGCGACCTCATCGGCCGGCCCCGATATTGCCGCTGGTCCTTAGCCTGACGACAATGTTTGGGCGGCGAAGGCCCGTGAACACCGGCAGAGGCACACTCCACGCCATCAAGCCTTTCCATACACCGCGTCGGCGCGCTTCTCGAAGGCAGCCGAAAACCGCGCAAACGCCGCATCGAACACCGATCCCATCAACAGCGCGAGCATCCGGCTCTTGAATTCATAGGTGATGAAGAAACCGACGTCGCAGGCGTCATCGCCCTTGGATTCGAAGGTCCAGCGATTTTCCATGTTGGAGAACGGCCCGCGCAGATAGCGAACGGTAATCTTCCGGCTGGCAGGATCGAGCGTCACCTCGCTCGTAAACATCTCTTTCACGAGCTTGAAGGACACCGTCATGTCGGCCACGATAACTTCGGTGCCGTCAGGCTTTGGCGTACGTTGCCGGACTTTCAGCGACTGGCAGAGCGGCACGAACTCGGGATAGCGATCGACATCGGCGACGAGGTCGAACATTTCCGACGCCTTGTGCTGCACCCGGCGTTGGTTGGAAAAGCGGGGCATCGCCCTACCGGGCTATCGCCGCGCGCGCCGCCTGCAGCCTCGCGAAGTCTTCGCCTGCGTGATGCGACGAACGGGTCAGCGGGCTCGCCGACACCATCAGGAACCCCTTGGTGTACGCGACCTTCTCATAGCCCGCGAATTCGTCCGGCGGCACATAACGCATGACCGCGTGATGCTTGCGCGTCGGCTGCAGATATTGCCCGATGGTGAGAAAGTCGACGTCAGCCGAGCGAAGGTCGTCCATCACCTGCAACACCTCGTGGCGCTCTTCGCCCAGCCCCACCATGATGCCGGATTTGGTGAAGATGGTCGGATTGATCTCCTTCACCCGTTGTAGCAGGCGGATGGAATGGAAATAGCGCGCACCGGGCCGCACGTTGAGGTACCGCGACGGCACTGTCTCCAGATTGTGGTTGAACACGTCGGGCTTGGCCGCTGCCACCACATCGAGCGCGCCATCCTTGCGCAGGAAATCGGGGGTGAGAATTTCGATGGTGGTTTGCGGACAGCGCGCGCGGATGGCGCGAATGGTCCGGGCAAAATGCTCACCGCCGCCGTCGGCAAGGTCGTCGCGATCGACGGAGGTGACCACCACATGCTTCAGCCCAAGCTTGAAAGTGGCCTCGGCCACGTATTCCGGCTCGTTGGCGTCCAGCGCTCCCGGTATGCCCGTCTTGACGTTGCAGAACGCGCAGGCCCTCGTACAGGTGTCACCCATGATCATGAAGGTGGCGTGCTTCTTGTCCCAGCACTCACCGATGTTCGGGCAACCCGCCTCCTCGCAGACCGTGACGAGGCCGTTTTCCTTCACGATGTTGCGGGTATCGGCATATCCGCGCGTGGTCGGGGCACGGACGCGAATCCAGTCCGGCTTCGGCGGCGACAGCGCATCCGGCCGGTTCACCTTTTCCGGGTGGCGCGGGCGCACCGGCGTGGCAGAGACGGTATCGACGATCACGACCATGGGAATCCGTAACTTTCCTCAATGATCTAGCTAATCCGGTGGACCAAGAACCGCAACCGCTCGATTTGGCCGCCACTAGCGCCTATTACCCGGCCATGCTCCAAAACTCGGCTAGAACCATTCCGAAACCCGGCAAATTGCTCCGGAAGGCGTTCTTTAACCGCAGCGTCCACGAGGTCGCCCCCGACCTGATCGGCGCGACGCTATTGGTCGATGGCGTCGGCGGGATCATTGTGGAGGTTGAAGCCTATCACCACACCGACCCCGCGGCGCATTCCTACCGGGGACCGACGCCGCGCAACGCCGTCATGTTCGGTCCCCCAGGTTTTACCTACGTCTATCGCTCCTACGGCATCCACTGGTGCGTGAATTTCGTCTGCGAACAAGCGGGATCGGCGAGCGCTGTCCTGATCCGGGCGCTGCAACCGACCCACGGCGTAGCGGCGATGCGACGCCGGCGCGGCCTCCAGGATGAGCGTTCGCTTTGCTCGGGCCCCGGGAAGCTCACGGAAGCGCTCGGCATCACCAAGGCCCATGGTGGGCTTCCACTCGACGCGCCCCCGATCGAGCTTTACGCGCGCAAGACGAAGCCCGAAATCGTCACAGGCATTCGGATCGGACTCACCAAGGCGATCGACCTGCCCTGGCGGTACGGTCTGAGAGGCTCCAAGTTCCTCTCAAAGCCGTTTACCGATTTGGGACCCCCGCGGCTCAAACCACTAAATTGCGCTTGATGACCTCGCGATAGAACGACGCCGAGAGCTTTGGCGTCCGGCGCTGGGTCTTGAAGTCGACATGGTAAAGCCCGAACCGCTTCTCGTAGCCGTCCGACCATTCGAAGTTATCCATCAAGCTCCATACGAAATAGCCCCGCACCGGAATCCCTTCCGAAGTCGCCCGATGGAGCTGTGTCAGATAGTTGCGCAAGTACATGATGCGATCGACGTCGTAAATCTTGCCGTCCGCACCTGCCTGATCCGCCGCGGACGTGCCGTTCTCGGTGATATAGATCGACTTCACATTCCAGAGCTTGGCGACGTGACGCGGCGCCCAGTACATCGCCTCAGGACCAATTCTCAGCCAGTTCGAATCCATGTGGGGATAGGTCGCAGCGAACGGGAGCGGGAAAAAGCCTTCGCCGTTTTCGCCGGCGATGACATATTGGTTGGGCATGTAGACGTTGAGGCCGACGAAATCGATCGGTGAGGAAATCGCCTTGAGATCTTCCGCCGTGAACTTCGGCGCGTTGGCGCCCGCATAGGCCAGGAAACCTTCGGTATATTTACCTTCGAGGATCGCGGTGAGGTAGCCGGCATTGAATTCGCGCGTCGCGATTTCCGCCGCCCGCACATTGGCAGGCGTCTCGATTGCCGGAACGCAGATCTCCATGTTCTCGGCCGGACCGACCCTCGTGCCCTTTCGCGCGTGCGCACGGATGGCCTGAACAGCAAGGCCGTGACCGAGCGCCACGTGGTGACGAACCTGATTGATTTCCTTCTGTGGCAGGTTGAGACCCGGCGCATCGATACCCATGCCAAAGCCGGCCTGCACAAGCCTCGCGCATTCGTTGATCGTGAAGATCGACTTGACCCGGTCGCTGATGCTCCCGGTGACGTATCCCGCGTAGTCCGCAAACGCTTTCGACGTGTCGCGCGACTGCCAGCCGCCATGGCGATCCTGAAGCGCTTGCGGAAGATCCCAATGATACAGCGTGGCAAACGGCTCGATGCCATTGGCCAGCAGTTCGTCCACAAGTCGGCTGTAGAAATCAAGGCCCTTGGGATTGGCCGCTCCGGTCCCTTCCGGAAATATGCGCGGCCAGGCGATCGAAAACCGGTAAGCCTTCGCGCCAAGCTTCTTGATGAGCTGAACATCTTCCTTGTAGCGATGATAATGGTCGTTCGCGACGTCAGCCGTGCTTTGATCGATGATTTTATCGTTCAGGCGAACGAAGCGATCCCAGATCGAAGCACCCCGACCGTCTTCGTTGACCGCCCCCTCGATTTGATAGGCCGATGTCGCCGTGCCCCACCGAAAGTTGTGCGGAAAATTGGAAAGCGCGCTCTTCGAAAATCTGGTCGCCGCATTTGCGGCGCCCTCGGCAGCTAGAACGGGTTTGGTCGAAATTCCAAGAGCCGACCAGGCTGCAATTTTAGCAAACCGCCGCCGGGAAAATCCTTTGAATCGCATCACGTCACTTGTTGTTGAACGGGGCGCCCTTTATTGGTGATAACATGCTGCTATCACCACCTGGTGTTGCGTTCGACCCACTGAACGCACGGACGGCAGGACCATAATCGATAGTGCGAGGAATTTGAAGTTCCTATCGGTTTGGTTGCGATTTCGTTATAGGAACTTCAAATTCAAAACCGCACTAAAAGCCATTAGTAGCTAGAGCTCCTTTGATTCCGAAGTTGGCATCAGAGGTGCTGCGATCACTGACGAACTTCGGAATCAGAGCTCTTGCCTTGCGGAGGATAGAACCAATTTCCGTTCGCGCGCCATTGGCGCTACTCCTCATCTCCTTGACGATCATCGCTTCGGTTTGGTGGTGGCTTGCCAAGCCGGTCACGCTGGCGCGCGCGCCTGTCGATGCCGACGCCAAGCTCGAATGCATTTCCTATGCACCGTTCCGGGACAACCAATCGCCGCGCGATCCCGACCTGGAAGTGAGCGCGGAGCAGATCCGTGAAGATCTGGTTCTGGTCGCCGGCATATCCCGCTGCGTCCGCACCTATTCCGTCGACAATGGGCTGGACAAGGTACCTGAAATGGCTTCGCAAACCGGGTTGAAAGTTCTCCTCGGAATCTGGATTGGAAACAACCGCGTCAAGAATGCGAAGCTTATCGACACTGCAGTTGCACTTTCTCATAAATACCCTGACACCGTCGCCGCGCTCGTTGTCGGCAATGAGGTGCTGCTGCACGGGGACATGACGCCATCGGATTTGCGGGAGCTGCTCCTGACCGTGAAAGCGCGCGTCAATGTGCCCGTGACTTATGCCGATACCTGGGAATATTGGCTGCGCTATCGCGATATCCAGGACGCCGTGGATTTCGTCACGATTCATGTCCTTCCTTATTGGGACAACATCCCGACGCGGGCTGAAGATGCAGCAGCGAAGGTCGCGGCGATACATAAGCAAGTAGCCGCCGCTTTCCCCGGCAAGGAAGTGCTGATCGGCGAAACCGGCTGGCCAAGCATGGGGCGCATGCGCGAAGGCGCCCTTCCCTCACGGATCAATCAGGCCCGCGTGATCTCGGAAATCCGTGATGTCGCCAAGCGCGACCATTTCCGCGTCAACCTGATCGAGGCATTTGATGCGTCCTGGAAGAGGTATTGGGAAGGCACCGTGGGCGGTTACTGGGGCCTGTTTCTGGCAGATCACAAGACGCTGAAATTTCCGCCCGGCGTTCCCATCAGCAACTACCCGCAATGGAAGCGGCTGATGGGCAGCGGGATCGTCCTTGCAATTCTGATTTTCGCGGCCGCCTGGTTCGGGCAGCGGGGCATGCCATGGAAGTCGAAGCTTTCCTCGTGGATCCCCGTCAGCGTCTCGGCGACAGCCGCCGGCGTGCTGCTGGGGGTTGCGTTCGAAAAGATGATGTTTGAAAGCTACGGGTTCGGAGGCTGGCTCCGGTGGGGCGCGCTGCTGGTGGCGTCGGCCGCAGCCCCCATCTTGTGCGCCAACGCCTTGATGTCGGGCCGCGCACTGCCCGCATTTCTGGAGCTCATGGGACCGCGCGGCAGCAGAACCCAGTCGTTCCCGACATTGATTCTTGGGATCGTGCAGATGGTGATTGTCGTGATCACAACAGGGGCAGCGCTGGGCTCGGTCTTCGATCCGCGCTGGCAGGATCTTCCGTTTGCATCGGTGACGATGGCGGCGGTGCCACTGCTCACACTCGCCTGGCTCAATCGCCGGACGGGCGCGCGCCCGATCGCCGAGACGTCGTTTGCAGCAATTTTCGCGTTCAGCGCCGCCTATATCATCTTCATCGAGGGCATTCAGAACTGGCAAGCGCTGTGGACTTCGGCAGCTTACATGTTGCTGGCCCTGTCGCTGTACGGCGTCCGCAGCAAGGAAGGGATCGTTCAGGCTAAGCCGGCCGGCTCCTGAGCAAGGCGCGTTGGCAGCCGGAAGTGGGGATCGAATCCCAATTCGCGGATGGCCCTCGCTGAAGATACCGCGCCATCCTCCTTGGCGACATTGTAAGCGCCGCTGCCTTTGTCGAGCGCCAATAGTGCGGCATGAGCCGCAGCGTCCACGTGTAGCGACGGCGGCTTTGGCGGTGCGTCGTACCAGGTCCCCGGTCCATAAAGATAACCGTAGCGGAGCACCACCCCGGCAATACCTGGCGTCTGCAACGCTTCGCGCTCGAGCGCGACAATACCCTGAACCGTCAGTCGGCGTGGCGGCACGGCCGCCACATCGAGAGGGTCGCTCTCCTCTCGCTTTCCTTCGTCAGGTGCGTAAGCAAAGGCGATGCTCTGGGCGATGATGCGGCCTGCGCCCGCCGCGACAGCGGCCTGAACGAGATTGCGTGTCCCATCGATACGAAGACGCCGGTTGGCCTCCTGTCCGGCTGCATAGCCCGGCGTACCCGGTGCGTTCGACAAGTCCGTGAGCTGATGAATGACCACGTCGGGCCGCGCCTCTGCGACAGCTCGCACCACCGCATCGGCATCAAATATGTCGACAACAACCGGCGTGACGCCGATAGCTTGCAGCCAGGATGTTTTGGCCGGATGCCGCGTGGTGCCGGTGACCTCGAGCCGGGCGTCACGCAACAGCCGCGCCAGCCGCCGCCCGATCACGCCCGTCGCGCCCGCCAGGAAAATTCTCATCTTGCCGCTTTCGGCGTTAGGTCGCTGCGCTCTTTAGCCGCTCCAGCGCCTCGAGGATTTTGGCCTTTCGCGCCATCGCCGCCTCGCGCTTTTCTTTTTCTTCCTCGACCACTTCCTCAGGCGCGTTGGCGACGAACTTTTCATTCGCCAGCTTGGCATCGACCCGCTTGATGTCGGCATCGGCTTTGGCCAATTCCTTGTCGAGCCGGGCCTTCTCGGCGGAAAAATCGATCACGCCCTTGAGCGGCAACGACGCGACTTCGCCGCGGACCAATAGTTGCACCGAACCTTCTGGCGACTTGTCCGCAAAGGAAATGTCGGACAGGCGCGCCATGCGCTTGACGGCGTCGCTCCAGCGCGGCGCGCGCTCCCTGGTTTCGGCGGATGCCCCCGACAGTACCAGTGACGTGAGGGTCGCGGGCGGAATGTTCATTTCGGCACGCAACGAACGGATGGCGGTGACGAGGTCAACCACCCAGCCGATTTCGGCCTCGGCGGCCGGATCGGAGAATTCGTCCGCGTCAATCACCGGCAAGGCCAAGACCGGCACCGGTTCGATTGGGCTTACCGCTGCCACTATCATCGCCGCCTGCTCCGGCGATAGCCCTGCCTTGCGCGGCCAAGGCGCCAGCGCCAATAAGCCATCGCGCTTGGCTGTCACCGCCCATAGCTCCTCGGTGATGAACGGCATGAACGGGTGGAGCAATTTGAGGATTTCATCCCTCGCCCACGCCACGGTTGCGCGGGTCTCTGTTTTGCCGTCTCCCTCCTCGCCCATCAAGGCAGGCTTGACCAGTTCGACGTACCAATCGCAATAAGCGTGCCAAACAAAGCGGTAAATCGCGCCCGCCGCCTCATTGAAGCGGTAACCCTCGATGGCTTTGGTCACCTCGCGTGTTGCGCGCGACGTCTCGTGCACGATCCAGCGGTTCAGCGTCTGGTTCGTTTTCGTGGGGTCGAAATCCGAAAGCGTCGCGCAGGCATTCATTTCCGCAAAGCGACAGGCATTCCACAGCTTGGTCGCAAAACTTCGATAACCGTCGACCCGGCTTGCCGCGAGCTTGATGTCTCGCCCCTGCGCCGCCATCGCCGACAGCGTGAAGCGCAGCGCATCCGCGCCGTACTCGTCGATTAGATGCAGTGGGTCGATAACGTTGCCCTTCGATTTCGACATCTTTGCGCCCTTCTCGTCACGGACGAGGGCGTGGATGTAGACGATCGAGAACGGCGCCTCCTTCATGAAATGGAGGCCCATCATCATCATGCGGGCGACCCAGAAGAAGATGATGTCGAAGCCGGTGACGAGAACGTCGGTCGGGTAATAGCGCTTCATTTCCGGCGTATCGTCGGGCCAACCGAGCGTCGAGAACGGCCACAGCGCCGACGAAAACCAGGTGTCGAGCACGTCTTCGTCGCGTGTGATGAAGCCTGTGCGCTTGTTGCGGTCGAGCGCCATCTCACGCCCTTGCTCCGGCGTGATGACTTCCTGCTCGACATAGTAGCCAAGCGCGTTGCCGACGGCTTCTTCTTCCGTCTCAGCGACGAAAACCTTGCCGTCCGGCCCGTACCAGGCCGGGATCTGGTGGCCCCACCAGAGCTGGCGGGAGACGCACCATGGCTGGATGTTGTCCATCCAGTCGAAATAGGTCTTTTCCCAGTTCTCCGGAACAAAGGTCGTCGTGCCGTTGCGAACGGCGGCCACCGCAGGCTTCGCCATCGTCTTGGCGTCGACGTACCACTGGTCGGTCAGATAGGGCTCGATCACGACGCCGGAGCGATCGCCATGCGGCACCATATGCGTGTTCGGCTCGATCCGCTCCAGGAAGCCGAAGTCTTCCATCCGCGCGACGATTTTCTTGCGCGCGGCGAAACGCTCGAGACCGTTGAGTTCTTCCGCGAGCTCGGCCGAACCTTCGGGCAATTCGCGCAGGTAATCTTCGTTGCCGACGAGCGCCAGACTGGCTTCCTTGTCGAGCACACTGATCTGCCTCAGATTGTGCCGCCTGCCGACATCGAAATCGTTGAAGTCGTGCGCAGGGGTTATCTTGACGGCGCCTGACCCTTTTTCCGGATCGGAATATTCGTCGGCGACAATGGGAATCCGGCGTCCAACCAGCGGCAAGATGACGTGCTTGCCGACCAGATCTCGGTAACGTTCGTCGTCGGGATGGACCGCGACGCCGGTGTCGCCGAGCATGGTTTCAGGCCGCGTGGTTGCGACGACGATGAAGCTTTTGGGATCGTCGGGGCTGAATGTCCTGCCTTCGATCGGATAGCGCAGATACCACAGGCTGCCCTTGACCTCGATCTGCTGCACTTCGAGATCGGAAATGGCTGTGAGTAGCTTTGGGTCCCAGTTAACCAGGCGCTTGTCTTTGTAGATCAGGCCTTGACGGTGCAGCTCCACGAACACTTTCACGACGGCCCGAGACAGCCCCTCGTCCATCGTGAAGCGCTCGCGCGACCAGTCGCAGGAAGCGCCGAGACGCTTGAGCTGGTTGACGATGATGCCACCGCTTTCGGCTTTCCACTGCCACACGCGTTCGAGGAATTTTTCGCGGCCGAGGTCGCGGCGGCCGGGCTCTTGCCGTTCCATCAGCTGCCGCTCGACCACCATTTGGGTCGCGATGCCGGCGTGATCGGTGCCGGGTTGCCAAAGCACGTCGCGGCCACGCATCCGCTCGAAGCGGCAGAGGATGTCCTGCAACGTGTTGTTGAGCGCATGCCCCATGTGCAGCGATCCCGTCACATTGGGTGGCGGGATCACAATAGTGAACGGTGTAGCGTCGCGCCGCTCGGGCCGCCCGGCTTTAAACGCGCCGGCGTTCTCCCAGAGACGGGCCATGCGTCCTTCGATATCGGCAGGCTGGTAGTTTTTCTCGATCATGTCGGTGGCGGTCGGGAAAGGTGAATGTGGCTTGCGGAGTGAGTTCCGACCTTTGCGAAAGCGTTCTCGAAAGCCGCAAGCCGAATGTCGGAATTTAAGCCCTTAAAAGCCGCCCCGGCCCATCAAGTCAACCACGACGGCCGGGCCGGATGCGAAGATAAAGCTGGATCTAGGGTTTAATGGCGGCCGGCAATCGGGCCATCCACGCAGAACAGGTCAGCGTCCGCGGGAAACCCGCTCGATTTCGGCCTTGACGATGCGCTCCACGAGCCCCGGCAGATTGTCATCGAGCCAGGATTTCAGCATCGGCCGCAGCATTTCCTTGACCAAGTCTTCCAGGGTCCGCGCATTGTTGCTCAGCACCGTATGAGCCAGGCTGTTGAAGGCCGACTCCACGGCTGACACGGTGGAACGCGACAGGATCGCCGGGGAATCCATCGGGCTTGGCGGCGGATCGAACATCGGTTCGCGCAGCGACGCCTTGGGAGGCGCTTCGGTGAATTCGAGATCGTCCGGCGGCTCGATCTTCTTGAAGGAAGGCTGAGGCAGCGGCTCGGGCAGCGCCATCTCGTCGGTGAGTTCCAGAACATCCGGCTCGGGCTCGGTCTGCGCCGGGCGGATTTCCTCCGGGGTTGTTGCCTCGTCCAAGCCGTTGAGGAGCGCGTCGATATCGTCCTGGCTATTGGACGCCGATGGCGGGGGCGGCGGAGCTGGAGCCAGGGCAGCGGCTTTCGCGGGCGGCGGCGCAGCGGCGGGTGCAGGCGCGGGCTTCTCCAGCGGCTTGGCCGCAGCGGGCGGCGGCGCGGCAGGCGCGCTTGCGGGCGGAGCTTTTTCGGCTGCGTTCGGCTTGGCCTCATCGTCGGCGATGATGCGCCGGATCGACGCCAGAATCTCCTCCATCGAGGGTTCCTGAACCTTTGCAGGCTGCGTCATCTCCGATCCCACCTCATCAACGCCATCAGCAGCGCTTTTTACACCATGCGAGGCGGGTATTTGCTGGTTCCGGATGGAGAGGCTCGGAATTTCACCGCGCCAACCCTACTTGTCCCCAGACAAACGGAGCCCGACGCATCGCACAGACCTTTGTCCTGCCGCCGCACCGTCGTTTCGCCGCCAAGATTCCAAACGCCGGCGCGAATCGCTCTGCCTCAACAGAACGCTACGTCAGGGCAACAAATCATTGCAAGCAACGCGGCGCGCGGCCTTGGCGCACCGGCGCTGCAGCGGCAAGCAGCCTCGGCTGGCTCCAAGCCGAGCCGGATCGTGCCAAAACGATACGAAGATCAGTGACCGTCCGGCGTGCGAACGCCGAACCAGCTGTCACGCACCTGGTGGTAGTGCACGCTCGGATCGTAGGTCGTGGTGTGCAGATGGAGGACCTGCGGCGACAGCCGTCCCACAGCCGACAACACGCTATAGGAA
>NZ_DAHUXJ010000148.1 GCF_027307225.1 Bradyrhizobium sp. | reverse complement strand
CCTGTCGACGTCGACCGCCCATCGCCTGCTGGCGACGCTGGAAAAGCGCCGCTTCGTCCATTTCGACCGTTATGAATCCAAGTGGCATGTCGGCGCCCGGAGTTTTTCCGTCGGCGCCACCTTCGCTCGCCGCCGCAATTTCACGGCGCAGGCGATGCCTTATCTGCGCAAGTTGCGCGACCAGACCCGCGAAACCGCCAACCTCGCTGTCGTCGACGACGAATCCATCATCGTGCTCACCCGCATCGAAAGCCGCGAGATCATGCGCTCGCTGACCAAGGTCGGCGGCCGCGTCGCGATGGTGGCGTCCGGCGTCGGCAAGGCGGTGCTTGCCACTTATTCGAACGAGGACGTCAACGCCATCATCTGCCGGCAGGGCATGCCGCGGTTGACCGAAAAGTCGATCGTGCGGCCAGGCGAGCTGTTCAAGGAGCTCGAACAGATTCGGCAGCGCGGCTATGCGGTCGACGACGAGGAAGCCCGCATGGGGCTGCGTTGCATTGCATCCGTCGTTTATAACGATTGCAGCGAGCCGTTGGCTGCCATCTCCATCTCCGGCATGACCAGCCGGATCACCGACGAGAGGCTGCCGGTTCTCGGCTGCATCGTGCGTTCGGTCGCGGCCGAACTGACCGTCGTGCTGGGCGGCGTGTTGCCGCCCGTCCCGGAAATGGTTCCGTAGGGCGTGTACTCATCCGTTGGGACGCCAATGCTGGCGCAGTGATGTCCGCTTTACCTTCACAGAAACGGACGTCGCGGGCGCGCCGTTGAATGTCCGCTAAGGGCAAATGGCGACTTCGTCGAGCATCAGTAAGGAGCGCGGATACCAAAGCGCTGGCGAAGCCATCGGTGGACCCACGAACCGGGCCGTGTCTCCGGACCGCCCAAGGCGCCCCACGCCATTAGCGCGTAACAAAAGCCTACTGCGACTACCATGGTGCCAACGGCCCACACCGCCCACGTCGGCAACTGCGAAGGGTTTCGGATGCCGCCCCAATGATTGACGGTGCCGCGGCTGTGAGGGCCGGCGTCCGAAAACCTTCACAATGAGCGACGTTCCAACGGCATGCAGCATATTCTAGGCGACAGCACTGGTGCAGTGTCGTCCATCCCGCCCATCAATCACACATTAGCTGCGCTTAACGTCGCGGCTGGCGCTCGCGGATATGGTCGAAGCCCTTCTTTATCGCGGCGAAGCGGTCGTCGATTAAGGGCTCGAACTCAGTGTCAGTGAAGATGTATGGCCAGTCATCTTCGATGCCTTCTCGAACCAATTCGCCGACATAGAGCGGATCGATGCCCTTGGATACCCGCCCCTGAAATTCTTTGATTAGCTCAGCGATCGGTCCTTCTGTCGGGAGAGGTCCAAGAGTGCTGACGAACCCCTGAGGGGCATTTCGGAGCGAGTTCGTGATTTGCGTGCGAACAAAACCCGGACACAGAACGGACACTCCGATTGCCCGCGGCGCGAGGGTGCTGCGCAGTCCCTCGGAGAGCGCAACGACGCCATATTTGCTCACATTGTACGAAGGAGCTACTCCCCCTGAAATCAGTCCGGCGATTGACGCGGTGGAGACGATCTGTCCTCCCTCACCGTGCGCTTCAATGAGCGGGCCAAAAATCTCGATCCCCCAGATCACCGACATCAGATTGACGCCCAGAGCCCAATTCCAACCCGCGTCGGACCAGTGGCCGTAGTAGCCGGCGCCGCCAACCCCCGCATTGTTGACCAGAATATGGATCTTGTCATACCGCGCGACGGTGGCGTCCGCTGCAATCTGGAGCTCAGCCTTGAGTGAGACATCAGCTCTTACACCATCAACATCGGCGTTGGTGAGCTTGAGGGTCGCTACCGCCTGGGCTAGCGCCTCTTCCTCAATATCGCATAACATCACCTTCACCCCAGCCTGCGACAGCGCAGTGGCGATGCCCAGTCCGATACCCGATGCGGCGCCCGTGACGAAGGCGGTCTTTCCAGACAGGTCTTTCATGCACGCCTCCTTGCGCTTCTATTTGGCCAGAGCCGCTATTGTTTCATTGGGTCGGTTGCTTGGCAATGGTAGCTCTCCCAACAGTTGAACCACTGCGAGGGCCGCTGAATCGCCTGCGTCGACGCAGCACTTTGGCCTCGTGCAGATTCCATTTTTTCTCGCCGCTAACGTTTTGAGCGGACGTGAAAAATCCGAAAACATGCCGTCTCGCGGGAAATAAGATCGTATCCGTTGAGATGGAGTGCCGCTCCGCCCGATGATCCCCGCTACGAAAATTGTCGGATGGAGCGCAACATGGCGAAGATGCGGGCAGTCGATGCGGCTGTGAAGATTCTGGAAAAGGAAGGCATCGTCTGCGCCTTCGGCGTTCCGGGCGCCGCGATCAATCCGTTGTACTCCGCGCTGAAGAAGAATGGCTCGATCAGCCATATTCTGGCGCGTCATGTCGAGGGCGCCTCGCACATGGCCGAGGGTTACACCCGCGCCAGGGCCGGCAATATCGGCGTGTGCATCGGCACGTCCGGCCCGGCCGGAACCGACATGATCACGGGGCTTTACTCGGCGATTGCGGATTCGATCCCGATCCTGTGCATCACCGGCCAGGCGCCGCGCGCAAGGCTCTACAAGGAAGACTTTCAGGCGGTCGATATCGAATCGATCGCCAAGCCCGTGACGAAGTGGGCCGTGACCGTGCGCGAGCCGGCGCTGGTGCCGCGCGTCTTCAGCCAGGCGTTCCACGTCATGCGGTCGGGCCGTCCCGGTCCAGTGCTGATCGACTTGCCGTTCGACGTGCAGGTCGCCGAAATCGAGTTCGACGTCGATACCTACGAGCCGTTGCCGGTCTACAAGCCCGCCGCGACGCGCAAGCAGGTCGAGAAGGCGCTCGAGATGCTCAATGCCGCCGATCGCCCTCTGATCGTCGCCGGCGGTGGCATCATCAACGCCGATGCCAGCGATCTTCTGGTGCAGTTTGCCGAGATCGCCAACGTGCCGGTGGTGCCGACGCTGATGGCGTGGGGTGTCATCCCCGACGATCACGTGCTGATGGCCGGCATGGTGGGCCTGCAGACCAGCCATCGCTACGGCAACGCGACGATGCTGCAATCCGATTTCGTGCTGGGCATCGGCAACCGCTGGGCCAACCGGCACACCGGCTCGGTCGAGACCTACACCAAGGGACGCACCTTCGTGCATGTCGATATCGAGCCGACACAGATCGGGCGCGTCTTCAATCCCGACCTCGGCATCGTCTCCGACGCCAGGGCGGCGCTCGAATTGTTCGTGAGCGTTGCGAAGGAATGGCGCAAGGCGGGCAAACTGAAGGAGCGGCAGGCGTGGCCGGCGGCGTGCCGCGATCGCAAGCGCTCGATGCTGCGCAAGAGCCACTTCGACAACGTGCCGATCAGGCCGCAGCGCGTCTATGAGGAGATGACCAAGGCCTTTGGCCGCAACACCCGCTATATCAGCGTCATCGGACTGTCACAGATCGCCGGCGCGCAATTCCTCAGCGTCTACCGGCCTCGCAACTGGATCAATGCCGGGCAGGCGGGTCCGCTGGGCTGGACGCTGCCGGCCGCGCTTGGCGTGCGCGCCGCCGATCCCGATAGCGAGATCGTCGCGCTTTCGGGCGACTATGATTTCCAGTTTCTGATCGAGGAGCTCGCCGTCGGTGCGCAGTTCAAGCTGCCATACATCCACGTCGTCGTGAACAATTCGTATCTCGGCCTGATCCGCCAGTCGCAGCGCGGGTTTGACATGGACTACCATGTGCAATTGTCGTTCGAGAACGTCAACGCGCCGGAACTCGGTGTCTACGGCGTCGATCACGTGGCCGTTGCCGAGGGGCTTGGTTGCAAGGCGATCCGCGTCACCGACCCGAAGGATGCGCAGGCTGCTTTTGCCAGCGCGCGCGAGCTCATGAAGAAGCATCAGGTCCCGGTGGTGGTCGAATTCATCCTGGAGCGCGTGACCAACGTCGCGATGGGCACCGAGATCGACAATGTCGTCGAGTTCGAGGAGGTTTTCGATCTGCCGCTGGATGACGAGCCCGCGAGTCTCGCGGCGGAACCTTCGGTCCAGCTGCTTCCGGTGTAGCCGGCGGGGCTTTTAGGAAGCGCCTAGTGCCCACTTTCCGAAGTTCGTGCTACGCTTCAGCACGCACCTTTCCGCTTTGCTATTTGACGCTCTTGGATCGAATTCGCCGCTTGCGGTGCAGGAGCGTCAAAATGGGCGGCACTAGCAGAAAAGAATGCTCGTGACGGCCAGCTTCGCTGCTGATCATCGACCAGCATATGCGCGCGTGATCCGGATCACTCAATAAAGTCGCCTGGCGATTTCTGCTGCGTGGAGGGACGGCCGGAATGTTTTCGGGCCGTTCTTCTTAGGTGAGCGTCACGGCGCCTCGCGGACGCCGAGGCCCAGCATGAAGCGTTCGCGGATCTGCACGGGATCGCGGCGGGTCGTTCCCGTTCCCGGCTTGTCGTCAATCCGCACGCCGATCAGCATCGGTTCGGACACGGTCAGGGATCGATCGATCAGGCGCTCGAAGTCCTCTTCGTCGGCGGCCCAGGTGCTGTCCGTCAGCCCGCAACCGATCGCAACGGCCATGAGATCGGTCGATGCGGCCGCGGGCGTCGGCTGCGCGCCGGTGATCTGGTAGACGCCGTTGTCCATCACGACCATGGTGAGGTTTTTCGGCTTCAGCGTCGCAATCGTCGACAGACAGCCGAGCTGCATCAACAGCGAGCCATCGCCTTCGAGCGCGAAGACGCGCCTGTCCGGCTGCGCCAGCGCGACGCCGAGCGCGATCGGAAACGCAAGCCCCATGCTGCCGAGCATGTAGAAGTTCTGCGGGCGATGACCGGCGGCCCACAGATCGAAATTGGTGTTGCCGATGCCGCCGACGACGGCCTCTTCGTTTTTCAACTTCGTGACAAGGCGCGAGGTGAGGTCGAACCGGTTCATCACCTTGGTGTTGCGGGAGGGGGTGTTCGCAGAGTTCATGTGGGCGCTCACTAGTGCTCCGTTTCCGAAGTTCGCATCTTGTCGCCGCACCTTCGTCTTGCGAACTTCGGAAACGAAGGAGCACTAGCAAACAAATTATTCTAGTGCAGCTTTGGATTTGGAGTTCCGATAACGATTGCGCGGGTACACAGATCGGAACTCCAAATCCGCTGCACTAGTCGAATACCTTGCCGCCGGTCAACAGCGGCGACAGGATCAGCGCAACCGGCGCCTGGGTGGCGATCGCCTGCTTGATCGAGCGGTCGACGATGAATTCGAATTCGTCGATCCTCGTTGCGGTGTGATGCTCCATCGCAAGCGAATCGAGTACGGGCCGCATGGTGCGGCAGACCAGCGATTGCCCGTAGTTGAACTCGCCGAGCGTTCCGCGCTCGGAGACGAACATGATCAGCGGAATTTGATAGGGCAGCGCGAGCGAGGCCAGCACATTGGCGAGCGTCGCAAAGCCGGAGGTCTGCATCAGCACCGCGCCGCGCATTCCGCCCATCCAGGCGCCGGAAACGATGCCGACGGCCTCTTCCTCGCGGGCGGTCGGAAAGGTCGTGAAAAATGGATCGGCGTGGAGGTCCTTGATCAGGCGCGTCAGCACGCGATCGGGCACATAGGGCACGAGTCGGATATCGTTGCGCTTGAGCGTCTGCAAGACGATCTCGTGCCAGGCTTTCTGGCCGAGCCCCATCGGCGACGCTTGTCCGTCCGCAGCCGCCATCGAAAATTTCCTCCAGTGAAATTTTTTGCCACGCGTTCTTGCGTTGTCCACCTCGTTGGCGCCGAACTTGACGCGAACGGCAGGATTGTCAACATGTCCCCGCTGGTGTGTGACCTGCGCAACGCGATGAAGCGGCTTCTGCGCGGGCATGCCACAAGGCGAAGAAATATACGCGAACGGGAAGATCGGGAGGTGGGGTTCTTGGACAGCTCGTTCTGGAGCACAATGTTCTTGAGCCGATGGTCGCGCCGCGCGGTGTGTGCGGCAGCCATTTTTGCGCCCAGCCTGGCGTCGGCGGAGAGCCCGTTTCCATCGAGAGCCGTTCATGTCCTGGTACCATACCCGGCTGGCGGTGGTGTCGACATTCTCGCGCGCACCCTGGGCGACGTGGTTTCCCAGCAATGGGGCCAACCGGTCGTTGTCGAAAACCGGCCGGGAGCGGGCGGCGTCATCGCATCGCAGGTGCTCGTGACATCGCCGCCCGACGGCTACACGCTGATCGTTGTGGCGAGCGGACACGCCACCAATCCGTTGCTCTATCCCCACATTCCCTACGACACCTTCAAGGACTTCACGCCCATCTCGCTGCTCGCGACGTCGCCGAACATTCTACTGGTTCGCGCGGACTCGCCGTTCAAGTCGCTCGCTGATGTCTTGTCGACCGCGCGGGCGAAGCCGGGAAGCCTTTCCTTCGGCCATGCCGGCACCGGAACGTCGACGCATCTGGCGGGTGAACTGCTCAAGAGCATGGCGAAGATCGATATCAAGCCCATTTCGTACAAGGGTGGGGCGCCCGCGCTCAACGATCTGCTGGGCGGTCAAATTCCGATGTCGTTCAATAATGCGCCGGAGGCGTTGGGCCAGTTGAAGGCGGGAACGCTGCGTGCGCTCGCAGTGACGACGGCTGAGCGATCGCCGCTATTGCCCGACGTGCCGGCGATGTCGGAGGCGCTGCCGGGCTTTGCCACCGAAGTCTGGTGGGCCGTGCTCGGTCCGCGCGGAATGCCGCCCGACGTGGTTGCGAGGCTCTCCAGGGATTTCGTCGCCGCCTTGAATACGGATACCGTGAAGCAGCGGCTCGAGAAGTTCGGCGACACGCCGGTCGGCAGCACCCCGCAGCAACTCGATGCCAAGATCCATGCCGACTACGACAAGTGGGGACCGATTATCAAAGCGGCCGGCATCTCGGCCGACTGATTGAAATAAAAATCGAAAGCGAAGAGATGTCCGTCAACAACAAGCGTGTGTTCTACGTCAAATATCTTGCCAACCAGCTCTATGCCGATATCCTGAAAGCGCGCCCCGATGTCCGGCTCGACCGGCTCGAGAATGAAAGCCCCGACGAGGTTGCGGCACCGATCCTTTCCGCCGCGCATGCTTATCAGATCGGTGCGGCGCGCGATGAACTGGCACCGCACTTTCACGCCAATGCCGATTTGCTTCGCCGCGCCCCCAATCTCTTGATCGTCTCATCGAACGGCGCAGGCTACGACCCCGTCGACGTCGAGGCCTGCACGGCGGCCGGCGTGATCGTGGTCAACCAGTCCGGCGGCAACGCGCATTCGGTCGCCGAGCACGCACTGGCGATGCTGATCACGCTGTCGAAGCGGATCATTCAAGCGGATCGCGTGATCAGGCGTGAGGCGAACGTCAATCGCAACGCGCTAATGGGCAACGAAGTCCACGGCAAGACCATCGGCATCATCGGCCTCGGCAATGTCGGCCGCCGCATCGCCGCGCTCTGCAAAGGCCTGCTCAGCATGAACGTGCTGGCCTACGACCCGTATCTCTCCGCAACCGAAATGGCGGAGCGCGGCGGCGAGAAGGTCGCGCTCGACGACCTGTTGCGCCGCTCGGATTTCGTTTCAATCTCGTGCCCGCTGACCAAGGACAACCGCGGCATGATCGGCGCGCGCGAATTCGCGCTGATGCAGCCGCATGCCTATTTCATCACCACGGCGCGCGGCTTCATCCATGACGAGGTGGCATTGGAGCAGGCGCTGCGCGACAAGCGCATCGCCGGCGCGGGCCTCGACGTCTGGGCCAAGGAACCGCCGCCGCCAGACCATCCGCTTCTGCAGTTCGACAACGTGATCGCGAGCCCGCATACGGCGGGCGTGACCACCGAGGCACGCGAGAACATGGCGAGAATTGCCGCCGAGCAGATGCTCGATGCGCTCGACGGCAAGCGTCCGCCGCGGCTCGTCAATCCGCAGGTCTGGCCGGCTTACGCCAAGCGCTTCGAGCGGACGTTTGGATTTGCGCCGGGTTAGCCATTAAGGCCGGCCCGGGGGACGTAGAAGAATTCGTTCTTCATGGCGCTCCAGAGGGCAATGAATCTGCTGTCGGGGAGGCCCTGTGCGTTTGCGCTGTTGCTATTTTTGCGGCGATCTCGACTTCGCAGGCCCGGAACCCATACCTTTACTTCACGACTTTTGATTTCCAGGCCAAGGGCTTGGACGAAGGTCTTGGGATGGAAGTTATGGCCCGCCTGAATTCATTTTTGCGCTCGACCCGCTCCCGTATCGGGCGCCGTCTGGCGCAGATCGTCGCGATTGCGGCAGAGAGCCTGCCGGCTGCCGGCGCCTGAGCGACCCTCGTGCGGCGTACCCCAACGCCCGCGGATCGATCATCTCATTTTCAAGCCGCCGGAACCGTCATCCGTTCGATGGTCTGGATGTGGCGGGCGAGCAGTGAGCTCGCTTGCTCGGGATTGCGCGCGCGCAACGCCCCGAGAATGAGGCGATGGTCCTGATTGGACCGCGGCTGCCAGCCCAGGCTGCGCGCCATCGCAAACACGAGGCGGGAATTCGCCCGTTGCAATCCGTCAAGGCTTGCGAGCAGGCGCGGCATACCGCAGGGCGCGACCAGCGCCCGGTGAAAGGCGCGGTTGGCGGTTTCGAATTCCTGCAAGGTTTCGGCGTTTTCGCCCTCGATCAGCGCCAGTTCGATCTTGGCGAGATGAGCCTGCGTCAGCCGCGGCACGGCGTGGCGCAGCGCCACCACTTCGAGCGCAGCGCGCATCTCGGAAATCTCGCGGATGGAAGCCGCGTCGAGCGGCGCGACCCGCACGCCGCGGCGGGGAAGGGCGACGACAAGGTGCTGCGCTTCGAGCTGGCGAAAGGCTTCGCGAACCGGGACATGGCTCGAGTTGAATTCGCGCGCGACGTGATCCTGCCGGAGCGGCGCGTCCGGCTTGAGGGTCCCGGCGATGATGCGCTCGGCGATAGCCTCAGCGATCCGGGTCACGATGGTGGCGCTCTCGTTGGTCTCATTCATAGATTATCTATTACAAAATTGAGTGCGGGATCGACAAGCGTCGGCTAACCTAAAGCCATCGAACATGATTATAGATAAGTGTCTGTATTATCTATAAAAAGAAAGGGCGATGTGATGGCGGATGGATTGGCTGAAGCGCGCAATGACGGCCAGGTTCAGGACATGCACGGCGTCAACGCCCTCCGATACGACTGGACGCGTGCGGAGGCGCTGGCACTTTATGATCTGCCTTTTGCCGATCTGATGTTTCGCGCCCAGAGCGTTCATCGCGCGCACTTCAATCCCAATCACGTCGAGACCGCGAGCCTGCTCAGTATCAAGACCGGCGGCTGCCCGGAGGACTGCGGGTACTGCTCGCAGAGTGCGCATTACGACACCGGGGTGAAAGCGACCAAGCTGATGGCGCAGGCCGACGTGGTCGCGACAGCGCGGCGCGCGCGCGACGCGGGCGCGACCCGCTTCTGCATGGCGGCCGCCTGGCGCAATCCGAAGGAGCGTGATCTCGACGAGGTCTGCCGCATGGTGAGCGCGGTGAAAGACCTCAGCATGGAGACCTGCGCGACGCTGGGCATGCTGACCGCCCCGCAAGCCGCACGCCTGCGCGAGGCCGGGCTCGATTTCTACAACCACAACGTCGACACCTCGCCGGAATTCTACGACCAGATCATCACGACGCGCACCTTGCAGGATCGCATCGATACGCTCGCCCATGTGCGTGAGGCCGGTATCAAGGTTTGCTGCGGCGGGATCATCGGAATGGGCGAGGAAGTCGACGATCGTCTCGGCATGCTGGTGCTGCTTTCCAATCTGCCTGAACATCCCGAGAGCGTTCCGATCAACCTGTGGAACGAAGTGAAGGGCGTGCCGGTCAATGACACCGCCGAACGTCCGGATCCGATCGTCTTGGCGCGGCTCGTTGCGGTCGCCCGCATCATGATGCCGAACAGCGTCGTTCGTCTCTCGGCCGGGCGGCAATACATGACCGACGAGCTGCAGGCATTGTGCTTCCTAGCAGGCGCCAACTCGATCTTCATCGGCGACGTGCTTCTGACCACGAAGAATCCGCAAACCACGCGCGACGCTGACCTGCTCGGGCGGCTCGGCATGACCTCGGCTCTTAACCGGACGCCGGCGTGAACTTCGCGACAAGCTATGTTTCAGCGCTCGATGCGCTAAAGAGTGACGATCGGCTGCGCAGCCTGAAGCCGCGTGCCGGCATCGATTTTTCCTCCAACGACTATCTCGCTTTGGCGAATAGCCAGCGCATGCGGAAAGCCATTGCTGCGGCCGTTGCAGCCGGCACGCCAATCGGCGCCGGCGGATCGCGGCTCTTGCGAGGCAATTGCGCCGAGCACGAAAGCCTTGAAGCGGAAGCGGCGCGGTTTTTCGGCGCGGAAGCCGCGATCTTCTTTGCGACCGGCTATACCGCGAATTTCGCTGTTATCACGACCCTGCCGCAACGGGACGACCTGTTGGTGCTGGACCAACTCGTTCATGCCAGCATCCACGAAGGCGCGCGCGCCGGCCGCGCCGAGTTTCGCTTTAATGCGCATAACGACGCCGACTCGGTCGAAGAGGTGATCCGCAGTTGGCGGTCGGAAGGCGGCAAGGGGCGGATCTGGATCGTCGCCGAGAGCCTCTACAGCATGGACGGCGACTTCGCGCCGCTCGAAGCGCTCAGCGAGATTGCCGGCCGGCACGATGCGTTCCTGATGATCGACGAGGCGCATGCCACCGGCGTCTTCGGCCCAGGGGGGCGCGGACTCACCGCCGCCTATGAGGGACGCGAGAATCTCATCGCCATTCATACCTGCGGCAAAGCGTTGGGCGCCGCTGGCGCGCTGGTGACGACGACCAAACTGCTGCGCGACTTCATCGTCAACCGCTGCCGTCCGTTTATCTTCTCCACCGCACCATCACCGCTGTTGGCGGTCGCCGTCGAGGAGGCGTTGTCGACTCTGCGCGAGGAGCCGGAACATCAACAGCGCCTGACGCAGTTGATCGGCGTTGCCCGAGAGGAGATCGGGGCGCGACAGGGATGGCAATTCTCGGGTTCGCAGATCATTCCCTATATCGTCGGCGACAATGCGCGGGCGATGGATCTTGCTGGCGGCTTGCAGGCGCGCGGCTTCGACGTCAGGGGAATCCGCCCGCCGACGGTGCCACCGGGCACCGCACGCTTGCGAATTTCCCTCACTAATAATGTCGACGAGAACGATGTGCGCGCCATGCTCGATGCGCTTGCCGAGGTGACTGGAGGCGAGAGCTGATGCGCCGACCGATCGTGGTGACCGGCACCGATACCGAAATCGGCAAGACCGTGTTTGCCGCCGGTCTCGCCGATCTGCTTCAAGCCTGCTACTGGAAACCGATCCAGTCCGGCCTTGAAGCCGAGACGGACTCTGAAATCGTCGCGCGATTGGGCGGCTTGTCTCCCGATCGGATCCTGCCGGAGCGATACCGTCTGAAGACGCCGGTCTCGCCGCATCAGTCGGCCGCGATCGACGGCGTTCGTATTGACACGGCAGCGCTAACCATCCCTGCTACCGGTGGCCGGCCGCTGGTGATCGAGGGCGCGGGCGGGCTGATGGTGCCGCTCGATCCGCCCACGCTCTATATTGATGTGTTCGCGCGATGGCGTCTTCCGGTGGTGCTCTGCGCGCGAACGGCGCTTGGCACCATCAACCATTCGCTGCTGTCGATTGAAGCATTGCGACGCCACGATGTCGAACTGCTTGGCGTTGCCTTCCTCGGCGACATCTATCCGGAAAGCGAGCGTATGATCTGCGAGATCGGCGGCGTCAAGCGCCTTGGGCGGCTGCCGCGGCTTTCGCCGCTGACGCGAGCCACACTGCGCGAGGCCTTCGCCGCATCGTTCAAAGCAAGCGATTTCGGCCTGTGATGCGCAGAAGGGCGTCCCCCATCTGGCATCCGTTCACGCAGCACGCGCTTCAGCCTGACATGGTCAGGGTCGCGCGCGGCGAGGGCGCCTATCTCTTCTCGACCGATGGCCGTCGCATCATCGACGCGATCGCGTCATGGTGGGTGGTCACCCACGGCCATTGCCATCCGCCAATCGTGCAGGCGATTCAAAAACAAGCGGAACAACTCAACCAGATCATTTTCGCCGGCCATACGCATGAGCCAGCCGAACGGGTCGCATCCGCGATCCTCAAGCTTGCGCCGCCCGCCCTTGAATATGTGTTCTTCTCCGACTCTGGCTCGACCAGTGTCGAGGTGGCGCTGAAGATGGCGCTCGGCTACTGGCACAACATCGGCGAACCGCGCTCGCGCATCGTCGTGATGCAGCACTCCTACCACGGCGACACTATTGGCGCGATGTCGGTCGGCGCCCGCGGCGTCTTCAATGCCGCTTATGGTCCGCTGCTGTTCGACGTCGCGACAGTGCCGTTTCCAGCGGAAGGGCAAGAGCAGGACACGCTCGATGCGCTGGAAACTGCCTGCCGCGACAAGCCGGCCGCCTTCATCGTCGAGCCGCTGATCCTGGGAGCGGGCGGCATGCTGATGTATCCCGCCTGGGTGCTGAAGGAGATGAGACGGATTTGCGAGGCTTACCACGTCTGGTTTATCGCCGATGAGGTGATGACCGGCTGGGGCCGGACCGGGACGCTGTTTGCCTGCGAACAGGCCGACGTCGTGCCTGACATCGCCTGTTACTCGAAGGGGTTGACCGGCGGTGCGCTGCCTCTCGCCGTGACCCTCTGCCGGGCCGAGATCTTCGATGCGCATTTCTCGCACGATCGCAGTCGTACCTTCTTTCATTCCAGTTCGTATACGGCCAATCCAATTGCCTGTGCGGCGGCGAGCGCGAACCTCGACTTGTGGAGCGATCCGGCGGTTCTCGCCCGAGTGAGGTCCGCGGCGGAAATGCAGGAACAAGCACTCAGGCCTTTTCGCGCCGACGCGCGTTTCAGGAATGTGCGCCGGACCGGCACGATCACGGCGCTCGACCTTGATGTGAAGGACGGCGGCTATCTCGCTGGAATTGGGCCAAGGCTGCTTGCCTTCTTCGGCGGTCGAAACCTGCTGCTGCGTCCGCTCGGCAATACGATCTACGTCATGCCGCCTTACTGCATCGCACAGACCGATCTCGACGAGATTTATGTGGGGATTGCCGAGGCCGCGAGCCTGTAACGATCGCGCCGAGAGGGGCATTTGCGAGAGCAGGTCTGCTACTGGCCGGTGCGACGTAGCGGGCCTTTCGCTCTCTTTCTACGCCCGTTCTCTACACCCGTTCTGCCACGCGCCGTGCCACCTGTTCGCCGAATGCGTCGGTACCGAGCGGACCGCCGAGATCGGGGGTGCGGGTCTTGGGATCGGCCAGCACGGCATCGACCGCGCGATCGATCGCAGCACCGGCCGCTTCAAACGCGGGAAGCTTGCGCTGCTCCCCGAGCCAGCTCAGCATCATGCCGGCGGACAGGATCAGCGAAGTCGGATTGGCCCTGTTCTGGCCCTGGATATCAGGTGCCGAGCCGTGCTGGGCCTGCGCGCAAACGCGCCCCGTTTCGGCATTCGCATTGATCGAGCCGGCGAGGCCGAGGCCTCCCGAAAGCTCGCTCGCCAGATCCGAGAGAATATCGGCGTGGAAATTGGTAGCGACCACCACATCGTAGCGTGAGGGATGACGGACCAGGTGCGCCGCCATGGCATCGATGATCACATCGTCGACGCTGACTTCCGGAAATTCGGCAGCGACCTTGCGTACCTTCTCCAGGAAGAAGCCGTCCGACAGGATGAAGTTGTTGGCCTTGTGGATCGCCGTCACCTTCTTGCGCCGTTTCATGGCGAGTGCAAAGGCGGCGCGGGCGATGCGCTCACACCCATGGGCAGTCAGCTTGCGCATTGAGATGACGACGTCGGGCGTCGGCATGAACTCGCCGGAGCCCTTGAACATGTTGCGGTCGGGGTAGAAGCCTTCGGTCGCCTCGCGCATGATGACGAGGTCCATTTCCTTTCCGTTTGCGTTCAGGAACGGACGCGAGCGGGCCGGCCGCACGTTGGCGTAGAGGTCGAGCTGGACCCGGAACTGGGCCGACGGGTTCGGGCCGCCTTTGTCGCGAGGCGGATAGTCCATGTGCGACACCGGTCCCAGGATAATGCCGTCGTAGCTCTTGGCCCGCTCGACGGTTTCGTCGCGCAAGGTCGTGCCGTATTTTTCCAGGCTGACAAAGCCGATTTCTTCGAAGTCATACGATAGGCCGAGTTCGAACACGCGGTCGGCAGCTTGAAGAACGGCGACCGTGGCCTGAGAAATTTCCGGGCCGATACCGTCGCCCGGCAGAACGAATAGGCGCATCTCTTCTCTCCTGATGCGGCAGCGCCGTCAGGCGCCTGCCGACCTGGTCGTTTACCAACATCACTACGTCATTTCTTCGGAGGCTACGAAATCACGCCAGGTGAAACCGGCCGCGCAAACTTCAGCATGCGCCGGCCGTCAGAATGCTCAAGCGGGCTTGCCGTGCCTCCGCCGTGTTACCGGCTAATTGCACGTTTCTTCTTCGAAAGGCAACCATAGCCACGGGCTTGTTCGCCCGCGCAGCGTGCCATCAGCTATGTTCGATCCGAGTTTTTCGTGAGCAGGTCTTCGGAGATGTCTGGAGTGTCAGCTCGTCCCGGTCTACTGACCGCGTTTTCAGACTCATGGCCTGTTGGGATGCTGTGTCGGGCGGGAGTTCTTTGTCTCCCTTTGGACGGCGGCCCTTTCCGCTGTCGGCCGCTCTGGAAGGAGCGGGATAAAACAAATATGCTCTTCCCTCATCAAGGGCCACCGATCGCCGTGTGATGGGCCCTGCTGCCCGCGCCGGACGGGATGAGGGAAGGGTGCCATGACGGGGCAGATGAAACTGATCGGCTTCCTGCAGGCCCAGAATTGTTCGAACTATCCGGCTTCCTGGCGCCATCCTTCGTCGAAATCAAACTGGTTCTCGCGCGAATATTACGAGGACATCGGACGCACGCTCGAGCGGGGAAAGTTTCATCTCGCGTTCTTTGATGATCGGCTGGCGATACCCGACCGCTATGGTGACGATTTCCAGGAAACGATCCGCCACGGAATTCGCGCCGCCAAGCTCGATCCGATTGCGGTCGCGCTGACGATGGGGCTTGCAACGGGGCGGCTCGGTATCGGCGTCACCTACTCGACGACCTATTATGAGCCATTTCATGTCGCGCGTGTGTTTGCGACGATGGACCTTCTGCTGAACGGCCGCGCCGCCTGGAACGTCGTTACCTCGCTGAACGATTCGGAGGCTGCCAATTTCGGCGCATCGAAGCATCTCGGCCACGATCTGCGATATGACCGCGCCGATGAATTCATGGAGGTGGTGCTCGGGCATTGGAATAGCTGGGAAGATGATGCCCTGAGCTTCGACCGCGAGGCCGGGCTATTCGCAGACCCTTCGAAAGTGCACCGTCTCGACCATCAAGGAAATTTCTTCAAATCGCGCGGGCCGTTCACGGTGCCGCGTTCGCCGCAAGGTCATCCGGTGGTCATCCAGGCCGGACAAAGCGGCCGGGGCAAGGCGTTCGCCGCGCAATGGGGCGAACTGATCTTCGTAGTCTACCCGAACCTCGACGTTGCCAAAAAGCAGTACCCGGATTTCAAGCGCGCATTTGCCGAGAAGGGACGCGATGCCTGCATCGCGCCGGCGGTCTATCCCGTGGTCGCGGAAACGCAAGGCGAGGCGGAAGACAAATTCGCCGCCATCGATGCGCTTGCGAAGCCGATCGACGCGCTGGTGCTGCTGTCGGAGGTGCTCAATTTCGACTTTGCGACAAAGCCGATCGACGAGCCGTTTACGTTCGAGGAGCTGCAGGCGATCAGCGGCATGCAAGCGCTGCGGGATCGCGTCGTTCAGGTGAGCGGCAAATCGAATCCAACGGTGCGCGATTTCGTTCAGTTCAGCGGCAGGGGAACGTTGCGCGAGATGCCGACCTTCGTTGGCTCGCCCAAGATGGTCGCGGACAAGTTCGAGGAGTGGTTCACCGGCGGCGGCTGCGATGGCTTCGTGATCGCGGCGAGCCACGTGCCCGGTACTTACGAGGATTTCGTCCGCCTGGTCGTGCCGGAGTTGCAGCGCCGCGGCCTGTTCCACAGTGACTACGAGGGCGTGACGCTGCGGGAAAATCTGGGTCTGCCGAAGCTGGTATCTCGCGCGAGAGAAAAATCCTCTTGAACAAAACAACGCGCGGACGCGCCCGTCCGCGCATTGCAAGTTTCAGGCAGCCAGTTTGCCCTTAAGCGGCGAGATTCACCCAGACCGCTTTCGGCTCGGTGAAGTTCTCGATCGCCGCAGTGCCGTGCTCCCGGCCAAGGCCGGAGTCACGCTCGCCACCCCACGGCAAACGCACATCGGTGTAGCCGTAGGTATTGATCCAGACAGTGCCGGCGCGCGCCCGCTTGGCGAAACGTTGCGCGCGGAGGATATCGCGGCTCCAGACGCCGGCCGCCAGGCTGTAGGCCGTGCCGTTGGCCATCCGCAAGGCGTCAGCCTCATCCTTGAACTTGATGACGCTGACGACAGGCCCGAAGATCTCTTCCTGCGAGATCCGCATCTCGTGCTTCACGCCGGCGAACACCGCCGGGCTGATGAAGTAGCCACGCTTTCCGATCCTCTCGCCGCCGGTGGCGAGCGTTGCGCCTTCCTTCTGTCCGATATCGACATAGTCGAGGATCGACCGCATTTGCTTTTCGGAAATGACGGGCCCCAGGGAGGTATTGCGGTCGAGCAGATCGCCGACGCGAAGCGCCTTGGCGCGCGCCGTGAGACGCTCCACCACTTCGTCATAGGCTCCTTCCTGAACCAGCACACGCGCACCCGCCGAACAGACCTGTCCCGCGTTGAAGAAGATGCCGGCGGCGGCCGCCTTGGCAGCCGCGTCGAGATTGGCGTCATCGAAGATCACGTTGGCAGACTTGCCGCCGAGCTCGAGCGAGACGCGTTTGAAGTTGCTGGCGGCGCCTTTCATGATGCCGCGGCCGACGCCAGGCGAACCCGTGAAGGTGACCTTGTCGACGTCGGGATGGTTGACAAGCGCGTCGCCAACGACGCGGCCCGGACCGGTCACGATGTTGAGCACGCCGGGCGGAATACCGGCTTCCAGTGCCAGTTCGCCGATCCGCAGCGCCGACAGCGAGGTCAATTCGGCCGGCTTCATGACGATCGTGCAGCCGCATGCCAGGGCAGGGGCCAGCTTCCACATCCCGATCATCAGCGGGAAATTCCACGGCACGATCGCCGCCACGACGCCGACCGGCTCTCGAACCGTATAGGTCAGCGCATCGTCGCGCGTCGGAACGACATCGCCGCTGATCTTGTCGGCCCAGCCGGCATAATAGGTCAGCGTGTCGATGGCGGCTGGAAAATCCTGACGCAGCGTGGCCGAGATTGGCTTGCCACCGTCCAGGCTCTCGATCTCGACGATTTCGTCCGCATGCCGCTTCAGAAGTTCGGCCCATTTGAACAGGAGGTGGCCGCGCTCGGCCGGGCGCATCGTGCGCCAGGGGCCTTCAAAGGCGCGGCGTGCGGCGGCAACTGCGCGGTCCACGTCGACCTCGTTGCCTTCGGCAATGGTGGCGATGATCTGTTCGGTCGCGGGGTTGAGCGATTTGAAGGTGCGGCCCGAGGAGGACGGAACGCGCTTGCCGTCGATCAAAAGCTGGTGCGGCTTGCGCAGGAATTCCGCCGCGGCGGTCTCCGGGGTATAGTCATATGCAATTGACATCATATTTCCTCCATCGCTTGTATTTGAAGATAGGAGGTTATCTACTGAAGTAAATATGATATTTATTACCTATGGCCCGACAATATATGAATTGTAATTCATAATTGAGGTGAAGCGTGCTGCACATCGAGATCGAGCCCGTCTGGCGATTTCACAAGGAGGACAGTCCGCAAAGCGTCGTGGTGATGCTCGGCGTTCTCAACGAAATCCGTAAAACCGGAAAACTCACCAGCGCGGCGCAAGACGCGCACCTGTCCTACCGTCACGTCTGGAATCTGGTGGAGCAATGGTCGCAGTTTTTCGGCGTGCCGCTGGTCGAAACCCAGCGCGGCAAGGGCTCGCGGCTCACCGCGTTCGGGGAAAAGCTGGTCTGGGCCGGGGAGCGAATGCAGGCGCGCCTTGGTCCGCAGCTCGAAAATCTCGCGCAGGAACTGGCAACCGAGATCAAGCCCTTCCTGCATCAACGTCCCTCCGTCATTCGCGTTCATGCCAGTCACGGCTTTGCCGTGTCGAAGCTTCGCGAACTGCTGGACCGCGAGCCCGGCATCGGCGTCGACCTGCGTTACGTCAGCAACCAGCATTCGTTGGTGTCGCTGGCGCAAGGCGCCTGCGACCTGTCCGGCGTGCATTTGCCGCGCGGCGAATTGCGCGCGAAGGGTATTCAGGCCTGCAAGGAATGGCTCGATCCGCGCCAGGACCGGATTGTCAGCTTCGTCACGCGCGAGATCGGGCTGATGGTGAAACGAGGCAACCCGCTGAAGATTTCATCGCTGGAAGACGTCGTGCGTACCAAAGCGCGTTTTGTCAACCGCGACCATGATTCGGGAACGCGCCTGTTGTTCGATCAGCTGCTGGCGCTGCACGGAATCGACGAGGCGAAGATCAACGGCGCGCAGCAGATCGAATTTACGCACGCTGCGGTAGCCGCCTATGTTGCAAGCGGAATGGCAGACGTGGCCTTCGGCGTTGAAGCGGCTGCGCGTCAGTTCGGCCTCGACTTCATCCGTCTTCTGACCGAGGACTACGTCTTCGCCTGCCGGCAGGTCTTCCTGGAGACCGAGCCAATGCGGCGGGTGCTCGATATCATGAAGGGGCAGGAGTTTCAGCAGGCGGTCGCGGCGCTGCCGGGTTACCGGGCGACCGACACCGGCGTCGTATATTCGGTGAAGGAATTTCTCGATCGCCTGGAAGGCAGCAAATAAAGCGCGGCATTTGCAACCATCGGGCGGGCGGTGCCCTCCACCGCGGTGTTAGTTATCCGTATGTGGATTAAGCACGGAGTCCTTGGCGACCTTCAACGGTGATGCCTTCACCGACCTGCTGGCGGGCTTGGCGGCAAATTCCATCGGCTCTTTGGTGAAGGGATTAATGCCGGCTCGGGCTTCCTTCGCGGGCTTGTTCACGACTGACAGCTTCGCGAAGCCGGGAATCACGAACTCGCCGGTTTCGTTCAGCTCCTTGTAGCCGACGGCCGCCATTGTCTCGATCACCGCCTTTACATCGCTTTTGGAAACCTGGGTACCCTCGACGATCGCGTCGATCAACTGGGTTTTTGTCATTTTGGCCATCGTAGATACCTGTCTGTGAGAAGCTGGACGTGACGCGCATTATCGCCGGAATCGAAGGTTGTCCAGAACTGGAATGCGCCGACGGCCAGCTTGTGCCCGTTAGAATAACGGCGGCGTTCACGTTCAAGCCACAGCAATGCCCTTTTTTTCGGATCGCGGAACGCCGCTACTCCGGCGCAGGCTGGACGGTGGCACCGGGTATCGCTATTTTTTCATAAATATAACGATCTGGAATGGGCATCAATGGAGCCGCGGCCGCAAGGCAGTCATCGCCGAATTCACCGACTTGCAGCCAATGAACCGCGGCGGACTCTTCACCCCGCCGGAAAGGTTACCCGCGACACTGCTCGGAAAACGGGTGGTTCCGGCGTCAAAAAGACGCGATCGGTACGGTCAAAGCAGAACGGGCAGTCGACGCCTGGGACTCGCGAAGGACCGAAAATGACTGCAAAATCGCAAGCCGCCTGCATTCGACCGGAGGCGACGGTTGAGGCTGACCCTCGCTGGGTGCGCGTCCTGGCGCGCGACCGTTCGGCTGATGGGCAATTCTGGTACTCGGTTGCGACCACCGGCGTTTATTGCCGGCCGTCGTGCCCTTCGAGGTCAGCCAATCCCAGGAACGTCGGGATTCACGGTTCGCTGGCCGAAGCTAAAGCCACCGGCTTTCGGCCGTGCAAGCGCTGCAATCCCGATGGCCCGTCAGCCGATGTCGAGAATGCGGCGATCGTCGCCAAAGCGTGCCGTTTGATCGAAGGGAGTGAAGACGTCCCTTCATTAAAAGGTCTCGCGCGGGCGGCCAATCTGAGCACCAGCTACTTCCATCGCTTGTTCAAAACTATAACGGGCGTTACGCCGAAGGACTACGCTGAGGCCCACAAGGCTTCCCGCGTCCGCGATGGGCTTGCAAAGGGTCGCAGCGTGACGGAGGCCATGTATGATGCGGGATTCAACTCCAGCGGCCGCTTCTACGAAAAATCCAGGACCATGCTGGGGATGACACCGACGCGATATCGCGCCGGCGGCGCAAATGAAGACATCCGTTTCGCGGTGGGCCAATCTTCGCTCGGCGCAATATTGGTGGCGTCAAGCGACAAGGGTGTGGCGTCGATCTTGATCGGTAACGATCCGGACGAACTTGTGCGTGATCTTCAGGATCGTTTTCCGAACGCGCGGCTGGTCGGCGGCGACAGGGAATATGAGTCCGTGGTCGTGCGCGTTGTCGGTTTCGTCGAGATGCAGCAAATCGGTCTGAACCTTCCCCTCGACGTGCGCGGCACCGCGTTTCAGCGGCGCGTGTGGCAAGCCTTGCAGGAAATTCCGGCTGGGCAAACCTTCTCCTATTCAAGCGTTACGCTATTGGCTCCCTCGACCGCTCGATATCCACGCCCTTGTAGAGCGCTTCCGGGATTTGCGACAGGCGCGAAGCTCGGGGCTGGCGATCGGCAAGACCGAAGAATTTTTGAAAGCTCATGATCAGCGGCCGCCACTTGTCGGGGTCGATCCTGTTCGGATCGCCGTCGGCAAGGATCGACGGCTCGACAAACACCCGCTGAATACGCAATTCAAACAGGATCCGGCGCCCACGGAATGCCGGATCGTTTTCGGACATCTCGTACTTGTGCTCAACGACGGCTTCCATCTGGATCGGGCATTCCCTGGCGCGCGGCGGATCGACGGTCTCCGACGCAATGGGGGTCAGCCCTGCGGTCCCGAACTTGTCCTTCTCGAAGCGGTAGCCGCGCGTCACCTTGTGCGGCGGCAGGACCTCTGATCCTGACGTCAGCGCGATGCGGTCGACCGCATCGACCTGCGCCACGGACGGCAGGTTGAGCACGCATTGGTTGGTGCGGATGATGTTCGCGACCGTCTTCGACGACCGGTCAAGGCCGAGTACGCCGCGCCATCCGAGCCAGAACGCAGACGACATCGGCGCGAGATTCGCGGAACCGTCTTCGTTGCAGGTGCTGATCAACACCACCGGCGTGCCGACATAAAGTATCGGTGGCTCGCTTCTCTGCAGCATTGGCGTTGTAGCAACCTCGATATCCATCGTGATCCCCTCCTGGCGCGCGGCGACGCAGCGGGTTCGATGCCGCGCGTGATGTTGTTGACCGGAATCAGACCTATCGGGCAGGGGCCGAGGCGACACTCCGCTTGTTGCTTTTGAATCGAACTCGCGAGCAGCAAAGATTTGGATACGCCGGCAAGAAACGGAGCGTGGCTACGATGTCGCCCGTCTAGTGTTGGCGTCGGAAGCTTGATGCTTCCGGTGACAAATCGGAACGAACAGAGAGATCAAGACATGTCGAAGGAAAATGATAACAAGGCGGTCGTCGGCCGCTGGTTCACCGAATTTTGGGGTAAGACCTTCAACCTCGGTGTCGTCGACGACATTGCGGCCCCTGACACGCTGCAGAACTACTCGCTGCATGAACCCCGTCGCGGTCGGGCCCAGATCAAGGCGGCTATCACCCACTTCCGCGCCGCCTTCCCTGACCTTAACTTCACTGGCACGGCGGACCTGATCGCCGAAGGCGATTATGTGGTCGGACAATGGGAAGGTGGAGGCACGCACACCGGTGCGGCATTCACCGATCTTCTGGCGGGCAGCTTGCCGGCCGCAACGGGCCGCAAGTTGCACTTCACGGGGACGACCGTTCTGAAGGTGGTCAACGGCATGATCATCCAGGAAATCGGACTCGATGACGGCGTGACGGCATTGACTCAGCTCGGCCTCATTCTGCATCCTTCGACGCCTTCGTGAGCGCTCGACCACATGAAGCGGCACTCCATGGAGCGCCGCTTCGGCGCATGAGGCAAGCAATTTCAGGGAGAGTTCTTTCGTGTCATCGTCCCCGCTGATGTCAGGTTTTCCTTCGGCAGAATCCGGTCAGGTGACTTTGGCAAATTGGCGAACGGCCCCCTATAACAAATGGGCATTTCAGCATGTGCGGGAAATTGTGCCCTCGGCCGATATTCCCAACGCACCGGGTGATGTATGGAAGCTTGAGTCCGAGCCGAAGGATTTCGCTCCGTTTCGCTTCGATCACAGCGGCAAGCCGTACGGTATCGATAAGTTCGTCGGCGAAACCGAAACCGATGGCCTGGTCATCTTGCACCGGGGCAAGGTCATTCTTGAGCACTACAGCAACGGAATGACCTCGGACACGCCACACATCCTTATGTCGGTCTCGAAATCGCTCACTGCTATTGTCGCCGGCATCCTCATTGAGCAGGGCAAGCTTGATCCAGAGCAAGCCGTTGTTTCAGTCATCCCAGAGCTCAAGGATTCGGTCTATTCCGATGCGACGGTGCGCCACGTGCTCGACATGCGCGTCGGAATAGATTTCGATGAGGATTATCTCGCAACGTCCGGTCCGATTGTCGAATACCGCAAGGCGACGAACTGGAACCCGTTGAGTCCGGGGGAGCGTCCGGACGATCTTCGTAACTTCCTCGCCAGTTTGAAGAAGCGGAGTGGCCCAGATGGCGGACCATTCCACTACGTTTCGACCAATACCGACCTGTTAGGTTGGATACTGGAGCGAGCCAGTGGCGTCCGATTCGCCGATCTCCAGAGCACCTTGTTGTGGAAACCCATGGGTGCCCAATGCTCTGCTTATGTTACGGTCGATCGCTTCGGAGCGCCTCGCTGCGCTGGTGGTATCTGCACCACAACGATGGATCTTGCCCGGGTCGGCCAGTTGATCGTGCAGAACGGCCGTCGAAACGGCACCCCGATCATTCCCGCTGGCTGGATCGAAGACATGCTAGGTGGCGGCGACCCCAAGGCCTGGGCGGCCGGCGATCTGATTTCCTATTTCGGCGATCGTCCCATGCATTATCGCGACAAATGGTACGTTCTCCGAGATCGAGATATGGCGCTGGGGCTAGGCGTCTACGGCCAGAACATCTTTGTCGATAGAGCGAACGAACTCGTCATCGCAAAAGTCTCCTCGCAGCCGCCTCCGCTCGATAAGGACCTCATCGACCTGACGATGACATTTGCCGAGGCAATGAGCGATCACTTTCGGCAGCACTAGTGCTCCGATTCCGAAGTTCGTACCATGTTGCGGCTCCACGTTTACGAACTTCGGAATCAAAGGAGCACTAGCCAATTATGTGATTCTAGTCCAATGGGAGACCCCCCGGCTCTGCCGGGGTGGCAGTAGAAGTTTGACATTTCCAGCTGTGGCCCATCGACGAAACGCCCCGGCTCGTGAGCCACCACGCGCACGAAAAGGAGTTTCGCGATGGGCCTGTACTTATGAGCCTGCCGACTTCAGAAGAGAACAGGGTTGTTTTGCTCACGTACCATTGTCTCTGAGAAGTTAGCGAGTTGGGGGTAAGTGAGGCA
>NZ_DAHUXJ010000147.1 GCF_027307225.1 Bradyrhizobium sp. | reverse complement strand
TCATCGCAGATCTCGATCAGGCCCTGGCCAAGGCGAGTGCGCAGGCTGCCCGGTTCGAAGCAGCGGAATGAACTGACTAGTGCGGTGAATTTGAAGTTCCTATCAGTTTCGCGGCAACCTCGTCATAGGAACTTCAAATTCCAAACCGCACTAGGATCACATAATTGGCGCGACATGACCGTTCTGTTGGAAAAACGGCGACTGATCGTCAGTCCCGGCCTCGCACCGGCGCAGCAGCGGCGAGAGGACAAGTTCGGCCATCCGAAAGACGTCGACGTCGACCTCACGATCGGCCTCGTCAACAACATGCCGGACACCGCGCTGCAGGCGACCGAGCGCCAGTTCATGCGCCTGCTGAGGCAGGCAGCCGGCGACATCAGGATCGATTTTCACTGCTTCTCCCTGCCGTCGGTGCGACGCTCGCAATCGACGAAAGGGCGCGTCGAAACGCAATATACCGATATCGCCGACCTCGACCGGTTGCCGATCGACGGGCTGATCGTTACCGGCGCCGAGCCCTACGCCGCCAACTTGAGCGACGAAGCCTATTGGCGCGATCTCACCGACGTCATCGACTGGGCGAAGCACAACACGCGATCGACGATCTGGTCCTGCCTCGCCGCCCATGCCGCGGTGCTGCATCTCGACGGCATCGAGCGCAAGCGGCTCGAAACCAAGTGCTCCGGCATCTTTGACTGCATCAGCGTCTCGTCTCACTGGCTGACGGGCGGCCTTCCAGCCCCCTTCAAGATTGCACATTCGCGTCTCAACGAATTGCGCGTCGAGGATCTCTCGGCAAACGGCTATCAATTGCTGTCGCGATCGGGCAAAGGCGGCGTCGACAGCTTCGCCAAGGATTTCGGCAGTCAATTCATCTTCTTCCAGGGACATCCGGAATACGAGGCGCTGTCACTGGAACGCGAATATCTTCGCGACATCGCCCGTTTTCTCGCCGGTGAACGCGACCGCTATCCGGGCATTCCCGTCGGCTATTTCGACGTCGAGACCGAGCAGAAGCTCGCCGCCTTTGCCATGCGCGCGCAGACCGAGCGGCGACCGGCACTGAGCGCGGAATTGCCCGCGCGCAACCTTCGGCAGGATATCGCAACCGGCGCGGCAGCAGCCGTGATGTTCCGCAGCTGGCTCGATTTCCTGTTCGAGCGCGCTCGAACCGCGTCGCCAGAAGCAAGCGTTTGATCGGGCGACGGAGATGACCGCGCAAACCCACTGGCCCGACCTGAAAGCACGTGCCGAAAACCGCTTGTCACGGCATTTCTGCGCGACACCGTTCACGCTGCGCAACCAGCAGCCGATCGTCAGTTTCACCTTCGATGATTTTCCCGAGAACGCGGCCTCGGCCGGCGGCCCCATTCTCGACCGATATGACGCCAAAGCGACGTTCTATGTCGCCGGCGGCGAGGTCGATAAATGGTCTGGCCATTGGCAAGGCGCGCGCGCCGATACCATCGTGGACTTGCATCGGCGCGGCCATGAGATCGCCTGCCACACATTTTCCCACGTGCGCACGTCCGACCTCGATGCGACACGCCTCGCCAGCGAGATCGAGGAAAACCGCCGTTACCTGCTCGGCCTCGACCCTTCGATGAGAATCGAGAACTTCGCCTATCCTTACGGCCTGGGGTCCGTGTGGCGCAAGAACCAGCTGGCAAGGACATTCCAGTCCTCACGCGGCATCATTCCCGGCATCAACAGCGGCACCGTGGACTTGCAATATCTGCGCTCGACGCCACTGATCAATGGCCTCATCGACGGCGATGGCATCGATCGTGCGCTCGACGAACTCGCCGATGGCAACGGCTGGCTGATCTTCTACGGTCACGATGTCGCGGCCGAGCCGAGCCCCTTTGGCTGCACCCCGGATCTGTTGCGGCATGCGCTCGATGCCGCAGCAAAGCGTAACATTGCCGTCATGACCGTCGCTTCTGCGCTGCGCGCCGCGGGCCTGTAGGTCTCTACCGATCGAGGCTTCGCGCGCTCAGCGGAAATTGCCGCCGGACATCGCGCCCGCGGGCGGCGCGACTTCAATATCCCTGGTCTCCGCAACCGACATTTTTCCCCCTCCAAATTTTCCCTTGGAACTACGACTTAAATTCAGTGCCCCGTGAATTTCGGCGGCCGCTTGGCATTGAATGCCTCGACGCCCTCCTTGAAGTCATCCGACTGGCGAAGACGGCTGTAGCAATGACCTTCAAGTTCGATCGCGATCGACAGCGTCGAGTCCTCGGTATCGTTGAGAAGTTTCTTCGCCGTCCGTTGCGCCAGCGGCGCGAAGGTGCGCAACTCATCGACCAGCTTGTCGGTCGTCTTCTCAAGCTCGGCATCAGGTACGCACTCGGTCACGATGCCCCAGTCGAAGGCTTGCTTCGCCGAAATGCGCTTGGAACGCATCACGATGTCCCTGGTGCGGGTGATGCCGATCATCTTCTGCAATCGCGCCGAGCCGCCGGAGCCCGGGATTTGCCCGAGCTTCTGTTCCGGGAGCGCGTACAGCGCAGTCTCGGAGGCGAGGCGGAAGTCGCAGGCGAGCGACAACTCGAAGCCGACGCCGAAACAATAACCGCGATTGGCAACGATCACCGGCTTGGAGCAGCGCGCCGGCGAGGCGATATTCCAGGCGAGCTTGGAAACTGTTTCAGGAGTGGCCTCCATGAAGCCACCGATATTGCCGCCTGAGGAAAAATGCTCGCCGACCGAGCGCACGACAATCACGCGCACCCGCGCATCCTCGTCCAGCGTCTCGAATACCAGGCGAAGCTGGTCGCGTTCCGGCATCGAGACAACATTGAGCGGCGGCCGATCGAGAATGATGTCGGCGCGCTCATGCGCTTCGTCGATCTCGACCTGAAAGCCGTCCAGCTTGGTGAGCCTCGGGTCTGCGAAGGTATAAGCGGAAGCCATCGTGTTTCCTTTCTCTTAGGCCGCGCTGGACGGCGGCGCGTGTTCCGGCTGATAATCGCCGGCGACAAGCAGGCGACGGAGCAATTTTCCAACCGGAGATTTCGGTAAAGAGTCGACAAAGACGAAGCGCCGCGGGCGCTTGAAATCGGCAAGCCCCGACGTGCGGCAGAACTGATCGAGTTCGGTGTCGCCGACCTGAACCTTGCGCTTGACAAAGGCGGTGACGACCTTGCCCCATTTTTCGTCCGGCAGACCGACGACGGCGACTTCCAGCACGGCCGGATGCAGCGAGAGGCAGCTCTCGATCTCGACCGGCGAGACATTTTCGCCGCCGGTGATGATCATGTCGTCGGCGCGGCCGGTGACAAACAGATCGCCGTCGCGATCGACGAAGCCGGTGTCGCCGGTAAAATACCAACCCTCGCGCAGGGCTTTCGCGTCGGCTTCCGGCCGACGCCAGTATCCATCGAAGGATTCATCGCTTGCCAGGCGCGCAATGATCTCACCCTCCTCTTCTGGCGCGGCGAGATCGGTCACCGAGGCCGCGTTCAACTTAACGACCCTGATTTCCTCGTTGATCCCGGCCTTGCCCGCCGATCCCGGCTTGGCCGGCGCATTCTGGTCGATGGTGAAGGTGTAGATTTCCGAGCTACCGTAGTGATTGACGAACAGATCGGGCCGGAATGCCCCGTCGAGCTGCTTCAGCAGGCCGTCCGTCATCGGCGCGCCGGCAAAGCCGAGCTTTCGCACGCTCGATACATCGGTCGAGGCGAACTCGCGGGCGTAAACCAGATCGTGGTACAGCGTCGGGACCAGATAGAGATTGGTGACCTTTTCTGCCTCGATCAGCGCCAGCGCCCTCCTTGCGTCATAGCGCGGCAGGCACACGAACGTGCCGCCGATCAGCGACATTGCGATCAGCGAGCGCACGCCCATGGTGTGATAGAGCGGCATGACACCGAGCGTCCGTTCGCCGCGGCGGTAGAGATTTTGTGCCACATGGGCGACGCCGGCGGCGCGTTCGGCGCGATGCCGCCGCGGCACGCCTTTCGGTCGCGATGTCGTGCCGGATGTATAAAGCATGACCGACCAGTCTTCGGCGCCGGCGCGAGGCGTCGCGTCCGCGGACGGTTCGGCGACGATGCGCGAGAAGGCGATCACGCCGGCGTCGTCATAGCCGACCGCGATGCGCGGCAGGCTGGGCGCGCGCTTCGACCTGGCGACCGCCTGCGCCGAAACGTCCTGGTAGACGACGGCGCGCGCTTCGGAATTTTCGATGCAGAAATCGAGTTCGTCATCCTTGGCGCGCCAGTTCACCGGCGTGATCACAAGGCCAGCGAGTTGGCAGGCCCAATGCAGGGTCGCGGCCGCCTCGCAATTCTGCAGCACGGTGACGATGTGGTCTCCACCCTTCAGCCCGATGCGGTCGAACGACGCCACGACGGAGGAGATGCGCCGATACCATTGCGCATAAGTCAGCCGGACATCGTCGTGAACGATGGCCAGCGCATTTGGATCGCGCGCGACGCTGCCGATAAAGCTGGTTCCCAAATCAAGCATCGGATTTCTCCTTCGCTGGCTCGCCTGCCAATTCCGCGGCGGCTTCCATGGCCGCGCGCAGGATTGGCGTGTATCCGGTGCAACGACACAGATGCCCCGTCAGGAGATCGCGGACTTCCTGCTCGCTGGGCTTCGGAACTTCTCGCAGGAAATGATCGAGCGACATCAGGATCCCCGCGGTACAAAATCCGCACTGCAATGCGTGATTTCGTTTGAACGCCGCCTGCAGCAGGCCAAGGCGATCGGGCGCAGGCGCAAGGCCCTCGACCGTCCGTACCGCGCAGCCATCGACTTGGACCGCCAGCGTCAGACAGGCGCGTGCCAGTTTGCCATCGATCTCGACCGTGCAGGCGCCGCAAACCCCATGCTCGCAGCCGACATGGGTCCCGGTGGCGCCGATCTCGTGACGCAGAAAGTCGGTAAGGAGCATCCGAGGCTCAGCGTCGCCGCTGCACGGCTTGCCGTTGAGCATGAGCCGAACGGCGTGATGCTGATCCGCAGGCAGGCGGCTCATGACAGCACCTCCCGGATCAGCTCGGCACCGAGCAAACGAACCAGATCGCGCCGGTATCGCGCCGAGGCATGCACGTCGTCGCGGGCATCCAGCTCGTAGGCGAACGTATTCAAGACGTCATCGAGCGCGCCCGATTCGAGCCGGGGAAACTCCCGCGTCACCGGCATGTCGGCGACGCCGCCGATGGCAAGCCGAACGCCTTTGTCGGTTGCGACCGCCGCGCAGGCGACAATGGCGAAGTCGCCGTGCCGGCGCGCGACCTCGCGAAAGGCGCAAGCGCGCTGATTGGCCGGCAGCGAAATCGCCTCGATCAGTTCATCGTCGGCTCGGGCGGTCACCATCATGCCGGCAAAGAACTCCCCGGCCGGAACGCGACGTCGCTTTTTGGTGCTGCGCAGATGCACTTCGCCGCCAAGCGCAGACAGCACCAGCGGCAATTCCGCGCTGGGATCTGCATGCGCGATTGATCCGCATACCGTGCCCCGGCTTCGGGTTTGGACATGACCGGTCCAGGGCAGCGCCTGGGCCACCAACGGCAAGGTCTTGCCAAGTTCAGGCCACGCCAGCAGCGTCGCCTGACGCACGCCGGCACCGACCGTCACGCTGCCGCCCTTGCGTTCGATGCGCGCTAGCTCGGGAAGGCGCATAATGTCGATCAGTGTCTTCGGCCTGGCGAGACGCATGTTGAGCATCGGCATCAGCGACTGTCCGCCGGCGATGATGCGCGCGTCGCCGCCCTCGCGGGTGAGCCCGTCCAGTACTTCGTCGAGATGTTCGGCGCGGACATAGTCGAAGGCGGCGGGCTTCATGGCGCCCCCCCGAACCATCGCCGCAGGCGCGCGAACCACGAAAGCCCGCCGGATGCCGGCTCGCCGCCACCAGCCTGGCGCGCCAGGGAAACAAAGAACTGCCCGATGATGACCCTTGTGGCACCATCCAGAAGACGACCGCCGATGCTCGCGACCTTGCCGCCGATGCCGGCTTCATAAGTGTAGTGGATCGTGGTGCCGCCATCTGGCGTGGGGCCAAGCGTGATACGGCCCTCGCCGTTGCCAAAGCCGAGCCCGCCCTCCGCGCTGCCCGTGAGCGTCACGGCCTTTGGCGGATCGAGATCGGATAGCTTCACTTCGGCGCGGTAGCGTCCTTTCACCGGGCCGATGCCGAGCGTTACATCGGCGCGGAAGTGCGTGCCGGAGATCTTTTCGACGCCATGGCAGCCGGGAATGACGGCGGCGAGCGTGTTGGGATCGAGCAGCATGTCCCAGACCTGCTGCGCATTGGCCTTGACGACCGCCTCGCCCTCGCCGCGCAGCTTGCGATCGCCGCCGCGCTTTGCTTGCGTTGAGGAGGTCCGGCGTGCTGGTGGCGCCGGCTCGGCGCCGCGAACAATCTCGGCAAGTTTCGCAGGCACCAGCGGCAGCACGACATCTTTGGCACCAATCGCATCGGCCACTGCATTGGCAATGCACACCGGCGTCGACATGCAATTGCCTTCGCCGACGCCTTTCGATCCGAGCGGCGTGAAAGGCGACGGCGTCTCCATGTGCAGGATAATCGGCGTCGGCACTTCCGCCACGGTCGGCAGCAGATAGTCGGCCAGCGTCCCCGTCAGGAAGCTGCCGTCCTCGGCATAGGCATATTCTTCGTAGAGCGCGGCACCAAGCGCCTGCGCAAAGCCGCCGCGCACCTGCCCGTCGACCATGGCCGGATGCAGGATGGTCCCGCAATCGTGCATGGTGACATAGCGATCGATCCGCGTCTGCAGCGTGGTGCGATCGACCTCGACGCCGCAGAAGTCGAAAATGAAGCCGTGGCACAGCGAGGAGTTGATCTGGTCATCCTCGTCGGGCGCGGTCAGTTCCGGCGGCGTCCAGAACACGGTCTCGCGGATGGTGTGACCGACGCCGTCGGGCAGCGCGGCCGGCGACCAATGGCTCAGCGCGGCAATACGCGAGAACGAAATCCTGTTGTCGGGATTGCGCTTCGATCCGACATGACCGTCCACGAAAGCAATATCGTCGGTCTCGGTATTCAACTGGCTAGCCGCGACGCGGCGCAATCGTCCGGCGATGCGCTCGGCGGCGAGCTTCGCCGTGCCCGCGACCGCAGGCGCAAAGCGACTGGCATAGTTGCCGGAAGCGATCGACCAGGCATCCTTGGCGGTATCGATCTCGGTGTTGACGCGGATGTCCGAAGGCTTCAGGCCGAAGACGTCGGCAACCACCTGCGACAGCACGGTGCGGTGGCCCTGCCCTTGCGGCACGGACGCGACATGAACGCTGACACTGCCGACCGGATCGATCGCGATCGTTGCAGTCGCCTGCGCGCCGTTCTTCGGTCCTGCCTTGCGACGCTCGGCCGGCGTCAGGACGGTCGTGATGTAACCCATGTTGGAGACGCTGGGTTCCACCACCGCGGTATAGCCGATGCCGTAAAGACGCCCCTCCGCGCGCGCCGCTTGACGTCGGGCTTTCAATTCCGCAAGCCCGCCCTCCTGCGCGCCCCGCCGCAATGCTTCCTGATAATTGCCGGAATCGAGCAGGGCGCCGCTTGCCGTCTTGTAGGGAAATGCATCCGCAAGCACGAGATTGCGCGTGATCACGTCGAGCGGATCGAGATTGAGCTCGACGGCGATGCGCTGAACCAGGCGCTCCAGCGCGAAATAGACTTGCGGTCCGCCAAAACCGCGGTTCAATCCGGTCGGCGTCTTGTTGGTGACGACGACACGGTTGCGGATTTTCAAATGCCGGATGTCGTAGGCGCCGGTCAGATTGCCATGCATGCGGTAGAGCGTGGCGGGCTCGGGCGCCCTTAGGTGTGCGCCACAGTCTTCGATCTGGTCCCAATCGAGCGCGAGGATGCGGCCGTCTTCTGCGACTGCGGCGACCAGCGAAACCGCGCGATTGGTGGCCGAGACGGAGGCGGTCAAATGTTCAAGCCGGTCCTCGATCCATTTCACGGGACGCCCAGTTGCCTTGGCGGCGGCCGCGATCAGGACAATGTAGGGGAATACGCCCTGCTTGACGCCAAAGCTGCCGCCGGAATCCGGCGGCGTGCGCAGGCGCAGACGATTGCCCGGAACCCGCAAGGCGCGCGACAGCACCGCGTGAATGCTGAAGGGTCCCTGGAAATTGGCGAGCACATCGTAGGCGTCATCACCGGGGTTGTAGTCGGCGACCACGCCGTAGGTTTCGATCGGCGTGCAGGAATTTCGGGGATAGCTGACGTCGATGCTGATCCGATGCGGCGCTGAGGCAAAGGCGCTTTCGGGATCGCCATAGCGAAACGAGCGATCGCTCGCGACATTGCCGCCAAACCCATCGTGCAGGACCGGGGCCTCGGGCTTTACTGCGGCACGCGGATCGACCACGGCAGGCCGCACGTTATAACGCACGTCGATGAGATCGACGGCGTCTTCGGCGCGGTAGCGATCGGCCGCCACGGCGATCGCCACGGGTTCGCCGACATAGCGCGCGCGGCCAACCGCCATCGGCCAGCACTCGACCGGCGCCTTGACGCCGACCACGAGGCTCGACGTCAGCGCCTTGATATCCTCGCCATGGAGAACAGCGACGACGCCGCGCGAGCTCATCGCCTGCGACACATCGATCGAAACGATGTCGGCGTGGGCGTGCGGGGAACGCAGAAAAGCCGCATGCAGCGTGCCGGGATGAACGCCGATATCGTCCATGAAGCGGCCACGCCCGGTGAGCAGCGTCGCGTCCTCGACGCGCGCAATCGATTGGCCGACCCAAGGCGAGCCGGGATCAGGACGACCTTTGGCTGAGCTGGTGGCTTCCACCATCCCGTAGCGCTTCTCCGGCACAAATGACCTGCGTCACGAAATGCTATTCAGTGGTGTTCGGAGCCCGCAATACCGGGTGATCTCGAAACTTACCATCCCGTCTCATTCGTTGAAGATGTGCGGCGCAATATCAACTGGCGAGACGTGAAACGCTTCGGAACTCGCGCGGCGAGACCCCGGCGTGGTTACGGAAAAAGCGGGTGAAATGGGCAGGCTCGGCAAACCCGAGTTGATGGCCGATATTGGCGACGCTTGCAGACTGATGCAGCACGGCATCGACCGCCTTCTCCATCCGCACAACATTGAGATAGACCTTCGGCGGCACGCCGACGGACGCCTCGAACAGACGGAAAAAATGCGCGCGCGACAGCCCGGCTTCCCGGGCGAAGGTCTCAAGGGCGGCGGCGCGTCCGGTTTCCGACCGCATGGAAGCAGCCACTTTGCGGATACGCCAATCGCCGGCGCGGGCGCTCATTTCCCGGATCGAGGCCGGAAAGCTTCGCCACGGCGTAAAACGCTCGATCACTGCGATCATCAGATCCGACAGCAGCGCCTCGTGCTCGGCGCGCGCCTCCGGACGAGCCATCATGTCGGCGGCCAAATTCATGGCGAGTTCGCGGATATGCGCGGAGACCTCGCCGGAAGGATGGCTGAAGAAGCCGGGGGCGCCGCTCGCCGCCCAGCCGGGCCGGAACACTGTCAGCCACTCCGGCTCGATATAGAGCGCGAGGATGATCGTGCGCGGCCGCTCCGGATAATGAACATAGGAGTGAGGCTGCCAGCCGTTCACCAGGACGGCGGCCTTGTCGGTCAGCGGATAAACCTGGTCGCCGACGATGAATTGAGTATCCGCGCCCTCGACTTTCAGCAGCACATGGCAATGCGGATGGGCGTGGCGCACCAGCGACCAGTCCATATCGAGAAGCGCAACCCGCCCAAAGGCTCCGTGCGCAATCCGCAGTGCCGTCGACATCGAAACTGTTCCCGATAGCGCGCTCCGCGCGCCGCTATTCCAGTTATATGATGACGGCCCGTACTTGCCGTCAACCTGCGACAATCCGTGCAAAGGCTGCTTTCGGATCGCCCTCGAGCGCCTTGCCGAGGTCGACGTTCTCGATGCCCTTGACCTGAATGCGCTTGAATTCCATCGCGTCGGTCGACAGCGGCTTGGTGGCGTCGATCCCCATCTTGGCGCTAATGCCATTGTCCGAGGACGGATCGAGCTTCGATCCCTGCGCGCCGGAAACGAGGACGAGGTCGCGGTCGGCCTGAAAGCGGGTCGCCACCGCCCATTCGATTTCACGCTCGTCATCGATATTGACATCCATATCGACGACGACGACCTGCTTGATGTCATAGTGACCGCCGAACGCACCCATGATGATGTTCTTCGGTTCGCCATTGCTTTTCTTGTCGATCTTGACGGCGAGGTGATAGCGGCAGGCGCCCCCTCTGGTAAGACGCACGTCGCGCACAGACGGAAAACTTCGTTGCAAGTGCTCGAGCAGCGTCGCCTCGCGCGGAATGCCGCCGAGCAGGAGATGTTCGACGCCGCCGCCGGTAATGGTGTGAAAGATCGGCTTCTTGCGATGGGTGATCGCATCGACCTGGATCACCTCGCGATCGGCGCGCGACCCATAATATTGCGGGAATTCGCCAAAGGGGCCCTCAGGCTCGCGCACTTTCGGCAGAATGCGGCCTTCGATGACGATCTCAGCATGCGCCGGCACCCGGACGCGATTGGTGCGGCACTTCACCATCTCGATCGGACGGCCGAGCAGCGCGCCTGCGATTTCCATTTCGTCGCTGTCGAGGGCTGCGATCGCTTGCGAAGCAAGGATGCAGGCCGGATGCACGCCGATGGCGAGCGCAATCTCGAGACTCTCGCCGGCCTCCTCCGCCATCCGGAAATAATGCAGGGTGTGCCGGGGCAACAGCAATACGCCGATACGGTCGGGCCCGCTGACCTGACAGCGGTGGATCGAAACGTTCTGGATGCCGGTCTTCGGATTGCGCGCGATCAGGAGCGCTGCCGTGATGTAGGGACCGCTGTCGTGCTCGTTGTGTTTCGGAATCGGTAGTTGTTTCAGAAGATCGACCTTCTCGTGGACGACCTCCTGCACTGGGCCGGCCGCGACCTCGACCCATGGGAGCGGGTGGCGCACGGCATTCTGGAAGGTCGACAGCAGCTCGTGAGCCGGCACGCCGAGCGCATCCGCGATCCAGCCACGATCGGCGAAGAGATTGGCAATCACAGGGATCTTGTGCTGGCCGGGCTCTGGGAACAGCACCGCGCGTTCGTTCTCAAGCTTCTTGGCGATCGCCGCCAACTCGTCGATCAGCGAAACGCCCTTGTGCGCGACCGCCAGGCGGTCGGTGCCGGCAAGCTGGCGCAGCCAGTCGCGCAAATCGGGATGCGCCGCCTCGCCTGTATTGGAACGCCTTGCCTCCATCGCCTGCTCCCTCGCCTCATTCTCGGAACGATCGCCCACGGGATTAAGGCCGATGGGTGTGACGCGTTCCTTACATCCGCTTCGTCGCCGATTTCAATCAAGCTAACCCATGGCAGCAAGCTCCGAAAGACCTGCGCGACTGCGATCAGCTTAACGCCGCGAGGAGACTATGCTAATGCGGCCGAAGCTGTTTTTGACCTAACCTAAATTCATTCAGATGACCTCACATCCGAAGCGATTAATCGTCGGCTTGACTGGCGCCTCCGGCGCGATCTATGGCGTCCGGCTGCTCAGATTGTTGCAGGAGACCGAGATCGAAACCCATCTCGTGATGAGCCGGTCGGCCAAGATCACGCTGACGCAGGAGACGGACATCGATGTTGCCGAGGTTTCGGCGCTCGCCAGCGTGGTTCATCCGGTCGACAATATCGGCGCCTCGATCGCCAGCGGATCGTTCAAGACCATGGGCATGGTGATCGCACCGTGCTCGATGCGAAGCCTCGCGGAGATTGCAACCGGCGTCACCTCTTCGCTGGTCACGCGCGCGGCCGACGTCGTGCTCAAGGAACGCCGCCGTCTTGTGCTGATGGTTCGCGAAGCGCCCCTCCATCTTGGTCATCTGCGCGCGATGACGGCGGCGACTGAAATGGGCGCGATCGTCTACCCGCCGGTTCCGGCGTTTTACGCGCGGCCCGCAAGCCTGGAGCAGATGGTCGACCATACGCTTGGACGCGTGCTTGACCTCTTTGAGATCGAAAACACGGCTGTCAGCCGCTGGGGCGGCCTGAACTCGATCAAGAACGGCGAATGAGGTCGGCGCCCGAGATTGCAGCCGAAAGCTGGGCTTTCGCTCTCGCCATCTATGTCCGGCCCGGCGTCGCAGAGGCCTGCCTCACCTTGCAAAGCGAATTGGGCGTCGACGTGATGCTATTGTTGATGTCGGCATTCGCGGCGGTCAAACATCGGATTCCGTTGACGGCGGACGAGATCAACGCACTGGACGCATCCTGTCGCCCCTGGCGCGAGCAGATTATGCGAAAGCTGCGAGCCATCCGCACCGAATTGAAGACGGGACCAGCGCCGGCGCCGGGCAGCGCGACCGAACCATTCCGTTCGCAGGTGAAGGCGCTCGAACTTGAAGCCGAAAAAATCGAGAATCGGCTGTTGGCCGAATGTCTGCCGTTGAGGCAAGCGCAGCAAGAGGTAGTGCGGCCGGACCAGCTTCGCGGCGTTCTGACTGACGTCGCGATGCACTTCGCCAGACAGCGAGGAACCAAGCTCAACGCCAGTCTTTCTTCATCGATCGAGGTGATCCTTGAGGCGGCCATGCAGGATGCGTCCTGACCCCGCGACGTGAAGGGTTTTGCGCTTTCACCTCCCAAGGTGCGGAATCCTTCTCGAATGGGTGGGTTGCGAGGATTGGCGCTTGATCTTGCAGCGCCTCTCAGCAAACTGCGCTCCGTGCGATCAGGCGCCTTGCCGCCCGATCGCGAGCAAACAGGAACACGAGATGTCAGAAACGATGCGGGCGCTGCTTCTGCGCCAACACGGCGGGTTGGAAAATCTTCAGCTGGTGAATGACCACCCGAGACCCAAGGCGAAGCCGGGAAGCGCCGTGATCCGCGTGCGTGCCTCATCGTTCAACTACCACGACGTTTTTACGGTAAAGGGCATGCCTGGCATCAAGGTGCCGCTGCCGGTCGTGATTGGCCTCGATATGGCGGGCGAGATCACCGAGATCGGCGAAGGCGTGTCGGGCTGGAAGGTCGGCAGCCGCGTGCTCGTCAATCCGCTCAACAAGAAAAAGGGCCTGATGGGCGAAATGCTCGATGGCGGCATGGCGGAATATTGTCTTGTCGAGGCCGATCAGTTGATCGCCATGCCGGACGGCGTCAGCTTCGAGGAAGCCGCCTCGCTGCCCGTTGCCTATGGCACCGCGCACCGCATGCTGGTCACGCACAATACCATCAGGAAGGGCGACCGTGTCCTGATCCTGGGCGCGAGCGGCGGCGTCGGCACCGGCTGCGTCATCCTTGCCAAGCTGCTGGGCGCCGAAGTGATCGCCTGTGCGAGCAGCGCCGGCAAGCTCGAAAAGCTCAAGGCGATGGGTGCCGACGAGGCGATCAACTACAGGGAAGTGGATTTCTCGAAATGGGCGATCGAGAAATTCGGCAAGCCGCAGCGCCGCACCCATGAAGGCGGCGTCGATGTCGTGATCAACTTCACCGGCGGCGACACCTGGGTGCCGTCGCTGCGGTGCCTCAAGCGCGGCGGCAGCCTTCTGGTCTGCGGCGCCACCGCCGGACATGATCCGAAGGAAGACCTGCGCTATATCTGGAGCTTCGAGCTGAAGGTGATCGGCTCCAACAGCTTCTACGAGGATAACCTGACCGACTTGATGAAGATGATCGCCGAGAAGAAGATCTCGCCTGTCATCGACGCCGTGCTGCCGCTCGAAAAGGCGGCGGAGGGCCTGCGTCTCATTCAGGACCGCGAGGTCATCGGCAAGGTCGTCGTCGCACCTTGAGAGCCAACTTTCGACAGCCAAGGACGACGACCAAGAATAGCAAGAATAGAGAGTGTGTACGATGAGTGACATTCCAAGCGTCGAAGAGGTCCAGAGCAAGATATCCCGCGGACCTTACCATCAGTGGCTCGGCCTGAAGGTGGTTGCGGTGGGCGAAGGCACGATCGAACTGACCGCGACCTGGCGCGAGGAATGGGTAGTCAATCCCGATCGCGGTTATACCCATGGCGGCATTCTGGCGGCACTGGTCGACCTTACGGCGGACTGGGCCATGGTGTCGAAGACCGGCCGCGGCGTTCCGACGATCGATTTGCGCGTCGACTACCACCGCGCGGCGATGCCCGGCGTCCTGACGATCCGCGGTGAGATCGTGAATTTCGGCAAGCAGTTCTCGGTGGCGGAAGCCAAGGTCTTCGACAAGGAAGGCCGTCTGCTCGCCAGCGGCCGCGGTACCTATCTCACCGCGCCGCCAGCCTGACGGGAATGCTAGTGGAGTGGATTTGACATTCGCGATAAACCCGACCACGAATTCGCAACGCGAATGTCAAATTCAAAACTCCACTAGAAACATACATTTGCTAGTGGTCCTTTTAATTCTAACATTTGCAAAAGTGGCCGCTGTAAAGGGATGCAAATGTTAGAATCGGACCACTAGTCGTGGCTGCTATCCCTTCGTTCTCAAATCTGGGAGCCCTGACCTCTCTAAAGGGCGATCCAGACAAGATCGCGATTTTCGATCTCGGCACAAGCCCCGAGCGCCGCTTCAGCTACCGCGATTTTGAAACCCAAGCTAATGCCGTCGCGCGGGCGCTTGGCGCGCGTGGTCTGGTACGCGGCGACCGCGTCGCGATCCTGTCGTCCAATCGCTTCGAATATCTTACGACCGTGCACGGCATCATGCGCGCCGGCTTCGTCGCGGTGCCGGTCAACTTCAAATTCCCGCCGGCGACGATCGACTACATCGTTCACGATTCCGGCGCCAGACTCGTGTTCTGCGACGCGCCGCGATCGAACAACGCGCCGAAAGATGTGCCGCGCATCGGCTTTGATGGCGGCGACGGGAGCGAAGACTTCGCAGCCTTCCTCAAGACCGGGCCGTTTACGCCGATCATCCCGGCCGACCGCGAGCCCGCGATGTTTCTTTATACGTCGGGCTCGACCGGGCGGCCGAAGGGCGTCGTGCTCTCGCATCAGAGCCATATCTGGGTGGTCGAACAGCGCATGTCCGCGCAGGACATGAGCCAGCATCGTTTCCTGGTTGCAGCGCCGCTCTATCATATGAACGCGCTCGCCATGAGCCAGCTGGCACATGCGGCCCACGCAACGATCGTTCTGCTCCCGCAATTCACGACCCAACTCTACCTCAAGGCCATCGAGAACTATCGCTGCACCTGGCTCACGGCCGTGCCGCCCATGATCGCGATGATGCTCAACGACAAGGAGCGGTTCGCGGCGACCGACCTCTCCAGCGTGGGCTATTTGCGGATGGGATCGGCGCCGGTCAGCCAAAGTCTGATGGACGCGATCCACCACGCCCTTCCGCGCGCTGCCGTGACCAACGCTTACGGCACGACCGAAGGCGGCCCCGTCGTGTTCGGACCGCATCCGAAAGGCTTGCCCCAGCCCGATTTGTCGGTCGGCTATCCGCATCCGAAGGTGCAGGTGCGCTTGATCGGCGAAGACGGCAAGCCTTCCAATACCGGCGTACTCGAAATGAAAAGCCCCGCGATCATGAACGGTTACCACAACCGCCCGGACGTCCCCTCGCCGATCAAGTCAGACGGATTCTATGTCACCGGTGACGTCTTTCGCCGCGATGAAAACGGTTTCCACTTCTTTGTCGGACGCACCGACGACATGTTCGTGAGCGGAGGCGAAAATATCTTCCCCGGCGAGGTCGAGAAGATGCTGGAGACCCATCCCGACGTCATCCAGGCTTGCGTCGTGCCGGTCGACGACGACATCAAGGGAACCAAACCGGTGGCGTTTGTGGTCAAGCGCGAAGGCAGCGATCTCGATGAAGCGAAGCTGAAGGCTTTTGCGCTCGCCAATGCGCCGGCTTACCAGCATCCGCGCTCGATCTGGTTCGTCGACAGTCTTCCGCTGGCATCGACCAACAAACTCGACCGCAAGACGCTCCGCGGCATGGCAGCCGAGCGGCTTGGGCGGACAGCCGCCTCAGCCTGACGATTTCAGCAAAACTCGAACAGGGTATTGAGGGACGGCGCCTGCACGCGCAGAGAACCATGCTCGCTTTCAACGCGCAGATCGGCGATGGACGAAGCAAGGTTGCCGATACGCTTCAGATCGGGCGCGTCGAATACCAGCGCGCCGAAGAGGCTGCCACGGCCATCAGCCTGGACCCCTAGTTCGCCATAACGCGCACGATAACGCTCGGGCGAAATCAGGGTAAGACGAAAGCCGCCCGGTAGCACGATCCACCAGTCGTCTCCTTCTCTCAAGGGAGAGGATTGCGCCGCTTTCGCGTAGCGCAGCACGTCGACCTCCGCAATCGAGGTCACGATCACGAGCTCCTTCAGTCCGCAAACGCCGTTCGTATGCAACATCCACGGCCGGTGCCAGACCAATTCCGGCGTATAATGCTGGCAGTAATAGACCCTTCCCGCTTCAAATAGTTCCGGCGCGGTGCGCGCAGTCCGAAAGCGTGCCTCATGCTCGACGCCGTCGATGGTGACGGGGCGCGAAAAGCTCTGGGGCTCGAGCATGGCAACGCCAGCGTCACGCAGCGTACGTTGTGTGGTGTCGGCATCGTTGGCTTTGAACACCAGCCCGTTCAGACCGCGCGGGCTTTCGAGGAGGTCCTTGCGGACTTTATCCGTACCGGACGGCAGACCTAACAGTTCCACATAATCGTGCTCGAACATGACAAGATGATTGATCGAACCGAGCGAATGATAGCCGCGCGGCGTCAGCGTGAAGCCAAGCTCCGACATCAGCGTTGCGGCACGGTCCATGTCGAACAGGACATTGATCACGACGTGGTCGAGCGCGAACGTCATGTTGATCGGCTCCAAGTAGTTCCGCGAACTGCTATGCGGTCGACATACAGAATGGCGTCTCAAGCTTCCGGCGGTGGAACGGCGCCGGCGCGGCTCGTGATCAAACCATAGTGCTCGATGCGGCGATGCCGCGCAAAATCGAAGATGGTCGTCTTGCCGAAGATCGTCGCATCGAGATCGCACGGATGCAGCAGCAATTCATCACCTTCCGTCTTGGCTTCCGCAACGATCTCGCCGTTGGGATCGACAATGAGACTGCCGCCGATCAGCGGAAACCCATCCTCGACGCCAGCCTTGGCGACGGCCACCACCCAGGTTGAATTCTGGTAGGCGCCAGCCTGCACCGACAGGCGGTTGTGAAACAGCCGCGTTTCCGGGCCCTCGTCGCTCTTCTGCGAATTGACCGAAGGGGTGTTGTAGCCGAGCACCACCATCTCGACGCCTTGCAGCCCCATCACGCGGTAGGTCTCGGGCCAGCGCCGGTCGTTGCAGATCGCCATGCCGAAAATGCCACCCATGGCGCGCCACACCGGAAAGCCGGTGTCGCCTGGTTCGAAATAGCGCTTTTCCAGATGCTGGAAGGAGCGCGCGGGATCGAATTCGGAATGCCCTGGCAAATGCGTCTTGCGATATTTGCCGACGATCTTGCCGGACTTGTCGGTCAGGATGCAGGTGTTGAAGCGATGTCCGCCCGGCGTGAGTTCTGCGTAGCCGAGGCTCATGGCCATTCGATGCTCGGCGGCGCGGGCAAACAGCGGCTTCGTTGCCGCATTCGGCATCTCGCGCTCGAACCAGGCGTCGACCTCGGCCTGATCTTCCATATACCAGCGCGGGAAAAACGTGGTGAGTGCGAGTTCCGGATAAACGATCAGATCGGCCCCGCGGCGCTTGGCCTCATCCATCAGCGCAACCATGCGCGGGACCACGGCTTGACGGCTCTCGGCGCGCTGAATGGGGCCCATTTGAGCAGCGGCGACATTGATGACGCGCATGAACGAGCCTTCGAGTTTTTGTTCCGCGCTGCGATGGCCAAAAACCCGGGACGTTGTTGCAGCGCGGATAATGATCAGAGTCATAGAATCGTTTCATCTGGAGTCAAATCGGTTCGCGGCGCAATACATTGCCTTCATGGCAGGTCTGATATGCCAGCAATATGGTCATCATGTACTTGCGACCCGTCACGGTTGCTTTCAAACCTGAATTCTGGTCAATGCAAAATGATTGCAGAAGGACGCCATTTGGTTTCTTCTTGAACCTAGCCGTCTTCCGTTTCAAAGCGGGACAGCGAAGCCAAATAAGGCGAAAGCCAAGAACGAGAGAGGAAACGCCATGATCGCGCCAGTTCGGGCGATGACGCCATATTCTCAAATCCCGGATTCTCCGCATGGCCTCGCGCTGTTGCGCGACCCGCTGCTCAACAAGGGGACGGCTTTCACCGAAGCCGAACGGGACGCGCTTGGCTTGCGCGGCTTTCTTCCCGCTCATGTGCTCTCGATGGAGGAGCAGGTGGCGCGCGTTCTGACCAATCTGCGCAGCCTCCCCAACGATCTCGAAAAATATATCGCCCTCAATTCGCTGCACGACCGCAACGAAGAGCTGTTCTTTCGTGTGGTCTGCGACAACATCGATGAAATCCAGCCATTGATCTACACCCCGACGGTGGGACTGGCCTGCCAGCGTTACGGGCTGATCTTCCAGCGTCCGCGCGGCATGTTCATCAGCGCTAACGACAAGGGCCGCATCGCCGAACTGCTCGGCAACTGGCCTTATCCCGCCAAGCTGATCGTCGTGACCGACGGCGAACGCATTCTTGGATTAGGTGACCTCGGAGCCCACGGCATGGGTATTCCGGTCGGCAAGCTCTCGCTTTACGCAGCCTGCGCGGGCGTGCACCCCGAGCATTGCCTGCCGATCATGCTGGACGTCGGCACCAACAACCAGGACCTCCTCAACGACCGCTATTATATCGGCCTGCGCCAGAAGCGCCTGAGCGGTGCGGCGTACGACGAATTCGTCGATGAATTCATCACCGCTGCGCGTGCCGCCTTTCCCGGCGTGCTGATCCAGTTCGAGGATTTTGCCAATCACTCCGCGTTCCGTCTGCTGCACAAATACCGTGAAGAAATTCCGGTCTTCAACGACGACATTCAGGGGACGGCGGCGGTCGCGCTGGCCGGACTGTTCTCCGCCTTGCGCGTGAGCGGCGGCAAGCTCGCCGATCAACAGGTGCTGTTCCTCGGCGCCGGGGAAGCGGCGACGGGCATCGCCGATCTCATCGTCTCGGCGATGATGGCCGATGGCCTCTCGGAAACTGAGGCGATCGAGCGCAACTGGCTGGTGGATTCACGCGGCCTTGTCGTGAAGAACCGCGAAGGGCTCACCGAGCACAAGAAGCGCTACGCGCACGATCGCGCGCCGGTCAAAGACTTCCTCACCGCGATCCGCACCCTGAAGCCCACCGCGATCATCGGTGTCGCCGCTGTCGGCGGCGCCTTCACGCCGGAAGTGCTTCAGGCAATGGTCGAGATCAACCACCGGCCGATCGTGTTTGCGCTTTCCAACCCGACGTCGAAGGCGGAATGCTCCGCCGAGGAGGCCTATCGCCACAGCGGCGGCCGGGCACTGTTCGCATGCGGTAGTCCCTACGATCCGGTGAAGCTCGACGACAAGACATTCGTGCCGCGCCAGGGCAACAATTCCTACATCTTTCCGGGCGTCGGGCTCGGGGCGATCGCGAGCGGATCGAAGCTCGTGACCGACGAGATGTTCATGGCTGCCGCGCACACGCTGGCCTACCTGGTCACCCAGGAGGACATCGAGCAGGGCAGCCTTTATCCCTCGCTGCCGCGGATCCGCGAGGTCTCGGCCCATATTGCCGCTGCGGTCGCCGAGGTCGCCTATAAGCGCGGCCTCGCAACAGCTGCCCGGCCGAATGACATGATGGGGTATATCGAGCAGCAGATGTACGACCCGCATTACTGATCATCCTCAGAACCCCCGATCTGCGCCGGAACAATCGGGGGTTTCCGTCGGCGGTTCAACTTCACACCGGTGCTCCATCTCCCGCTCTGGGCGAGCCGGCCGGTCGCGCGCAGGCCGACAGGACCGACGCCCGGAGCTGGCCGGGGAACCGGACGCCTTGTCGTGCTGATGACAAAAGCCGGCCTGCCCGGTAATCGGCTCGTGCGTTTCCCCAGCGCGGGCCTCTTTCGGACGTTTTGCGACGTTTTTACTTGGTTTTTCCCAAATCCAGGGCTTAGAAGGCCGTCATGAAATCCTTTTTGCCTCTGGCGGGGACTTCCCTCCCATCGCTTTGTGCGGCACGTCGGGCGCTGCTATGACCTGCGATAGCTCACCGCGCTGACAGGGATCATCGGCTTGACGGACGGTTTTTCGGAAATCGAAGTGGTCGCGACGAATTTCAACTGGCGCCGATCCGGCGGCACGACCGCGGTGGTGCAGCTGGTGCCGGAGCAGGCGAAGACGTTGAAAATCGCAGCGCTCGGCTTCGACTTGCCGGCGCGGGTCCCGCGCATGCGTTGGCGCGACGTTCCAAAGCTGTTTCGCCGCCCGGCCCATCGGCCATTCCGAATCTTTCACTGCCGCCGCAACAACGAGATGATGGCGGGCCTTTTGCTAAGAGACGTGCTGCGCGCGCCGCTGCGGCTGATTTTCAATTCGGCCGGCCAGCGCCGGCATAAGCCGCTGACCCGCTGGATGCTGCGGCGGATGGACGCCGTCATCACGACCAGCGAGCGTTCGGGAAGTTTCCTCGATGTACCGTATACGGTGGTGCCGCACGGAACGGATTTCCAGCAATTCTACCCCGCGCGCGATCCGGCTGACGACTTTTCGGTGGCCGGTCTGCCGGGCAAATACGCCGTTGGCTGTACGGGGCGGATTCGCCATCAAAAGGGCACCGACCTGTTCGTCGATGCGATGTTGCGGCTGCTGCCGCAATATCCGGACTGGACCGCGATCATTACCGGCCGCACCACATCCGACAATTTGGGCTTTGAGCGCGAGCTGAGGTCGAAGATCGCGGCCGCGGGCCTGACGCAGCGCATCCTGCTTCTCGGCGATGTCGACGATATCGCCATATGGTATCGGCGCTTCACCTTGTTCGTGGCACCGTCGCGCCAGGAAGGCTTTGGCCTGACGCCTCTGGAGGCGATGGCCTCGCAGACCGCGGTCGTCGCCTCCGATGCCGGGTCCTTTCCGTCGATGATCAGGCCCGGGGTCAACGGTGCCATCGTGCCTGCGGGCGATGGGGAAGCCCTTACCGCTGCGATCGAGCCCTATTTTCGCAGCCCCGATCTTGCTAAAGAACACGGCCGGGCGGCGCTGGAATTCGTGCACACGAACTTCTCGCTTGCGGCCGAGGCTCGCGGCATCCGCGCCGTCTACGACCGCCTGTGGGCCGAAGGACAAGGACCGCTTGGCCTGTCGCGAAAGGAGCGACAAACCGCTGCTGGGAACAAGCTCTCCGTTCATCCGGACGAGGCCCAGTACCAGGAGGAACCATGCTGAAACTCGACATGCTTCGCTCGACGCCTCTTGAACACGATCCGTTCGAATATCTGATCGTGAAGAATTTCGTCGATCAGCAGCGGCTGAAAGAGGTCCTGGCCGACTATCCCGTCGTGCCCGGTCCCGGCTCCCATCCGCCTGCCGGCCTGAAGATTTCCGGACATTTCAAGGACCTCATCGACGAGTTGCTGGGATCATCGTTTCGGAGCATCGTCGAGGAGAAATTCGACATCGATCTGGCCGGCCGACCGACGATGTACACGGTCCGAGGCTTCTGCCGGACCCGCGACGGCCAGATTCATACGGACTCCAAGACCAAGATCATCACCGTCCTGCTCTACATGAACGACGATTCCTGGGAGAGTTCGACCGGCCGCCTGCGCCTGTTGCGCAACGATTCCGATCTCGAAAATTATGTCGCCGAAGTCGAGCCGTCCGGCGGAACGCTGCTGATCTTCAAACGGTCGGACAACTCATGGCACGGCCATCACCCCTTTGAGGGCAAGCGCCGCGCCATCCAGCTGAACTGGGTGACCGACCAATCTGTCGTCGACCGCGAGCAGAGCCGTCACGGCTTCTCCTCGAAGATCAAGCGGCTGTTCCAGCCGTCGAACTGGATACAGTGAGCCTAGTGAAGCGACTCTGACGTTCCTTTCAATTTCTCGGCGACCTTTTCAAAGGAACGTCAGCGTCAAAGCTTCACTAGAATTAATAAGTTGCTGGAGCTCCTTTGATTCCGAAGTTCGCATCAGAGGCTACCGCGATATCTTGCGAACTTCGGAACCGGAGCTCCAGTACCGCGATCTGAAGTCCCTGTACCACAAGCGGCGAATTCGATCAGGGACTTCAGATCGATAAAGCGGTACTAGAATCAATAAATTTGTTAGTGCCCATGACTTTCCGAAGTTCGTGAAGGTGGGCGCTGCGATGGAGCACGAACTTCGGAAAGCGGGCACTAACGTGCGACACGACAACGATAGATCCACCGCGCCCTTCGGAGCGTTGGCGCCGAACGCGGCGCAGGCAGCGATCATCCGGCTGGCGCATCGCTCTGGCCTGAAGCGCGGCGCGTTCCGGCCGTGGATGTCACGGCTGGTCAGCCTGATGCGGGCCGGACCGGTCGATGCGCAGTATCAAGGCGCCTCGTTTCGCTTTTACCATCTGGCGAGCGCCACCGAGCGCGGCGCGCTGTTCAATCCCGACTACAATCTGGAAGAGCTTTCCTTCCTGCGGGCGTACACGCCCGATGGCGGCGTGTTCGTCGACGTTGGCGCCAATGTCGGCACCTATGCACTGACGCTCGCCTGCAAAGTCGGCAGCAGCGGAACGGTCATTGCGGTCGAGCCGCATCCGGTGGCGCATGCCCGCCTCGCCTTCAACCACGCCGCTTCCGGTTTCACGCAGGTCAAACTGGTCGCGGCCGCCGCCGGGCCGTCCGATGGCGAACTCCTGATCGAAACCGACGGCGACAATCTCGGCGCGAGCCATATCGTCAACGGCCAATCTTCAAGCCGCGCTTTCCGCGTTCCGGCGCTGACGCTGCAACAGATTCTCGCGGACGCCGGCGTCGGCCGGATGAACGCGCTGAAGATCGACGTCGAAGGCTTTGAAGACCGCGTGCTTACCGGCTTTTTTGCGCAGACCCCGGAGACACTGTGGCCGCGCGCCGTTGTAATCGAGCACCTGTCGCGCGAGGAATGGCAGCACGACTGTATCGACGACATGATATCGCGCGGCTATCGCCAAACGGGCAAGACCCGAAGCAACACGCTTCTCCTGCGCCAGTAGGACGCGCCTGCATCCTGATCTGTCGGGAAGGCCCGCTATCAAGATCATTTACCCCAATGGAAGAGCCGCCTGTTAACGGGCGGCACACTCGGAACGGGTAGAATTCCATCGAGCGAAGCCGCCGCTCGCTTCTCAGGGCTTTTTCGACCTGGGTACAGGCTTCGATTTAGGCACTTGCGTCGGTTCCTTGGCTTTCACCCGATCGTTCTGGCGATCTCGCGCCTTCGTCAATTCTTCCCTCAGCTTTTTCCGTTCATCGGCGCTCAAGGCGGGCGTTTCGCGCCCGGCTGGCGTCTCCACCTGAGCATAAACGCTCGTCGGCGCGCCAACAGGCTGGGCCACGCTGCCGCAAAATGACAGGCTCAGCATGAGCGCAGCCAATGGCGCTGCTTTTCCATTTCTCGACATCGGCGCCTCTCTCATGTCAGGAGCCCGAAAGAACAATAACGCACTGGCGAGCCGAAAGGCTGTGGAACCGAAGCTCCGCGTTTCGCGCCTACTTCGAGTGCGCTCGTCTCTGATTTCACGAGGCTTTAAAATGGGAGGGAGTGCTGGCGGAGAGAGTGTCAGTCAACTCTCATTGAAAGACAAAGCGTTTTTGATCTTCTTAGGCAAAACCCACCATTTGAGCTACGGCCGAAAACTGGCGTTTCGCCTCCAATCTGTTCGGGAATCCATCGTGGCTCATCCAGATACGGGGATCAAGGACGGCGCAGCCGTCGCTGCGCGGTCCTCACCCTTGACGGGACCAGCGAGGCGAGAAAACCGGCTCTCCAACGAACGATGCCTTACAAGACGCCAACTTGATTTCTGCAGAGCGTCGAGCTGCCGCAGCTTTGCATTTTTGCGATCATTGGCACGACGATGGCGAAGGAGACGACCGCGAGGGAATTAGATCAAGACATGCGGGGGCCACCCCATGGCAGGAGCCACTCAATGAAGTTCCAGACGTTCCTCCGGCGAATTATGAGTATGTTCCGGGCCCGCCATATGCATAATGGCGGCAATTGCGTGCCCATTCGCAGTGACATTGCCAGCGGACCGGCAGCCAGTCGCTATTAGGGCCAGTAGGCGTATTAGGGGTGGCAGCAAAAAAGCAAGCCGGGAAAGCGACCCGGCATCGCAAGAAGTCGACCCGGGCAACAGCCGCTCGGAAGTCCGGCCGCGCGACAAAAACGCGTGTTTCTGACCGCGCGGTGACGCGGCACCTGATTGTCGGTATCGGTGCGTCAGCCGGCGGTCTGGAAGCGTTCTCGCAGTTGCTTCGGCATCTGCCGGCAGACACTGGCATGGCCTTTGTTCTGGTGCAGCATCTCGACCCGAACCGGGAAAGCGCGCTGACGGACCTGCTGTCCCGGGTCACCTCGCTGCCGGTGCGCGAGGTGACCAAAGACCTGCCTGTCCAGCCCAACCACATCTATGTCATTCCCCCCAACAGTAGCCTCACCATTGCGAATGCCGTCCTGAAGCTTCAGCCCCGCCAACTGACCGCCGGGGCGCATCGATCCATTGATTTCTTTTTTGATGCGCTGGCACAGGACCAGCGCGAGCGCGCAATCGGTGTGATCCTGTCGGGGACGGCGACCGACGGCACGTTGGGATTGGAATCCATCAAGGCCGAGGGCGGGATTACGTTCGCGCAAGATGATACGGCTCACTACAATTCGATGCCGCGTAGTGCTGTTGCGGCAGGATGCGTGGATTTTGTTCTCGACCCAGAGAATATCGCGAGAGAACTCTTTCGCATTGCGAAGCATCCCTATGTCGCGGGCCAACATCATGACCCTGAATTTCGTCCAGAAGCGGATCGGGCGTTTGCTACCTCGCACGAAGGAGATGAAACTCCGCTGCCCTCGGGCGGTCACGGGATTCCGCGCACAGGATCGAAGCAATCTCGTGCCGAAAGCGAAGCGGCACGTGGCAGGGTAGGAGATGATGGTTTCAAAAAGATCCTGCTCGTACTCCGCAACCATTGCGGGGTAGACTTCGCGCTCTACAAATCCGCCACCATTCAGCGGCGCGTCACCCGGCGCATGGTGCTGAACCGGCACAATACGCTAGGCGGATATGCCGCTTTCCTGAAGGGCAACACCGCGGAACTCGACGCCCTGTACTCGGATGTGCTCATCAGCGTGACGAGTTTTTTCCGCAATCCGGAAGCCTTCGACATTCTCAAGCGCAAGGTGTTTCCCAAGCTGCTTCAGCAGCGGGGTGATGATCCGTGCCGGGTTTGGGTGCTCGGTTGCTCTACCGGACAGGAGGCATATTCCATTGCGATGACGTTCGTGGAGACCGCGGAGAAATCGCCCCGCATGCGCAAGCTGCAGGTTTTCGCCACGGACCTCAACGATGCGTTGCTGGAGAAAGCCCGTCACGGTCTTTACGCCAAAAGCCTCGCGCAGGATGTTTCGCCGGAACGGCTGCGACGGTTTTTTGTCGAGGAGGAAGGCGGCTACCGGATCAACAAGGCTTTGCGCGAAATGGTTGTCTTCGCCCGCCAAAACCTCATGAGCGACCCACCTTTCTCGCGCATGGACCTCGTAAGTTGCCGCAACCTGATGATTTATCTTGAGTCGGGTTTGCAGAAGAAACTGATTCCTACGTTTCATTATGCGCTGAAACCGGAGGGGTTTCTATTCCTGGGCAAATCGGAATCCATCGGCGGCTTCACCGACTTGTTTGAGCCGGCAGATCGAAAGCACAAGATTTACTCCAGGAAAGCCGCGCCGACTCCGCCGTTTTATCTGGCGGTTCGAAAAGGGCTCGCTGAGCGCAGATCTCCGGGGCTGACCCCGCTGGGCGGTCCCCGTCCAGCAGAGAGGGGACAGGCAGGGCCGGAGGGTTTCCGCTCCGAACTGAACTCGCAGCGCGAGGCCGACCGCATCACGGTCAATAAATTTGCCCCTCCCGGGGTGCTCGTGAATGCGGACCTGCAAGTCCTTCAGTTCCGCGGCCCGACCAGCGCTTATCTGGAGCCGCCCAGCGGCAAGGCGAGTTTCGACGTGCTGAAAATGGCGCGCGAAGGTTTAATGCTGCCGCTGCACGCCGCCATCAAAAGGGCGAGGAAGGAAAACAAGCCTGCGCGTAAGGAGAACGTGCAGGTCGGGCAGAACGGCGACACCCGGCTGGTGAACGTGGAAGTCATTCCGCTCAAAAGCTTGAAAGAGCGTAGCTTCCTGATTCTGTTTGACGATGCCGAAAAAGGCCGCGCGTTCCCCGGCGTCCCGTCCCGCGAGCAGCCGAGTGGCGCCAAGAGGACGCCACACCCCGCCCGCAAGAAGGACGAATCCCGCCGTCTCGCGGCCATGGAGCGCAATCTTTCAGAAACGCGCGATTACCTGCAATCGATCCAGGAACAGCACGAGGCGACCAACGAGGAACTTCAGGCCTCAAACGAAGAAATCCAGTCCGCCAATGAGGAGTTGCAGAGCGTCAACGAAGAACTGGAAACGTCGAAGGAAGAACTGGAGTCGGCGAACGAGGAGCTGAACACCGTCAATGAGGAGATGGCCTCCCGCAACATCGAACTCAACCGCCTCAACAGCGACCTGTCCAATCTCCAGACCTCGACTCGCCTGGCCATCGTGTTGTTCGGGCGCGACCTGACCATCCGCCGCTTCAGCCCGCAAGCCGAAAAACAATTCAATCTCATGGCGACCGATGTCGGAAGGCCCATCAGCGAAATACGGCACAATCTCGACCTGACCGACCTGGAGACATTTATTGCCGAAGTTATTGCTTCCATCCGCGAGCGCGAGCGCGAGGTGCGCGACAAGGACGGCCGCTGGTATTCCCTGCGCGTGCGTCCTTACCTGACGATCGACAACAAAGTGGACGGCGCAGTGCTGGTGCTGGTGGACATCGACGCGCTCAAAAGATCGGAACGGGTTGTCGGCGCTGCGCGTGATTACGCCGAGAGCATCGTTCGCACCGTGCCTAACCCGTTAGTGGTTCTCGATGCCGATTTGCGCGTTCGGACAGCCAACGATGCATTCTACCGCACATTCCATGTATCGGAGGAAAAATCAGAAGGCCGCTTGATCTACGATCTGGGCAACCGGCAATGGAACATTCCGAAGCTGCGCGAACTGCTCGAAGAAATTTTGCCAAACAAGAAAGTCATTAACGAATTCGAGGTGACGCACGAGTTCGAATCCATCGGATGGCGCACCATTCTGGTGAACGCATGCACGCTGAGGGGAGTCGAAGACCAGCCCGCAGGCATTCTGGTCGGGTTCAATGATATTACCGATCGTACACATGCGGAGAAGGCGCTGCGCGAATCGGAAGCGCGTTTTCGCAGTCTATTTACGGGAAACATGGCGGCCATGGGTCTTTGGACCAAAGATGGCGGTGTTCCCGACGCCAACGATACGCTGCTCAATCTGATTGGCTACACGCGCGAAGAACTCGCCGCCGGTCAAATCAGTTGGGCCGAATTGACACCGGCTGAATTCGCGGCTTTGGACCAGCGAGCCGTGGCGGAAGTCGTGGCGAAAGGCTTTTGCGCTCCTTACGAAAAGGAATTCCTCCACAAGGACGGACGGCGGATTCCAATCCTGATCGGCGGCGGAAGTCTCGAAGGTGGCGGGGAAATCGGCATTTTTTTCGTCGTGGACCTGACCGAGCGAAAACGGGCGGAGGAAGCCGCGCGAAACAGTCTCGCGGAATTCCAGATCCTTGCCGACAACATGGCGCAACTCGCCTGGACATGCGACCGGCTTGGCGACGTCACGTGGTACAATAAACGTTGGTTCGACTACACGGGGTCGACGTTCGAGGAAATGAAGGAGTGGGGCTGGAGGAAGGTACAACACCCCGATCATGTTGATCGCGTCGTGGCCCGTGTTACGCATTCTCAGGAAACCGGCGAAATCTGGGAGGACACGTTCCCGCTGCGAGGCAAGGACGGTAATTATCGTTGGTTCCTCTCGCGGGCTGTACCCATACGAGACGCCGACGGCAATTTAGTTCGCTGGTTCGGCACCAACACCGACATCACGAACGAACGCAACGCCGAGGAGCGTCAATGGCTCCTCACGAAGGAACTTGCGCATCGGGGCAAGAACCTGCTGGCCGTGATTCAATCCATCGCATCACTCAGCCTGTCCGGCACGCGATCGCTCGCCGAGGCGCGCGACGTGCTCACGCGCCGTATACAGGCGCTCGCGCAAAGTCAATCGGCGCTGCTGACGACGGGATTCGAAGGTGCTGCCGTAGCGGAGATCATCCGTCTTGAGTTCGAAGCCTTCTCCAACCGGGTCAAGGCTATTGGCCCCGACGTGATGCTGAATCCGAAAGTGGCGCAGACCTTCGCGCTCGTTGTGCACGAACTCGCTACCAATGCCACCAAGTACGGTGCGCTGTCCGTGCCTGACGGCCAGGTCTCGATCCGCTGGTCGATCGAAGACGCGGGCGCCGAGTCTAGGTTCAAGTTTCAATGGCTGGAAAGCGACGGACCGGCCGTCATCCTTCCGACCCGGCAAGGCTTTGGTCGTACGGTGCTTGAAAAGGCCGCGGCGGAGGATTTTGGTGCGCAACCAAAGATCAGTTTCGCGCCTGCAGGGTTGACCTATGAAATCGATGCGCCGCTGTCGGTCGTAGTGGCCAACAGCGCGGGGGTCGGCAGCCTTTGAGCGCGGGAACGCTCAAAATTGCTGCCCCAGGTTGATGCACGGATCAGGTATCGATTGGTCAAGGTTTGGGAACGATTTGTGAGCGTCGGCGTCTGTGGATTCCCGCGTTCCTGTCCGGACCGGCCGCACGCCTGCGACGGCTATTGAACTTGTTCATCGGAGTTGCTGGATACGGCGGTGGTCGACATTGACAATCCGCTGGAGCAGAAAACCTTGCAACCACTCGACAGCCCGATCGGCACGAGGTTGTCACCCATGTCTTAGGTACGTTCTGTTACCCATGTCTCCGGGCCGGACATCGCACAAATGGCGGAGAGAGTGTCAGTCAACTCCTGTTGAAAGATAAAGCATTTTCGTCCTTCCTCGATCAAAACCCACCATTTGAGCAACGGCCTGAAAAGCCTGCGCGCCTTTCCAGCTGGTACCGTCGCGGGCCATGCGCAGGTGGCGGCTCGTCGCTTGCGCATGGGTGCAGAAACCACGAAAATCGGGGCTGATTCAAAAGTTGTCAGGGAATTCCACACAGATGCAGTTTGATGACGTTATCCTCGGTCGCCGGAGTATCCGCGGTTACAGGCCTGATCCGGTACCCAAGGCGCTGATTGCGGAAATCATTGGCCTGGCGATGCGCGCACCGTCGTCGATGAACACCCAGCCGTGGAATTTCTACGTCATCACCGGCGAACCGCTGGACCGGATCCGCGCCGGCAACACCGAGCGGATGGTGGCGGGCATCCCGCAGTCGCGCGAATTCCGCACGGGGCAGCCCTTTGCAGGCAAGCACCGCGACCGGCAGGTCGGCGTCGCCAAGCAATTATTCTCCGCGATGGGGATCGAGCGCGACAACAAGGACAAGCGCCAGGACTGGGTGCTGCGCGGCTTCCGTCAATTCGACGCGCCGGTCTGCGTGATCATTACCTATGACCGAGCGCTTGATGGCAGCGACGACACGCCTTTCGATTGCGGTGCCGTGGCGACCGCCCTGGTCAATGCCGCCTGGTCTCGCGGGCTCGGCGCCGTGATCAACAGCCAGGGCATCATGCAATCACCCGTGGTGCGCGAGCACGCGGGAATAGCCGACGATCAGGTCATCATGAAAAGCATCGCGCTGGGCTGGCCGGATGAAACCTTTCCGGCAAACGCAGTCGTGTCGGAGCGAAAGTCCGTCGAGGAAGCCACGGTATTCGTCGGGTTCGGGAATTAGGCCTGCGCCGCTAAGCCCAGTGTATGCGTAGAGCAGTTGCGCGTCGAAAAACGTCGCGCATCCGATCTTTGCCGAATTGTCATCAACTAGCCGACCTCCGATCCGGAGGCGGCGCTTCCAGTCCGGTGACGCGCGCACTTGATCTGCGTCCGGCTTTCCGCCGAAAGCGGACTTGCCGGTAGGCACCGGCTACGTCAGTTCAGGGCACAAGCGGACGTCATGATTTATTCATGTTGGGTCAGCTACGCTCCGGATTTCGACACTTGATGCTGCATCCATTCCATGTCCAAAGCGCAGGCCTCGATGTTCGCCCTCAGTTCACATGCAAGGTCCGCTTTCCCCTCCAACACCGTTACCTGATCGGTCGATACCTTCTGCTTTAGATTGCTCGGCACGTGAAAGATTTTTCCGCCCTCTACAAACGGCACCCATAGCCCATGCGCGACCCGATTGCGGTCGTCGCCCAGGCCTTTCGCCCGCTTTAGCAGCGCCTCCATTCGCTTGAACCGTTCTTCGCTTGGTATTGATTCCCGAAACACGTCAATCGCGCCCGTGCATAGCCGTGCGAAGTCGTGCGTCATGATGGCATTGAAGAATTTTTCTTCGATACGCGCCTCTTCCGCGACGTAATGCCGGATCGCATATTCGAGTTGAGAGAACTCGAAGATGAACCGTCCAATGGCGCGGTAGGTTTGCTCGGCGGTTTGCCAAGGCGACGTGTTCATGGCTCTCTCTCAAGCACTTCTGTGAGGCCGTTGGCGACCGAACTGCACAGCCCTATCAAGTTGGTGATCTGCTCTCGGAGAGAGTCCGACATGCGGGCGTTTTCCAACTGCCCAGGATCGACCGTCTCGACGATGGCGTTGAACCGACCGACTATCTGAATGATTTGCGAGACTTGACCGCGAACGGGCTTCGCGAGCGATACTAGCGCGATCCCTGCCGACCTGAGGTCTTGCGAGACGCCGACCATCAGGCGCTCTCTCGGCACCCAGTTATTGCCGAGGCCCATCCGCTCGGTAGCCGCAGCGCTTATGCGGCGTATCTCGACCAGCAAATCCCATGCGGCGGCATACTTCTTCCCGAACTCAAGGCTGCGGCGCATGAGGTCGCGGACTTCGTAGTCCTCCATCGGAGTGGACTCGAAATTGAACCGCTTATAGTACCGGTGGTCGTACGCTTGGTGCGGAGCCCGAGACGTGGCCGCGGGCACTTCTACGACATACGCCACCTTATCGACGCCCTTGCTCGGCAGATCGATCTGCTTGATCGCCAAGTCGTCCACGACAGGCTGAATCCTGCTTTTTATAACGCTTTCGAGCCATTCTTTCGTGATCACGTTGCGATCAACGCCAGTGTCGATACCGATGGGGACGTGCTTGTCCTCCACGATCCCATAGACGAGAAGTCCGCCCGCCGAGTTAGCGAACGCCGAGACATCTTTGCTAAGATCGTTTTTCTCCTTATCGCCCTTAGCCAGTGCGGCAGACGCTTTATAGTCTAAGGTGAGGCTTTCCTGCTCGCCCACTTGAATAAGACTATTCAAGTAGGCCTCATCCCAGTCCGCTATCGGCTTCATGAAGACTCTCCCGTAGGCAATGCCGCAGCCAAGTCATTAGCTCGCCGAAAGGCTTGTGGTTCGTACAAACCACGGGAGCCGCAAATCATCGATGTTTGCTGCACCCTCTATATTGGCAACTCGGGTTGCAGTTAGCTCGCCGAAATACTTTTTGAATATCGCTTCCGCAAAGCCAAATGCGAACGTAGACACATCGTTGGCGATGGGCGCGATGTCACCCAAGAGCTTCTGGTGCGCCGTGTTGACGTCCACTTCGCCCATTGCGTTCGCCATCCCGTGGACAAGAACAAAATCAGATGCAAAGAAAAACGTGTTGAGTAGCGCATCGTTCAAGTACATGCACCAGTCTGTGTCATCGCCATCCGATTTGACGGCCAACTGAAAGGCAGCTTCCATGTCGTCAAGCGACGGATGATGAAACGCAAAATTGTCGCGGACAATTACAAATTTATCCGGTGCGCCAAACCGCTTCTTGAGCCGCGTTAGAGCTTCGGTGGTCGGGGCATTCAGAAGAGGCGTATATTCCCTTCCAATCGGGCTTCCCAGAAAACGCTTTTCGATGAGCTTTAGTGCCTCACGCATGATGCCAATGAGCAGCCGCACGTGGATTTGCGTCTGAGCCGCCGAGACCTTTTCCTCGACAGGGTTTATGCCATCCGTCGGGTTCGTAGCGACGATGACCAGTTTCCAGAGCGCATTGATCTGGTTCGAAGCATATCCCAAAAGCAAAAACAGACTTCGCTCGCCGGGAGTGAGCTCTTGCAGCTTTTCCTTCGGCAGCGCGATGTGCGTTATCCAGAGGCTCGCACTGTCAGTAGCCTGGGCAGGAGCCGACGCAAGGCCAGCGGTCTCCTTAACTTGGGCAGCAACAGCGGCAAGCCCTCTGCTGTAAACCTCAAAGCGAGAGCTCAAATCGCGCCAAACACCCTGTGGAATTTCTTCCGTACCGGCTGCCCAACGGCGCATTGTTCGCTCGTTCACAGCGAGATCACGCGCGAGAGGGGCCTGCCATTCCTCGCCGTAAAAGAAACCGCCGACTTGCTTAAGTAGAAGCTGATTGTTGCTCAAGAGGGCCTCCTGCCCAGTTTCTCGGCGGGGCCAAATCCCCTTCCGAAGCCAGGCTGAGGTAATGCCGCTTTCTGCGAACACAAGCTCCAGTGACACTCGTGTCCGCCCGCCGGAGCCCGCCTGCGACCGTTATCGCTCTCGCGTCCAAGCCGGGGGTAAACCCGGTTTTCAAAAGCAGAGAAATCTCAGAAAGCCCAATAAATATGGGTATTTCTTCATTTTCTGGCGGAGAGAGTGGGATTCGAACCCACGGTACGGTTTCCCGCACACACGCTTTCCAAGCGTGCGCCTTAAGCCACTCGGCCATCTCTCCGAAGAGGCCCTCTCTTGGAGGCGCGCGCGGATTTTTGCAAGTGCACCGCTGTGGTGGCTGACGTCATTTCCACAACATGTTGAAATTACTTGTAATTTTTACAAGAGCCAGTTCGGACGGAGATCCTGAACCGGGAAGCATCAAACTCCGACTTCTTTGATCGCGCGAGATGAAGTGACGGGCGAGGACGAGATGAAGATCCGTCAGGCGATGACATTTCTGGCCACTCTCGCTGCGGCCGGATATGCGGCATCCGTTCACGCAAAGAATTGTCACCGCGAAGGCGTTGACGTGAGCTGCGACGACGGACGTCGCGGCGTTTGGTCGGGAGATACGATCATCTGGCCTGGCAGTATGAGGTCGCGGCTCTCCGCTCGCCCCAGCGTCGCTATCGGCAACAAATCCTCGGTTACGGTCGGGCCCGGCGTGTTCGGCCGCCAGGGCAAAGGTATGGTCCCGCTCGCTGATCCCGGCAAGGCGCGGTGCGTCGCCCTCGACGATGTGGCTTATTGCAACTTACGGACTCTTGCCCCGGGGCCTGAAGGCCGGCCCTGGCCTTCGCTCTCACCTGTCAAATCCGTCGTGCGGTCAGGCGTTGACAGACCGTAGCGGCCATAAATTCGGCGGCCTCACGACAGGCTCTAGCGCTGCCTCGCGTTCGGTGCGCGCCCTTTCCAACGCCTCGACAAAGCTCTCGAACCATTGCTGGATGGAGCGGCGGCGAAGCTTCACCATCATCGCCTCCCAGCGCATCCGCCGCTCCAGCAGCGGCATCGATAGCGCGGTGGCGATTGTTCGCGCCATGCCGTCGATATCGTGAGGGTTGACCAGAAGCGCCGTGTCGAGTTCGTTGGCGGCGCCGGCAAACTTCGACAACACGAGCACGCCGGGATCGGCAGGGTTCTGCGCGGCGACATATTCCTTCGCCACCAGGTTCATGCCGTCGTGCAGCGGCGTCACCACGCCAACCTGCGCCGTGCGGTAAAGACCGGCCAATACGGTCTGGCTAAAACCCTTGTTGAGATAACGGATCGGCGTCCAGTCGACCTCGCCGTGAAGGCCGTTGACTTCGCTGACAAGTTTCGCGAGCTCGCTCTGCAGATGACCGTAGGCCTCGATGGCCCCGCGCGAGGGCGTTGCGATCTGAAGCAGCGACACCGTGCGCGCCAGCGACGGATGCAGCGCCCACATCTTGTCGAAGGCCTTGACGCGGTTGACGAGCCCCTTGGAATAATCGAGGCGGTCGACGCCGATGGCGAGCTTTTCACCATTCAGGCTGCGGCGCAGGCGCGACACATCGGGGTGCGAAATGGCCTTGGACGCCTGACGCGCGAATTTTTCGACATCGATGCCGATCGGAAACACCGCAAGGCGAGTCGTTCCGTGCCGGGTCACGACAGTTCCGTCCGCGACCACAAGGCCGAGCGTGGTCGAGAGATAGCTCGTAAAATTCTCGCAATCGCCCTCGGTCTGAAAGCCGATCAGGTCATAGGCCAGCATGGCTTCCACCAGTTCGCGGTGGTGCGGAACGCCTTCGATCACGTCGCGCGGAGCCCACGGCGTATGCAGGAAGAAGCCGATCGGTTGATAGACGCCGAGCTCGCGCAATTCGGCGCCCAGCGCGAGGAAATGATAGTCCTGGATCCAGAACGCCGTCTCCAGCTTGCGGAATCGCATGAGCGCCCGCGCCATGAAGGCGTTGACTTCGCGATAAGACAGATAGTCGCCCTGCGAGACGCGGATCAGGTCCGCGCGCGAATGCAGCGCCGGCCACAACGCCGAATTGGCGAAACCCTCGTAGTATCCCTCGTAATGCGCGGCCGGCAGGTCGAGCATCGCGAGCGCGCCGGCGCCAAGCGCCTCGATTTCGGCAAACGGCTCTTTCTGTACGCCGTCACGAACGCGGCCGCTGGAACCGACCCAGATCGCGCCCGATTTCTCTACAATTGGAAGTAACGCTGCGGCGAGGCCTCCCGTGATGGGTTCATTGGCATTGCCGCGCGTGATCCGATTTGAAACGACGACGAGGCTCACCGGTTCCCCTCCTGATGGTTCGCTCGCGTGTTAACAACCGTTCATCAATATGGTTCCTTTTCACTTTTCCAATGAATTGAAACCGAATTCAGGCAGTGCAACGTCGCAAATGCGCGCGTTCACGGCCAAATTCGTTCATGCATCCTTGAGCTGCGAGAACATTTAGCTCCGTCGATCATCGCACTGACAAAGCTTTGCCATCAATGAGGCGCTTCAGCCAGGCGCGAACGTCGGCCGGTTCGTCAAAATGACCAGCGACCCCGCTGGCATGACGGCCGACGGAAAAGGCGAGCCCGCCAAGTTCCGGCATGATTGCAAAGACCGATTCATCGGTTACGTCGTCACCGATAAAAATCGGGCGGCGGCCGCTGAACGGTTCGTGTTTCATCACTTCACGCACGCCGCTCGCCTTGTCGAAGCCCGATTGCTTGACCTCGCAGACGCATTTTCCAGGCAACACCTCGATCGGTGCATTCGGCAAATCGGCCCGGATCAGCGACACGGCCTCATAAATCGCCTTCTCGGCATGCGGTGCTAGGCGGTAGTGCAACGCGAGCGAGTACCCCTTGTCTTCCAGCAGAATGCCCGGACTGAGCCGCGCGATCGCGGCGAGACGGCGCTTCAGCTCCGGCTCCAGCGGCGGCGCGTGCGTGGCGACCGCTTCACTATCGGTCGAGAGCCGCATCTCCGCACCGTGACCGCCGACGCCGGGGAATCGATCCGGGGCAAAGAACAGGTCGATGTCGTTGAGGGACCTTCCGCTGACGAGGGCGAGCGCGCCCTTGGTCCGATCGTGCAGCGCATGCAGCGTAGCCGCAAGCCCAGGCGGCACCCACACCTCGCGCGGAGTGCGCGCAAGATCCAGAAGCGTGCCGTCAATATCGAGCAACATGGCGCAACGATCGAGGCACTTCGCGAGCTGCTCGGTGATCAGATCGAGCGAAGCGCCGTCAGCGGGCCAGGCGTCCTGATGCTCGGGTAATACGCGATCGGCTAGATGTTCATTCATGCGGGATCTTCATCGTCCTGTTACTCCACCGATGCCAGCGGCGGCGCTACCGCTTCAAGCGGGCGCCGCTCCGCCGCCACCGCGTAACGCCATCCGACTGCGGCGGCCACCATCATCAGGAGCGCGCCGAACAGATAACCCGTAAAGACGCTGCCGCGCGAACCGGTATCGATCAACGCCCCGAACAGGATAGGGCCCGCGAGGCCGCCAATTCCGGTACCGACAGCATAGAACACCGCGATCGCGAGCGCACGGATCTCCAGCGGAAAGTTCTCGCTCACCGTCAGATAGGCGGCGCTTGCTGCCGGAGAAGCGCAGAAGAAGATCACCATCCATGCAATTGTTTGCGTTGTCGCGTTCAATACGCCGATTTCAAACAAATAGCCCGAGAGCGCGAGCAGGATACCGGAAATGCCATAGGTGAACGCGATCATCGGACGGCGTCCCAGCGTATCGAACAGGCGCCCGAGCACCAGCGGCCCCATGAAATTTCCGGCTGCGAAAGGAAGGATGTACCAGCCGACCTGGCTCGCGGGTATTCCATAGAAGTCGGTCAGGACCAGCGCGAAAGTGAAGAAGATCGCGTTGTAGAAGAAGGCCTGGGCGATCATCAGCACCAGGCCGACCAGCGAGCGCTCGCGGTAGACTTTAAACAGCGTGTGCGCAACCTCCGACAGCGGCGTATGATCGCGCATCCGTATCCGAAGTTTCGGCCATGCGCGTTGCCGCGCCGCTTCTCCATCGACTGGCGATCGATCCGGCGCTTGCACCGCAACCGAACTCTCGATGCCGCGCATGATCGCATCGGCTTGATCGGGGTGGCCGTGAATGATCAGCCATCGCGGACTTTCGGGAATCCATATCCGCATCACAAACACGACAAGGCCGAGACAGGCCCCGGTGAGATAGGCGAGCCGCCAGCCGAGGTCGACGCCGATCCAGTTCGGATCGAGCAGCACGATGGCGCTGGCGGCACCGAGCGCTGCGCCGATCCAGAAGCTGCCGTTGATGACAAGGTCGGTCCATCCGCGATAGCGCGCCGGCACGAGTTCCTGAATGGTCGAATTGATCGCGGTGTACTCGCCGCCGATGCCCGCGCCCGTCAGAAAACGGAACAGCGCGTAGCTCGCCATACTCCATGACAACGCCGTCGCCGCGGTGGCGGCGAGATAAAGCGCGAGCGTGATGAAGAACAGCTTCTTGCGGCCGATGCGATCGGTCAGCCAGCCGAAGCCAAACGCGCCAAGCACCGCGCCGGCAAGATAACAACTGTTGGCGAAGCCCACCTCGAAATTCGAGAAATGCAGCACCGGACTTTGCTTGAGCGCCCCCGACAAGGCGCCCGCCAGCGTGACCTCCAGCCCGTCGAGCACCCAGGTAATCCCGAGCGCGAGCACGACGCGGGTATGGAAGCCGCTCCAGCGCAGCGCGTCGAGCCGGAAGGGGATGCTGGTTTCGACGACAGAGGGGTCGTCCGCTGGCGCAGGCTCGGCCGCAGCGTCCAAATCGCCCTGCCGTCGCCGCAAACCCATGGAGCCGAACCGATCAGGAATTGCCGGGAGAACAGAAGGCCTTTTCCGCACCAAGCGTGCAAGGCCATCAGCCAAGACCATTAACGTCCGTCCGGGCAATGGGGTTCCCCGCATGGGCAAGGAGGAACCGTATTGCCGGCCACGCTTGAACCGGGCGAAGGTCGAGCTGAAGCGTCAATTCGGCAGAGATTAGCTGCAGAAATTAGGTGAACGTTGGCGCCACACCCCCAGCGCTGTCAGGTTGAGATCAGGCGGCGCGAATATTGGCCATGAAGCGGTCGAGCTCTTCCCGCAGCCGCGTGCTTTCGGAAGACAGCGACTGCGCCGCTTCCAGAACGTTGGTTGAGGCAGAGCCGGTTTCCGCCGCGCCCCGGTTGACCTCCATGATATTCACGGCGGCCTGGCTGGTTCCTTCGGCTACATTTTGCACGCTGCGCGCAATTTCCTGCGTCGCCGAACTTTGCTCCTCGACGGCACTCGCAATTGCCGAGGCAATGTTCGAGATCTGCCCGATGGTCCCCCCGATTTCCTTGATCGCGGCGACCGATTCCTGCGTAGCGCCCTGCATGCCCGCGATGTGTGTCGAAATCTCGTCGGTCGCCTTGGCGGTCTGGCTCGCCAGCGACTTGACTTCGGAGGCGACGACGGCAAATCCCCGCCCGGCATCACCAGCACGGGCCGCTTCGATGGTCGCGTTGAGCGCCAGGAGATTGGTCTGCTCAGCAATGGCGGTGATCAGCTTGACGACATCGCCAATTTCCTGCGCGGCGCGCGAGAGCTTGCCGATGCGGCCGTCGGTCTGCCGGGCCTGGAGCACCGCCGCCTCGGCGATCCGGTTGGACTCCTGGGCCTGCCGTCCGATCTCGCCGACCGAAGACGAGAGCTCCTCGGTTGCCGCGGCGACCGATTGCATGTCGCTGGAAGCCTGCTCGGATGAGCCGGCCACCTGACCTGACAGATCCTGGGTAGTCTCCGCCGTGCGCGTCAGCGTGCCCGCGGACGCCTCGAGCTGCTCGGCCGAAGCCGAAACATTGGCGACGATGCTGCCTACGGCTGCCTCGAATTCATCGGCAAAGCGGATCAGTTCGGCGCGGCGTCCCGCAGCAGCGGCCCTGTTCTGTTCGTCGAGAGCGGCTGCGTCGCGTTCGGCCTTCGCGACTGCCTGTACTTTGAACTCCTCGACGGCGGAAGCCATCTCGCCGAGTTCGTCCTTGCGGCCGAGACCCGGCAGTACGACGTCGAAATTGCCGCCGGCAAGCTCGCGCATCGCCTTGCACATTGCAATCATCGGGCGCGACATTCCCGTTCCCAGGAACACCGCCAGCACCGCGCCCAGGAGGAAACCGCCGATCGCGAGCATAACGATGAGGCGTTGCGTCTGGCTGATGGTCGCAACCGATTCGGAATCCAGCCGCTGCTGGTCGGCGAGCAGATCGGCCTTCATCGCATTCGATGCCTTCATGATGGCAACGGTAGAGTCCGCCATCTCGATCGAGAGCTCGTCAAGTTCCTTGGCATTGTCGACCAGCTTGGTCACCGACTTGCGATAATCCTCGAGGTAACCGGAGGCGTCCTTCACTGCTTGTGCGACCTTCGGCTCATCGGCGGGAATGGCCTTCAGCGCAGCCTCGACGAACTTCAACCGGGCGAGAGCGCCGGTGGCGATCGACTGATCGGCATTGACCACGAAGGTCCCGACAAGCGCGGTCGCGGTCTGGAACAGCGCGGCCGCCTTCTTGCTGGCTATGGTGACGGCGGCCAGCGTTGAATCGTCTTCGACCCCGCTTGGCAGGTCATCGAGCTTGTAGCGCAGCTGGTTGCCGTTCCGCATCAGCTCGTTTTGGCTGATCAGCTCGCTTTCATTCTTGATCCTCACGACGTCGGCAAAGACCTTGGTGAAGGAGTGAAACTCCGAATGCAGGCGCGCGATCAGCTTGGTGCGCTCATTATTATTCATATCGACGCTCTTCATCGCCTGACCGATGGCGTTGCGCAACGCGCCTTCCGCCGTCAGGGCGGCCTTGGAGTCGTCCGCCTTGCCGGTCACCACATAATATTTGGCCAACGCCCGGTACGCGATCAGATCGCGATCGATGTTCTGGGCCTGATCGGATTGCGACACGCTCGCCCGATAGGCGGTGACGCCATTCGAAACGCGCTCGAAGCCAAGATAGGCGACACCCATGCTGGCGGCTGAAATCGCAAGTACAATGGCAAAGCCGAGGCTGATTTTACCGCGAAATCGCAAGGTGGGCAGCTTGAACGACGCCAGCTTGATACGTTGCAAAAATTTCACCGCCACCCCCTGCCACACCAAGATCCCGGCGGTCCGTCGAAACGTGAACCTCGGGTGCCGAGGAACCTAGAATAGAATGAATAAGAGCTCGTAAACCGGGGGAAGGCCGTCCGAGCGCCGTGATATCGGCATTTGGTAGCGGTCTCAGCCGAACCGACGGTGCCATCGTAGGCGAACCGGCTGATCTGCTCGGTTGACGGATATTGGGCGTTTGGCGGACACTCGCCAACCAACTCCACCCGGCCAGCAAGGAAAAACGAGTGCCCGACACGCCGGATTCCAAGACGCCGACCATGGGTCCATTGACCGGCTTCCGCATCGTCGAATTTGCCGGCATCGGACCAGGACCATTCGCCTGCATGATGCTGGCCGACATGGGGGCCGAGGTCGTCACGCTCGACCGCCCCGGCGTCACGAAAAACCAGAAATCGGCGGCGGCGCGTGGACGCAAGGTGGTCGAGATCGACCTCAAGAACGAGGCTACGACAGGCCAGGCGCTCGATCTGCTCGAACACGCAGATGCTCTGGTCGAAGGGTTTCGGCCCGGCGTGATGGAACGGCTTGGACTCGGCCCCGACGTGGTGCTCGCCAGAAACCCGCGGCTGGTTTACGGCCGCATGACCGGTTGGGGGCAGGATGGGCCATTGGCCCAGGCCGCCGGCCACGACATCAATTACATATCGGTGACCGGTGCACTGGCCGCGATCGGCACCACCGAGCGGCCGGTCCCGCCGCTCAACCTGGTCGGCGATTTCGGCGGCGGCGCACTCTATCTTGTCGTTGGCGTGCTCGCAGCGCTGCTGGAAGCGAAAAAATCCGGCAAGGGCCAGATCGTGGATGCCGCGATGTGCGATGGCGCAGCCTCGCTGATGTCGATGTTTTACGATTTCGCGGCGATCGGTCGCTGGACCGGCGAACGGGAAAGCAATTTTCTCGACGGCGGCGCCCATTTCTACGGCGTCTACCAATGTAGCTGCGGCCACTTCATCTCCATCGGCTCGATCGAGCCGCAGTTTTATGAATTGTTGCGCCGCCTCGCGGGGCTGTCGGAATCCGCCTTTGACGCCCAGATGGAACGCGAGGCCTGGCCCTCCCTCCGCCAAAAACTGGCTGACGTCTTCAGGACCAAGACCCGCGACGAATGGTGCCGGATCATGGAGGGCACCGACGTCTGCTTCGCACCGGTGCTGACGATCACTGAGGCGCCGGAGCATTCTCACATGAGGGCGCGGAAAACCTTCGTCAAACGCCACGGCGTCACGCAGCCGGCGCCGGCGCCGCGCTTCTCGCGCACCCCGTCGGCAATCCGCGAGCCGGCGCAGGCGGATATCGCCGATCTCGTCCGAGCGTGGCAAGGCAAGGATGCTTCCGCCCGATAGAATTGCCACAACCGGCCAAGGACGATTGTCTGGAATCGAGGGAAATCCGTCATCCGCAAAAGAGGCGCGGCTTGCGATGATCCCTCGCCTCTCACGGAGACAGGATATGGCGCTGCAACTTCGGCCGAACTGCGAATCTTGCGACATCGATCTGCCGCCGCATTCGACGGACGCACGCATTTGCAGCTATGAATGTACCTTCTGCGCGGACTGTGCGCAGAACAAGCTCGAAAACGTGTGCCCGAATTGCGGTGGCGGATTTGTCCCGCGGCCGATCCGCCCTGCCCGCGAATGGCGGCCGGGCGTCTCGGTCGCAAAACAACCGCCGTCCAACAAGCGCGTGCATCTCAAATATGAGCGCGAGGATATCGCCGCACACTCGCTGCGGATTCGCGATATCCCGCCGGAACAACGGTGAGCTGAGGTACGTCATTCCGGGATGGTCCGAAGGACCAGACCCGGAATGACGGCTCAAGCCGGCATGATCGTGCCTTCGACCTCGCCGAATCCGACGCGATAGCCTTCGCCCTCGCACCAGCCGCGCATGACCAGCGAATCCCCATCTTCGAGAAATGTCCGCGTGATGCCACTCGCAATCTCGGCCGGCTCGGTGCCGTTCCAGGAAATCTCGAGCAGGCTGCCGCGCTGACCTTTCTCGGGCCCCGAGATCGTACCGGAGCCCAAGAGATCGCCGATATTCATCGCGCAGCCGGACGAAGCGTGGTGCAGCAACTGCTGCACCGATGACCAGTACATGTACTTGAAATTGGTGCGGCTGATGCGCGCCGGCTTGTTCATCGATGCCGCGCGCAAGCCGACTTCAAGCTCGATGTCGTAATTGTTGGGCTCGATCTGCTGCAAATAGGACAGCGGCGCCGGATCCTGTTTCGGCCCGTGGCGGCGGAATGGCTCCAGCGCCGCCGACGTGACGACCCATGGACTGATCGAAGTCGCAAACGCCTTGCCCTGAAACGGCCCGAGCGGCACATATTCCCATTGCTGGATATCGCGCGCGCTCCAGTCGTTCAGCAGCACAAAGCCGAAGATCATCGCTTCGGCCTGCGCTTCCGTCAGAGTCTCGCCCATCGCTGACGCCTGTCCGACCACGGCGCCCATTTCGAGTTCGAAATCGAGCCGCCTGCAGGCCCCAAAGATGGGAAGGTCGGCGCCCGGCGGCTTCAATTGCCCGCGCGGCCGCCGCACCTTGGTGCCGGACACCACGACGGTCGAAGCGCGCCCGTTATATCCAATCGGCATATGCAGCCAGTTCGGCTGCAGCGCATTGTCCTTGCCGCGGAACATGATGCCGACATTGCTCGCATGTTCCTTCGATGCGTAAAAATCGGTGTAGCCGGAAACCATAATCGGCATGTGCAGTCTGGCTTCCTTCATCGGCACCAGCGCACGTTTACGCAACGCTTCATTGTCGCGCAGTTCGTCAGTGTCATGCCGCAGAAGCTCGCTGATCCGCGCGCGCGTAGCGGCCCACACCTTCGGCCCCAGCGACATGAAGTGATTAAGAAATCTGCCAGCAAAAACGCCCGGACCGACGCCGAAATTCAACCGGCCATCCTGTTCGAGCTCCCAGAGATCGAGAATATACTCGCCGATCGCAACGCCGACCCGCGGCGCAGCTAACGCCGCCGTCGAGAACACGCCGTAGGGCAGGTTCTGGATCGGGAAATCCGATTCCGGATCGACAGGAATGAAGGAACGAAGCGCGGGATCGTTGGGGTGGGACAAGTTAGCTCTCCAATCGGAAAAATCGTCATGCCAGGGCAAAAGCGCGAAGCGCGTCTTCGCGCTAGATGACTCGGGCATCCACCCTTCAAAAAGTGCGATGGATCGCCGGGTGAAGCCCGGCGATGACGAGCACTCAAAACTACGGCTTGGCTGGATCGAACCGCTTCTCGAGGCCTTTCCAGCAATCCGCGTAATCATGCTGCAACGTCGCCGATTTCGCCGCATGCGCGGTGACGCGCTGCGGAAACCGCGTCTCGAACATGAAGGCCATCGTGCCCGCCAGCTTGACCGGCTTCAATTCGCTATTGCTGGCGTGATCGAACGCCTCGCGGTCGGGACCGTGCGGCAACATCATGTTGTGCAGACTGATGCCGCCGGGCGTGAACCCCTGCGGCTTGGCGTCATAGACGCCATAGATCAGGCCCATGAACTCCGACATGATGTTCATGTGATACCAGGGCGGCCGGAAGGTGTTTTCGGCAACGGCCCATCGCTCGGGAAAGATCACGAGGTCGATATTGGCGGTACCGGCGGTTTCCGACGGTGAGGTCAACACGGTGAAAATCGACGGATCAGGATGGTCGAACCCGATCGCGCCGACCGGCGAAAAGCTTCGCAGATCGTATTTGTAAGGCGCGTAATTGCCGTGCCAGGCCACCACGTCGATGGGCGAATGCGGCAGCTTCGTCACATAGAGCGCGCCGCCCCATTTCACGAACAATTCGGTCGGCGTGTCCTTGTCCTCGTAGGCCGCAACAGGTGTGAGGAAATCGCGCGCATTGGCAAGGCAATTGGCGCCGATCGGCCCGCGCTCCGGCAGCGTGAAGGCGCCGCCGTAATTTTCGCAAGCATAACCACGCGCCGGGCCTGCGGTCAGTTCAACGCGGAATTTCACGCCGCGCGGAATGACGGCGATCTCGCCGGGCTCGACATCGATGCGCCCGAACTCGGTGATGAAGCGCAAGGCGCCCTGCTGTGTCACGAACAGCATTTCGCCATCGGCATTATAGAAATTCTGGTCGACCATAGATTTGGTGATCAGGAACACATGGGCCGCCATGCCTGCTTGCGTGCCGGCGTCGCCGGCGGTCGTCATCGTTTGCATGCCTTGCAGGAAGGTCACCTCGGCTTTCGGAATCGGCGCGGGATCCCAGCGCAATTGTCCGATCGCCATCTCATGCTCTAGGCACGGCGCGGTCCGCCACAGCCCGATATCGGCCTTTTCAAAGCGGCCGGAATGCCGAACGGAGGGACGAATGCGATAGAGCCAGGAGCGCTCGTTGCTGCCGCGCGGCGCAGTAAAGGGCGAACCGGAGAGCTGCTCGGCATAAAGCCCGTAGGCGCAACGCTGCGGCGAGTTGCGTCCGATCGGCAAAGCACCGGGGAGCGCCTCGGTCTCAAAGCTGTTGCCGAAGCCGGACATGTAGCCCGGCGTGATGTTGGCTGAGCTACGGCTGACCGCACCGGGTGAGGTATTGATATTCATCATCATCCTCCTTGTAAGGAAGCCCACATTTCCCGGTCGCGCTTGTCGGTCCAGATCACGGGGTCATCGATCCCCGACGCTTCGTCGAACGCGCGCGAGACGTTGAACGGCAGGCAGTGCTCGTAAATGGCAAAGCTCGAAAACTTCGGATCCATCACTTCGCGCGCAACGGCCATGGTATCCTTCAGGCTGCGTTCCTTGGCGACCGCAGATTCCGCGGCGCCATAAAGCGTCGTGACGAAGTCGCGCGTCATCGCGATGGCATCTCGCCCGGTTGCCAGTCCTTTCAGCGCATCGCCGCGTCCCGGCGCGATTGCCTTGGGATTGAAGGCGCGGATTTCGTTCAGCGTCGCTGGCCACTCCCGCAAATGCGCATCGCCGCAATAGCAGGCCGAGTGGTATTCGATCAGGTCGCCGGAGAACATCACTTCCGCATCCGGCACCCAGGCGACGATATCACCCGAGGTATGGCCTGCGCCGAGCTGCATCAGGCGCACCTCGCGCTTGCCGAGATAGATCGACATCTCGCCTTCGAAAGTGAGCGTCGGCCAGGTCAGCCCGGGAATGCTCTCTGCATCCTGAAACAAGCGCGGGAAACGGCCATATTCGGAATCCCAGTCCTGCTGGCCGCGCTCGGCAACCAACCGATAGGTTTCCTGCGAGGCGATCACGGCTTGCGCCTTGTAGGCCGACCCGCCCAACACCCGCACCGCGTGGTAATGCGACAGCACGACATATTTGATCGGCTTGTCGGTGACCTTGCGCACACGCTCGATCACCTTGTTGGCCATCGCGGGCGTCGCCTGCGCATCGAACACCAGGCAGCCGTCTTCGCCGACAATGACCGCTGTGTTGGGGTCACCTTCCGCGGTGAAGGCATAAAGGTCAGTGCCGATCTCGGAGAAGGTGACCTTCTTCTCGGCCATGTCGGTGGTGGACGCAAATCCCTTTGCAATTCCTTCGGCCATCGCTTCAATCCTGTTGGTTATTGCTGCTGTTGTTGTTGCTGCTGCTGCTGGCTCGCTTCCAGCATTCGCCGCTTGGCGAGATCGATCGCCTCACGCAGGACGTCGAGATCGCCGATATGGTTGGCGAGAATGAGAACCAGCGCCGCGTCAAGATCGGCGCTCGCCTCGTCGCCTAGCCCGCGATGCGCCTCGATGACGGCGCGAAACGCATCGTCCGGCTTTTCGAAGTTCGATCGGGTCACCAACGCCATAGCCACCTCAGATGTTGCCGGCTGCGCGCAAAAGTGCGGCCTCGATGGCGCCTCGCGTCGGATGACGGAAACGCGCGGCGACGTAGCCGTCCGGCCGGACCAGATAAGCGGTTTCAGCCCTCGCATCGTAGCGTGAGGCCAGATGGCCGGCAGCGTCGGAAAATTCCGCGCCTCCGACCGGGATCAGCGCGACATCGTCGGGAAGGTCCATGGCCCCACCATTTACGAAGACGAGCAGAGCGAAGCGCCGGCCTGCTTTCGCGAACGCATCGGTGAGATAGACGGTCTCGCCGATAGATCCCGTGATGGGCGCATCGACCATCGAGGCGCCGGGACGCGGGCCACCGCGCCAGTCCTCGTTATCCACGGTCGACAGCGAGGTTTGATAAATCGAAGGAACCGACAACCGGCCGCCATTGACCATTCGCTTGCCGAATTCCGTTTCCTTGGCGAGCGACAATACCGTCTTGCGCAGCCGCGCCTCGTAAGACGAATTTGGCGCCATGAAATCGGTAGAACGGGTCGACTCGCGGATATTCTCGTCAGCTGCCTGGCTGCGCTCGATGTGATAACTCTCCAGCAAGGTTTCCGGCGAGGTCTTGCGCAGAACGCGGTCGAGCTTCCAGCCGAGGTTTTCGGCGTCCTCCAGGCCCGAATTGGCACCGCGCGCGCCGAATGGCGAAACCTGATGTGCCGCATCGCCTGCAAAGACCACGCGGCCGTGGAGGAAGCGCGCCATGCGCCGGCACTGGAACTTGTAAAGCGAAATCCACTCGAAATCGAAATGGTCGTGGCCTAGCATGCGCGCGATCCGCGGCCGCACATTTTCCGGCTGCTTCTCGGCGACGGGGTCGGCGTTCCGGTCAAGCTGCAGGTCGATGCGCCAGACATCGTCCGGCTGCTTGTGTAGCAAGGCCGACCTGCCGGCATGAAACGGCGGATCGAACCAGAACCAGCGCTCGGTCGGAAATTCCGCTGTCATCTTGACGTCGGCGATCAGAAACTGATCCTCGAACACCTGGCCGGCAAACTCGGCGCCCACCATTTGCCGCAGCGTCGAACGCGCACCGTCGCAGGCAACGACGTAGCTCGCAGCGATCCGATACGGCCCGTCCGGCGTCTCGACGGAGAGAACGACGTGGTCGTTGCGCTGCTCCAATCCCGTGACCTTGTTGCACCACCGCAAGGAAATGGCGGGCAATTCACTGACGCGATCGACCAGATAGGCCTCTGCATAGAACTGCTGAAGATTGATGAAAGCGGGCCGCTTGTGTCCCTGCTCCGGCAACAGGTCGAACTGATAGAGCAGCGAAGCGCCGTGGAAGATTTTCCCGACCTGCCAGACCACGCCCTTGTCGACCATGCGCTGACCGACGCCGAGCCGGTCCCAGAATTCGAGCGAGCGCTTCGAGAAGCAGATAGCGCGTGAGCCTTCGCCGATGCGGTCCGCATCGTCCAGCAGCACGACCGCCTGGCCGCGCTGCGCCAGATCGATCGCAAGCGACAGCCCCACCGGCCCCGCGCCAACCACGACCACGGGATGGGTAGCGATGCCACTGCCGGCGCGATCCTGGTCGGCATGGCGATGATAGCCGAACCGGGTCCGGCCCCGGGTGTCGGTCTGGCTATTGCCCTGCGACATCTAGTGCTCCGATTCTAGCATTCGCATCCCTTCGCGGCGGCTACTTTTGCGAATGTTAGAATCATAGGATCACTGGCAAATATTAGATGCTAGTGAAGTTTAGGATTTGACATTCGCATTGCGAGCCCGCGGCCAGATGAGAGCGAATGTCAAATCCACTTCACTAGCGCTTAGGCTCTGGCCAGAACGATCCGGCCCTGTTAAATTAGTTTCACTTGCAACTATCTTAAACCCGCCGCGCCGCGAGCGCAACCCGCATTGGAGCCATTTTGGCAAGGACACAGCTCGATTTGTTCCGCTTCGTGCCGTTCCGCCTCAACCGCCTGGCGGCGGAGGTGAGCGCGGCCTTATCGGTCGAATATCGCGAGCGTTATGGCCTGGACATTCCGGAATGGAGGGTGCTGGCAACGCTGGGCTTCCGCGAGCGCGCCTGCACCGCTCAATATATTTCTCATTGCACCCGCACCCATAAATCGACGATCAGCCGTGCCGTCACGGCGCTGATGCAGCGCAAGATCATCGAGCGGGTCGCCAACGAAGACGACCGCCGCGAATTTGCGCTCCAGCTCACGCCGAAAGGCCGCCAGCTCTACGAAGAATTGATCCCGCGGCTGCTCCGCAAGGAACAGGAAATTCTCTCGTGCCTGTCGGCGGGAGAGCGCAAGGAACTCGCAGCCGCGCTGGGCAAGATCGAGCAGAGCCTTGGGCTCGCCCAGACGATCGGGGAGGCCGCAAAAGCCGGCGGCTACTAAAGGCCTATCTGGTTTTGATTGAATCAAAACCAGGCTCTAGATTCTAGTGATGCGTTTTCTTCACGCGAACCGGTTCCCACTTCGCTCGAAAACGCTCTAAAGCGCGTCAAACGCCGCCGCGCACTTTATTTCGCCGCGGTTACGACGATCTCGACGATGTGCGGCGGTTCCAGCTCGACCCCGATGCAGGCCCGCATAGGCGGATTGGCCTTATCGACCCATTCGTCCCAGGCGCGATTCATCTCGCCCTTCAGTGCCATGCCGTTGATGTAGACGATGGCCGACAGTATCTTGGCTTTGTCGGTCCCGCATAGCGCGAGGCTTTCGTCTATCCGCGCCAGCGCCTTTCTGGTTTGCTCGTACATCGATGGCGTCACGGGATCGGGGGCGACCGCGACGGTGAGTACCAGGCCGTCGTGAACCACCGCACGACTGCGCGTCGGCGTAAGACCAGCGAAGCGATCAATCATGGCGCGCTTGTCTCCATCGAGATGTTTGGCGATGACTGGAAAGTAAGCGCCGCCCGAACCCGCATCGACCGCTTCCTGCAGGATTTTGCCGGTTAGCTCCGCACCGCGGATCCTCAAACCCGCATCCGACGCGAGCTCAAGCGCGTAGGACAAATCCTTCAGCGCGTATTCGGTCGAGAAAGCGCGCTCCGGGAAATTGCCGGGCACAATCGCCTTCATGCCGTGATTGCGGAGCGCGAAGCTGTCCGCCGAGCCTTTCGAGAGCGTGTCGAGCAGCAATGCCGGATCGACATCGTTGCGTTTGGCGAGTGCAACCGCTTCGGACAGCGCATTAACCGTCTGAAACAACACCATGTTGTTGAGAATTTTCGTCACCTGCCCGGCCCCGGTGCCGCCGCAAAGCGTGACATCGGTGGCGAAGCACCCGATCAACGGCTTGAGCGCCGCAAACAGCTCCGCCGTCGCGCCGACCATGACGCTCAACGTGCCGTCCTGCGCGGCCTGACGGGTTCGCGCGATCGGCGCATCGACCCAGACCGCGCCCTTTGTCTTCACGCGGCTGGCGAAATCGCGCGTCTGGCTCACGGACGAGGTGCCGAGATCGACGACGACCTGGCCTTTGCCAATGTTCTTCAGAATGCCATCGCCTTCGAACACGTCACGCACATGCTTTGCGCTGGGCAGGCAAATGAAGAGAACCTCACATTGGCCGATCACTTCAGCCACGGAAGCAGCAATGGCGGCGCCATCCGCCTTCAGCCGCGCCAGCGGCTCCGGCGCAAGATCGAACACCGTCACACGCGCGCCGCTCTTTCGAACGAGATTGCGGCAGATCGGCTCGCCCATCACGCCGAGGCCAACGAAGCCGAGATTGCTATAGGCAGCCATCGCGCGAATTACTTTGCAAAAGAACGCGACGGCGCCCGGTGCAGCGCGAAGGCATCGACCTTGTCGCTGGCGCGCGGATAAAGCTCGGCGACCAGCGGATCGTGACCGGGGATGACGCGGTCGGGATGGCCGGCCAGCCGTTCAACGGTCTCCCACCCCGCGCACATGTCGCCGATATTGTAGACGATCGGAAACGGGTTGCGGCGATGCAGGTTGCCGTAGAAATGCGCCGCATCGGACGCCAGAACGACCGGGCCGCGCGCGGTCGCGACGCGAACGACCTGTAATCCGTCGGAATGACCGCCGACATGATGCACCGTGACGCCGGGCGCAACCTCGCCGTCGCCCGCATGGAAGGTGACGCGCTCGCCGTAGACATGTTTCACCATCAGCGTCACATGCTCGATCGAAAACGGATGGCGCAGATGGCCGAAGCACATGCACCGCCCGGTGGCATAGCTCATCTCGCGATCTTGCAGATGAAAACGCGCCTTCGGAAACAGGTCGAGATTGCCGGCATGGTCATAATGCAGGTGGGTGACGATCACGTCATCGATCGTTTCCGGGCGGACCCCGAAGCGGGTCAGCGCCTCTGCCGGGTTGAGCGTGAGCCTGCGGCTTCGCACCGCTGCTTCTTCCGCATTGAATCCGGTATCGACGAGGATGTTGCGGCCGGCCCGCTGGACCAGCCAGACGAAATAGTCGAGATCAGACGCCGCGGTCTCGTGCGGGTCCGGTGTGATGTAGTTCATGTGAGGCGTGCGCGGCGACATCGTCGCATAGCGGAGTGCGTGGATTTCGTAGGTCGTTTCCATCGTCAAGCTTCTTTTTGGTTGGCCCACCTTCAGCAAGCCACCGCCAAGTCAAAAGGTCAAACCCCTAGTGCCCACTTTCCGAAGTTCGTGTTACAGCAGCTCAGCCCGCACCTTTCACGAACTTCGGAAAGTTATGGGCACTAGCAAACCTTAATGATTCTAGTGCCGCTTCTCTAT
>NZ_DAHUXJ010000143.1 GCF_027307225.1 Bradyrhizobium sp. | reverse complement strand
GCTGTGGACCGTGGTGCTCGAGATCTCGGTGATGATGACCCAGTTCCCGTCGAAGGCGATCGCGGAATTGTCCTACGAATTCCGCACGCTCGGCCTCGGCTTTGCCAATATCGGCGGCCTCCTGATGACCATCGGCCTGTCCTATGACTCAAAGGAAGGCCGCGCGCTGTGCGGCGCGCTGTCCGCCATCATGACCGGCGTCGCCTACGCGACCTCGGCCGAAATGGCCAAGGAGCTCGGGGCCTTCGACGGCTACGAAAAGAACCGTCCGCACATGATGCGCGTCATCCGCAACCACGCCCGCGCCGCGCGCGGCGAGACCTCCGGCTATGAAGAGCTTTCCATCCTGCCGGTACCGCTCGACATCGAAAACTGCCGCGATCAGGGCATGGTCAAGGCCGCCAAGAAAGCCTGGGACAACGCGCTGATGCTGGGCGAGAAATACGGCTACCGCAACGCGCAGGCCACCTGCATCGCCCCCACCGGCACCATTGGCCTCGTCATGGATTGCGACACCACCGGCATCGAGCCTGACTTTGCGCTGGTGAAGTTCAAGAAGCTCGCCGGCGGCGGCTACTTCAAGATCATCAACCAGGCGGTGCCGGCGGCCTTGCGCGCGCTCGGCTACCGCGAAAGCGAGATCGCCGAGATCGAGGCCTATGCGGTCGGTCACGGCTCGCTCTCCAACGCCCCCGGCATCAACGCCTCCACGCTGCGGACCAAAGGCTTTACCGACGAAGCAATAGCCAAAGTCGAGAAGGCGTTGCCCACCGCGTTCGACATCAAGTTCGCCTTCAACAAGTGGACGTTTGGCGAGGACTTCATCCGCGACCAGCTCGGCATCGGGCCGGAGGCGATCGCAGCTCCGAATTTCGACCTGCTCGCCTCGCTTGGTTTCACCAGGCGCGAGATCGAGGCCGCCAACGTGCACATCTGTGGCGCGATGACGGTGGAAGGCGCCCCGCATTTGAAGGCCGAACACTATCCCGTGTTCGACTGCGCCAATCCCTGCGGCAAGATCGGCAAGCGCTATCTCTCGGTCGAGAGCCACATCCGCATGATGGCGGCGTCGCAGCCGTTCATTTCCGGCGCGATCAGCAAGACCATCAACATGCCGAACGACGCCACCGTCGAGGACTGCAAGTCCGCTTACCTGCTCTCCTGGAAGCTGGCGCTGAAGGCCAACGCGCTTTACCGCGACGGCTCCAAGCTGTCGCAGCCGCTCAACTCGCAGCTCATCTCTGACGATGAGGACGAAGACGATGCGGTCGAGCAACTCTACGACAAGCCGATGGCGGCGCGCGCCACGCAGGTGTCGGAGAAGATCGTAGAGAAGCTCGTCGAACGCATCATCGTGATGCGCGAGCGCGAGAAGATGCCGGATCGCCGCAAGGGCTACACTCAGAAGGCGGTGGTCGGCGGCCACAAGGTGTACTTGCGCACCGGCGAATATGACGACGGCCGCCTCGGCGAGATCTTCATCGACATGCACAAGGAAGGCGCCGCACTGCGCTCCTTCATCAACAACTTCGCGATCGCGGTCTCGCTCGGCCTGCAATATGGCGTGCCGCTCGACGAATATGTCGATGCCTTCACCTTCACCCGGTTTGAGCCCGCGGGCCCGGTGCAGGGCAATGACTCCATCAAGTACGCGACCTCGATCCTCGACTATGTCTTCCGCGAGCTCGCGGTGAGCTACATGTCGCGCTTCGACCTCGCCCATGTCGATCCCAACGAGAGCGGTTTCGATGCGCTCGGCAAGGGCGTCGAGGAAGGCAAGGAGCCCGAGAGCAACAGCCAGCAGGCGACCAAATATCTCTCCAAGGGGCTGACGCGTTCCAGGACCGACAATCTCCTGGTGATGCGCGGCGGCTCTGCCGCGGTCAGCCAGGGCTCGGACTCCGCGCCATCGGGCGGCAGCAAGGTGACGGCGCTGTCACCGGGAGGCGCTCACCGCCTCGCGGACACCCTCGAGGGCGCGGTCGCGCGGAAGCAGGAAGCGCAACACGACCTCTCGCCAACGGAGAAGCTCGAGGCGATGCAGTGGAGCAAGGCGGGTGCAGCTCAGGCCGCCGCCCCCTCCAAGGCCGAGCGTCGCGCCGAAGCCAAGGCAAAAGGCTACGAGGGCGAGATGTGCTCGGAGTGCGGCAACTTTACCCTCGTGCGCAACGGCACCTGCATGAAGTGCGACACGTGCGGATCGACGACGGGGTGTAGCTGAACAGCATAGGCAAGCCGCTCGGAGTTAACATGCCCGTCGTGTTCCGCCAGAGCGGCTTGCGCACTATCCTGAAAACGGTCGCGGAAAGCCGCGAACTCATTCTGAAAGCCTGGCATGAGCATTTCGGCAGCTAATGTTCGCTTTGACGAACACACTATGTGGGTCGACTTGACCGACCGGCGAACGCTCGGCGTGCCACTTGCGTCGTCCCCGTTTGCTGCGGGCAACCCTGGCCGAACGTGAGCAGGTCGAAATCAGCCGCGTCGGCCTGCATTGGGATGCGATCGACGAGGACATTTCGATTACCGGCTTGCTCGCCGGGCGCGGCGACATGACCAAATCGAGCGCGTAGGATGGGTTGAGCGTTTGCGAAACCCATCTACCTTTTGCAGGCAAATGCGTGGACGGACAGACGTGCGATGGGTATCGCTGGCGCTCTACCCATCCTACGAACCGCCCATCCTCCTCCCACCAGCCGTATGCCCGCAAAAATCAAACGTCTCCTGCCTCGCCTTCGCCGCTGGCGCCGTAGCGCACGATGGGCGCGGAGGAAGCTCGCGCGAGCACCGCGGATGGTTCGGATCGCGGGCAGCGTCGCGATGCTGCTTCCGGTCCTCGCGCTCGCGAACCTCCTCTATCAGGTGATCCGCAAGCCGACGGAGTTGTTCTTCTTCGTCGGCCACGCGCTCGACAAGGAGCCGGCTGAGACGTGGCGGGAATACGGGGGGCTGTTTCGCGCCTATTCCACCCCCACGATCCCGCCCGAACTATTGGCCGCGCTGGCGCAGGTCGAGAGTTCAGGCAATCCGGTGGCGCGCACCTACTGGCGCTGGCGGCTGAGCCTCAATCCGTTCGCGATCTACGCGCCCGCCTCCAGCGCCGTCGGCCTCTACCAGACGATCGATGGCGTTTACTCCGAGGCTGCGCGGTTCTGTATCCGGGGCAATGCGGTCGCGGAGTCCGGCTGCGGATTTGCGAGCCTCTACATCCGCACGATCCCGAGCCACGCCATCGAGCTGACGTCGATTTATCTGGACCGCCATGTCGCCGCGGTTCTCGCCCGCATGGGCGACGTGACGCCGAGCGCGAGCCAAAAGCAGGATCTCGCGGCCTTCATCCATCTCTGCGGCGCGGGCCCCGCGATTGCTTTCGCACGCCGTCATTTTCAGATGCTGGCCGGCGAGCATTGCGGCGATCATCTCGTCGCGGCCTATGTCGCTCACGTCGATGCGTTGAAGCGCCGATTCGTGCGGCTTGCGGCCGATGATGCGGACTAGGAACCTCAGCGCGTGATGAGCGAGACGACGAGTGCAAGCGCCCGCGATGTCGTCGCTGCTGGCCTGAAAAGCTCATCATTTGATCGGGTGCACAAATCCCACACCGGGAACCCCATTAAATAGCGAGATTTCCTGCGGAATTCGCGCAAAAGTGATGCGGGTGACTGCGGCCGATCCGCAACACTCCAGCGATTTTATGAACGCGGGGGCTGCGGTTATTGTACCAGCGGCGACTCCGCCGCATTGTTAACCCATTCCGGCGCTTCACCTTGGACCTGCTTGGCGGAGCTTCGGCAACGTTAAGTTCCTGCCAACGACTTTAAGGAGATGTTTCGTGGTGAAAGTTCTGATTGCAACCGGGGCCGTGTTTGCCTTCATGACTGCGGCTTCCGCAGCCGACCTTCTTCCGCACCGGCAGCCCGCGCCGGCCTATTCCGAGGCTCCCGCGGTCGGCAAGATGCCGATCGGCAAGTCCCCAGTCGGAAAATCGCCGGTCGGCAAGTCCCCGGTCGTCGCCCGCTACTGATACGAGGCCAAAGATTGGCCAGATGAAAAGCGCAGACGCATCTTGCGTCTGCGCTACGTGTTAGTGAAAGGCAGCCAGTATGACCAAGAGGCTGAGCCACTTGACGCTGTGCCTGTTTGCGGGCCTCGGCGCAGCGGGAATCGGATTTTCAGGCGTGGCTCACGCCGCGTCGGTCACTGAGAGGCAGGCGCGCGCCGCTGACGCCAAGGTCGCCTCGATCGAGACGCCGGCTGACGCCGCTTCAATCAAGACCGCAGCGCGAAAGCCGGCGGCTTCCGCCAAAGGCCCCTACTACGTCGATTTCCGCGCGCGCACCGCCGCGAGCTGGGGACACGCTTTCGTCTGGTATGGCAAGACCGGCGAGCGGACCGTCGATGTCGCCGGCCTGACACCGGCGGGTGACGTCGATCGGTACATCCTTGGCTACATCACCTGGGTGCCGTCGGAGACCGGGGCCAGCTATGGCGATCTCGATCCGGAATATCTCACCGCGCATTACCGGGTGTATCTGAACGAGGCCGACGGCAAGCGCGTGTTCGCCTACATCAAGCATCTGAAAGAGAGCTCGCCGGTGTGGAGCGCCGAGATCTCCAACTGCACGAGCTTCATCGGCGACATCGCCGAGTTCATGGGACTGAAAACGCCCTCGCGCTGGACGCGGCCTGAGAACTACGTGAAAGAGCTCAAGGCGCTGAACAACGGCCGGCAGGTCGTTCGCCTTTCCGCCGCGGAATAGTAGTAATACAGCCTCATCGTCGTCATTCCGGGATGGTGCGTTAGCACCAGACCCGGAATCTCGAGATTCCGGGCTCGCATCTTCGACGCGCCCCGGAATGACAGTTCCGTTTCCCGGATGCCGCGCAGCACGAAGCGTTGCGCTGCTTATCCGGGGTCCATCATCCCCCGTGATCAAGTCATAGGCCCCGGATCTGCATCGCGTCATACCGGACGATGCTTTGCATCGCCGGGAGCATGCCGCGCCGCGTCCGGGACACGAGACCCCTCCGCGGTTGTCGCCTGCCGCGATAGATGGCAGCGTGGGCCTCATGCACGCCTCCTTCGCGATTGCCGGCGCCGTCATCAATTTCGTGGGCGGCCTCAGTTACGTCCGCGCCATCCTGAAGGGCGAAGCGACGCCGAACCGCGTCACCTGGTTGCTGTGGGCGTTCGTGCCGCTGATCGCGGGCGCGGCGCAACTGCGCTCCGGCGTCGGGATCTCGACGCTGGTGGTGATGTCCGTCGGCCTCAGCCCGGGCTGTGTCGTGATTGCCTCTTTCGTCGTCCACAAAGGCTCGTGGCGGCTCGGGCCGTTCGATTATGTCTGCGGCACCTGCGCGCTGGCGGCGCTCGCGCTCTGGGCCATGACCGGCGATCCCGTCACCGCCATCGTGCTTTCCATCCTCGGCGATGCCGCCGCGGCGTTGCCGACCGTGCGGAAAGCGTGGCTGGCGCCTGAAACCGAGGACCGGCCGGCGTATCTGCTGGCGTTGATCGGAATGATCCTCGGCCTCCTCTCGGTCCAGGAAGCAACGTTCTCCGCCTACGCCTTCAATGTGTATCTCCTGATCGTCTCCGGCGCGCTGGTGACAATCCTCTATTGGCCGCGCGCCTCATCCCATACCGAGCCCACGATATGACGCCTCTCAAAACCCAAATCACCTACGATGATTTTTCCCGCCTCGATATCCGCATCGGCAAGGTCGTGGACGTGCAGCCGTTTCCGCGTGCACGCAATCCGTCCTGGAAAGTCGGCGTCGATGTCGGCGCGGAGCGCACCATGTGGTCAAGTGCGCAGATCACCAATTACGAACCGGCCGCCCTGATCGGTACGCTTGTGGTGTGCGTGTGCAACTTTGCGCCGAAGAACGTCGCCGGATTCACCTCCGAGCTTTTGATCCTCGGTGCCAGGAATAGCGACGGCAACGTGATCGTGCTCACCCCGCGCAGCGAGGTCGCGCCGGGCGAGCCGGTTTATTGAGGGAGGGCTCCATGAGTGAACGCGAAAATGCACGTCAGGTCCTCGATGCGCTGAAGCAGGCCGCGGCGAAGCCGGCTCCTGAGGCGTTGCCGATTTTGAACGGTCTCATTCCGCTCGTTCAAGGCGGTGACGGGCAGAGCCTCGAAATACAGGAGGCGCGCGCGGCCGCCTTTCTTGCGATCTGCGAAGTCGGCAAGGCGCTGCACCGCGGACAGCCGACCGACGGCCTCTATGCTGCCGCGATCGCAGCAACGGAGCGATGGGTGACGGTGGCGAAGTGAGCCGGGCTGGCAGGGCGACCTGGTTTGCCTGACGGGCCGCTTTCCCCGGATGCCGCGCAGCGCCACACGCGCGTTTGCGCGCGTCTTGGACGCGCTATGGCGGTGGGCTGGCCGCGGCACACGAAAGCGCCGGAGTCACCGAGAAAAACTTGCGGGATGGGGTTGTGTTCCCCGGTGCACTCAGCACACCGCCGCTGCGTCGCACCTTATCGTGGCTATGGATGACAACGGCTTCTTCCGCTAACATCGTGATGTGTTAGAGCTTGTCTCTAAGGGGGCTCGTCCGCATGACCGACTTCAGCCGGCTTTCCGATGGCGAGATCGCCAACCGCATCGCGGTGCTGCGCGATAACCTGCGCCAGCTCACCGAACAGGCGGCCGCCCAATCAGGTGCTGCGAACGAAGAGCGGCTGGCGAACCGGATCGAGGACCAGAGCAAGGAGCTCGACGATCTCCTGGGCGAACAAGGGCGGCGGCAGAAGAAATAGCGTGGCAGCGCGCGCCTCACCTTCCCGAAAGCGAGGACTTTTCGCCGCACGGAAGCGAAACACACCGCTAACCTTCGCGACGTAACGTCGCCGGCGATTAGGCGCGTTAATGCGCGATTTACCTTATTGCCTGCGGGGGCAGAATGCTCAGACTTGTGGCGACGGCCGTAGCGCTTTTGCTCTCGGTCCAGAATGCGCTGGCCCATGGCGAAGAGCCCAAAGCCCCGCCGAAAAAGGAAACTCCGCTGTTTCCCGTGAAGGTTGCGCAGACCCGGAAAGGCTCGATCTTCGTCGATCTGAACGGCATGACGCTCTATACGTTCGACCGCGACACCTCAGGCCACACGTCGACCTGCGACGGCAAATGCGCCGAGCGCTGGAGGCCGCTGATTGCGTCCGACGATGCCAAGGCCAAGGGCGATTTCACGGTCATCATTCGCAACGACGGCAGCAAGATGTGGGCCTATCGCTATCGTCCGCTTTATACCTCGCAATACGACAAGGCGCCTGGCGACATCAACGGCTACGACAACGCCAATCTCTGGCACATCGCCCGCCCGGCGTTCTGAGGCGCAAGCGCACCGGCGTGCCTGGGAGACCGGGCCAACGAAGGCCGCCACACCCGCGCGCGGCGCGGTGTGGCTAACACTGTCATTCCAGCGCGAGAGAGCGTAACGAGCGCGTGAATTTTCCGGAGTGTGCTTCTTTTGTCACCTTCCGTCATCACCGGGCTTGGCCGGCGATCCGCGTCGTTCTTTCGTTCTTGCCCTGACAATGTCGTGGATCGCCGGGCCAAGCCTCGCATGACAGCGAAAAAAGCCCCGTTTCGCGCAAAATCGAAATAGTTGAGTCAGTGGAATCGGTTGCGCCTGCCGCGAAAGTCACAGGCAAGCAGTGATTGAAGAAAATTGCCTGAATTCCCCGTAGTTTCACCCCGGGAATCATCCGGATTTTCCGACTCGCGCGCTGCTGCTATCCAACCATGCATCACGGTTTCCTTCGAGGAGACGGAACATGGCTCAGCTCTTCTTTCACTGTTCGAACGATGACGGCATCTGGTTCGATCGTCGTCTGGCCGCGGTGAGCGACCTGACCGAAGCCATGCAACAAGCCACGAGCGTTGTGCGGTCGCTGGTGACGGCGCCGTCGGGGGAAGACTGGCGCGGCTGGACGCTGCATGCCAGCGACGACTTCGGCGACGAGATCTTCGCCATGCCGTTCACGTCGGTCCTCGGCAAAGCAAATTGAGAGGCTGCCATGCTGGTCACGCTGTTCGCTTCTCGCCTTTCCGTACTTGTCGAGGGTTGCCAACGCCTGCTTCAGAAGGCGGGCGATCCCTACCGGCCCGAACTTCACTACATGCGCGGTCCCGGCCCCGCATGTCGCGCCAAGCAGCACGGCGAGCATCTGTGAGCTGAGTCAAGTTTTCGTAGGTTTGCGTCGAACTTCTCTTTCGGTTTCTCCCTGGCTGGTAAAGCCCACCTTCAGGCGTCGCCCGCGCAAATGCGGGGGCGCCATTTTCTTTTTGTTAAGAACGCGCCAAAATCAGTCAGCCAGCGCCTTAGCCAAAAGGCTTAAACGGCGCCATCTGGCCAAAAATCGCCCAATTGTTTCTTATTCCATGCGATGTGATTTCAATCCATTCGGAGACGTGCCCAATGAGGATCGCTCAATCGATCTTCGCTGGTTCGATCGCCGTGTTGGCTGCGATCGCCCCGCCTGCGTTCGCCACCGGATCGAGCCCCAATTCACACGTTGATGCCGCTGCCAAAGCGACCGGCGAGGAACCATCCTCCGCCGGGTGCCAAGCCTATCAGAAGGGGCCGGATGGCTCCTGGGTCCAGATGGCCTGCCATGAAGGCGTCGAGACGGCGCCCGCGCCCGTGCACCGCGCCAGATCTGCGAGCCATCACCCGGTCGGTCAAACCACGACGCGCTGAGTTTTCTCTGCCGGCATAACGAGCGGCAGCGAAGCCATCCGGACTTCGTCCACACCGTCAATGCCGCTTGAAATATTGTACTGCACGTTCATGTTTTTCGGCGGCCGCTCGCGACCTGAAGGTACCGAGATTGCGGCGCCGGCCGGTTTTCGGATTCACTTTTCGTGAATAGAGGCGGTACTCGCCGGACTTCAGCTTCCGGATCATCGCTCGATCCCCGACGTGGTGGGCTATGTTCCACCAATCACGTGAGCGGCGGGTTCGTTCCGTACGCACCTACGCCAGCCGCTCCAGCCCGGATTCCAGCAGCGCCGGCGTTGCCTCAGCAGAAGCAAGAAACTTCAACAGCAGATCCGACGCGCCGCGACATCAGCTTCGCCGGTGACGATGCGCTCGGCCGTAAAGCCCATGGGACTGATGGTGGCGCGCGCGTTGATCTCTTTCTCGATGCCCATCCTCGCGATCAACTGCGCGAAGAAAATGCCGCTGGCGCCTAGCCTGGAATAAGCGACCGAGCGCGCCGCGAGCAGCGTCACGCGAAGTGCGGCTTCCGTCGAAATGTCGGGGTGCGGCTGGCCAGCGGCGACGGCAAGGCCAACCCAGGAACGCGCAAGATCGACGCGGCTCTCCCCCAACACCGTTCCTGCCGACACCAGGCCCGCAAGCCCCTCGTCGGTCAGGATCAGTACGTCGGCGGTCTCGCCCCCCTTCAATCGCTCGAGCAGCCGCACGGTCGGCGCAAAGTCGGCGTCAATGCGCGCCCCGCTTTTCGCTCGATATTGTTCTGCCAAGGCGCGAACCGCGCCGGCCAGCGCGAGCGTCGATAATACCCGTACCGAATTTTCCATTCACCGATCTCCCAAAGGCAGCGGAGGCTTCTAGTGCTCCGATTCCGAAGTTCGTATCATTTTGCGGCTCCACGTTTACGAACTTCGGAATCAAAGGAGCACTAGCCAATCATATGATTCTAGTGCGGTTTAGAATTTGAAGTTCCTATGACGAGATTTGCCGTGAAACTGATAGGAACTTCAAATTCACCGCACTAGCACGGCGAATGCACCTTCAAAACGCAATGATCCGCCAGAGCATATGCCCTGACGGATCATGCTGGAGGTCGAGCCCAACGACGCTGTTCGCCGCAGGCGCGGCCTACGTGACTTAGGCCGCGGCCTTCGCGCCGGTCGGAACGGTGGCCACGGTCTTCAGCACCTGCGAAGCGATCTGGTAGGGGTCGCCTTGCGAATTCGGGCGGCGATCTTCCAGATAGCCCTTGTAGTTGTTGTTGACGAAGGAGTGCGGCACGCGGATCGAAGCGCCACGGTCGGCGACACCCCAGCTGAACGTGTCGATCGAAGCGGTCTCGTGCTTGCCGGTCAAGCGCATGTGGTTGTCCGGGCCGTAGATAGCGATGTGATCGGCGCGGTTGGCCTTGAAGGCATCCATCAGCTTCTCGAAGTAGTCCTTGCCGCCGACTTCGCGCATGTGTTTGGTCGAGAAGTTGCAGTGCATTCCCGAGCCGTTCCAGTCGGTGTCACCGAGCGGCTTGCAGTGGAATTCGATGTCGATGCCGTACTTTTCGGTCAGGCGCAGCAACAGATAGCGGGCGATCCACATCTGGTCGGCGCAGGTTCTCGAGCCCTTGCCAAAGATCTGGAATTCCCACTGGCCCTTGGCGACTTCGGCGTTGATGCCCTCGTGGTTGATGCCGGCCGCAAGACAGAGGTCGAGATGTTCTTCGACCAGCTTGCGCGCGATGTCGCCTACGAATTTGTAGCCGACGCCGGTGTAGTACGGGCCTTGCGGCGCGGGATAGCCATATTCTGGGAAGCCGAGCGGGCGGCCGTCCTTGTAGAAGAAATATTCCTGCTCGAAGCCGAACCAGGCATCCGGATCATCAAGAATGGTAGCGCGCTTGTTGGTCGGATGTGGCGTCTTGCCATCAGGCATCATGACTTCACACATCACGAGCACGCCG
>NZ_DAHUXJ010000137.1 GCF_027307225.1 Bradyrhizobium sp. | reverse complement strand
AGCGTGATCGCATAAACGGCCCATTCCAGAATAAAAAAACCGACCGCGAGGATATCGACGAGATAGACGCGCATACATGCCCCTTTGAATGCGGTGGGGATGCTGCCATGCTGGCTCGATGACAGCAACGGGCGGTCACGCTTGGTACCTCAAATTCGCTGCACAAGCCGGGACGGCACACTGCAACCGTCAGGAGTAGACTAGTGCGGCGAATTTGAAGTTCCTATCAGTGTCGCTGCAAGTTCGTCATAGGAACTTCAAATTCAAAGCCGCACTAGAATCAAATAGGTACTAGAGCTCCTTTAATTCCGAAGTTCGCATCAGAGGTCGCTGCGATATCATGCGAACTTCGGAATCGGAGCTCTTGAAATGACTTTAAAGCTCGTCATCGGCAACAAGAACTATTCGTCGTGGTCGATGCGGCCATGGCTGGCGCTCCGCGCCAACAACATTCCGTTCGACGAGGTATTCGTCCCGCTCTACACGGGCGCGGCCGACAAGCAGCGAATTCTGGACGTGTCCCGCGCGGGCAAGGTGCCGATCCTGGTCGATGGCGAAGTCACCGTCTGGGATTCGCTTGCGATCATCGAATACGTCGCCGAGCGCTTTCCGGAAAAGCGGCTATGGCCAGAACATCCTGCGCAGCGCGCCCACGCGCGTTCGGTTTCCGCCGAGATGCATTCCGGTTTTGCGGCGCTCCGCAATGAATGCGGCATGAATCTGCATCGGCCCGTTCGCGCGATCGAACTGTCAGCCGATGCGCGTGCCAACATCGCGCGGGTCGAGCAGATCTGGGCCGAGTGCCGTCAACGCTATGGGCAGTCCGGGCCGTTTCTATTCGGCGCTTTCAGTGCGGCGGACGCCATGTTCGCGCCCGTGGTCCATCGCTTCCGCACCTACGCTATAGAGGTCGCGAAAGAGACGCGAGCCTACATGGACGCAATGATGGCGCTGCCGGCTTTTGCAGAATGGACCAAGGCTGGTCTTGCCGAGACGATCATCATCGAGAAGTTCGAGACGCCCTGATCGTTTGATTTGAACCGCTGGAAGCCGATTCGCGTCTGGTTCCAAGCGATTTTTCCACTTTCTCCGGGAACCATTCGCGTTCAGTTTTGCACTTTCTGTGAAACCGAATGCTCCCCCAAGCGTTAGCAGCGCATATTCTTATTGGGGGTGCACGATGGTCGGAAGAGGGTATTTGTCGCGTCAGGCGATGGCACTTTTGAGTTTCGCCCGCGCAACAGGGAACCCTGAATTGGCAGCATTGCTCGTCGAAAAAGCCGCCAGCCTCAAATCGCAGGCCGATGAGATGACATCCTCAAGTGACGCCAGCCCGAAAGCGCCGGACGTAGAGGCGGCACCTCCGTCCCGGACCAGCTGACACGGACCTGCCCTCGCTTCGATATGATGGATTTGTGACTGGCCGTTCAGGTGAGTTCTGCCCGTTCAGGTGAGTTCTGCGACGGCCGACGCCGCTTTTGTCCGTCGGATTCGGCGCTTGACCGGAACCGGCAAACGGGTCTGAAATCAGCGAACCAGCTTCGCCACCTAACCCACCTTCGCCACCTAACCCAAGAGGGTTCGACCATGGGCATTCTCGATTCATTGGAAAATTCACCGGCCTTCAAAGGCGCGCTTGGCCAGCTCGAGGCCTCCGTGCTGCCGACCGTGCTGGGCGAAGTGCTGGGCAACGGCGGGCAGGGTGGTCTCAACGCCATCGTTGCCAAATTGCAGCAGGCAGGCCTCGGTGACCAGGTGAAGTCCTGGATCGGCAATGGACAGAACCTGCCGATCACGGCGGAGCAGTTACAGCAGGTGCTGGGCAGCGACACGGTCCGCCAGCTCGCCGCCCGGTACAACATCCCGGTCGATCAGATCTCCCAGATCCTGGCGCAGCAGTTGCCGAAGGCCGTCGATCAGGCGAGCCCCGACGGGAAGCTGCCCCATACGGCCTGATTTCGAAAAAAGGTATTATTTGGCCGTCGGGCTACAACGCCCGGCGGTAATATGTGCTTGCCTGAACTTCTGGTCTTAGTGCAGGGCGTTTGCCAGATCCGACCGGCTATTTCGGCCCGCCAGAAGGGCCCCGGTCGGCCATTTATCTAACTGAAAAGCCTGCAAAATTAACGTGTTGTCATGTGCGGATCGCGCTGGCCAAAAAGTTTGGCCGCGTGCTATACAGCCGCTGTTTGTTTCAGTCGGCGACGCAAGTGGGACCTTGGGTGAGCGCCGGCGCCATGCGTGATGGAGATGGGCGTTGACACATAAATATAAGGTTGGAGAGACCGTCTATTTTACCGCCAGCAACGTTGCACGTCCGGCTGCGAGCGGGACCTACGAAGTGATCCGCCTGCTTCCGACCGATGGTGACGATTGCCAATACCGGATCAAAAGCTCCACCGAAGCTTTCGAACGCGTGGCCAAGGAAAGTCAGCTCGTACTTTCTTGATGTGACGCTGCGTGTGATGAAGCGAGTTCCGCTTCGTCCGCCGTCAAAAGGCCGGGTTCGCAGAAATAGCTTGGCGGCCGAGCTGGTGTGACGGTTTGGAAGCCCGCAACGTAACGGTATGCGTCGTGCGGATTTCCAGGGCAGAGCTATGTCAGCTGTCTTGCTGATGCCATTGGATTCGTAAACTCGCGAATGCCGAATGCGCCTTTGCCGAATTAAGGGACGCCGCGCATGAATTCGGCCTCGGCCAACACGCTCGATCAGTTGTGGCGTTCGCCTGCATTTCCGATGTGGCTGACGGTGGCCGCAGCCGGATTTTTCGCCTTTATCGTCCTGATCACGCTGCTGCGGGCCGAGAAGTCGGTGGCGAACGGCGCGCTGACAGTTATCACACTGCTTGCCGTCGGGGTTGCTCTTGCCGCAACCGCCCGCGGCTTTGGCTTCAGCGCTGGCGGCGCGGCGGAGGACGACCGCGCTTCTCCAATTGCGACGTCGAGCCTGCCGACGCTCGCCTGTGTCGACGATCTCGCTGGCGAGACAGTTCTGACCGCTTGCGAAAAGGCGGTGTTCGGCTCGCCCGAGTCCACCGCCGCAGCACTGGCCTATGCGGCCCGTCAAATCACCCGCCTGACCAGCTTCGGCGATGTCGCGACGGCCGACAAGAACATGACGCCGGAGATCGAGGCCCTACGCCACGCCGTCGAGCATGATCGGTATGGGCTGATGGCCCAAGTGATGGTCGTACGCGACCATTGCACGCCGTCGGACTGTGCCGCGTTCAAATCGCTGACCGATCGGAGACGGGTCTCGTCGAATATCGAAGAACGGACCTATGACGGCCTGGTCGGCCGCTATTCGATCACCTGGAACGCGGCGCCGGCGGTGCCCGCCGTCCCGCCGGTCGCAGCTCTTATTCCGGGGGTGCCGACCGGCCGGCCGACCAATGCCGAATTTCCGAGCGCTGCTTCGACGCCGCCCGTGAGCATCATGACACCGGAGCCCACGACGACCTCGCACACTTCGGCGGCCGAGCCCTCGCCTCGGCCGACGGCATCGCCACGGCCGGCGGCATCGTCGACCGCGGTGGCCAAGAGGCAGGCGACGCCGAGACCGGCCCATACGCCGGCTCCGGCGACGTCTTTGGCGCCCACAGCGTTAGCGCCGGCTGCTTCCCCCAATTGATTGCCGCCGCGACCTGAAGTCCCCATCGATTTCGTCGCAAAATATCTTTCCAGTGGAGTTTCGGATTTGTGGATTCGACATCGGCTTGACGAACCTGCGGCAAGGCGGGTAGCGAATGTCAAATCCACTCCACCAGTGTTTAGGCGACCGGCGCGATGCCGCTTCATCTGATCAAGCTTTGCGTTGGCTGCGACTCCGTGAAGGACCTCAGGGAGTGGGTTGCCGAACGCATCAAGACCGCCAAAAAGAAGAACCAGCCGCCCCATCATATTCACGTCACGCGAATGACGCCCAAGCGCGTGGAGGAGATCCTCGCCGGAGGCTCGCTCTACTGGGTCATCCGTGGCGAAATCGCCGCGCGCGAAAAACTGATTGGCATCGAGCCTTTTCGCGATAAAGACGGCATCGGCCGCTGTCGGCTGGTGATGCAGCCGAAAGTCATTTCGGTTTCACCGCGTCCAATGCGCCCGTTCCAGGGATGGCGGTACTTCGAGGCAGACGGCGCGCCGCCCGATCTCACGCGATCGGCGGCATCGGGCGTTGCGGCCATGCCCGAGCCCATGCGCCGCGAATTGCGCGATCTCGGGCTGCTCTAGCAATAGCCTCACACGGCGATATTGTCGATCAGGCGGGTTGTTCCGATCTTGGCGGCCACCAGGATACGCAGCGGCCCATCCTTGATCGACATGACCGGCTGAAGCGTTTCGGCGTGTCTCGTCTCGAAATAATCCACCGCGAAGCCGGCGGCGGTGATGGTCTCGACGGCGCTGGCCTGTGGGGCCTGGACCTCCTCGCCGGCACGCAGGCGCTGCGCCGTTTCCTTCATGGCCTTGAACAGAACCGGGGCGGCGCGGCGTTCTTCCGCCGACAGGTAGACGTTGCGCGACGACATCGCGAGCCCGTCGCGCTCGCGCACGGTTTTGGAACCGATCACCTTGACGCCGAGGTCGAGGTCGGCGGCCATCTGCGACACCACCCGCAATTGCTGAAAGTCCTTTTCCCCGAAGATGGCCATGTCGGGCCGGCATTGCGTGAACAACTTGCCGACGACGGTGGCGACTCCGCCGAAGAAATGGGGCCGGAAACGATCCTCAAGGCCGACCGTCGCGGGCCCATCCGTAATAATACGGCTCGCAAAACCGTCCGGGTACATCACCCTGACGTCGGGATTCCAGATCAGGTCGACACCCTCGGCCGTCAGCCTGGCAAGATCGGCCTTCCAGGTTCGCGGATAAGATCCGAAGTCCTCGGTCGGGGCGAATTGAGTCGGGTTCACGAAGAGCGACACCACTACCTTACGGGCGCGCCGCTTGGCCAGGCGAACCAGCGACACGTGCCCGTCATGGAGGGCGCCCATGGTCGGCACCAGTGCGACCGAGGCTTTTCTTGCACGAAGACCATCGAGCGCGCGACGCAGCGCGGGGATATTACGGGCGATCATGGGGCGTGAAGGCATTGGGTCTCAATCTTGTCGGGCGGGTGTCGAAATGAGGGGCACGGCGGGATCGGGCAACGTCTGACTCTAGTACCGCCGATCTGAAGTCCCTGCACCACAAGCGGCGAATTCGATCAGGGACTTCAGATCGATAAAGCGGTACTAGAATCAATAAGTTTATGAGTAGCCCATGATTTTCCGAAGTTCGTGAAGGTGGACGCTGCGATGGAGCACGAACTTCGGAAAGTGGGCATTAGTGGTCCGATTCTAACATTTGCATCCCGCCGCGGTAGGCACTTTTGCAAATGTCAGAATCAAAGGACCACTGGCAAATATGGGTTCCTGGTGGAGTTTTTGGATTTGACATTCGCATTTCGAATGCTCGGCTGAGGGGTAGCGAATGTCAAATCCACTCCACTGGAAGCTCTGCGGCCAGCCGCCAGGCGCGGCAAGACCCGGCCGGCATCGGCGCGATAGACACTTCGCAAAAATTTTTTCTGACAGCGAAGCCGCGCGTGATTCGCCGTTAAGGTTGGCGATACTTTGATTTGCGATGAGGTTTGCGCATTTAACTTGACCGCGCTTGCGCGTGACTTGAAGATGCGCAAAGGGGATCAAATGCATGTTGCTGCAGACTAGTCAGGGTCAGTCCGGCTCGGCTCATGTCGTCGTGCTGGGCAACGAAAAAGGCGGCTCGGGCAAGTCTACCACGGCCCTCCATGTTGCCGTTGCTTTGCTGAAGGCCGGCCAGCGGGTCGCCACCATCGACCTCGATTGCCGCCAGCAAAGCTTCACCCGCTATATCAATAACCGCCGCGCATGGGCGAATCGGACCGGTCTTGATCTCGAAATGCCGGTGCATCGATGCATCAAGCTCGGCCAGACGATGCTGATCGCCGAAAACGAGATCACCGAATTCGAGCAGTTCGAGGAATCGGTGAGGGCGGTCGAACACAGCTTCGATTTCATCGTGATCGATACGCCGGGTTCCGACAGCTACCTGATGCGTCTAGCGCACTCGATGGCCGACACGCTGGTCACCCCGATCAATGACAGTTTTCTCGATTTCGACGTTCTGGGAACCGTCGACCCCGAGACCTATTCGGTCACCGGCGAAAGCCATTATGCCGAGATGGTGCGCGACACGCGCCGCAAGCGCCGGCAGATCGACGGCGTCAGCACCGATTGGATCGTCGTTCGCAACCGGCTATCGATGCTGGGCTCGCGGAACAAACAGCTCGTCGCCGACGGATTGAAGCAATTGTCGCTGCGGCTTGGCTTTCGTTCGGTCGACGGCTTTGCCGAACGGGTGGTGTATCGCGAGTTTTTCCCGCGCGGCCTGACCGCGCTCGATGATCTTGACGAGGAGACGCTCGGTACGCGGCCGAACCTCGGGCATGTGACGGCGCGCGAAGAAGTCACGAGCCTCTTGCGCCAGCTCAGGCTGCCGCTCGACGAGCGCGGCCGACGCCGTGCCGCCAACCGCGCCGAGTGGTTCAGTCAAGTCGACAAGCCGTTGGAGCTTCACGACATCATCGGCGCCTGAGATCCGGTCCGGACTCCGGCGGCCAAGGCCTTCCCCGCTCGGCAGGCCTCCGCTCAATTGCGCGGATTCTCGTCATCGCCCGTTTACCAGGGCCTTGTTTTACCGAACCTTTACCCAAGATCTCAACCACCCTTTGATCCCCACGCGGCGATTTCCTCGCGCGTCCGGCGTGTCGTTTCGGCGGGTATTCGGTGCCGATGGAATGGTGCGTCGCACAACGATCGGGCGACGGAGGCCCAACATTTGGTCTTTCGGTCACCCCCGCGTGATTTTATATTGAGACAACGTGAAGCCGTGTCCGGACCTGAAATTCAGGCAATTGAAGCGGTCCTGCAGGGGACGAACATGAAACGTGGAATTGCCGTTCTGCTCTCGCTCTCCGTGGTGTTCGCGATTGGCTACTTCACCGCGAGCAAGTGGGCGATCCATCACGAGACGATGATGTTTTATGACGCGTCGCGCGGCGAACGGCCGGTCGCCGTCGACCTTGCGGTTCGCCGCGACCGTGAATTGCAGGCCGATGCCGGCCTGATCAAATTGCCGGTGGCGATCCTCAATCACGGCAACACCGTGAAGTTCACCGAATACTCGTTCCTCGCAAATCTCTTCGCCGCCCGCGGCTACATGGTGGCGAGTATCCAGCACGACCTTGCGACCGACGCGCCGCTGGTGACCAAGGTCGGCGAGCTCTATGTGGGGCGTCTGCCGCAATATCACCGGGGCGTCGCCAACATCCGCTTTGCGATCGACGAGCTGAAGAAGATTCAGCCCAACGCCGATTACGACCACCTGACCATGATCGGGCATTCCAATGGCGGCGACATCTCGATGTATTTCGCCAAACTTTATCCCGACCAGATCAAGAAGGTCGTGACGCTGGACAATCTGCGCGTGCCGTTCATGACCGATGGCCGCTTCAAGATCATTTCGTTCCGCTCCAAAGACCCGGTCTTCAAGCCTGATCCGGGCGTCGTTCCCAGCGACGATATCTGCAAGAAGGCGGGGATCACGGTGGTGCGCACCTCGTTCCAGCACAATGACATGCGCGATACCGGCTCCGATGAAGCCAAGGCGTCGATCGAGGAGACGCTCGACAAGATGCTGGATAAAGATAGCGATCTCCGGCCGGTTGAAACGACCAAGCCGGTGATGACCGATGCGGGACCTGTCGCCCCCTTCGTTCCCGTCGCGCGCAACTAGTGCTCCGATTCCGAAGTTCGTATCATATTGCGGCTCCACGTTTACGAACTTCGGAATCAAAGGAGCACTAGCCAATTATATGATTCTAGTGCGGTTTAGAAT
>NZ_DAHUXJ010000135.1 GCF_027307225.1 Bradyrhizobium sp. | reverse complement strand
TTTGTAAATGCGCGGGCCTGCGCGTTCCACTGGATAGGCTTTTTCCAGTTTTGTTCCGACGTTCGCTGGCGCTCGCCGTGCGGGCCCCATTCAACCCTCTTATATCGGTGATCCATCATTGCTTCGGCGTAACAATGGTCACATCCCGGCGAGACTTTTTGGCAGCCAATCCATGGATTGAACGTATGATCGCACCATTCGATTTTTGAATATTCACCCATCTTTTTTCTCCATATTGATCAGGCGCGGTTGCGTCGATCATTACGGATTTACAAGATTGGGTTAGCGTGGCTATCGCCAGCTTCATCCGAGTACTCGGAGCGGCGCTAAGTCCTCCGAAATTGGCACCTCCCGCCCCTTTTTCCGCGATACTCGAATAATCCTTTTTCATACATTGCAAAGCGCCTCAGAAAATACGATGTGACTTCATCAACCAACGCAGTGTTAGCTCTGAGATATTCTGAAAACTCGTCAGCGAGTGTATTCATGCCTAACGGACGTTCGGTTCGCTCGACCTCGTCCGGGATGATGTGCCCTTTCACGCCGAACTTTCTTTCGAGGGTACGAGAGGGCAGCCAACGAACGGTTCCGCTCCACTTTTCGATTCTCGCAACGTCGCGTCTCACCAGATGAGTAAGCAACACGTGAGATCGGTAAGGTCGCCACAAACCTGCGAAATTGGAATCGTCGGCCAGAATTCTAGAATCGACGGTTCGGGCGATCTCGGCAACAAATGCGTCTATTCTCGACTTCACGATATGCTCCATTCGGCGGTCACGCCATCGCGACCACCCGGAGCATTTACAAGATCGAAGCTGGAGTTAGCGTTTCCGTTAAAGACGCACGGACCATCCATTCAGGAGACATTAGTTCAAGATCAGAACATCGTCCCAGTCCGCCAAGCCCTTCTTGACAGTCTTGAACATGTAGTCGGCCATGGTTCCGTGCTGGACCCTCGTGACGTGTGCCCTTGCTAAGCTCTCATTGAAAAAGACCCGGTGCTTTTCCTGAAGGTGTTTCCGAACAGAGATTCGAAGTCTCGACTGCTTTCGTGGTACTTCCTTCTTTGTTTTCGCGGGACGCCGCCTCGGCGGCACAAGCAAAATTCCATTGATATGCAGCCCGTCATTCGCGCCAATTCTGCTACCTGACGTTTTCACACGCTTGGGCACAGGAAGGTCCGGCGCAACAATCAACACCGGTCGCAGATGACGCCAACCGTCGGATTCAGGCTTCCGCACAATATGTCTCGTCAAGAGACCATGAAAACGTTCTATTTGTTTCCGCATCTGCTGCAATTTTGCCGCCCGACCACCGGGTAGCTCATTGAACATAAAGTTTACGAAGTAACCCTTCGAAGTCTCCAGCCTCGCTTCCAACATTTCATCGTAGGCTTGTATTATACGTAGACGGTCTCTGTAAGATTGATAGTACATATCTGATTGTCTCTTGAACGGACGTTGGAAACAATTCTCTTTCATATGAAGAGCGTCCCGATGAGGCAGACCACTACTGACGTTGGGCAACCAACACGTTCGCTCGCTGCTAATGTTCTTTACAAGAATTAGTTTAGCCGCTCGATGAATCAGGCAAGGCAAACTGTCCGCTCGCCTACGATCAACACCATATGGTTGTCCCTCGAAAGGACATCACCAAAACTCTCGAAACTACCTCATGCAGATTGATCGGGATGCTGATCAGATGTGCGTATTCAGGTCTTTAGGGGCGACATCATCGTCCATCGCTTTTTTCAACTGAACCGACCAGCGACTTACTGTCTTTCTATCCGCGCTCTGGCCCAGCAAGGCTTTGATAAGAACGCTGAACGGGTTCGCGTTGGCTCGAATCGGAATCCCACGAAGATTGGCAACATGTCGGATGCGCGCATCTAGCTTGTCTGCCTCGTTCCAGTCGTATGCCATCTCGTAGAGATCCCGAAGAGGCTCCTTATAAGCGAACCGTCGCCCCGAGAGACGAGCCTCCCTTATTCTCTTGGCGATCCTTTCAAGTTTCGCGTCGAGATTCGGAAATTTCCTCTTCGTCTCCTCCTGAGCCATTTGGAGGTCGCGGCGGCGCTGGGCCGCGGGCGAGGGGCGAACCGGTCCGCCCCATGTAGGCGGTCTCAAACGCCCTCCCCGAACGTTTCGCCTTCGAATCGCATCATACGCCATGCCTGCCACTCCGACTTTTCACGAGACAATTTCGCGGCCAAGGGACCTCAATCCCAGAAACCCGGTTTTTGCGTATATACGAATATTTTTCTTGCGTATATCACATTTTTATGCGATATATGCCAAATGAAAAAAATGGAGCTACCCCGCCTTCTCGGCGCGCAGGAGTGCGCGATTGTCTTGCTGCGCCTGATTGAACTTAGAAACCAAGATCCTGCTTCCACAACACGGGTTCGACTTTCCGAACTGACGCTGCGCCGACTATGGGGCCGCCAGCGTTTGGATCGGGACTTCGTGGACGAAGTTCAGGAATGGCTCTTTAGGGGCGGCTGGACGCTTTTCTTCGCCGGGACGACGTATGCGGCCATCAGGACATCCGCCGTCCTCAACTGGTCCCGACTATCATCGAAACGGCTGCTTGATGATCTCGGCACAGAGGATGTGAGGCACGTCCAAAATGGTGGCTTTGATTTTATGAAGCACGCCGGGCTGCTTGCGAGCGATTCCGACATTTACGATGGTGACTGACCTTCAGCGACGATATGGGTTGCAACCACGAACCGACCTTGGACTCTGCGCGCTTATTCCGTACTATTTGAACTCGTTGGCATGCTTTATAGGCCGCCAAGTCTCCCCTACACCACACCATAAGACAGTCAATTTCGGATCCTGCGACTGCTAGCTGTCCAGTCGTCAACTGAAGTCCGTCGCCGGGCTTCGGAAGGTGATTGGTTATGGGTGGTTCGCACGATTCTTGTCAGTTTGATCCTGACGCGCCTCTCCGTCTTTCTGTAGCCGCGAAGTTAGCTTTTCCCGACGGTTCGATGACAGCATCGGGCTTGCGACGCGAAGCCGCGCGCGGTCGGCTTCGAATTGAGCGCATCGCAAACAAGGATTTCGTGACGCTAGCAGAGATAAAACGAATGAGGGAATTATGTCGCGTGCAAGCCAAGGCCCTTACATCCGACGCCGCGCCGCTCGTTACAAGGATGGCAAGCTCTACCAAAAATCAGTCTGGGTCATCCGAGACGGCAAAACTGAAGTCTCCACAGGATGTCTTGCGAACCCGTCTCAACTCAAACCGCCAGCGGAAGTCCAGCAAGCCTTAGCGAACTACATTTCGCGGCAGTACAATCCACGGAATACATCTGATGACATCAAGGAAATCGATATCGCGGATGTCCTCCTGGTCTACCTAAACGACAAAGTTGACCCGGACAAACCCGAAGAGGAGAAGACCTCCAAGGAACGCCACCTTGAACAAGCAATTGGCCGAATAAACGAGTTGTTCGGCGGCAAGATGCTTAGCGAGATCAATACCCAGCTATGTAAATCATACGTGAAGCATCGGATTAGCGAGGGCGGTGGCGAAGGAGGCGCGCGACGCGACCTTGAGATATTGCGTGCCGCCATCAATTTCCACAGCAGCGAGAATCTGCACTATGGCAAGGTCAGCGTCTGGTTGCCCGACAAGGGTGAGGCCCGGGACCGATGGCTTACGCGCAGCGAGGCCGCGGCCATGATTTGGAAGGCTTGGCGCTACCGAGAAGTTCAAACCATTCACGTCGGTCCTAATAAGGGCCAGAAGGTCCTCACGGATCGCCGACCACTTCGGCACGTTGCCCGTTTCCTACTGATCGGCTTTTACACCGGAACCCGAGCTGGGGCGATTGCGTCGGCGGCTAAGGTGCGCGCGCCCGGCAAGTCATACGTCGATCTCCAAAACGGGGTTTACTACCGCAAGGCGATAGGCAAGAAGCGGACAAACAAGCGTCAGCCTCCGGCACCTATCCCACCCCGTCTCCTGGCTCATTTGAGGCGCTGGGACCGGCTTGGCATCGCCAAGGAGCATTTCGTCGAATGGAACGGAAAGCCCGTTTTATCGGTCAAGAAAGCCTTCCGAACGGTGGTTAAGGAATCCAAGATTGATTTGTCGGCCGGACCCGTCACGCCGCATACCATGCGCCACACCGCCGCAACTTGGCTCATGCAGCGTGGGGTCAATTTGTGGACCGCGGCGGGCTATCTCGGCATGACTGTAGAGGTCTTGGAACGGGTCTACGGACACCACCATCCCGACTATCTTGCCGAGGCTGTCGAAGGTATCACGGCGAAGAAGTCGTCGAGGAAAGCTGCGGCCTGATTTGGGGCGGCAGCTATTCTTCGGGGGATATTTCGGGGGGTAGAAATAAAGGAAAAGACTAAGTATTTGAAGATAATGGTCGGAGCGGCAGGATTCGAACCTGCGACCCCTGCGTCCCGAACGCAGTGCTCTACCGGGCTGAGCCACGCTCCGACAAGAAGGCGGCTTATAGCGTCCGCCTTCGCGCACTGCAAGAAGCCGGACTTAAGGATTTTGACCGAGTGAGGGTGGACCTGAAAACACAGATTTTGCCAGCCAGCGCCGCCGCCGTGGCGGAAGCCGCGCGGCGGCTGGCGGCAGGCGGCCTGGTCGCCTTCCCGACCGAGACCGTCTATGGGCTTGGCGCCGATGCCGCCCAGGCCTCTGCCGTTGCCAAGGTCTATGAGGCCAAGGAACGGCCCTCCTTCAACCCCCTGATTGCCCACGTCGTGGACCTCGCGGCGGCCCGGCCGATTGCTCGCTTTGATGCGACCGCCCTAAAGCTCGCGGAAGCCTTCTGGCCGGGTCCCCTGACGCTGGTGCTGCCCAAAACCTCCCAATGCCCGGTCGCGGAACTCGCCACCGCGGGCCTCGATACGGTGGCGATCCGCGTTCCCGCTCATCCGGTCGCGAAAGCCCTGCTGCGCGCCTTTGGCGGGGCGGTGGTCGCCCCCTCCGCCAATCTCTCCGGCCATGTCTCGCCAACCCTGGCGGCGCACGTGGCGGGCGATCTTGCGGGCCGCGTCGATCTCATTCTGGACGGCGGGGCGGTCAAGGTCGGCGTCGAGTCCACGATTCTGGGCTGCTTTGAAGAACCGATGCTGCTCCGGCCGGGCGGGCTGCCGCGCGAGGAAATCGAGCGCGTGCTCGGCTGTCCCCTGCGGCGGCTGCCGGAGGACGCGGCGGGCAAGGACGATAGGCCGCTTGCACCGGGCATGCTGGCCTCGCATTACGCGCCGCGCACGCCGGTTCGGCTCAACGCCACCGACGTCGCGCCCGATGAGGCGCTGCTCGCTTTCGGTCCGGCCACGGTGAATGGCGGCCATGCGGCAAAAGCGGCCATGAACCTATCCGAAGGCGGCGATCTTACCGAGGCCGCCGCCAACCTTTTCGGCTATCTTCGAGCGCTCGATGCGAAGCTCGCCCGCGCCATCGCCGTGATGCCGGTGCCGCAGCATGGGCTGGGCGAAGCCATCAACGACCGGCTGCGCCGCGCCGCGATCGGCAGATAACAACACGCAAGAAAAGCAGAGACGAAAAGGGACGCCAATGAACATCGTCCAGACACCGATGTCGCCGCTTTCACCGGAACTGATTGCGCGATTTCGCGCCATCGTCGGCGACAAGTATGCGGTGACGGCACCGGCCGATGTCGCGCCCTACGTGACCGAAGAGCGCGGGCTCTATCACGGACGGTCTCCGCTGGTGCTCCGGCCGGGCTCGACGGCGGAGGTCTCCGCGATCTGCAAGCTCGCCACCGAACAAAAAATCGCGCTGGTGCCGCAGGGCGGCAACACGGGCCTGGTCGGCGGACAGGTGCCGCATCAGGGCGAGGTCGTTGTCTCGACGCGGCGGCTCGACAAGATCCGCGACATCGATGCAGCCTCCAGCACCATGACCTGCGAATCCGGCGTGGTGCTGCAGGTCGCGCAGCAAACGGCGGCCGAAGTCGATCGCTATTTCCCGCTGTCGCTGGGCGCAGAAGGAAGCTGCACCATCGGCGGCAATCTCTCCACCAATGCCGGCGGCACAGGCGCGCTTGCGTTCGGCGTGGCGCGCGAAATGGCGCTCGGGCTTGAGTTGGTGCTCGCCGACGGGCGCATTCTCAATGCGCTATCGAAACTGAAAAAGGACAATACCGGCTACGATCTGCGCAACCTCTTCATCGGCGCGGAAGGCACGCTCGGCATCATCACCGCGGCAACGCTGAAGCTGTTTCCGAAGCCGCGCACCATCGAGACCGCCTTCGTCGGCCTGAAATCGCCAGCCGATGCCTTGAAGCTGTTGTCGATCTCGCAAACCGAAGCTGCCGGCAGCCTCACCAGTTTTGAGCTGCTCGCCGACATCGCCGTCGATTTCAGCGTCCGCCATGGCATCGACATTCGCGCGCCGCTCGCGGACAAGCATCCCTGGTTCGTGCTGATGGAGCTGTCCTCGCCGCGCGACGACGCGCGCGCGACGCTGGAATCGATCCTGGGCCGCGGCATGGAAGAAGGCATCGTCGACGACGCGGTGATCGCCGCGAATTTGAGCCAGTGCGCGGCGTTCTGGAAATTGCGCGACGAAATGTCGGCGGCGCAGAAGCCCGAAGGCGGTTCGATCAAGCACGACATTTCGGTGCCGGTCGCAGCCGTCCCCGACTTCATCGCGCAAGCCAATGCGGCCGTCGTCAAACTCATTCCGGGATCGCGGCCGGTGCCGTTCGGCCATCTCGGCGACGGCAATATCCATTACAATGTCAGCCAGCCGGCCGGCGCCAATGCCGCAGATTTCCTCGCCCGCTGGCATGACGTGAACGCTGTGGTGTACGAGGTCGTGCTGCGGATGGGCGGATCGATCTCGGCCGAACATGGCATCGGCGTGCTCAAGCGCGACGAATTGCCCGAGGTGAAGGACAAGGTCGCGATCGAGCTGATGCGCTCCATCAAGGCGCTGCTCGATCCGCTCGGGATCATGAACCCCGGCAAGGTGCTGTGACTGCCCCTTTCCCCCCGCTCGCGATAGCACTGATCCGCGACGCTGACGTGGACGAAGTGATCGCACTTTGGCGAACCTGCGGTTTGACGCGGCCGTGGAACGATCCGGCCGCCGACATCGCGCTTGCCCGCAACGGATCCAATGCAACCGTGCTGATCGGCCGTGATGGTGGCGCTATCGCCGCCACGGTTCTGGTCGGGCACGACGGCCATCGCGGCTGGGTCTATTACCTCGCCATCGATCCCGGTCATCGCGGAAAAGGTTACGGCCGCGTGATCATGCATGCAGCCGAGAACTGGCTGCGCGAAGCCGGCATCGCCAAACTGCAACTGATGGTGCGGCCCAACAATGAGGGCGTAAAGGATTTCTATCAATCATTGGGCTATTCCGAGCAGGAGCGCGTCATCTTCTCCAAATGGCTCGATGGCCGTGAACCGACGCCTTGATCGAATTCCAGAAGGGCTGACATGACCGTCTCCGACCGTATCCGCATCAAAAGCGAACGCGTGCTATCCGACGGCTACTGCGTGTTGACGACTACGACCTTCGAATGGCGGCGCGACGATGGCGAGTGGCAGTCGCAAAGCCGCGAGACCTACCACCGCGACAACGCGGCCGCCTTGCTGCCCTACAATCTGTCGCAACGAACGGTCGTGCTGGTCCGGCAATTTCGCTATCCCGCTAACGTCAGAGGTTACGGCGATCTGCTGATCGAAGCCGCCGCCGGGCTATTGGACAACGAAACGCCCGAGAAGCGCATTCGCGCCGAGGCGGAAGAGGAAACCGGCTACCGGCTCGGCGAGGTCCGCAAGATTTTCGAGGCTTTCATGGCCCCGGGCGCGGTGACCGAAAAAATGCATTTCTTTGTCGCCGAATATGACGCGAAGATGCGTATCGGTCCGGGCGGCGGTCTCGCGGACGAAGGCGAGGAAATCGAAGTGCTGGAATTGCCGGTCGACGAGGCGCTCGCCATGATCGACGACGGCCGCATCGTCGATGCCAAGACCATCATGCTGTTGCAATATGCAGCGCTGAACATCTTCAGGTGACGCCCGACGGCTCCATGTTGACACTCACCCCGCCTTGTAACGAGAATTTAAAAATGCGCATCGCGCTCATCCACGCGTTAAAGCATTCGCTGGCGCCGATCGAAGCCTCGTTCGCGCGACTTTGGCCGCAGGCCACGCTGATGAACCTGCTCGACGACAGCCTGTCGGCGGATGTGGCGCGCGATGGCAGGCTGACGCCCGACATGACCGACCGCTTCCTCGCGCTCGGACACTACGCCGTCTCCACCGGCGCCAACGCGATCCTCTTTACCTGCTCGGCGTTCGGTCCCTGCATCGAGGCTGTCGCGCGCGATCTTTCGCCGATGCCCGTATTGAAGCCAAACCAGGCGATGATCGAGCAGGCGGTCGAGCGCGGCCACCGCATCGGGCTTCTTTCGACCTTTCCGCCGACCTTGCAGTCGATGCCGGGCGAATTTCCCGGCACGATCCAGCTGGTGCCGAAGTTGGCGGAAGGCGCGATGGCGGCGCTCGATCGCGGCGACCGCGCCGAGCACGATCGCCTGGTGGTGCAGGCCTCACGCGACCTGCGCGACTGCGACCTGATCGCGCTGGCGCAGTACAGCATGGCACCCGCCGCCGAAATGGTCGCGGAGGCGACCAAGCTGCCGGTGTTGACGACGCCCGACAGCGCGGTGACCAAGCTGAAGCAGTTGCTCAAGTCCTAACGGAACAATCAGAACAGGCTCCCCTGCCCGTCGTCGAAATCGGCGGAAGCCACTTTGCGCGCACTCGCCTTCTTCGGCTTCGGACGCTCGGCCTCGCGCTGTTCTTCCGTGATCGGCAGGACCAGTTGCGCATCGTCATTGGCGACGTGATTGACCCGCGACGAAATTTCGTGCCATGCGAATTCACCCTTTTCGGGGCCGCGCATCAGCGGCGTCACGCTGTCTGCTTCATCGGAGCGGCAATCGAGCCAAAACCCGAAATCGAGTGGCGCGATCGCAACCGGCACGCGCGGATGCAGCACGGCAAGGTCGACGCTCGCCGGCGCCGTGACAATTGCCACCGTCTCCACTTCTTCGCCATTCGGTCCGATCCAGGTCTCCGCCACGCCGGCAAAGGCGATCGGAGCGCCGTCGCGCCGGTGGACGAAATACGGACGTTTACCGCCCTCCATCGATTGCCACTCGTAATATCCATCCGCCGGAATCAGGCAGCGCCGTCGCCGGATCGCATTTTTGAACGCCGGCTTCTCCTTCACGGTCTCGGCGCGCGCATTGATCAGGTGCGTAAATTTACGGGGATCTTTCACCCAGGCCGGCCAAAATCCCCAGCGCATCAGGCGAAAATGTCGGCCATCGTGGTTTATAACGACAGGTATTGGTTGCGTAGGTGCAACATTAAACCGTGGCGGGAAGTTAGGCTGTTCAAAATAGCCGAAAAATTGCCGAAGAGCCTCCGGCGGCGAGGTGATAACGAAGCGTCCGCACATTTGTCGTACCCACCTAGATGAAATTCAGCACCTTTTAACCGCCAACCCTAACACTGCGGCAGATGACTTCACCCGCTGCCAATCCCGTACGGCCCGCTTCCGAGACCGTCGCCGACTTTGCGGTGCTGGCCGAGGAATTGCGCGCGGCCAACATCAATCCCCGCACAGGGCTGGCCACCGACTACCTGAATCACTTCAACGAAGCCGTGATGCTGCTTGAAATGATTCCGGATATACCCGAATGCGCCGAGGATTTTCTCGGCTGGCGGCCGCTCTCCTATGCAGAGCATTTTACGGCCTCCAATTTCAAGGCCAGGGACCTGGCGATCGAGGCCTATAATGCCGCCGATAAGCGCATCCGCGCCGAGTTCGACAACATCACGAATTCCATCACTGCGATCCTCACCGCGGTGAGTGACGCCATGCGCGAAGCGCAACAGGACGCAACCCGGGCGAAACTGGCGGAGCAGGCCTCGGGCTGGGTCAAGCCGCTGGTGATGCAGGCTGGCGGGATGATCAACGGCGACGGCGCGGCCGACGTCGAATACATCATGACCCATTGATTGCGATTCTGCACGATCCTGTCTTAAGCTTCGCACGAACAGTCTCTTCCCGGATCCTGCCTTGACATCCTCTCCTTCATCCCATCCCCAGCTCGCAGTGAGCGCCTCGATCTTTCGCGACAACAAGGTCTTGTTGGTGCGGCGCGCGCGCTCGCCCGGAAAGGGCTTTTATTCGTTGCCTGGCGGCCGCGTTGAGTTCGGCGAAACCCTTCATGCTGCGCTACACCGCGAAGTGATGGAGGAGACCGCGTTGAAGATCGAGGTCGTGGGCCTGGCCAGCTGGCGCGAGGTCGTGCCGAAGGCCGAAGGCCACGGGCACTACGTGATCCTTTCCTTTGCGGCGCGCTGGAGCGCCGGCGAGCCTCATCTGAACGAGGAACACGACGACTACCGGTGGGTTGCCGCCGACGCGCTGGACGACCTCAGGATTACCGATGGCCTTTCAGGTGTGATCCAGTCGGCGAAGGGCGTTTTGGGCCTGTAGCCGACCGCCGGCGGGCGAAAATCCGCAGCTTGCGTCGCACACCCCGAGGGGGCATATCAAACTAGAGCTCCGATCCCAGAGTTCGCGAGCGATCGCAACAACCTCTGACGCGAACTTCGGGATCGAAAGAGCTCTAGCTAATATTATTTTCCAGTGCAGCTTTGAATTTGAAGTTCCTATAACGAACTTGCCGCGAAACCGATAGGAACTTCAAATTCGCCGCACTGGCTTTCCCCGGATCCGTTGATGCCGAAGCTTTTCTCCATTGCCCTCCTCGCCCTCTGCTGCCTCGCTGGTTCTGCGCGTGCAGAAGAAGCCGCCGCGCCGTTCGACAATGAGCTGCAGCGGTTCGCCGAGATCCTCGGAACGCTGCACTACCTCCGTGGCATCTGCGGCAGCAACGAAGGCGCCAAATGGCGCAACGAGATGCAGGCGCTGCTCGATGCCGAAACCCCAAGTGGAGAGCGGCGCACTCGCATGATCGCCGGCTTCAACCGCGGCTATAACGGCTTCCAGCAGACCTACCGCACCTGCACGCCGGCGGCGACGCTCGCGATCCGCCGCTACATCGACGAGGGGCTGAAAATCTCCCGAGACCTGACCGCGCGCTACGCGAACTAGTGCGGCGACTCTGACGTTCCTTTCAGTCTTGCAGCGAGTTCCTCAAAGGAACGTCAGAGTCAAAGCCACACTAGAATCATATAGTTGCTAGTGTCCCTTTGGTTCTGACATTCGTAAAAGTGCCTGCCGCGATATGATACGAATGTCAGAACCGGGACACTAGCGGTACTCGCCAAGTGACTATCAGGACTCCATTGGGGCCAGACGATAGACCGACATCGCCTTGCTGACGCCCTTGAGTTCCGCCTCGCTCTTTGTCACCGGGTATGGCGCGATAATTTCCACGACCCCCGGCGCGCCGTAAACTTCTTCGGTGATGCAAATCTCGTCGCCATTGGCAAGGTTTTGCACCCGCGCTGCGATATTCACCGTCTGGCCGAAATAATCGAGCCGCTCGTTGAGCGTGACCGCGATCGAGGCTCCCCTATGCACGCCGATCTTCAGGATGAAATCGCGCTGCACCCGGTCGCGATTGAGCTGATCCACGGCCTCGCGCATATCGAGCGCTGCCTGCACCGCATCGGCCGAAGTGACAAACGCCGCCATCACGGCGTCACCGATCGTCTTGGTGACGGCGCCGTTGTGCCGAACGGTGGCATCGAGGAGATGCTGGAAGTGCCGCTGCACCTGAATGTAGGCATTGAGGTCGCCGATCCTCTCGTAAAGCGCCGTCGAGCCCTTGAGATCGGTGAACACGAGGGTAACATCGAGAACCGCAATTCCCTCCGTCGCACCGATCACCTCGGAGCGGAAGAAGTCGCGAAAGGTTTGTGTCATCAGCAGTCGCTTGCCGGTCAGGGACGGCGCGAAGCGAAGCGGCGGGCGTTGAAACGACGCCATCGGAAGCTGCAGGATGCCGAATACCACCGCCAGCTTGCCGGCGTTGCGAACTTCGAACACGACCTTGCCAGGTGCGATGCTGGCTGTGGCGGCCAAGCATTTGCCGCCCTCGAGCACGACCGGCACATGGGGTGGCGTTACGCCCGTCCCGCTTGCGACCGGAAAAAAGAATTGGGCGTCACTGTCGAAATCCTGGCCAAGAAGCGCGCCCTCGGCGGCATCAACTTCGAGGTTGACCACGGAAGCAGGCTCGATGCGGGTGAGCACCCTCACCAGGGTTTTGGCAGCCTCGCTCCACGGCACGCCGTCTGGCAACACGCCGCCCGACGTCAGCTTGTGGTGGAAGACGTAATCCCAGGCCGAAAGCGCCTCCGGCTTGTGGAAGCGGATGCTTCTCACGGCGGGCGAAACCGTAAACGTCACCGTGATGTAATCGTCGAGCGCGGCGTCGTAATCGGTTTGACAGAGGTGGCAATGGAAATGCGTGTGCAGTTTGCGCAAGGATCGGAAGCTCTCGACAACGTCGGAGCACATCGGACAAACGAGCTGCCAGTCCATGTCGAACAGACCAGCCACGCAGGCATGCAGGAAAAGATCAATCGCTTCAGCCTCGGCGATCGATTTCTCCGTGGCGAACTGAATCGGATTGACGCGGTAGAGCGCCTCGTCTGTGCCCGAGCGCAGCAGCATTTCCAGCCGCGAGACCACGCGCGGGGACCAGGATTTGGCGGCTTCGAGCGCTACCAACCGTTCCTCAAGCTTTTTTTCGTCGATCATCGCATGATACCGCGGTCAAAAAACCTCGATCATCGCCGGCGTTCGCTTAAGCCTGAATACACAATTCACGAGTTAGGGGCGAGCCCATCGGGACGGTATTTTAGCTGGCTACAGCTCCTCGCTTGACCGCTCTCTCAATTGACTCGGATGACCAACGGCTCTGATGCAATTTGATCGCGCCCATGCCGTCCGATATGCATGCGGAGCACGACCGGCAACATCGCAGCCATCGAATCGGAAACGTCAAGCCGTGAAACAAGCGATCCCGCCATCGCAGCGATGCCACGGACGGATTTATTGAGGTCCGTTAACCTTTCCTAAAGAACTGCTCTAGCCCGCCCCGCCTGGCATGCTACACCACGTCTCCTTCCTCGCCTCCAAAGCTGCTTTCAAGTTCATGAGCCATCCTGCGCCTTTCATCGCCCGCGACCTCTTGCCCGACCAGGAACAGAAGCAGGCCGCGCTCAGCTATCTCAACGAGGCCTGGGCGGAAGCGCGACATGATGGTGTCGATGGCGATTGCCTCGCGCAAGCGAGCCTGTTTGCGGCCTTCGCCGAACTGGTCCGCACCTATGGCGAAGACGCAGTCGCCAAATTCGTCGAGGGCCTTGTCGTTCGCGTGCGCAACGGCGAGTTTTCCACGGCTACTGCACGACAATAAGCGCCTTGTTGTTTGCCGATCAACGGCCTACCTTCTCATGCGAGATGTCACATGAGATATGTAGGATATGAAAGCTGCGTTTCTGCCCGACCGCGGCGTGGTCAAAGTCTCCGGCGAAACGGCCCGCGACTTCCTCAACGGCCTCATCACCACCGATACCGCGCGGCTCGAGCCAGGACAGGGCCGTTTCGGCGCGCTGCTGACGCCGCAAGGCAAGATCACGATCGATTTCCTGATCACCGAGGCACCCCCAGGCCATGGCGGCGGTTTCCTGATCGATTGCCCGAAAGCGCTGGCGCAGGCGCTGACCGATAAACTCACCTTCTACCGGCTGCGCGCCAAGGTCGGGATCGAGAATCTCTCCGACCGCCTCGGCGTACTTGCCGCCTGGGACGGCGATGCGGCGTTGAAGCCAGATCTCACCTTCACCGATCCGCGTAACCCCGAGCTTGGCTTGCGGATTCTCGTTCCCGCCGAACTCGCGCCAAAGGCGGCTGGCCTGATCGGCGCGGAGCTCATCGATGCTAAGTCCTATGAGGCGCACCGCATTGCGGTGGGCGCGCCCCGCGGCGGTCTCGACTTCATGTATGGCGACGCCTTCCCGCACGAAACCAACATGGACCGCCTTCACGGCGTCGATTTCGACAAGGGCTGCTATGTCGGCCAGGAGGTGGTGTCGCGGATGCAGCATCGCGGCACCGCCCGCACGCGCACCGTGCGGCTCGTGCTGGACGGGCCTGCGCCGGAGCCGGGCTCGGCTGTCCTTGCCGGTGACAAAACGGTCGGCACCATGGGATCGGCCGCCGACGGTCACGCCCTTGCGCTGATCCGGATCGACCGGGCCGGCGAGGCGCTGAAAGCAGGCACGCCGCTGACAGCGGGAGGCCTCTCGATCCGCATTGCAGAACCCGATGAACTGCGCCTGCAGCCGAAGCAGACCGTCGCATGACGAAAGCGCGCCTGCACGCCGACGGCCTGACGCGGTGCCCCTGGCCGGGCGAAGATCCGCTTTACGTCGCCTATCACGACACCGAATGGGGCGTACCCGAATTCGACGACCGCGCGCTCTACGAAAAGCTGATCCTCGACGGCTTCCAGGCCGGGCTGTCCTGGATCACCATCCTGCGCAAGCGCGATCATTTCCGCAAAGCCTTCGGCGACTTCCAGCCGGAGAAGATTGCGCGCTACACGCCCAGGAAGATTCACGCGCTGATGAACGATGCCGGCATCGTCCGCAACCGCGCCAAGATCGAGGGCACGATCGCGAGCGCCAAATCCTACCTGAAAATCATGGAGGAAGGTCCCGGCTTTTCGAAGTTTTTGTGGGACTTCGTCGACGGCAAGCCAAAGGTCAATCAGTTCAAGACCACCGCCAGCGTTCCCGCGGCGACGCCGCTGTCGATCAAGATGTCGAAAGAGCTTTCCTCGCGCGGGTTCAAGTTCGTCGGCCCCACCATCGTTTATGCCTTCATGCAGGCAACCGGCATGGTCAACGACCATCTCCTCACCTGCTTCTGCCATGAACACTGCGCCGGCAAACGCCGCAGCCCCCGCCTCTCCGCCAAATGATCGCGAGGAAACCGGCTGAAGACCCCACCCGGCAGTACCCGCCGGTCTGAGGTCCCCGCAACCTAAGCGGCGACCTCGTCCCGGGACCTCAGATCGAAAGCGGTACTGCAGTCATATATTGCCGGTGCCCTTTACTTTCCGAACTTCGCGTAACAGGTTGCCGCGATGGGTCGCGAAGTTCGGAAAGAGGGCACCAGGGTCTGGCAGCGGATGCTTTCGGGACGCCGGCTTAACCTGATCGACCCCTCGCCGCTCGATATCGAGATCGCCGACATTGCCCACGGGCTGGCGCGCGTGGCGCGCTGGAACGGACAGACCAGCGGGCCGCACATCTTTTCGGTCGCTCAGCACACCTTGCTGGTTGAAGCCGTGATGCGCGAGCAGACGCCGCGGGTCGACGTCACCTGGCGCCTCGCCGCGCTCCTGCACGATGCCCCCGAATATGTGATCGGCGACATGATCTCGCCGTTCAAGGCCGTGCTTGGCGAAGGCTACAAGTCGGTCGAAAAGCGCCTGCTGTCAGCGATCCACATCCGCTTTGGACTGCCGGCCGTTCTGGACGGCAAGATCGCTGAAGCGATCAAGGCGGCCGACAAGGGTGCGGCCTATCTCGAAGCCACGGAACTGGCCGGCTTCGCGGCGGACGAAGCCAGGCGGCTGTTCGGCCGCGATCCCGGGCTATCGCCGGCGACACAGGAAGATTATTTGACGCCGTGGAGTGCGGCGAAGGCCGAGAAACGCTTTCTCGCGCGGTTCAAGGCGCTGGCGCCGTCATGAGAGCCTGGTAAGGCGCGGAACGCATCGGCAGCCTCGAAACTATCCGGCTTTTCCGATGAAACAGGCCCTGCCGCTTACGTATGCGATGGCCAGTGCCGGTCGCGGAACCAGGGGCGGTAATTCGACATCCGGGTGCGCTGCGCCCGTGGCGCATGGCGCCGGCATGTCGAGGCCTCATCGCTGTTCTCGGCCGCGCCCCAGCGAAGCTCGACGCAGTCGTTCGGATTATAGGCCATCTCGAGATCGGTTGCGCGATCGACGACGTCCTTGACCGACAGCGTCCACTGCGAACCGTCGCTGCGGGTGTACGTGACCTTGCGCGAGGCGAGTTCCGAAGCGAGCGCCGCCTGCAACTCGTTCTTCACCTCAGTAACGCTCTTGCCCGGCGGTAGAGCGTAGCGATCCGCGCGGCGCGCGAAACGAGCGGGAAAATTCCGCACGACGTCGATCGCGATCAACAGACGTAGATCGCGTGCCGGCGTCGAGAAATCCTCCCAGGCGCCGCTCGCCTGGAAGATCGAGGCGCCCTCCGGCATCGAGGTGTCGCCGCGCTGCTTGATCTGGAATTTGCGACCGTTTTCCACCGCGGTGACGCGCGTCCTGATCTGCTCGCTGAGGCTTGCGATCGCATCTTCCATCGCGCGCACCGGGTCGAGCGGCTCGGGCGACATGACGTCGTCCATGCGGTCGTAAAAATCTTCGGCCGGCATCTGTGACTGCTCGGCCGAGAAGTCCGCAAATTGCGGATTCCTGTTGATCTCGGCGTTGCTCGGCCGATGCAGCGGACCGTTCTTATCGCGCAGGATCGGACGAAAATGCTTGAAGCCCGGCGTGCCGAGCGCCGGCTCGTGCACGAAGAGGAAATTGCCGCGCCAGAAACGCTTGCGCGTGATCGACCCGTCGGGTTCGGCATCGACGGCCAGGAATACGCCCGGCGTTCCCTTCACTTCCGGCACCCGGCGCACCAGCATCAGCACATGACCGTATGGATCGGCATAGACCGTGCCCGGGCGCAGCGCCTCCCTGGTCAGCGGCACGGTGTAGAAATCGGCCCTGTCGTCGCCGGCGCGCACCGCCCCGGTATGAACCACGTCGCCGACATCGCGCAGATATTGGGCGAAATTGGTCGGACGCTGCGGCTTTGGCGGCGGCGGCATTGCAGACAAGGCGGCAGCGGGTTGCTCTGCCGGCGCATCGGATTGGCCGAACAGCCGCAGCAAGCTCGATGTTCGCGCCGGTGGCGGCGGTGGCGGCGGCGCCTCAGCGGCCTGGGCGGCCGCCACCTGATCGGGCGGCGGAGGCGGACGCGTCACTTCGGGATGCTCGACATCGAACCACTCGCCGCACCTGGGAGGCCTGCCACCACCGCCGCGCGAGCAACTCGAATAGCCGAATGGCAGCCCCATCTTGAAGGCGAAATAGGCGCGCAGGAAATAGACGAAATCGGCGCAGTCCGGGCGAAGGCCGGTTTGCGTGACGTCCTCGTTGCGGCCGAGATAGTTGGAGAGAAAATTGCGCTTGGGATCGCGCAGCACTTCGTACCAGACCTTCCAGTTCAGATCCTCGTCGGGCGGCGCGTCGAACAACTTTTCGATCCATGCCGAGAACAACGCTTCGCTGGTGCTGTTCCAGTTGTTGCGCGTCGGCCAGATCATTCCCGCAGGAATCCGGAAAGGCTCCGGTCTACGCGCCGCCACCGTGATGTCGCGGCTCACGGGTGCGCAACCAGCGGGCGTGCCTTCCAGCGTCGCGCGCCAGGAGCCGGCGGCGGGGTGCGCGACTTCGGCAAACCAGGAAAAAGGCGGGCCTTCGTGCCGGTCAGCCGACCTGGCCGCGACGCTGCCATCGGGCGCAATCAGCGACAGCGTGCCCGCCAGCGGCTTCCCGGCGATCACCATCACCCGCAGCGCTGCGCCGGTCCAGGGCGAGAACGGGGCCGGCAGGACGGTCACATCGGCGCAAGCGTCGGATGCGGCAGCGGCTGGCGAAATCTGGAAAAGTCCGGCTGTGATCAGCGAGAACGCCGTGGCAGCGGCAAAGCGGCGCACTAGTAGAGCGGATTTGACATTCGTTCCCCACCCAGCAGCAAACATGAAAGCGAATGTCAAATCCCAAGCTCCACTAGAATCCCATAGATGTTGGTGATCCTTTGATTCTAACATTCGCAAAAGTGCCCGCTGAGAATGGGGGAGCGAATGTTAGAATCGGATCACTAAGAGCATTCGAAGATAAACCTTGCTAAAAGTCGTCAGAACCTTCATTCGACCCTGCTAGTGCGGCGAATTTGAAGTTCCTATCAGCTTCGCCGCGAGTTCGTTATAGGAACTTCAAATTCAAAAGCCGCACTAGTACCGCCGATCTGAAGTCCCTGCACCACAAGCGGCGAATTCGATCAGGGACTTCAGATCGATAAAGCGGTACTAGAATCAATAAGTTTGCTAGTGCCCATGACTTTCCGAAGTTCGTGAAAGTGGGCGCTGCGATGGAGCACGAACTTCGGAAAATGGGCACTAGAAGCCAAATTTTGCTAGAGCTCCTTTGATTCCGAACTTCGCATCGGAGGTCGCCTCAGTAACTTGCGAACTTCGGAATCGGAGCTCTAGTAGCGAGATGGTAAGATACCCAATCGGAGAGGCCAAGTCATTGCGCGCTTCGAGGCTCAAGTTGAAAACCCGATCAGATCAATTTGACCTCGCCTTTGGCAGGTTGACGGCGGCCTTCCTCCTGCTGACCTGCCTGTGGTCGACGGTTTTGGTTCCCACCATCCATGCCGCCTCGATGCGGCCGGTGGCCGCCGAAAGGGGCATGGTGGTCACGGCGCAACACCTGGCAACCGACGTCGGGGTCAACGTTCTCAAGCGTGGCGGCAACGCGGTCGATGCCGCGGTCGCGGTCGGGTACGCGCTCGCCGTGGTCTATCCCGCCGCCGGCAATCTGGGTGGCGGCGGCTTCATGACCATCCGCTTTGCCGACGGTCGCAAGACATTCCTCGACTTTCGCGAGAAGGCGCCGCGGGCGGCGACCCGCGACATGTATCTCGACAACGACGGAAAGATCGTCAAAGGCCTGAGCACGGTCGGCTGGCTTGCCGTCGGCATCCCCGGCACCGTGTCGGGCCTGGAATATGCGCGCCGGAAATACGGAACGATGTCGCGGGCCGCATTGCTCCGACCCGCGATCGAACTGGCCGACGATGGATACACGCTCGACCAGGGCGATGTCGATATGCTGGCGACGGCGACCGACGATTTCAGGAAATTTCCGTCAACTGCCAGGATTTTCCTCAACAAGGACCAGCCCTTTGTGGCTGGCCAAAAACTGGTTCAACCGGAGCTCGCCGACACGTTGCGCCTGATCAAAGCGCACGGCACGGATGGCTTCTATCGCGGCAAGACCGCAGCCGCCATCGTCAAAGCGAGCCGCGCGGGCAGCGGAATCATCAGCGAAGAGGATCTCGCAAGCTACAGGACGCGCGAACTGGCGCCGCTGGAATGCGACTATCGCGGCTATCATGTGATCTCGGCGCCGCCACCGAGCTCGGGCGGTACGACGTTGTGCGAGATGCTGAACATTCTGGAGGGATATCCGCTCCACCAGCTCGGCTGGGGCTCCGCGCAGGTGCTGCATGACGAGATCGAGGCGATGCGTCACGCCTATGCCGATCGCAACACCCTGCTCGGCGATCCGGCCTTCGTCAAAAATCCGGTGACACGGCTGATCGACAAGAACTATGCGGCCAAAATCCGCGATTCCATCGCTGCCGACAAGGCCGGCATCTCCAGCGAACTCGGCAAGGAGGCGATCGCCCATGAAGGCTCTCACACCACGCACTTTTCAATTATCGACCATGACGGCAACGCCGTCTCGCTGACCTACACGCTGAATGACTGGTTCGGCGCGAAAGTCGTCGCCGCCGGCACAGGGGTGCTGATGAACGACGAGATGGACGATTTCACGCCGGACCCGGGCCGGCTCAACGCCTATGGGGTTGTGCCGGGCGACGCGAACGCCGTGGCGCCCGGCAAGATTCCCTTGAGTTCGATGAGCCCGACGATCCTCACCAGGGATGGCAAGCCGGTGCTCGTTCTCGGCACGCCGGGCGGGAGGCGTATCATCACGGCGGTATTGCAAACCATCCTTAACGTCGTCGACTTCGGCATGAACATTCAGGAAGCCGTCGACGCCCCGCGCATCCATCACCAGTGGCTGCCGGACGTGACGAGCGTCGAGCCGTACGCAATTTCACCCGACACCCGCCGCATCCTGGAAGGCATGGGATATCGCTTCAGCGATTCACTGCCGGCCAATCACCTCGCCGCCATCATCGTCGGCGCGCCGAGCCTTGGCGGAAAGCCGGTCGCGCGAAACAAATATTACGGCGCGAACGATCCCCGCCGCGGCACCGGGCTCGCGGAAGGCTATTAGCGGCGGAATCGGTCGACGACACGACGCCGCATTCAAAGCAGACCATTGATCTGCATCAACCAACCGAGACGGGAAACCCGCTAACTGGCACGCCAGGTCAAGGATGCTGACCTGACGGCCGGTAAACAAAGTGCTTCGACCAGCCCAGTTACCTTCCAAGAGTTGGCTTTTGAGGCTTATGCTGTGGTGCTGGGTTCGGTGATCGACGCGAACCGCGCCCGCCAAATATCTTGTTTGTAATTGCGACGAACAAAATAATTAGGTGGAGAAAGCAATGGTATTAACAGCCGCGCAAATTACCAGTACAGCTGCGCAGGTACAGGGCGTATTGGGAACGTTCAATAACGCCACTGATGCCTTCAACAAAAACGACTGGCCTACATACGGAAACTATCTTGATAATGATGTTGTAGCCTACAACTTGAGCCAACCCGGCTATACAGTGGGCAAGGCGAATGTCATTGCGTATTTTAAAAGTATAAGCACGGGTACTCCGGCCGATCTACAGTTCGATCCGACCAATGAAATTACCTGGTTTCCAAGCGTTTATCCGTTGGCGGTGCAGGGGGTCGCGCTATGGACTCATAAGGCCAGCCATCACGTAAAAGTATCGATCAATTACGCTTTCCAATTTTCCCCCGCGAAAGGTTTCTTGCTGACCGTTATTTGGGCCCAACACTTGGTGGGTGATTAGAACTTAACGGTCTCTGCGTCTTGTTCTACTAGGCCATTTGTCGGTAGCTCTCTTCTGGGCAGCCTGTCAGCTGCGTAGAATTGATGCTCTACCCGAACATTGGGATTGAACTGTGTGCCCCCAGCGTTCCTTCAGGACGTAATCGCGTATTTTCATCAGAAGACTCAATCGATCCTGACGCGGTACGGTCCCGGTCCGTGCGTCCACTATCATACGGGCCTCGTGGACGATGCGCCGTCGGAAGGCGCTACGATCCCGGTGTTGCGCCGCGCGCTCGTCGACGGGCAGGAGCTTATGCTTCGGCGCGCGGCCGAAGTGTGGGATGCGTCCAGTGAACTGAGCGGCGAGATCCTCGATGTCGGCTGCGGCCTCGGCGGCGGCTCGATTTTTTGGGCCAAGGAATTCGGAGCGCAGGTAACGGCGGTCACCTGTGTACCATCCCACAAGGAGTGGGTGACGCGTTTCTCGATGGAGGCCGGGGTCAGCCATCAGGTCACACCGCTCATCTGCGACGCAGCCGACCTGCCTGGTGAGAACCGCTTCGACGCCGCGGTCGCGATCGACAGCTCCGGATACCTTCCGCGCAGAGACTGGCTGGGTCGCACGGCCTCGTTGCTGAGGCCGGGAGGCTCGATCTTCATTATCGATTGTTTTCTCGAAGATCCAAAATACGCGGATTTGTTCAATAGCCACTGGCATACCCGGATCGGCACTATCGACGAATATTTCGCGGCGGCGCGCGAAAGCGGGTTGAAGATGGGCTCGGTCGTCGACGTGACGGAACAGACCGTGCACTTCTGGACGACGACGCTCGCGCTCATCGACCTGGAGTCTGACGGCGCCGCTGCGAGCGGAGAAACCGCAGCGCGCTATTCGGCTTCGCGCCGGGCGCACGCCCTGGTCCGCGACGGATTGGCGCACGGCGGCCTCCGTTATGCGATGATCAGCTTCGCGAAGGGCCGCGAAAGATAACCTCAGTCTCAGCCGGCTTTGCCGGCAGCCGAGATTCCGTCCTGAACCGTGACCCCGCTTGACTGATTGCGACGAGCGGCTCAGCTCGATCCCTAGTGCCCGCTTTCCGAAGTTCGTGCTCCATCGCAGCACCCACCTTCACGAACTTCGGAAAGTCGTGGGCACTAGCAAACTTATTGATTCTAGTACCGCTTTGTCGATCTGAAGTCCCTGATCGAGTGCGCCGCTTGTGGTGCACGGACTTCAGATCGGCGGTACTAGAAACAAATTTGCTAAGCGGCGCTACTCCTCACGCAGGCGACGAACGTTGCGGCGCCGGGTTTTGCTGGAAAATGGACGCGAGACGATGCAAAATGGCGCCAATCGGTATTCTCGTCGGGTCAACAAGTAAACAAGTTCCGATCGCTTGACCGCTTGGTCGAGAATTGGAGGGCGTCGTGACCACGATCGCAGACTTCCTGAGGTCGATCGGCCTGGCTGAGTATGCAGCCGGTCTCCACGAAAGCGGGATCGATGTTTCCGCCCTCTCCAGCCTCTCCGAGCAGGATCTCGAGAAATTGGGGATCCCGCCTGCCGAACGCAAAAGATTGCTGAGCGCCGTCGCGCAGGCTTACCCGCATCGGGAGTCGTTTCAGCTTCAGGGCGATGCCGAGCGCCGGCACTTGACAATTCTTTTCTGCGACTTGGTCGGATCGACCGCACTTTCCACCCGTCTCGATCCGGAAGCGCTTAACGAAATCATGTCGCGATATCGCAAATGCTGCGTGCGCGTTCTCACAGAGACGGGCGGCTTCGTCGCGCGATATCTGGGCGACGGCGTGCTTGCCTATTTCGGATACCCGCGGGCAAGCGAGGACGACGCCGAACGCGCGGTGAATGCGGGGCTCGGCCTGGTCGAAAACGTCGGGCAGCTTCGTGACGACATCGGACGGCCACTGCAAGTGCGGGTTGGCATTGCAAGCGGCCTGGTCCTGATCGGAGACCTGTTCGGCGCCGGCACGGAGCAGAGTCACGACGTGGTGGGCGAAACGCCCAACCTCGCGGCTCGCCTTCAGACTTGCGCCGAGCCGAACACTGTCGTGATCAGCGGCGAAACCCGGCAACTGGTCAGGGACCTTTTCGAATACGCCCCGGTCGATGCCAGGCGACTCAAAGGCTTCGCGATGCCGATTGAAACCTGGCGGGTCATCAAATCGGCCGAAACCGTCAACCGTTTCAGGGCGCTGCGTACCCCGGATACACCGCTGGTCGGCCGAGAACAAGAGACCGACTTAATGGTCGGGTGCTGGGAGAAGGCCAAGGCGGGAAATGGTCGTGTCTTGCTGATCTCCAGCGAGCCCGGCATCGGAAAGTCGCGCCTGGTTCAGGGTCTGCTCGACCGGCTCAAGGACAAGCCGCATCTTGAAGTGAGGGTGTTCTGTGCACCGCATCGCCAGGGGAGCGCGCTCTACCCCGTCATCGGGCAGCTCCAAAGGGCGGCCAGAATTGAACATGACGACATGCCCGAGCAAAAGCTCAACAAGCTAGAGGCGACGCTCAGCCGAGCGTTGGTCAACGTCGACGAGGTTATGCCCCTGATCGCGGAGCTTCTTTCGATTTGCACTGAGGGCCGATTCCCGCCTCTCGACCTCAGTCCGCAGAAGAGGCGCGAGAAAACACTGCAGGCCTTGATAGCGCAGCTCGAAGGGCTTGCCCGTCAGCCGACGCTGATGGTGTTCGAAGACGTTCACTGGATCGACCCGACGTCGCTCGAGCTTTTGAGCCTTCTGGTGGATCGTGCGCCGAACCTTCCGCTTCTGCTCGCAGTGACGTTCCGACCCGAATTCACGCCTCCGTGGCACGGGCGGCCTTACGTGGAGCACGTCAGACTTGACCGCCTGTCGCGAGGTGGAAGCGCGGAGATGATAGCGAACCTGACCCGGGACAGGGCGCTCTCGAACTCAACCGTCGAAGAAATCATCGACCGGACCGAGGGCGTCCCGCTCTTCATCGAAGAGTTGACCAAGGTTCTGATCGAGCGAGGAAGTGCAAGCCCGCCCCGGCGCGATATCCCCGCGACGCTGCGGGACATGCTGACGGCGAGGCTCGATCGCTTAGGCCAGGCCAAACAGGTCGCGCAGATCGCTTCCGTGCTTGGCTCCGAATTTTCGGCAAAGCTGCTGCGCGAGGTGATGTCCGGCGGCGAAGAGTGGCTGAACGCTGAGTTGAGGAAGCTCGTCGCGGCGGAGCTTCTCTTCGATCAGAGCGTCGCCTCGTCACCGAGCTATCGATTCAAACATGCGCTGATTCAAGAGGCGGCTTATCAGTCACTGGTGAGGAGCAAGCGGAAGGAGCATCACCGCAAGGTCGCCGAGACGTTGAAGGCGCGGTTTCCGGAAATCGTCGAAGCCCAGCCGGAGCTTGTGGCGCACCATTACACCGGTGCGGATCTCAAGGACGCGGCGCTTCCCTACTGGCAAGCGGCGGCGGCGAACGCGATGCGGCGGTCGGCGAATCTCGAAGCGATCGCTCACCTGACCAAGGCACAAGAACAGCTCCTGACTTTGCCGGAGAGCCCGGAGCGGCTTCAGCGGGAGCTCGCGCTACAGCTCGCGCTCGGGACACCTCTCATTGCGACCAGGGGCTTTGCGTCCCCCGAGGTGGGAAAAGTCTACGAGCGCGCGCATGAGATATGCAAACTTTCCGGAGATGCTCCCCAGCTGTTTCCCGTCCTGTGGGGACTATGGGTTTTCTACATCGCCTGTGCGGAACACGGGAAAGCCCACGAGTTGGCTCACCAGTGCCGCCGCATAGCGGGGGCCGTGAACGACACGGACCTCCTCATTCTGGCCCACCATGCGCTGGGGGTCTCGCTGACGAATCTAGGACAGTTTGAATCGGCGCTGAGCGAGCTCGATCAGGGGATCGATATCTACGACCGCGAGAAGCACGCGCCCCTGGCCTTCGCCTATGGGCAGGATCCCGGCGTGGTCTGTCGGTCGCAGGCCGCCTTCTGTCTTTGGTTCCTGGGGCTTCCCGAGCAGGCGCTCAAGAGAAATGACGAGGCCTTGGCGCTAGCGCAGGAATTGTCGCATCCCTACAGTCTGGCTGCCGCGCTCGACTTCTCGGCATGGATCCATCAGCTCAGTCAGAACGCAGGCGCCGCCGAAAAAGACGCAGACGCGGCAATCGCGATCTCTGCCGAGCGTGAGTTCGTGTTCTGGCAGCTGATTGGGACGATCTTGCGCGGCTGGGCGCTGACCGCCGGCAACAAGGTCGACGAGGGCATCGCGCTGATGCGCCAGGGCGTCGCGGGCTATCAGGCCACAGGGGCTGGCATTATGCGGCCGTACTATCTCGCTCTGATGGCGGAGGCGCTGGCCATGATCGGCGAGTTGAAGCAGGCGTTCCGTTTGCTGGATGAAGCAGAGGCCGCAGTTCGCAATTCCGGCGAGCGCTGGTATGAGGCCGAGCTCTATCGGCACAAGGGCAGGCTCATGCTTCAAGACACCGCTCGAGCGCCGGAAGACGAGCGTCGGAGACTTGCCGAGGATTATTTCGAGCGGGCACTTGCCGTCGCCGGCCAGCAGGGCGCAAAGTTGCTTGAGCTTAGAGCCGCCGCAGAACTCTGCCGGCTCTGGTCAGGCGAAGACAAGGCGGCGAAAGCCAAACAGAGGCTCGCCGAGGTCTACGGCCGCTTCCAAGAAGGGTTCGACCTTAAGGACTTGCGGGACGCCTACGCCCTTCTCCAGGCGTGACGAACAGGCGGGACGCTTTCATCCGCGTGTTCCAACGGCGCCGTCGAGGGACACCGTCTTGCCTCGTCAGTTGCCTCCAACGGATTCCACCACGGCCCTCACCCTGGACTCCAGCCACGGCTCCCGCAAAGCAGAATGCGGCTTCAGTAGGCTGCGCACCTCGAAGACAACTTTGTGGACCGCTTCGTCCTGTGCCGCCAATTGGATCAGCGCCGCCGCACGGCGCAGCCTGCGCGCCAAATCCGGCGGCCGGGCGCCGCGCGTCTGTACGTAGGCGAAATCCGTCTCTGCGATGGCCCAGGGCGATTCGAGCAGTTGCTGGATGCTCGACAGAAATGCCTGCGCAAGGCCATCCAACGGGTCAGAAAGCTCGAGCCTCCTCTCGAGGAGCCTCCCGAGCGCGACCGCTTCCTGAGCGGCCACGCTCATTCCCTGCCCGAAGATCGGATTGAACCGGCAGATCGAATCGGCGATCGGAATCAGGCCAGATGGGAACCGTTCGAGCTTGTCGAATCGATGGCGAACGCTGCCAGGGAAGCTGTAGCGCGCGATATTGCCAACAATGTGCGCGCCCTTGATCGCATCATACAGGGTCGGCGTTCGCAGCGTCCTTGCGAAAGCTAAAAATCCTTCGATGTCGCTCGGAGGAACGACGCCATGCATGCCAGCGAGCGCGACGAGCCACCGGTGATTTTCGATCGGGAAGAGAAAGCCCGCGCGCGTGCTGTCCGGGACATTCGGCAAATGCATGATCCCGACCCATTGCGACCGAGCGTCGTCGGGTATTTCGAACAGAGCGGTGGAGTAAGCCAGGTCGATGCCGATCTCTAGCACCTCCGGCTTCGCGTGCCCGACCTTTGCGAGCAGCGCCAGCGTCGGCGCCGCGCGTCCGGACGCGTCCACCACCAGGTCCGCTGCGATCGTCTCGATACGGCCCCCTTCGCCTTTGAAGGAGACGCCGACGACCGCGCCTTGATCGGGGGAAGCGACGAGTTCAGTCACTCGCGAGCAAGGTCGCAGCTCAACATTGAACTCCTGTGCCAGGCGGCGACGGCAAATGTGCTCGAGCAGGGGCCGCGATAGGCCAAACATGTCATATCCAAGATCTCGCTGCGGAAAGGGATCGAATCCGGCTCGCTCCATCCAGACATCACGGCCACCCCGCGCCTTGACTGCCCCCGCCCGCTCCAGATCCGCGCGGAAATTCGGAAACAACCTGTCCAGCGCCTCGAAGCCTCCAGGAAGCAAGCCGTGAATGTGCCGATCCTGCGGCGTCCCGGTGCGTGGCGCGGGCTCATTGGGGAGGTCGTCGCGTTCAAGCACGGTGACTTGTTCAAGGTAGGGCGAGACCGCCCGAGCCGCCGCCAGACCTCCGATCCCGGCGCCGATAATGACGCCGCGCCTCCAGATTCGGTTCGGCATCGTGCCCCTCGTGGCCGGGTTCCCATATTAACGCTTTGATAACCGATCTTACTAACGGCCGCTCCACGCTCGGACTGTATCCTTTTGCGACGGGGAGCGGAAACAATGCGGATTGGAGACAAACCGGCCGGCGGAAGGGACCGGGCCAACGTCGGCGCTTTTGCCGACGGTGAGTCGTCCGGCCGTCGCGATCCGATCCTCTGGCTTGTCGTTTGCGGCATCCTGCTGATTGCAGCCATCGCGGTCGGGACCGCGATGATGGTCTTCAACTTCCGCGATCATGCGATTCAAAGCAGCAAACGCGAACTGGAAAATACCGTCGTGCTGCTTGCCCGTCATTTCGACCAGCAACTGAACGACGCCGAAATCCCCCTCGTCGACATCATCGACCTCGTCCATCAGTACGGCGTCGCGTCTCCGGACGATTTCAAACGGCGGATGTCCACGTCCGAGATGCAGATGAAGCTGGTGGAAAAGGTCAGCCGTACCTCGAAGGTCGCGGGCCTCAACATCTATGATGCGGACGGCGTCCTGATCAATTCATCGGAAACGACGACTGTTCCTCGCATCAGGATTGACGACCGCGCCTATTTCAAGGCACTCAAGTCCAGCACCGACGTCGCCAAGCCGCAGATCGAACTGGTGCTCAGCCGCTTTACGGGCGTGTGGAAAATCCTTCTCACCCGCAAGGTCGCTGCGCCGGACGGCACCTTTCTGGGCGTGGTTTCGCGGGCCATTGCGCCGGCAAAATTGGAAAAATTCTTTTCCGCCGTCGCGCTCGGAAAAGAAGCCACGATTTCGATGCATCATCGTGACGGGACCTTGCTGGCGCGCTACCCGCATGCCGACGAGTTCATGGGTAGGGATTTCAAGGCGAGCTCGACGCCACAGGCGGCCTCCCTGCTCAGCCTCGACCACGGTACGACGCGGTTGTTCAGCCCCGTCGACGGCGCCGAGCGCCTGGTCGCCATCCAGAGCCTGTCGCAATTTCCGCTTTCGATCGTGGCGACCACGACGGTCGCTTCATCCCTCGCCGACTGGCGAGCACAGACCAGGTTCCTGGTGATTGCCGCTATTCTCTCGGCGATCGTTGTCGCGATCACGACCATGCTGATCGTGCGACGCCTCACCTGGCAACATCAGGGGGCACAGCGCCGGGTTAACCTGGAAAAGCAGCGCCTCGACACCGCGGTCGAGAACATGGTGCAGGGCCTGACGCTGTTCGATCAGCACCGGCGGCTTGTCGTCTGCAACCAGCGCTATCTCGAGATGTACGCCTTGTCGTCCGATGTGGTGAAACCCGGTTGCCATCTCCGTGATCTGATCGCTCATCGAAACCAGGTCGGACTGATCGAAGTCGACATCGACAAGTACTGCGACCAGATTATGCAACAGGCCGCCCGCGGAGAGACCGTCACGCTGCGCTCCGGCGACGGACGTTCATTTCAGATCAAGCACCGTCCGCTGCCGGACGGCGGCTGGGTTGCCACCCACGAAGACATCACCGAACGTTCGCGCCAGGAAAACGAGATTCTGCAGCAGTCCAGCGAACTGTCGCGCATCAACATGCAGTTCGACGCAGCCTTGAGCAACATGGCTCAGGGGCTTTGCATGTTCGACGGCGAGAAGCGCCTCGTCGTCTGGAACGAACGCTATGCGAAACTTTATCAGCTGCCGCCCGAACTCCTGAAGGTCGGCACGCCGCACGATGCGATCATTGCCGATCGAATCTCCCGCGGCCTTCTCAAGGGAGAGACCAACGCCAGCCGGAAGATCGCCTCGCTCAATCAACTTCCGAAGGACGCGGCTTCAAACCGTATCGACGAATTCTCCGATGGACGCTTTATCCTTGTCAGCCGGCAGCCGATGGATGACGGCGGCTGGCTCGCGACGCACGAAGATATCACCGAGCGGCGGCGGGCGGAGGCGGAGATCGTTCATCTGGCGCGCCACGACCCGCTGACCGGGCTTGCCAACCGCGCCGAGTTCAATGCGAGGCTCGAAGACGCCTGCAAGCGGATGAAGCGCAGCCGAGGCACCGTCACGGTCATGATGGCCGACCTCGACAGGTTCAAGGTCGTCAACGACACTTTCGGGCATCCGGCCGGCGACCAGTTGCTGATCGAGGTTGGAAGACGGTTGAAGTCGACCGTCCGCGAAACCGACGTGGTGGCGCGATTGGGCGGCGACGAGTTTGCCGTGATCCAGGAAGGCGGACCCGACCAGCACGAAGGAGCGATTGCGCTCGCGCTCAAGATCATCCATGCCATTTCGAAGCCGTTCGACCTCAGCGGCAACTGGACGAGCCTCGGGACCAGCATCGGTATTGTGCTCGCGCCCGAACAGGAGACCGATCCCGAGGGCCTGCTCAAGCGCGCCGACCTTGCGCTCTACGATGCGAAGTCCAACGGCCGGAACGACTACCGCTTCTTCCGGAGCGAACTTCTCGAGGTCGCCCACACGCAGCTTACGGCGGAAAGCGAACTGCGGGAGGCGATCGAGCGGCAGGACTTCGAACTGTTCTATCAGCCGGTGATGAACGCAAAGACGCGCGCGCTGTGCGGCCTCGAGGCTCTGGTCCGGTGGCGGCATCCGACCAAGGGTCTTGTTTCGCCCGACAGGTTCATTCCGCTTGCGGAGACGACCGGCCTCATCGGCCCTCTCGGCGAATGGATCCTGCGACGCGCCTGCGCCGACGCGGCGTCATGGCCGGCCCATGTCAAGCTCGCGGTCAATATCTCGGCCATCCAATTCAAGAAGGGTAACCTGTTCGAGGTCATCCTGCGGACGCTGATGGAGACCGGTCTCCCGCCCGAGCGGCTGGAGCTCGAGATCACCGAAACCTCTCTTCTCGAGAACCAGGAAGCCCATCTGACCACCATCCGTCAGGTCAAGAATCTCGGGATCTCCATGGCGCTCGACGACTTCGGCACCGGATATTCTTCCGTGAACTATCTGGCGAATTTTCCGTTCGACAAGATCAAGATCGACAAGTCGTTCACGCAGGGCGTCCTCAATCGTCGCGACTGCAAGGCGGTCGTGGCCTCGACGCTCGCGCTGGCGCAAGGTCTCGGAACCGTGACGACCGCCGAGGGAGTCGAGACCGAGGAACAGCTGGAATACATGCGCACCGCAGGCGTAGACCTCGTGCAAGGCTATCTGTTCGGCCGCCCGGTGCCGATCTCGCAGCTCGACCTGAACGCCATCCCCACGCGCAAGGACATGGTGGCGTAGACCAAGCCCGCCTCGCCGGACGCCAGCCCCGATCCGGCCCGACCCCGCTTCTTGTTCGATTGCCTCGCGTTTTCCGCGCGTTATCGGTTTATTTACCCTGACGCCGTCTATTACGCCGCGCGGCAATTTTGATTGCGGGCGGGGCAAAGACATGCGTGACAAGATAGGACGACGGCGCTTCCTTGCGGGAGCCGCTGCGGCCGCCATGGCTACGGGCTTTTCGAGCCGGCGCGCCTGGTCGGCGATCCAGCCGCAGGTATTGCGGATGGGCTTCATCAACCCAAGGGACTCTCAATTCGGCGCCGGCGCGCTGGAATTCGCCACCTACATCGAGCACAATTGCGGCGGCCGGTTGAGGGTCGAGCTCTACCCGGCAGGCGAAACCGGCGGCGAGCTGGAAATGTGCCAGGATGCCGCTGCCGGCACGCTCGACATGACCTTCACGTCCTCCGCGGTCTTCACGGCGATCGCGCCCGAACTCAGCATCTTCGACATCCCCTTCCTGTTTCGCGACCTTGCCCATGCCCGCGCCGTGATGGACGGCGAGATCGGCAAAGCGGCGCTGGCGCGGCTCGAACCAAAGGGCCTCATCGGCCTCGCCTGGGGTGAAAACGGCCTGCGCCATCTCACCACCTTTGACCGGGCCGTCCGTCGGCCCGAAGACCTCAAGAACCTCAAGCTCCGCGTGCCGCAATCCGAGGTGATGGTGGAGAGCTTCAAGGCGATCGGCGCCGATGTGCATTCCCTGCCGTTTCCCGATCTTTACGCGGCGCTGTCGTCGGGCTCGTTCCAGGCCCAGGAAAACCCGATCGCGACCATCGTGGCGACAAATTTCGACCGGGTTCAGCACTATCTGTGTTTGACCGGGCATGTTTACTCGCCGGCCGCCTTCCTCATCTCGAAACAGATTTTTGAGCGCATCTCGCCAGAGGATCGATTGACGCTGCGCGCCGCCGGTCTCGCGGGAAGCAAGGCCAGCCGTGTCTATCTCGACCGCGCCGAGAAGAGCGGCCTCGAGGAGTTGCGTCACCGCGGCATGAAAGTGGTCGAAGATATCGACCGCCCGGCCTTCGTGGCTTCGCTCGCCGGCCTTGAAGGCCAGTTCCAGAAGCAGTTCGGCAAAGACAAGATCGACGCCATTCGCGCGTTCGGCAAATGAGAAAATCAATGTCCTTACTGTCTATCGCGAACCGCATCAGCCTGAATGGTCGCCTGATCGGCGGCTTCGGACTCTTGATGGTGCTCAGTGCAGGCACCTCGATCTTCTACAACGCCCGGATTCGCGACGTGCGGGACAACGTCACTCACATCGCGCGTGCGTCGCTGGCGACCGACACCGTCGGCAATTTCAGCCGCCACCTTCTGCTGCTGCGCCGCATCAGCGTCGATTATTTCCGCTCCGGCTCGGCCACCGACCGCAAGAAGACGCTCGCGGCTTTCGAGCCGCTCGACAAATCGATCGACGCCGTGCGCGAAGCCGTCGGTCCGCGCGGCGATGTGCTGCGCAGCGGCCTTTCCGAATACCATACCGCGTTCAGCAAGCTCGACGACGAAATCAAGAAGCGCCAGGCCGCGCTTCAGGCCATGAATGCAAGCAGCATCCGCCTTACGAATACGCTGACAACCGTGACCCTCGAACTCGGGACAGCGCGCGAAGCGGCGCTGCCCGCAGCCCAGCGGCTCGAACAGGCGGTCGAGGCGCTTCGCGCCGTCGCCTATCGCTACGCCGGAGCCCCCTCTGCCGGCGACCTTGACATCGTCACCGCCGAACGGGAACGGGTCGGCAGGGAACTGGCGCTGGTGAAGACGTTGCCGCCGGCCGATCCGGCGCTCGCCAAGATCATCGCGGCGATGCCGCCGCAGGTCGAAAAAATGCTGGCTTCCTCCGATCAGTTGGTCGGCTCGGCAGCTTCGACCGAGCAGGTTCATGCGGCTCAAGTCAAAACCGGCATCAAGCTTGGTGAGGATGCCGAAGTTCTGCGCAGCGAATATCAGGCCCGCCGCAGCGAAGCCGTTTCGACCGCGGCCAGGATTGCCGAAGAGGCCTCGACGGCCGGCTCGATTGCCGCAGTAACCGTCGGCGTGCTTGCCGTCATCCTCACCGTTCTCATCACGATCTCGATCTCGACGCTCATCAAGCGGATGACCCGCACCATGTCGCAGCTCGCCGACGGCGATCTGAGGGTGGAAATCGAAGGCGCCGAGCGGGCCGACCAGATCGGCAACATGGCGCGCGCCGTCAGCATCTTCAAAGACAACGCGATTCGCATGGCCGAGGTCGAATCGGAGAAGAACCGCCTCGCGGCGCAGACCGAGCAGGATCGCAAGGCGGGCTTGAGAGAACTTGCCTCGCGGCTCGAGCATGCGGTCAAGGACATTGCCGACGCCGTGAAGCAGTCGGCGCAGCGGATGCACAACGGCGCCGCGACCATGAGCGGCGCTGCCGACCGGACCAAGTCCCAGTCGGGCGCCGTCGCCAGCGCATCGGGGCAGGCTTCGGCCAACGTTCAGACCGTCGCCTCTGCGGCCGAGGAATTGTCGGCCTCGATCCGCGAGATCGGGCAGCAGGCGCAAAACTCGGCCAACGTCGCACGCCGCGCTGCCGAGCAGGCGAGCCGGACCACGGCGACGATGGAAGGCCTGTCGCAGGCGGCCGACCGCATCGGCGAGGTGATCAACTTGATCAACAGCATCGCTGCACAAACCAACCTGCTGGCGCTCAACGCGACGATCGAAGCCGCGCGCGCCGGCGATGCCGGCAGAGGCTTTGCCGTCGTCGCCTCGGAGGTCAAGAACCTCGCGGCCCAGACCGCGCGCGCGACCGAGGATATCGCCGCCCAGATTTCGTCGATCCAGGGCGAGACCAAGGAAGCCGCGACCGCGATCAAGGGCATCGAATCCGTCATCATGGAGATCAACCAGATCGCGACCACGACCGCGAGCGCGGTCGAGGAACAGGGTGCCGCGACGGCCGAGATCGCGCGCAACGTCCAGCAGGCGGCGGCGGGTACCGATGAGGTTTCCAGCAACATCGCCGGCGTGCTCGAGGCCGCGGCGGAAACCGATCAGCATGCCCGCATCGCGCTGGAAAATTCCAACGAGCTGACCGGCCAGGCCGACCGGCTCTGGCAGGCGGTCATCGGCTTCGTCGAGGACGTGAAGGCGGCCTGATCGATCGCCGCGTCGCCGGGCCACCGCATCGGGCAAAGACGGACGATTCAATCGTCCTCTGCATCTTCCATATGTCCCAGACAGTCGACGACCCTGCCGTTCTGCATGACCGGCACGTAGATGCACGAGCGGCCCTCGGCGTCGGTCAGGCGGATGGCTTGCGGCATCTGGTCGGGATATTCGCCGCCATGATCCATCGTTTCAAAGCGCAGGCCGCTGCCGTCCAACCCTGGATCCTGCGGCCGCCTTTCGGGTGCAAGCGGAGCGAACCTGTATATCAGTCTCATTGCTGGCGACGACCGCGAAATTGAGTGGACTGAAAAGCGTGCGACGTTTTGACAGAAGTAACCAGGCCTTCCCTGTTCGGATTCTGAGGTGAGGATGGCCGGGCCACGGGAATGATGGAGGCCTTTGCAGACCTGCTGTCCATATACAATTGCCCGGCGATCAGCATTCCCGCCGCGAAGATGAGCGTAACCATCGCGCTGGCCAATTGCGACATCTCGTTCATAGCACCCAGCCTCGTGTCCTCTATCGGGGTCACTAACTCGCAAGCGATCCGTGAAGTTCCGGGAGTGCGCCGGTCCTCCTTAGTCTAAGCCGACCCTGATCGCGCCCGGCTGGTGATGCGGGGCATTCAATCTTCGTTTTCGGGGAACAGGTCGCAGCTGCGCCCGTTCCATGTCACGGCCGGGATTGCAGAAGGGTCGCGAAGGTGGCTGGGAGAGCGAAGCACTTCTACCTGGCGTTGGTTGTCGCCATGACGGCCAGTACAGCGTTCGCGGCCAGGATGGATCCGGCCGCGGTCACCAAGGCCGAGCCACCTGCCAAGACGATCTCGAACGACAAGCCGACACCGTTTGCCATCCGGCTGGAAGTTCTGCTCGATCGCGCGCACTTTTCGCCCGGCGAGATCGACGGAAAATTCGGAACGAACGCCAAAAAGGCTCTCCGCGCCTTCGCCGAGGCGGAGCAACTACCGAGTTCGGATAACGTGACCGAGGACGTCTGGAAAAAGCTTCAGATCGACCAACAGCCGGTTCTCGCCGATTACATCGTGACCGAAAAAGATATCGCCGGGCCGTTTCTCCGCAAGCTTTCCTCGAAGATGGAGGCGATGAAGCATATCCCCAGGCTTGGCTACACCAGCACAAGAGAACAGATCGCCGAAAAATTCCACATGAGCCAGCAGCTGCTCTCGCTGCTTAATCCGAGGGAGCATTTCGATCGCGCCGGCGACACCATCGTCGTCCTCAACACGATCGACGATCAGGCCGCGCCTCCCAAGGCGTACCGCGTCGAAGTCGACAAGAGCCGGCAGACCGTCAAGCTGTTCGACAAGTCGAACGCTCTGATCGGATTTTTCCCGGCGACGGTCGGAAGCCAGGAGAAGCCGTCGCCTTCGGGCACGTTGAAGGTCACCGAAATCGACCAGAACCCGATCTATCGCTACAATCCGCGTTATCACTTCAAGGGCGTGCATTCGAAAAGGCCCTTCACCATCAAACCCGGCCCCAACAATCCGGTCGGCGTCGTCTGGATCAACCTGTCCGGCGACGGCTACGGCATCCACGGCACGCCCTCGCCCGGCAAGATATCCAGAGCAGAGTCCCATGGCTGCGTGCGGATGACGAATTGGGACGCCGAACGCGTGGCGGCCAGCGTCGGAAAGGGCACGCCCGTGAACTTTGTCGACAGCGGCCGGTGAAAGCTCGCCCCGGATCGGCGGGCACCGGCGCCGTCCGTACGATTTGTTCCCGTCCGCCGAGCGAAAATGCGAAGTTCCGCGCTGGAACACCACACCGCAACGCGCGGTTGATTGCGGATGAACAAGCTGTACCCGCTGCTACTTGAGCATCGACTGCCTGTTCCTCTGCGCTACGGCATTGCCGCCGCGATCATGATGATTTGCGCGATCTTGCAGATGGCGCTGCAGACGCTGACCGGATATCCGAGCTATTTCCTGCTGCTGCCGGGCATTTTCCTGTCGGGTCTGGTCTTCAATCGGGGCACGGGCCTGGCGGCTGCGGCGATCGCCGCCTGCGTCAGCATCTATATGGGATACCGATCGGGCATCGGCTCGGTCTATCTTCCCGAGGACGGTCTTTTCATCGTTACGGCTGCCGGCACGGCGTTGGTCGCCGAATTCCTGCGCGCCGAGATGAAGCGGGTAATGCACGCGGACAAGACCAAGTCCGTGCTGCTTCAGGAAATGGCCCATCGCACCAAGAACAACCTGGCTGTCCTCAGCGCGATGATCCGCCTGCAGGCGAGGAGCGCTGAGCCCGCCGTAGCGTCAGCGCTCGAAGCGACCGCGCGACGGATCCATGTCACGGCGCAGGTTTACGACCACCTCTCGCTCAAACAGGATTCTCGGCTCGTCGGCATGCGTTACTTCCTGAGCGGGGTTGTCGAGAAGATCTTCCTGTCTCTGGCGCCTCCCGGGCCGATCGCGTTCGAGGTGGTCAGCGACGATGTCGATCTGCCTCACAATCAGGCCTTGGCGATCGGCATCATCACGAATGAACTGGTGACAAACACGCTGAAGTACGCCTTTCCCGACAGCCGGCCTGGTCAAGTGAGGATCGAACTCTCGGTGAAAAGGGATATTGAGTTGACCGTTGTGGACAATGGCGTCGGCCACGACGGCGACGGCGACCCGTCCGGCCTCGGGTCGCGGATCGCTATGCTGCTGACGCAGCAGCTTGGCGGCAAGATGTCCTATGCCAGGCTGCAGCCCGGCTTGTCCGCACAGCTCAGGGCCCCCCGGCGATCGTCGCGCGACGGTTGAGTGTCCCGCCAACGTTTGCTCCTGTTCATCATGGCTGATCTGCCCGTCCCGCCGGCGATCCGGCGCGTGCGTCGTATTGGTGATCGCAAATGGCTCGCCTAAGATGCCGTCGTCCGGTCAGCGATGAACCAACAACAGGATACGGACGGGGAGAGGAACGCAAAATGAAAGCATCGATATTTTGCCTGCCGAGCATCGGCTCGCGCGCCGAGATCGAGGCAGGCATGGCTGCGACAAAGCCCGAACTTTACCAGCGCATGCTGAAGGAGCTCACCGAACTCGTCAAACTGGCCGACGACCTCGGCTACGATTCGGTGAGCTTCACCGAGCATCACTTTCACATCGAGGGTTTTGAGGTTTCCAACAACCCGGTGTTGCTCGATCTCTACTTCGCGATGCAAACAAAGCGCATCCGCGTCGGCCAGCTCGGCATCGTGCTGCCGGCCGCCAACCCGATCCGCGTCGCCGAGGACATCGCGATGCTCGATCACATGACCGGCGGGCGCGCCTGTGCGGGCTTTGCCCGTGGCTATCAGCGCCGCTGGGTCGACATCATGGCGCAGCAGACGCACGGCATCTCCGGCACCTTGCCGCACCATCACGATGCGATCGATCAGGCCAACCGCGAGGCGTTCGAGGAGAACTGGCAGATCATCAAGAAATGCTGGACCGAGGAGATGCTGACCTTCAAGGGCAAGTACTGGAAGGTGCCGGCCGGCGCGACGCCCTGGGATCTCGAGACCACCGCTAAATACGGCAAGGGCGTCGACAACGGCATGCTGACGTCGGTCGGCGTGGTACCGAAGCCGTTGCAGAAGCCGCATCCGCCGGTGTTCCTGCCGTTCGCGTCGTCGTCGAGCTCCATTCGCTGGGCCGCGCGCGAGGGCGTCACCGCGATCCTGCCACCGATGCACGACGCCTACGCCTCGCCGCTCTACGACCTCTATGCCGAGGTATCCGGAAAACCGCGCGGGCAAGGCACGGGCCTGTTGCGCGATGTCATCATTGCCGACACGGAAGACGAGGCCATCGCGTTGTGGGAAGACTCGGGGCGTTTCTCCGGCAAGGCATGGTTCGAGCCATTTGGATTCCGCCGCGGCCTGATGGACCCGGAGACGAAGCGCTTTGCGACCGCGCAGGAATCGATCGACCTCGGCTATGCGCTGGTCGGCACGGTCGATACCGTGACGCGCGCGCTCGAGGCCAACATGAAACGCCAGCCCGTCGACTGGCTGTTCTGCTACACCTACAATGCGCTGGTTCCCCACAACAAGCTCATGAAGTCGACGGAAGCGCTGTGGACCAAGGTGCTGCCGAACTTCATGTGAGCCTGCGGTACTGTTGGGTCCATTGTGGGCCTCGCCCTGCCGGGCGGGTTGAATTCGCCACGCCAGGAGCTTAGGTGTGGGCGCCATGAACACCCTTGCTGTCGCCGAAAAGCCCCTGATGTCCTGGTCGCACCACCGGGCACATTCTCCCAAGTCGGCGCCGTTCCTGCCGATGAGCCGCGCCGAGATGACTACGCTCGGCTGGGACGCCTGCGATATCGTGCTGGTGACGGGCGACGCCTATGTCGATCATCCCTCCTTCGGCATGGCGATCATCGGCCGCCTGCTCGAGGCGCAAGGCTTCAGGGTCGGCATCATTGCGCAGCCCGACTGGCAGTCCGCCGAGCCCTTCAAGGCGCTGGGAAAGCCGAAAGTGTTCTTCGGCGTCACCGGCGGCAACATGGATTCGATGGTGAACCGCTACACGGCGGACCGCAGGTTGCGCCACGACGATGCCTACACGCCCGGTGGCGAAGGCGGCCGGCGGCCGGACCGCTGCACCCTGGTCTATGCGCAGCGCTGCCGCGAGGCGTTCAAGGACGTTTCGATCGTGCTTGGCGGCATTGAAGCATCGTTACGGCGCATCGCGCATTTCGACTACTGGTCCGAGAAGGTGCGCCGCTCGATCCTGGCCGACGCCAAGGCAGACCTCCTGCTCTACGGCAACGCCGAGCGTGCCGTCGTCGAGGTCGCGCACCGGCTCGCCGCGGGCGAAGCGCCGCGCAACCTCGATTCCATCCGCGGCGTCGCGCTGTTTCGCCGCGTGCCTGAAAACTACGCCGAGTTGCATGCCGACGATCTCGACTCCGCCGATGAAGGCGCGGCGCGCCAGCGCGGCGACACGGTGATCCGGCTGCCGTCGTGCGAGCAGGTCGAAGAGGACCGTGAGGCCTATGCGCGCGCCTCGCGCGTGCTGCACCGGGAGAGCAATCCCGGCAATGCGCGGCCGCTGGTGCAGCGCCACGGCGACCGCGACCTCTGGCTGAACCCGCCGCCGATCCCGCTCTCCACCGCCGAGATGGACGCCGTCTACGACCTGCCCTATGCCCGCGCGCCGCATCCATCCTACGGCGACGCCAAGATCCCGGCCTGGGAGATGATCAAGTTCTCGGTGACCATCATGCGCGGCTGCTTCGGCGGCTGCACGTTTTGCTCCATCACCGAGCACGAGGGCCGCATCATCCAGAACCGCTCGGAAGGCTCGGTGCTGCGCGAGATCGAGCGCATTCGCGACCGCACGCCGGGTTTCACCGGCGTCATCTCCGACATCGGCGGGCCGACCGCCAACATGTACCGGATGGCGTGCAAGGACCCAAAGGTCGAGGCGCTGTGCCGCCGGCTGTCATGCGTCTTCCCTGACATCTGCGAGAACCTCAACACCTCGCACGACGATCTGATCCGTCTCTATCGCAAGGTGCGCGAGGTCAAGGGCGTCAAGCGGGTGATGGTCGCTTCCGGCGTGCGCTACGATCTTGCGGTCAAGAGCCCGGAATACGTCAAGGAGCTCGTCACCCATCACGTCGGCGGCTACTTGAAGATCGCCCCCGAGCACACCGAACGCGGCCCGCTCGACAAGATGATGAAACCGGGGATCGGCGCATATGACCGCTTCAAGCAGATGTTCGAAGCTGCGGCAAAACAGGCCGGCAAGAAATACTACCTGATCCCGTATTTCATCGCCGCGCATCCGGGCACGACCGACGAGGACATGATGAACCTCGCGCTCTGGCTTAAGAAGAACCGCTACCGCGCCGATCAGGTGCAGACATTCCTGCCCTCGCCGATGGCGACCGCGACCGCCATGTACCATACCGGCGTCAACCCGCTGCGCGGCGTGCGGCACGGTGGCAGCGACAAGGTTGAGGCCATCAAGGGGCTGAAGCAGCGAAGGCTGCACAAGGCATTCCTGCGCTATCACGACCCCGACAACTGGCCGATCCTGCGCGAAGCGCTGAAGCAGATGGGCCGCGCCGACCTGATCGGCTCGCGCCCCGACCAGCTCGTGCCGTCCTACCAGCCGCCCGGCACCGGCAAAGCCGCCGGCACGCGGCGGCCCGTGCGCGGCGGCAGGATGCAGCGCTTCACCACCAAGGGCGTCCCCTTGAACAAGTGATGCCGCTGCCGGAGCGGCATTCCCGTCCCGCTCAATCGGCCCTGCCGCTGCCGGCAGGAGGACCCGGAACCCTTTTCAGACGTTGAGAAAATCCAGACCACTCCGAGGGCGCAGGCCCGGCATTCCGCCGCGGCCTTTTTGGAGTGCGGAACGCACGATGGATGCGACGCTCCAACCAAAAGTTCAGAAGCGGGCCAGTTTCCGGCTGCGGCGTTTCTTCTCCACTTTGGGTCCCGGTCTGATAACCGGCGCCTCCGACGACGATCCGTCCGGCATCGGCACCTACAGCCAGGCCGGCGCCCAGCTCGGCTTCGGCGTGGGGTGGACCATGCTGCTGACGTATCCGCTCATGACGGCTATACAGGAGATCTCGGCGCGCATCGGGCGCGTTACCGGCCATGGCATCGCCGGCAACGTCTGCCGCAACTTCGGTCCGGTCTACATCTGGGGCCTGGTGCTCCTGCTCTTCATTGCCAATAGCATCAACATCGCCGCCGATCTCGGCGCGATGGGCGACGCCTTGAGGCTCATCATCGGCGGCCCTGCGATCGGCTACGTGGTGTTCTTCGGAGCAATCTCCATCCTTGCCCAAATCTTTTTCGACTATCAGCGCTATGTATCCGTGCTGAAGTGGCTGACACTCAGCCTGTTTGCCTACGTGATCGCGCTCGCGGTCGTCAAAGTGCCGCCGATGGAAGCATTGAAGGGCGCGCTCATTCCGCGTCTGAGCCTGGACGCCGCGTTCCTCACCACGCTTGTGGCCATCCTCGGCACCACGATATCGCCCTATCTCTTCATCTGGCAGTCCTCGCAGGAAGCCGAGGAGCAGCGGATCGACCCCGACAAGAGACCACTCAAGCAGGAGCCGTCCAAAGCGCCGAAGGAATATCGTCGGATTCGGCTGGACACGCTGATCGGCATGGCGTGCTCGAACCTGATCGGGCTGTCGATCATTTTTACGACGGCCGCGACGCTTCATGCGAATGGCAAGACCGACATCCAAAGCTCCGCCCAGGCCGCGGAGGCGCTAAGACCGATCGCAGGCCCCCTCGCGGAACTCATCTTCGCATTGGGAATCATCGGGACCGGGCTTTTGGCCGTCCCCGTCCTTGCCGGGGCGACGGCGTACGCCATCAGCGAAGGCCGCCGCTGGAAAGTGGGCCTCTCGCGCAAGCCCAGGGAGGCCGTCGCGTTCTATTCCGTGCTCGGCTTCTCGGGCCTCTGCGGTATCGGCTTGAACTTCACGCCGCTCGATCCGATTCAGGCCTTGTACTGGAGCGCCGTCGTCAATGGCGTGCTCGCAGCCCCCGTCATGGTGATTCTGATGCTGCTGGCGCGCCGACCCAAGGTGATGGGAAAGCTCATCGTCACCGGGCCGCTCTATTGGTTGGGCTGGGCCTCGACCGCCGCGATGGGCTTCTGCATCGTCGGGATGATCGCCACGACGTTCATGGGTTCACCGGTTTAAGCCGCGGGGCGACTAGTGGTTCATCACAGTGATTTTGACGTTTTGATACCGAGCCATTCGAGAATCGGCAAGTTTTCCGGCGGCACGAGGATTTCGATGCTTCTGGGGACGCCGGGTTGACGTCGGATGAAGCCGTTTCGTTCGAGGGTGACGATCATCTGGTGGACCGAAGGCGGGCTGACGCGGAAGTGGCGCTGCATGTCGGTTTCTGCGGGTGGCTGTCCGAACATGTACGAATAGGTATGGATGAAAGCGAGGTAGTGCCCCTGCTTCTCGGTGAAGCGCGCGCCTGATTTTTGACTCATGAATCGATTCGTCCCGGCCTCCGACAAGGAGGCAAAGCATGAATGTACGTTATCGGGTCGAATTGAGCCAAGCCGAGCGCGATGAACTGACGGCGATGCTCGGCGGCGGCAGGCATGCCGCCCGCAAGCTCAAGCGGGCGCAGATTTTGCTGGCGGCCGATAGGGGCCGCCGCGACGAGGAGATTGCCCGGACCGTGAGTGTCAGCCTCTCCACCGTCAGCCGGACCAAGCGCCGCTTCGTGGAAGGCAATCTGGAGCGGGCCTTGAGCGAGGAGCCGCGTCCGGGCGCAGAACGCAAGCTGACCGGCAAGGAAGAGGCCCTGCTGGTGGCGACGGCATGCGCCAAGCCGCCCGCCGGTCGCAAACGCTGGACGCTGACGCTGCTGGCCGACACGATGGTCAAGCTCACCGATCACGACAGCCTGTCGGGCGAGACCGTGCGTCGCCGGCTGGCCGAGAACGACCTCAAGCCATGGCGCAGGGACATGTGGTGCATTCCCCATGTCGATGGCGAATATGTCGCCCGCATGGAAGATGTGCTCGATCTCTATGCTGAAGCGCCGGATCCCGAGCGGCCGCTGGTCTGCTTTGACGAGACCCCCGTGCAGCTGATCGGCGAGGTGCGCCAGCCGATCCCGGCCCAACCGGGACAGCGCGAGCGCTACGATTACGAGTACCGCCGCAACGGCACCGTCAATCTCTTCGTCACCTTCGATCCTCATCGCGGCTGGCGCAACGTCAAAGTCACCGACCGCCGCGCCGCCGTGGACTACGCGCACTGCATGCGCGAACTCGTCGACGTCCATTATCCCGATGCCGCCTGCATCCGTGTCGTGCAGGACAATTTGTCGATCCACAAGCCTGGGGCGCTGTATGAGGCCTTCGCGCCCGCCGAGGCCCGCCGCATCCTGCGCCGCCTCGAGTTCCACTTCACCCCGAAGCACGCCAGTTGGCTCAACATGGTCGAGTGCGAGATCAGCGTGCTTCAGCGCCAGTGTCTCGGCCGCCGCATCGACGACCCCAAAAAGCTCCGAAACGAAATCGCAGCATGGCAACGACGGCGAAATAAAACCCGAGCCCGCATCAAATGGATGTTCACAACCGACAAA
>NZ_DAHUXJ010000133.1 GCF_027307225.1 Bradyrhizobium sp. | reverse complement strand
AGGCCCCCCTTTTGCCAGACGTGCGTCCCCAAACGCTCCCAGCCGCAGTTGCACAGCGCTCTCCCAAATGCGAATCACCGCCCATAGGGAGTCAGCTTCCGAGCCTTACTGCAAGCCTCGCCAGATGTGTGAATGTCGTAGAGAGGGTCGGGGTGAGCGACTATCCCGACACACTCGGGCTCGTGGATCGCCCCCTCACCCGCCGCCAAGAGCGCGGCGACCTCTCCCCGCAAGCGGGGCGAGGTGAAGTTACGCCGCCGCCACCGTCAGCCTTGCGCCATCGGCCTGCACGATTTTGACCCGGCTGCCGGCCGGCGCGTCGGGGCCGGCCACCCGCCAGATTGTATCGTCGATCCGCACCGTTCCGGCGCCATCGATGATCGGCTTTTCCAGCGTGAAGACGCGCCCGATCAGCGCATCGGCGCGCTTGTTGAGGAAGGGGCTATCGGCACTGTCGGCGGCATTGCTGGGCGCCAGGCGCCGCCAGACCGGGATCGCAAGAGCCGCAAAGACGGCAAACATCAGGATCTGGACCTGCCAGGACGGCGCGAATGCGAACGACACGACCCCGGTCAGCAGCGCTGCCAATCCCAGCCAGAACAGGAACACGCCCGGCGCGATCAATTCCAGCGCCATCAGGATCACGCCAAAGATCAGCCAGTTCCAAGTGCCCAGGGTAGCGAACATGTCCGTCATGACACGACCTCGAAGACAAAGCGGCGGTGAGCCCCCTCTCCCCTTGTGGGCCCCTTGTGGGAGAGGGTTGGGGTGAGGGGTAACGGTCATTCTGCGGCGACATACCCCTCACCCGGATTGCATCTATCGATACAATCCGGCCTCTCCCACAAGGGGAGAGGCGAAGGGACGTGGTGCTAGCGCGTTTCATCTCACGATCTCATCGTTTACTCCGCAGGCGCTGACGAAGGATTGCCTGATGTCAGCACCGAGCCACGGCGGGCGGCCGCCTGCGCCGAGGCCGCGCTCTCGCCGAAGGTCGCCTTCGCGATCTCACCAATGCCGGCGAGCGAACCCAGCATGCTCATCGCTTCCACCGGCAGCATGATCACCTTCTGGTTCGGCGAATCCGCCAGTTGGCCGAACGCCTTGATGTATTTGTCGGCGATAAAATAGTTCAGCGCGGCGACGTCGCCCTTGGCGATCGCTTCCGACACCATCTGCGTCGCCTTGGCTTCGGCTTCCGCCAGGCGTTCGCGCGCCTCGGCGTCGCGGAACGCGGCCTCGCGCCGGCCCTCGGCCTGCAATATCTGGCCCTGCTTGGCGCCTTCCGCGCGCAGGATTTCCGACTGCCGCTGCCCTTCGGCCTGCAGGATGTCGGCGCGCTTGACGCGCTCGGCCTTCATCTGCCGGCCCATCGCCTCAACCAGGTCAGCGGGCGGCACGATGTCCTTGATCTCGATACGGTTGACCTTGAGGCCCCACGGCGAGACTGCCGCATCGACGACCCGCAGCAGGCGCTCATTGATCTCGTCGCGATGCGACAGCACCTGGTCGAGATCCATCGAGCCCATCACCGAGCGGATGTTGGTCATCGTCAGCACGATGATCGCCTGTTCGAGATTGGCGACTTCGTAACTCGCCTTCGCCGCATCGAACACCTGAAAGAACGCGACGCCATCGGCCGTCACCGTGGCGTTGTCCTTGGTGATCACCTCCTGCTCGGGAATGTTGATCACCTGCTCCATCATGTTCATCTTGCGGCCGACGCGGTCGAAATAGGGGACGATCAGGTTGAGCCCCGGCGACAGGATGCGGGTGAATTTGCCGAAGCGTTCGACGGTCCAGTTATAGCCTTGGCCCACCGTCTTGATGCCGGCAAGCAGCGTGAAGATCACCAAGAGAACGAGGGCAATGACGAAGATGTCGAAACCGGTCATAAAAATCTCCCGAGCGCGAATACCCTTAAGCATGACGGACCGCGCCGTATAAACGCTTCCCAGACGCTTCAGTCATGGCCGACCAGTCAATTGGTCACCGGCGCCAGCGGCAAATGTAAGGTTCGAACGAAAGAAATGCGAGTGCTCAAATCCAGCCCTGAAGCTCACGCAAGACGAGCTTGCGGATCACATCCATGCCGCCCTCGCTGTCGTTCAGGCAAGGGATGAAGGAAAACTGCTCACCGCCATTGTGCCTGAAAATCTCGGCATTTTCCTGCGCGATTTCTTCCAGCGTTTCCAGGCAATCGGCCGAGAATCCCGGCGTCAGAACAGCGACGCGGCGCACGCCGTCTTTAGCCAGTTTTTTCATGGTCCTGTCGGTATAGGGCTGAAGCCACTGGTCAAAGCCAAAGCGCGACTGAAAAGTGAGCAACAGCTTCGATGGATCGAGGCCAAGGCGCTTGCGAAGGGCTTCGGTCGTCGCCATGCAATGCTGCGCATAGGGATCGCCCTTGTCGATGTATTTCTGCGGCATGCCGTGAAATGATGCAACGATGACTTCGGGCTCGGCCGAAAGCTCTTTCAGGTGCGTCTCGATCGAGGCCGCGAGTGCATCGATGTAATCGGGATCGTCATAGTAGGGCGGCGTCACCCGCAGGATCGGCTGCGCGCGCATCAGGGCGAGCACGCGAAACACCTCGTCGCAAACCGTCGCTGATGTCGCCGCCGAATATTGCGGGTAGAGCGGCACGACCAGCAGGCGATCACAGCCCTGTGCCGTCATCGCCTCAATCCGTGACGCGATCGAGGGATTGCCATAGCGCATCGCCCACTCGACCACGACGTGGTCGTGGCTTGCGATATCGGCGGCAAGCTTTTCGGCCTGCGCGCGGGTGATGGTCTTGAGCGGAGACTCGTTCTTCTCGTTGTTCCAGATCTTGCGATAGTCCCGCGCTTTGCGGCCAGGACGGGTGCGCAGAATGATGCCGTTGAGCACGAGCTTCCACAAGAGGCCTTGATTCTCGATCACGCGGGCGTCGGACAAGAACTCCTTGAGATACACGCGCACGCCGCGCGCGTCCGCGGTGTCGGGCGTGCCGAGGTTGACCAGCAGCACGCCGATGCGCGCCGGCACGGGGCCCGCCGCAGCCGTTGAAGGATTGATCGGAGTGGCCATGCTCATGCCCGCTGGCTTCGCGCGTCGGACCAACCTTGTCAAGGTAACGGAGGGTTCGATACTCTCATGAGCCAGCAGCAAGGCGATGTTTCATCGCCCGGCGGCTTCGCGTGGGAGGAAAGATGACGATCGCCGAATGGTGCGTCTTCGCAAGCCTGATGCTTTATCTCCTGAGCATCGCATCGGTTAAATGGCTGAGGTTTGGCGATTTCGACAATTCCAAACCGCGTGATCCCTCCTTCTATGAAAAACCGATTGCGGCCCGCGTGCTCGGCGCCCACCAGAACGGCATCGAGGCCTTTCCGTTTTTTGCGATTGCGGTCCTGCTGGCGGAATTTCGCGCCTGCCCGCAAAACCTGATCAACGAACTTGCCATTCTGTTTGTGATCGTACGGATTGCGTACGTCATCACCTATGTCGGCAACCGGCCGACGCTGCGCTCGATTCTGTGGAGCATCGGCTTTGCGATCAATATCGCGATCTTCTTCCTGCCAGGTTTGCGAAATTTCCTGCCGCTATAGAATCGGCTCAAGACAGGTGAGCGGCTCGGCGAAGAGATAGCCAGTCAAGAGGCCAAGCCCGAACAGCAACACGAGCCCCGCAGCGGCAAACTCGATGCCGCGCATGACGAGGGCGCCGCCGCCGTCACTGGCCTCGCTGAGACGGCGCGCGACGCCCCTGGCTGATACCGCGAGCACCGCGATCGTCGCCACCGTGATCGCGGTGCCGAGCCCCATCACGAAAGTGGCGGCGATGCCGGCCCAGAACAGGCCCTGCGCCAGCGCGAAAACAAGAACGATGATTGCTCCCGAACACGGCCGCAAGCCCACCGCGAAGATCGCAGCCAGCCCGCGGCGCCACCCGCCCGGGCCAGCCAATTCGCTCGGCAGTGGGCCATGGGAGTGCCCGCAATGCTCGTTGTGGAGGTGGTCATGGCCGTGATGATCATGATCGTGGCGGTGATCATGCCCGTGATCATGGTCATCATGGTCGTGGCTGACACGGCCGTGGGACGCTCCAACCGACGCCAGCGCCAGTTCGGGACCTGTCGGGCGCGTCTGCAACGCGCGAATGAAGGCGGCGCCCTTGGTCCAGACCAGACGCGCCCCGAATGCCGCAATCAAGCCATAGCTTGCAATGGCGAGCACCCTCTCCGCCCCGCACATGGTTTTGGCAGTGATGTTGAGAAGCCATGCCCCGATCGCGACGATCAGCACAGCGACCAGCGACTGGAACAACGCGGAGACGAAGGACAGCACAATGCCGCGTCGCGCGGTTTCCCGGTTGGCAACGAGGTAAGACGAAATCACCGTCTTGCCGTGGCCAGGTCCGGCGGCATGGAAGACGCCGTAGGCGAAGGAGATCGCGAGCAGCCCCCAGACCGCACTCCCGTCGGATTTGGCGGCGCGGATGGTCGACGACATCTCGCGATAGAATTCGGATTGTTTTGCCAGCAGCCATCCGATCAGGCCGCCAATATGTTCGCTTGCCCGTGGGCGGACGCCGCCGAACGGCGTCTGCGCTGCCGCGACATGCATCAGGCCATCGATGGTCAGCGCTGCGCCAACAGCCAGCGCGCCGATCGCAAACGCTCGCCCGAGCTGCAAGTTGCCCGCACCCGGCCTCATGGACATGTCACCGTGATCTTGTTGGCGAACATCGCGCCAAAATTGGCGTTTCCGCCATCGGTGAAATTCTGCTCGCCAAGCGCCTGCGCGCTCGCCGCACCGTCATTCGGCCGCAGGAAATCGAACGTGCAGGAGGCGGGCGCGCCGACCAGCCGGATCGGATCCTTTTTCGCAAGCTGGAAGTCGACGAAATAGGTCGGATCGAACACTTCGAGCGCAAGGACCCTGGGCTTGACCGGCGTCTTCAGCGGCAAGGTGAAATGCAGCACCAGCAAGCCATCCTTGTATTCAACGAAGTAATCGACCGGCTCTTCGAACTTCGCCTTCTTGCCGTCCGCCTTCGCAAAGGTGAAGTAGCCAAACTCCTTGAGCGACTCGACGTTGGTTTGCGCGAGCGGCGCCAGCTCTTCATGGGTGTAGACGCCCTTCGTCTTGCTCTCGATCCCCTGGATGGCATAGGACGAGAACATGTCGTCGAAGGTCCAGGCATGGCGCACGCCGGTGATCGATCCATCGGCGGCGTAGATCAACTCGCTGGTCGAGGTGATCCAGACATGGGGATGCGCGGATGCGACCGTAGAGCCGAGCATGCCGACGAAGGCCCCGAGCAGGCAGCCGATCACGCGCGGCAGCGACAACCGCATCTCAGGCCGCCATAGCGGAGTGGATTTGACATTCGCTCCTCCGCGACCACGCACTCGTAACGCGAATGTCAAATCCATAACTCCGCTAGAACTTATGTTTGCCGGTGGTCTTTTGATTCTAACATTTGCAAAAGTGCCCACCACACCGGGATGCAAATGTTAGAATCAGACCACTGCGGCTTCCAGAAGGCCGCGACGCCGAAGCAGCGCATCGGCCTCGGGCTCCCGGCCGCGGAAGGCGATATAGGCCTCTTCCGGATCGCGCGAGCCGCCGGAAGAATAGATGTCGTCGTGCAGGCGTCTTGCCACCGCCGGATCGAAGATGTTGCCGGCCTCTTCGAAGGCGCCGAAGGCGTCGGCATCCATTACCTCCGACCACATGTAGCTGTAGTAGCCTGACGCGTAATGATCGCCGGAGAAGATATGGCCGAACTGCTGCGGCCGGTGGCGCATGGCAATCTCCACCGGCATGCCGATCTTCTCCAGCTCCCGCTGCTCGAAGGCCCGCACGTCGGCGCTCGCTGAAGCCGGCTGGGTGTGGAATTCGAGGTCAAGCAGCGCGGACGCCAGGAATTCGACGGTGGCAAAACCCTGGTTGAACTTCCGCGCGGCGATGAAGCGCTGCAACAGGTCATCCGGCAGCGGCTCGCCGGTCTGGTAGTGACGGGCGAACTGGCGCAGCACCTGCGGCTGCTCCTGCCAGTGCTCGTAGAGCTGCGAGGGCAGTTCGACGAAGTCCGTAAAGACACTGGTGCCCGACAGCGAGGGAAACAGGACGTCCGACAGCATGCCGTGCAGGCCATGGCCGAACTCGTGGAACAGCGTGCGGGCATCGTCCGGCGACAGCAAGGATGGCTCGCCGTCAGCGCCCTTGGAGAAGTTGCAGACATTGAGGATCACGGGCGCGGTCTCGCCGTCGAGCCGCTGCTGGTCGCGCAGCGACGTCATCCAGGCGCCGGAGCGCTTGGAGGGCCGGGCAAAGTAGTCGCCGTAGAACAGCGCTTTGTGCTGGCCCGCGCGATCCCTGACCTCCCAGACCCGCACGTCCGGGTGCCAGACCGGGACATCCTTGCGCTCTTGGAAGGTGAGGCCGAACAGGCGGGTGGCGCAGTCGAACGCGGCCTCGACCATTTGGTCGAGCGAGAGATAGGGCTTGATCGCGGCGTCGTCGAAATTGGCCTTCACCTGCCGCAGTTTCTCGGCGTAGTAGCGCCAATCCCAGGGCGCGAGCGCAAAATTGGTCCCCTCCGCCACGATCATTTCCTGAAGCGCGTCGCGGTCCTTCAGCGTGCGCTCCCGCGCCGGCTTCCAGACCCGCTCCAGGAGCCCGCGCACGGCTTGCGGCGTCTTCGCCATGGAATCTTCCAGGCGATAGGCGGCGAAGGTTGGGTAACCCAGGAGTTTCGCGCTTTCCTCGCGAAGGGCCAGGATCTCGACGATGGTCGCGGTGTTGTCGTTGGCGTTGCCGTTGTCGCCGCGGGCGATGAAAGCTTTGTAGACCTTCTCGCGCAGGTCACGGCGGGACGAGGTCTTGAGGAACGGCTCCACATAGGAGCGCGACAGCGTCACGATCGCCGTGCCGGCCAGCCCCCGCTCCTCGGCTGCCGCCCGCGCCGCCGCGACAAAGCTCTCCGAAAGGCCCTCGCGATCGGCCTCTCCAAGCTCCATGAACCATTCCTGCTCGTCGCCGAGCAGATGGTGGCTGAAGCTCGTGCCAAGATGGGCCAGCCGCTCATTGATCTCGGCCATCCGCACCTTGGCGGCCTCGTCCAGCCCCGCACCGGCGCGATGGAAGCGCGTATAGGTGCGTTCCAGCAGCCGCAGCCGTTCGCCGGTGAAGCCGAGCGTCGCCCGGCGCTCGTACAGCTGGGCGATCCGGCCGAACAGCACGGCATTCATCATGATCGGATTCCAGTGCCGCGCCATCCTCAAGGACACTTCCTTGTCGGCCTCCAGCAGCGCCGGATTGGAATGGGCCGACACCAGCGCGTAGAACACCGCCGAGACCTTGGTGAGCAGCTTGCCCGAGCGCTCCAGCGCCGTGATGGTGTTATCGAAGTCCGGCTGCGACGGATCGTAGGTGATCGCGGCCACCTCGGCGGAATGGTCGGCAAAGGCCTGTTCGAACGCCGGCAGAAACATTTCCGGCGCGATCTCGGCAAAGGGCGGCGTCTTGAACGGCGTCTGCCACGGCCGCAGCAGCGGGTTGGCTTGAGCGGATGCGGCTTGCGCCTTTTCCTCGGCTTCTGACATCGAAAATCCCGTCCTGAATGGCGGTTCCAGGGTTGAGGCTATATCACGCGGTGCGGCTTTTTTGGGCCTTTTGCGCTTGATAGAGACGCCCATTTCATAGACATTGCGGCCCGAAAACTAGTGTGGCGGCTCTGACGTTCCTTTCAGTGGCGCCGCGGGTCCTCCGAAGGAACGTCAGCGCCAAAGCCACACTAGAATCATTGATTTGCTAGTGTCCCTCTGGTTCTGACATTCGTAAAAGTGCCCGCTGCGAAAGATACGAATGTCAGAACCGGGACACTAGGAACTGGCCCACAATTCAAGAGTTCACGCCCATGACTGCGCAAGCCCCTTCGACCGGCCGCCGCGAGATAGCCTGGTCCAGCGTCATCACCGTCATCAGCGCGGCGATCCTGATCAGCGCGGAAGTGTTCGGCGCGGCCTTCGCTGGCGGTTGGGCGCTCGCGATCATGCTGCCGCCGGACGACTTCTTCCTCACCATCGCACAGGACACCTGGGCTCACATCCTGCAGGCCGTGCTATTTGCCATCGGCGTGTTCGTGATGATCACGTTCGTCCGCGGGGCACAGCGCGTCGAGCCGTTCACGCGCCGCGCGTGATTGGATCGGCGCGTGAGAGCGCGCTTCGTCGCCTCTCCAATGTTACGCTTCCTTAAACAAACTTAACGCGCGTTCATCTTCGACATCGTTTGCGCGCGTCGCACGCCGCGACGTAAGCGCGTGTTAGGGAAATTTGCGCACAGCCTAAAAAAATTCTTGCGAAGCAGAGTCAAACATATTATGTGCGGACTTGCCCAATTTCGCACGTGCCTGTGGTCGTGTGTCAGTCGGTAGGTATCCGGACAAGAGGCCGGACAGCCGCCAAGGGTTGAAGAACCGAGGGTCACGCGAGTCGAGACTTCAAAGTCGAAGACTCAAGAGGCCAGCATCTCTCTCCAGAGATGCCGTTGAAGGTCCCTTCTTCCCCTTGCAACCGTGACTGGCAGCCGGAGGCGAACCGGTGCACCTCGTTCTCAACGGGGGACGCGACTTAAAGCAACGACGGATCGGGCTTTTTTGGTCTCTACCGGCATTCCACCGCCGGCGCGGGCTACTGAAAAGGCTTGTCCTTCATTGCCAGGTGAGCGGGCGGGAAATTTCCCAACCAATCCACGGCAGCACAGTTCGGTTTGAGGTTCGAGGCCTCGTCGCGTCTCCATCGTGCGGCAACGGCCACGGCACCTACGACCGGGATCATTTTGAACGGGCCCCGTCGCTGGGCCGTTTGGAGGGTGCTATGACCGAACGCATCAGGGAATTCCTGCGTAATCGCCGGAACGAAGGTAACGACATCGAGCCCTGCCTCGTCGTCGACCTCGAAGTCGTGCGCGACAACTATCAGAGCTTTGCCAAGGCGCTGCCCGACAGCCGGGTATTCTACGCGGTGAAGGCCAATCCTGCGCCGGAAGTGCTGTCGCTGCTCGCCTCGCTCGGCTCGTGCTTCGATACCGCGACCGTGGCCGAGATCGAGATGGCGCTGGCCGCCGGTGCGACGCCTGAGCGCATCTCCTACGGCAACACGATCAAGAAGGAGCGCGACATCGCGCGTGCCTTCGCGCTCGGGATTCGGCTGTTCGCGGTCGACTGCGCCGCCGAAGTCGAGAAGGTCGCCCGTGCCGCACCGGCTGCGAAGGTGTTCTGCCGCATCCTCTACGACTGCGCCGGCGCCGAATGGCCGCTGTCGCGGAAGTTCGGCTGCGACCCGGAAATGGCGGTCGAGGTGCTCGACCTCGCCAAGCGCCTGGGTCTGGAGCCGTGCGGCATCTCCTTCCACGTCGGCTCGCAGCAGCGCAAGGTGAAGGCTTGGGACCGCGCTCTGGCGATGGCCTCCCAGGTGTTTCGCGATTGCGCCGAACGGGGGATCAGCCTCTCCATGGTCAATATGGGCGGCGGATTCCCGACCAAGTACCTCAAGGACGTTCCTCCGGTCGTGACCTACGGCCGGTCGATCTTCCGCGCGCTGCGCAAGCATTTCGGCAACCAGATCCCGGAGACCATCATCGAGCCGGGACGCGGCATGGTCGGTAATGCCGGCATCATCGAGTCCGAAGTCGTCCTGATCTCGAAGAAGAGCGACGAGGACGAGGTGCGCTGGGTGTACCTGGATATCGGCAAGTTCGGCGGTCTCACCGAGACCATGGACGAGTCGATCCGCTACGCGATCCGCACCCCGCATGACGGGGCAGAGATGACGCCGTGCGTCCTCGCAGGCCCGACCTGCGATTCCGCCGACGTCCTGTACGAGAAGATGCCGTATCCGCTTCCGGTGACGCTCGAGATCGGCGACAAGGTGCTGATCGAAGGGACCGGGGCCTATACGTCGACCTACTCGTCGGTGGCCTTCAACGGCTTCCCGCCGCTGCGGACCTACCACATCTGACGCAGCCTCCTTGAGGCCAGGATAACCCGGGAGCCGGTCCGCCGGCTCCCCTCCCTTCACTGCGAATTACCGACAACGCTCCCGCGCGGCTTGCCGCCGTCGGGAAGCGGGGACTGACGTGCCATGACTGCCTTGCGCAAGACCCGGATT
>NZ_DAHUXJ010000130.1 GCF_027307225.1 Bradyrhizobium sp. | reverse complement strand
TCCTGAACCTGCCGACGGAAGCGCCCTCGCAGCTTTATCTGACCGGCGTCGGCAATCGCAGCTACTTCGACGCGCGGACGATCTATTATCTCAGCCTCTCCGGCAACCAGTCGCAGGTGCCGGTGATCTGGCCGGTGATCGACTATGCCAACGTGATCAACCACCCGGTGCTGGGCGGCGAGGTCAGCTACAAGACCAACTTCACCAACCTCACCCGCGACAGCGCGGTGTTCGACGCCATCACCCCGGCGGCGGCCGCCACGGGCGCCTGTCTGAACGCGACCGCCGACACGGCCCAGAGCATCACCCGCCAGAATTGCCTGATGCGCGGCATGCCCGGCACCTATACGCGGGCTTCGGCTGAAGTCGACTGGCGGCGCTCGTTCACGGACCCGGCGGGTGAAATCTGGACGCAGTTTGCCAGCGTGCGGGCGGATGCCATCAACGCCGATATCTCCAACCAGCCGGGCGTTGCGAACTTCCTCCCGGTCGGCGACACCCAGGCGCTGCGGCTGATGCCGACTGTTGGCCTCGAATATCGCTATCCCTTCATCAACGTACAGCCATGGGGGTCCACCACCATCGCGCCGATCGCGCAGGTCATCATCCGTCCGAACGAATCCTATGCCGGCAAACTGCCCAACGAAGATGCGCAGAGCATGGTGTTTGACACCTCCAACCTGTTCGAGGTCGACAAGTTCTCCGGCTACGACCGCGTCGAAGGCGGTGGACGGGCCAATGCCGGCGTGCAGGCGACAACGCAGTTCGACCGCGGCGGATCGATCACCGCGGTGTTCGGCCAGTCCTATCAGCTGTTCGGGCTGAACTCCTACGCGGTTCAGGACATGACCAATACCGGCGTCGATTCAGGGCTGCAGACCCCGAGGTCGGATTACGTTGCAAGCCTCGCCTACTCGCCGAACCGCACCTACACGATCGCGACGCGGGCGCGGTTCGACCAGGCGACCGGCAATATCGAGCGCTTCGAGGCCGAAGCGGCCGCCAACTTCGATCGCTGGTCGGTCAGCGTCCTCTACGGCGACTACGCCGCGCAGCCCGACATCGGCTACCTGACCCGCCGCGAAGGCGTCCTGGTCTCAGGCTCCGTCAAGGTCGCCACCAACTGGGTCGCCACCGGCGCCGCCCGCTGGGATCTGGTCGCCAACCAGATCAACCAGTACGTCGTCGGCGCAGGCTACGTGGATGATTGCTTCGTGCTCGCGGCCAACTACGTCACCTCCTATTCCTATGCGACAACGACGTCGCCGCCCGTACTTGGCCATGCTTTCATGTTGCAGCTGGGCCTGCGCACCCTTGCCAACACGACGTCGGCACAGCAATAAGGCCGTGGCCCGGAGCAATAGGTTCCGGCCAGAGAAGGCTCGGGCGTCATTGCGGGGGTCACGCAAGCAGCGGCCGCCATCTGGGGCTGTGGTTTGCTTTGCGGAACCGAAAAGCAAGAGGCGCTGTCACACAGGGATTCCAGTTGGGGTTTAAGACTAACGACCCCTTTTAAGACTAACGACCCCTTGCAAATTTGCAGGGCGCGACATGATGTCAAAGCTGCCGCGTCCGACTTGAGTTAAATAGCGAAGATGACCATGACCGTTACATTCGTGAGAAGGCTTTCCACGCTCGTCCTGGGCGGCGGCGCGGCCCTGATTTTGATGGCCGCATCACCATCTCCCGCATGGGCGCAGCAAGTCGTCGTCATGGTCAATGGGGACCCCATCACCGAATTCGATGTCCAGCAGCGTTCCAAGCTGCTGATGCTCAGCACCCATAAACAGCCGGATCGCAAGGACGTAATCAACGAGTTGATCGACGAAAAGGTGAAGATCAGGGAAGGAAAGAAATTCGGCATCGACCCCTCGGCCAACGACGTTGATCAATCCTATGCTGCCATGAGCGGACGGATGCACCTGTCGACGGACCAACTGACGAAGTCGCTCGAGTCTCAGGGGATTCGCGTCGACACGCTCAAACAGCGCATCAGGGCCGACATGGTCTGGGGCAATCTGGTTCGCGGCCGATACAAGGAAAGCCTTCAGATCGGCGAAAAGGAAGTCGCTGCTGCAGCTCAGGAGAGCGGCGACCAAAAGCCCGATACTCAGGGCTTCGAATACAAGATGCAGCCGGTCGTGCTGGTGGTGCCGCACGGTTCCTCACAGGAGGTCATTGAGTCGCGCAAGAAGGAAGCCGAGGCTTTGCGTGCGCGCATCCAGACTTGCGTCGAAGCGAACGCGTTCTTCAAGACGATGCAGAATGCCGCGATCCGCGAAACCGTGGTCAAGACCTCGGCCGACCTGCCCCCCTCGCTCCGCGAAATCCTCGACAACACGCCGGTCGGTCACCTGACGCCACCCGAGATAACCAGGCAGGGCGTCGAAATGGTCGCGCTGTGCGCCAAAGAGCCGACCAAGGTCGACACACCGAAGAAGCGAGAAATTCGCGACAAGATGTATAACGAGAAATACGAGGCGAAGTCGAAAGCGTATTTGCGGGACGTGCGCGCCTCCGCGATGATCGAATATCCAAAACAGTGACGATCGAATATCGTTGACGCATGGCAAAGCCCCTCGCGCTGACCTCGGGCGAACCCGCAGGCATTGGACCCGACATCACACTGAAGGCGTGGCTGCGCCGTGACGAGCTCAAACTACCTTCCTTCTATTGGCTGGGTGATCCGGCTTCACTCGCGCGTCGGGCAAGGCTTCTTGGGTTGAACGTTCCGCTGACCGAGGTTCGTCCGGAACATGCGGGGCGCACGTTCGCGCAAGCTTTGCCGGTCGTTCCCATTGGTCATGCCGCAACCGCCCAACCTGGTCACCCCGACGACAGCAGCGCCGGCGCGGCCCTGGCCTCGATCCGCCAGGCGGTAGCTGACGTCACCGCCGACCGAGCGGGCGCGATCGTCACCAATCCGATTGCCAAGAACGTGCTCTACCGAGGCGGATTTCATCACCCCGGCCATACCGAATATCTGGCCGAGCTGGCCGGCACGAATGGTTCAACACCGCAGCCCGTGATGATGTTGTGGTCGCCGGCGCTCGCCGTCGTACCCGTCACTATTCATGTCTCGTTGCGTGAGGCGCTGGCGCAGCTTTCAGTCGATTTGATCGTCTCTACAGCGCGTATCGCCGTGACGGATCTGAAATCCAACTTCGGAATCACGCAGCCGCGCCTTGCGGTATCCGGTCTCAACCCGCATGCGGGCGAGGATGGCTCGCTTGGGACCGAGGAACAGACGATCGTGGCGCCCGCCGTCGACATCCTGCGCAAGGAAGGCTTTCATGCTCGTGGCCCGCTGCCGGCCGACACGATGTTCCACGAAGCGGCGCGGCAAACCTATGACTGCGCGATCTGCATGTACCACGATCAGGCGCTGATCCCGATCAAGACGCTGGCCTTCGAGGAGGCCGTCAACGTCACCCTGGGGCTGCCGTTCATCCGCACCTCGCCGGATCACGGAACGGCTTTCGATATCGCCGGAACGGGCACGGCCAATCCGGCTAGCCTGATCGCGGCCCTAAGGCTGGCGGCCAGCATGGCCGACACCAGGCCCGTGCGGCTTTGACCCTGAGGCCCTTACATTCGTAAACTCGCCGCCGTGAAATGATACGAATGCCGGAACCGGGACACCAGCCATGAGCGCGATCGACGACCTTCCGCCGCTTCGCGAGGTCATTGGCCGGTATTCGCTGTCAGCTCGCAAATCTCTCGGGCAGAACTTCCTTCTGGACCTCAACCTCACTGCCAGGATCGCGCGCGCTGCTGGCCCGCTTGAGGATACGACCGTGATCGAGATCGGGCCTGGCCCCGGCGGACTGACGCGCGCACTTCTGGCCATGGGCGCACGTCATGTGATCGCGGTCGAACGCGACGAGCGCGCTTTGCCGGCGCTTGAGGAAATTTCCGCCCGGTACCCGGGACGGCTGGAGATCGTCAGTGGCGACGCACAGCACTTCGATCCACGCCCGTGGCTTGGATCCACGCGTGCCAAGATCGTCGCCAACCTGCCTTACAACATCGCCACCGCGCTTCTGATCGATTGGCTGTCGATCGAACCATGGCCGCCCTGGTATGACATGATGGTGCTGATGTTTCAGCGCGAGGTTGCCGAGCGCATCGTGGCGCACGAGAACGATGAAGCCTACGGCCGGCTGGGCGTACTCGCCAATTGGCGCACCGAGACCAAGATCCTGTTCGACATTTCCCCCGCGGCCTTCGTGCCGCAACCGAAGGTCACTTCCTCTGTCGTACGATTGACGCCGCGCCGGGCGCCCGAAGTCTGCGACCGCCGGGCGCTGGAGCAGGTAGCGGCTGCCGCCTTCGGCCAGCGGCGCAAGATGTTGCGCCAAAGCCTGAAATCGCTGGCCGTCGATTCAGCCCGGCTGGTCGCCGCGGCACAGCTCGATGCGACCCGGCGTGCCGAAACGATCCCCGTCACCGGTTTTGTTGCCATGGCTCGGGAATTGACCCATATACGCAACACCACCTGATCTCTGCTGGAGAGACCTCATGCCGCTCATGCGTCGCCAATCCCTGGTCAAGTTTGATGCTCCGCTGTGCGAAACGGTCATCGATACACCGAAGCCGGCGGGCCGCGAGGTTCTGGTCCGGATCGAGCGCTGCGGACTTTGCCATTCCGATCTCCATATCCAGGACGGCTACGCCGATCTCGGCGGCGGAAAGAAGCTCGACACCACGCGCGGCATGACATTGCCGTTCACGCTCGGCCACGAGATCGCTGGCGTCGTCGAGGAAGTTGGTCCTGACGTTTCGAAGGGGCTGGTCGGCGCAAAGCGGGCGGTGTTTCCCTGGATCGGCTGCGGTCAGTGCCGCGAGTGCCTGGCGGGTGACGAAAATCTCTGCGCCAAGCAGCGGTTCCTCGGCGTCAGCATCGATGGTGGCTTCGCCAGCCACGTCCTGGTCCCGGACGCAAAATACCTGCTGGAATACGATCCGCTGCCGGTCAATCAGGCCGCGACGCTGATGTGTTCTGGCGTGACCGCCTATGGCGCACTGAAGCGGCTGGCCGATCGCCCGCGGCAGCGCAACCTCTTGCTGATCGGCCTCGGCGGCGTCGGCATGATGGGACTTGCGTTTGCGAAAGCGATGTTCAAGCAGCCGATCACGGTCGCAGACCTGAGCGCTGCGGCGCGCGAAACCGCACTCAAGAACGGCGCGGCTTTTGCCTACGATCCGTCGGAGCCCGAGATCAGCCGTCGCATCCTCAAGGAAACCGAGGGCGGGTTTGACGAGATCGTCGACTTTGCCGGCAATGAAAAGTCGATGGCTTTTGCGGTTTCGGTCCTGGGTCGCGGCGGCAAGATCGTGGTCTCGGGCCTCATGGGCGGCAATTTCAGCCTGCCCATGGTGCAATGGGTCTACAAGCGGATGACGATCGAAGGCTTCATGGTGGGCACGCTTGCCGAGGCGCACGAGCTGATGTCGCTGGCGCGCGCCGGCAAGATCAATGCGACCCCGATGCGGGAAGAGCCTATGGCGGACGTGCAGAAATGGATCGACGCGCTGCGTGCGGGACAGGTCGTCGGACGAATTGTGCTGAAAAATTAAGGCAGAATTTGTCCGCGCTGACCGGGTCGAAGGCATCGGGCACGAGCCCGAATTAAGCCTCACGCTGTCCGGATTTGCGGCGTATTGCGACCCAAGTTTTTGGCGAAGTTTGTCTGGTGAAAAGTACTGCGTTCACCGGAGACTAGCATGCCAAGCCGAACCGCAAGAATTGCGTCAGTCGTTTTCGTCAACATTCTCGGGGGCCTTCCGCTTTCGACGATAGCGCGCGGCGAGACGGCAGCGCCCGATACCTGTCTTTCTGCTCCCAACGGCGAAACGCCAGCGGGCAGCCATTGGCGTTATCACATCGACCACGTCAACAAACGCAATTGCTGGTATCTTCGTCTTGAGGACGGCAGCGTATCGCAGGCCGTGCCGCAAAACAGCACGACCGCGCCCTCACCGCCCGCAAAGCCGTCCGTTGCCGATGCGCGCGCCGAATTTCGTCCCCAGGACAAACCGGTAGCCAACCCGCCTGCCAGCGTCGCCGCCACCCCTGCCGGCAGCGGCGCCAGCGAGGCAACTTCTACAAACACATCGATCTGGAATGCAGCCCCGTCTGTCGCCACGCGCTGGCCGAGCGTTCCGGCGGCAAGCACCGTGCAAAACTCGGCGCCCGCCACGCCCGCTCCCGCCAACGATGTTCCGCAGCCTTCCGTCGAGCCTGCTCAAACAGCCACTCCGTCGGCCGCCCCCGCCAATTTGTCCGCGCCGGTTCAGCCGGAAACGATTCGGACCCTGGTCGCAGGCATGCTCGGCGCGCTAGCGTTCGCCGGCGCCGCCGCGCTCATCGCCAAGCGACGAGGCGTCGGTCGCCGCCTGCGCCGCCGCGTGGCGCAGGCGGCGCGAGGGCCAGTCTGGGAGACAACGGACGACGATCGCATCATCCTCTCGGAACATCCCTATCCCGATCATCGGGATTACCGCCCGCGATTTGCCCGCAGCGCAGGAGCCGCGGCCGCGTCAGGCGGCCGAAAACCAGAGTCTGTCCGGCGTGCGCCACGGTACGCCCAGAGGTGATGTCGGCTATTTCTCCAACTGCCGCTGCAAGTCGCGGACGAACGTCGTCAAGCCGGTGCGGCGTTCACGCTTGAGCCGCTCTGCCTTCAGGATCGACTGAACTTCGGCGAACGCTTCGTCGACGTCGTGATTGATGACGATGTAGTCGTATTCCGCCCAGTGACTGAGTTCATGCGTGGCGCGGCTCATGCGTGAGCGAATGACGGCATCGCTGTCCTGGGCGCGGCTGTGAAGGCGCTTCTCGAGGTCAGCGGCCGATGGCGGCAGAATGAAGACGCTCACCACATCCGCCCGGGCCCTCTCGCGCAATTGCTGCGTACCCTGCCAGTCGATGTCGAACAGGACGTCCTGCCCGGCCGACAAGGCCGCCTCGACGGGAGGGCGCGGCGTGCCGTAGCTGTTGTCGAATACGGTCGCCCATTCCAGCAATTCGTTGCGCTGGACCATTTGCTTGAAACGAGCTTGATCGACGAACAGATAATCGCGGCCGTCGACTTCGCCGGGCCGCATCGGCCGGGTCGTTGCCGATACCGACATCTTCAGGCCCGGCATCCGCTCGATCAAGAGACGCGACAGTGTCGTCTTGCCCGCGCCAGAGGGCGAGGACAGCACAAACATCAACCCGCGCCGTTCAACCGACATCGCTGTGCTCTCGATCCGCCATGCCTCACTCCAGATTCTGCACCTGTTCGCGGAATTGCTCCACCACGTTCTTCATTTCAAGGCCGGTGTTGGTCAATTCGATATCGTTCGACTTCGAGCAACAAGTATTGACCTCGCGATTGAATTCCTGCGCAAGAAAATCAAGGCGCCGGCCGACGGGCCCGCCCTTGCCAATCATCTCACGTGCCTGAGCCACGTGAGACGCGATGCGGTCGAGCTCCTCGCGAATATCGGCCTTTGCAGCAATCAGAAGCGCTTCCTGAGTGAGGCGATCGGGATCAAAGCGGTCCGATGTCTCCAGTAGCGCAGCAATCTGTTCGGCAAGACGGGCCTTGATCGCGTCCGGCTTGCGTCCCGGCGCCGCTTCCGCCTTCTTCGCCAGCTGCTCGACCTCGTCCATTCGCTGCAGCAGGATCTGGCCTAGCGCCGCCCCCTCGCGACGGCGCATGTCGAGAAGATGGGCCAGCGCCTGATCAAACGCGGCCGCTGCAGCATCCTTGGCAGCCTTATCCTCCGCCTCGTCGGTTTCCGGCTCGATCACCTCGATCACACCCTTGATGGCGAGCAAGCCGTCGACACTGGGGGCCACAGCGTCGATCCTGCTGGCGAGCGTCCCGGCGACGCGCACAATCGAGGCCAGAACGTCTTCGTTGATGCGGACCGTCGACAATGCGTTGGCGCGCTTCACGTTGAGATTGGCGTAGATCGTGCCGCGCGACAGCACCTCCCCCGCCCGCTTTTTAGCGAAGGTCTCCAGTTCGTCCCATCCGGGCGGCAGTCGAAGGCGCAGGTCGAGCCCCTTGGCGTTGACCGACTTCAGCTCCCATTCGAACGTATAAGGCCCGCTGGCACCGTGGCTGCGGGCAAAGCCGGTCATACTCGACAAGACCATCGCGTGGAATTCTCCGAAACGGAAGCTTTGGGCCAAGGATTCGCTAGTGGTCCGATTCTAACATTTGCATCGACTCTATCCGAGTGCGCGCAAGCTTAGCGCGTCCGACGCAAAAGTGGAATTTGCGGTCCTCACTTCCCGATCACCGAAGGGATCGGGAGGGGTCCACGCCCTGGACGTTACCGCTGAACAGCCGGAGCGGATGAAGAGGATTGCGACGCGCCCTGCCGGCTGCGCGGCCTCTTGGCCGGCTTTACCGGCGCGACCGGCGGCGACGGCGAATCCGCAGACGCGTTGGCCGCAGTCGGCGGGGGATCCTCGGCCGGCTCGACCGTATCGTTCTGGATCTGCTTTTCCATCGCCCTCAGCTTGGCAACGTTCTTCTGGTGTTGATCGTAGGTGTCGCTGAAGGCGTGACCTCCAGTACCATCGGCCACAAAATACAAATCGCGCGTCCTCGCGGGATTGGCGGCAGCCTCGAGCGAAGCCCGGCCCGGATTTGCAATGGGCCCGGGCGGCAAGCCGTCGATCACATAGGTGTTGTAAGGCGACGGCTGCTGAATTTCGCCCCGTTTGATCGGGCGGCCCAAGGTCCCCTTGCCGCCCACGAGCCCGTAAATAATTGTGGGATCCGACTGCAACCTTATCTTCTGCCGCAGTCGATTGACGAACACCGACGCAACCCGACTGCGCTCGTCCGCTTTGCCGGTTTCCTTTTCGATGATCGAAGCAAGCGTTACCAGCTGCTCCGGCGTCTTGATCGGAAGATCGGGGCTGCGACGTTCCCATATCTCGGCAAGTGCGCGCTTCTGGGCCTGCTGCATCCGGGCAATGACCTGCTCTCGCGGGGTGCCGCGGGGGAACTTGTAGGTCTCAGGCAGCAGCGTTCCTTCACGAGGTATTTCGCGCACTGAGCCTGAGAAAACATCGTTGTCGGAGAGGCGGGCGACGATCTGCTCGGAGGTCAGGCCTTCGGGGACGGTGATGGAATGCTGAACCACCTTGCCGTCGACAATGGTGCTGATGACGTCTCTCAGGCTGGCTCTCTTCTGGAACTGATATTCACCGGGCTTGAGCTCGGAGCGCGCCCTGAGCGCAAATACGCTACCGATAAATGCCCAGCGATTATTGTCGATGACCCCTTCGCGCTGCAAAACCTCCGCAATATCGGTCACGCCAGCGCGCGTCGGAATATTGACGATTTTGTCCTCCTGCAGGGGACCAGGCGCTTCGATCTTTTGCTTGCCGTAGATATAGGTGCCCCCGACGGCGATCATCACGAACAGAATGAAGGTGATGATCGCATTGCCCACCACGATGAACGGATTGCGGGCACGCTCCGACCGCTTTGGCGGCAGTGGAACCTGTTCGGGCTCCAGTGCGGCACGCGGACTCCTAGGCGAAATGGGCGGCCTCTCACTCATCGATGCAACCTGAGTCCTGTCGGTTCAATCGCGACCTTCGCGCGTGGCGACGGCCGTTGGTCTCGCCCAGACCTAGGAATCGTCACCGAATGCGGCGAAACGGTGAAGTTCTACGCGATCGGACGCGCGCCGGGAATTGATTCTAACATTCGCATTGCGCGCCTGCGATGGCGAATAAGCACTAATCGATCACGCGCCGCAGAATCACGGAAGCGTTTGTACCTCCGAAACCAAAAGAATTTGACAACACAACACTGATTTCGCGCCGACGCGCCGTTTTCGGCACCAGATCGATCGCAGTTTCCACCGACGGGTTGTCGAGGTTGATGGTCGGCGGCGCGATGCTATCGCGCATCGCAAGAATACTGAAAATCGCCTCGATCGCACCGGCTGCACCAAGCAAATGCCCGGTGCACGATTTGGTCGAGGACATTGATACCCTGGAAGCGGCGTTGCCGAGCAGCCGCTCCACGGCCCCGAGCTCGATTTCGTCGCCCACTTGCGTCGAGGTGCCGTGGGCGTTGATGTAGTCGAGATCGGAGGCCGTGATTCCGGCGCGCTTCAGCGCGGCACTCATGCTGCGGAAGGCGCCATCGCCGTCCGGCGACGGCGACGTGATGTGGTAAGCGTCGCCGGACAGTCCATAGCCGACCACCTCGGCGTATATCTTGGCGCCGCGCCGTTTGGCGTGCTCGTATTCCTCGAGCACCACGACGCCGGCCCCCTCTCCCATGACAAAGCCGTCGCGATCCTTATCGTAGGGGCGCGATGCCTTTTCCGGCGTTTCGTTGAAGGACGTCGACAGCGCCCGTGCGGCGCAGAAGCCGGCCATTCCGATCCGGCAAATCGGCGATTCGGTCCCGCCAGCGACCATGACATCCGCATCGCCCAGCGCAATCAGCCGGCTCGCGTCGCCAAGGGCATGCGCCCCCGTCGAACAGGCAGTGACGACGGAATGATTGGGGCCCTTGAGCCCGTGCTCGATCGACACGTATCCGGACGCGAGGTTGATCAGGCGGCCTGGTATGAAGAACGGCGACACCTTGCGCGGCCCACGCTCCTTCAGAAGGATCGAGGTGTCAGCAATGCCGGACAGACCGCCGATCCCGGAACCGATCATGGTGCCGGTGGCGCATTTGTCTTCCTCGTTTTCGGGATGCCAGTTGGCGTCGTCGAGCGCCTGCCGCGCCGCTGCCATAGCAAAGATGATGAAGTCGTCGACCTTGCGCTGGTCTTTCGGCTCCATCCACTGGTCGGCATTGAAGGTGCCATTGCTTCCGTCGCCGCGCGGCACCACACAGGCGATCTGGCTGGTCAGATCAGAGACGTCGAAGGTCTCGATCCTCCGGGCGCCGCTTTCGCCGTTCAGGATCCGCTTCCAGGTCGGCTCGATGCCACAGCCAAGCGGCGAGACGATGCCAAGGCCTGTGACGACAACCCGCCTCATCCAAATCACTCCAGCCCACGATTCGCGGTCACCGACAATGAACGGCAGGACCGCGAGTCCACGGTCCCTTCCATCCCGTCAGCTCCCGCGCGGGGGCGTCAGCTCTTCGCGTTCTTTTCCAGAAATTTAGTCGCATCGCCGACGGTCAAAATCGTCTCCGCGGCATCGTCGGGAATCTCACAACCGAATTCTTCTTCAAAGGCCATCACGAGCTCGACCGTATCGAGACTGTCGGCGCCGAGGTCGTCAATAAAGCTCGCATTGTCGACCACCTTTTCGGGTTCGACACCAAGGTGCTCGACCACGATCTTCTTAACCCGCTCGCCAATCTCACTCATCGCTCAACCTCGTGCTGTTCCATTGGATCGACCCAAGACGTACGAGCCATCGTGGTCGTGAATTTCTTCGCAATCGCGCATAGTCTTTGGGCCCGTCACGGCCGACACGGACCCGGCGCACGATGACAGGCTCCGCATCGCCAATATACAGGGTTTCCTCATCCTGCAATGGTGTTCTTTGCCCCTCACCGGCGTTCGGTTACCATACTTCCAATGCCTTGACTACAAGCCTCGGCCACCGGTCCGGGCGGCGCTTCGCCCCGTCGGGGCAGCCTGAATCAAACCGCTAAATCATGGCCATTCCGCCGTTCACATGAATGGTCTGGCCGGTCACGTAGGCGGCTTCGTTGGAGCTGAGATAGACCGCTGCGGCAGCGATGTCGTCCGGTGTACCCAGCCGCGCCGCAGGAACCTTCGTCAGGATCGCCTCACGCTGCTTCTCGTTCAACGCGTCGGTCATTGGCGTGGCAATGAAGCCCGGGGCGATACAGTTGGCCGTGACGTTGCGCCGGGCGTATTCGGCGCCGAGCGTCTTGATCAGGCCGATCAGACCGGCCTTTGAGGCTGTGTAGTTGGCCTGGCCGGGATTGCCGGTGACGCCGACCACCGACGTCACCGCGATGATGCGACCGAAGCGCTTGCGCATCATCAGCTTGGTCGCCGCACGTGCAAGACGGAAAGTCGCAGTCAGATTGACATTGATCACGTCATCCCAATCCTCGTCACGCAATTGCACAAAAAGATTGTCGCGCGTGATGCCGGCATTGGCGACGAGAATATCGACCTGACCCATGGCGGTCTCGGCGGTCGGTACGAGCGCCTCGACCTCGGCCGCATCGGAGAGATTACAGGGCAGCACATGAACCCGCTCGCTCAGCGTAGCGGCAAGCGTATCCAAAGCCTCGCGCCGCGTGCCGGAAATGGCCACCGTCGCGCCTTGACGGTGCAGGGCCTGCGCGATTGCACCACCAATGCCCCCGCTCGCGCCTGTGATGAGCGCCTTCCTGCCGGTGAGATCAAACATCTTTTCTTTCCTCAAAACTCACGATGACTGCGCCGCCGCGAGCGCATCCTTCGCCGAAACAATGTCATTCGGTCCACCAACCGAAACACCAGCCGCGCCTTCGACAATGCGTTTGACCAATCCGCTGAGCACCTTGCCCGAACCGATTTCGAAAAAGCGAGTCACCCCGTGAGCCGCCATATACGCCACCGACTCTCGCCAGCGCACCGTACCCGTGACCTGTTCGATCAGCCTGCGGCGGATCTCGTCGGGTTTGCTGATTGGAGCGGCCAATACGTTAGATACCACGGGTACGGCAGGCGGCTTGATGATAACGCCGGCGAGCGCTTCCGCCATCGCATCCGCAGCTGGCTGCATCAGCCGGCAATGAAACGGTGCGGAGACCGGCAGTAGCATCGCGCGCTTGGCACCCCTGGATTTCGCAATCTCGACCGCGCGCTCGACGGCGGCCTTGTCGCCGGAAACAACCACCTGGCCGCCGCCATTGTCGTTCGCAGCCTGGCAAACCTGTCCCTGAGCGGCTTCGTCAGCCACCGCGACCGCCGTCTCATAGTCGAGACCGAGCAAGGCGGCCATCGCCCCAGCGCCGACGGAAACGGCCTTCTGCATGGCGAGGCCGCGAGTGCGGAGCAAGCGTGCGGTATCGCTGATGGAAAGGCTGCCTGCTGCTGCCAGCGCGGAATATTCGCCCAGCGAATGCCCAGCGACATAAGCGGCGTGTTTGGCAACGGAGAAACCGGCTTCGCTTTCCAGCACTCGCATCGCGGCCAACGAGACTGCCATCAGCGCCGGCTGGGCATTTTGAGTGAGCTGCAGCGTCTCACCCGGGCCTTCCCAAATGACCGCCGTCAGCTTTTCGCCGAGCGCCACGTCGACCTCGTCGAACACCGCGCGAGCCGCAGGGAAAGCCTCGGCCAGCGCCTTGCCCATACCGACGGCTTGGGAACCCTGACCTGGAAAGGTGAATGCTGCCGTCATGCGCGTCCTCGGACATCCATTTCCTGCCGCCCCTCAACGAGAAGGCAAGGGTTATGATTATTTTTCAATATCTTGCGAGAAATTCTGGATCCAGAATGGCACAGTTGGCCGCAAATCGCGCCCGCAAGCTGCGGCCGAAAGACACCGCGGGGGCGCCCGATGTCAAGCCAGGGCGCTCGGTGCAGGTTCCGTAGCAGCTACGATCCACCGGCTTTTGCTTGCCAGCGAGCCCAAAATGCTTATAACGCGGCACATCCGTGGGTCCCGGCCGGGAGCTGAACGGACGGTCTCAGCAACTTCACCTTTTATCGGTGTTTTGATGTGGCAGGGCCAGTCGGCCCGTCGTCCCGTGCTTCCGCCTTCTTGAGCTTGATCCCGAGTCCTTTCCGAAGGGTTCGAAGGGCTTGCCGTCGGGAACCGCGCTAACACAGGAAAGGATATCCATGCCTCTTTATGAGCATGTCTTTCTCGCGCGCCAGGACGCGAGCACCCAACAGGTCGAAGAACTCACGGCCCAGATGGCCGGCATCGTCCAACAGGCGGGCGGCAAGATCACCAAGACCGAGAACTGGGGCGTGCGGTCGCTGACCTATCGCATGAGCAAGAATCGCAAGGCGCACTTCGTGCTGCTCAACATCGATGCGCCCTCGGCTGCTGTCGCTGAAATCGAGCGCCAGGAGCGGATCAGTGAAGAAGTGATCCGCTATCTCACCGTTCGCGTCGAGGAGCTTGAAGAGGGTCCATCGGCGATGATGCGCAAGACCGATCGCGACCGTGAGCGGGATGACCGTGGCGGCGGCTTCCGCGGTGACCGCGATGGCGGATTCCGCGGCGAGCGTGACGGTGGTTTCCGCGGTGATCGCGGTCCACGACGTCCGCGCGACGATGCTGAAACTACGGATCAGGAGTAGGAGCAATGGCCGAAGCCGGTGCACGCCGTCCGTTTTTCCGCCGCCGCAAGACCTGTCCGTTCACGGGTCCGAATGCGCCGAAAATCGATTTCAAGGATTCCAAGCTGCTGATGCGTTACGTCTCCGAGCGCGGCAAGATCGTGCCGAGCCGCATCACCGCGGTTTCCGCCAAGAAGCAGCGCGAACTCGCGCGCGCCATCAAGCGCGCACGTTTCCTTGGCCTGCTTCCCTACGTCATTCGCTGACGATAACTCCTCTCGATCCGCGGCAACAACGCCGCGGATCGAGTAGTTTGTTCATAAGGCTTCCGGGTCGTCCGGTTGCCGATGGTTGGGGTCGGTTGGACCTCTAACCGCTCGAAAGGAGCGGGACAGCTGATGATCGCGACCATAGCAATAGCGCTGGCGGCCGGCCTTGCGTCGGCCTTGATGTTCGCCTCGATCACATCGGGCGAGGCGATCGCGCTGCTTTTGATCAATCTGGCGCCGCTGCCGCTGATGGTGGCGGGACTGGTATGGGGTCCGCTGGGCGCGGCCATCGGCGGCATCGCTGCAACCAGCGTCATCGCATCACTGTTCGGCTTTTCCTATTGCGGCGTCTTTGCCGTGGTGAACGCGTTGCCGGCCTGGTGGCTGGCTCATCTCGTCTTGCTGGCGCGGCCGCGAACGGATGCCGCCACAACCGGGCCGGACAAGGCGCTGGAATGGTATCCGGTCGGGCGGACCCTGCTCTGGATCGTTGTATTTGCAACGATCATCACGACCGCGACGCTGCTCATCATGGGCACCGATGCGGCGTCGATCCATGCCACCATTCGCAAGGGTTGGAATGACCTCTTCGAAACGTCGGGTCTGGCGCTGAGCGATTCCACGCTTGACGCGTTGGTGGTGATCACGCCGATCGGCGCCGAAATGGCCGCGGTGGCGATGCTGACTCTCAACCTCTGGCTTGCCGCGAAGATCGCCGCAGCGTCCGGACGGCTACACCGTCCGTGGCCGGATTTGAAAAGTATGACGCTGCCGAACGTGACGGTCGCAGCCCTGTTTGCAGCGGGCGCTTGCTGTTTTTCTGGCGGCCTGCCCTCCATCCTTGCGCAGGTCGTGACCGGCGGTCTGTCGATCGCCTATGCCATGGCCGGTTTTGCCGTGCTGCACACGCTGACGCTCGCCATGAAGAGCCGCGCTCTATGGCTTGGCTGCGCCTACGCGGTGGTGGCGGGCTTTGCCTGGGCGCTATTGGCCGTCGCACTGCTTGGGATAGCCGACGCCGTCTTCGGACTCCGCGAGCGCTACTGGCGCGAGCGGCCGCCGCCGCTGCCCAATCCCGAAAACTGAAACTGCAAATCCAAAAATGGTCTGAAAGGAAAACGAAAATGGAAATCATCTTGTTGGAACGCGTGGCCAAGCTCGGCCAGATGGGCGAAGTCGTCCGCGTGAGAGACGGTTATGCCCGCAACTTTCTGCTCAAGCGTGGCAAGGCGCTGCGCGCCACCGCGGACAATCGCGCCAAGTTCGATGGCATGAAAGCTGAACTCGAGGCCAACAACATCCAGGCCAAGGGTGAAGCCGGCAAGGTCGCCGAGAAGGTCGAAGGCCGCGACATCGTTGTGATCCGCCAGGCTTCCGAATCCGGCCAGCTGTTCGGCTCGGTCACTGTGCGTGACATCGTCGAGGCACTCGCCACCGACGGCATCACCATCTCCCGGCCGCAGGTCTGGCTCGATGCACCGATCAAGACGATCGGCCAGCAGAAAGTAACGATCGCCGTGCACCCTGAAGTCGAAGCGACGATCACGGTCACGGTCGCGCGCAACGCCGACGAGGCCGCACGCATCAAGCGCGGCGAGGATATTTCGACGCGCCAGGAAGATCGGGACGCAGCCGCAGAGGCCATCGCTGCCGCCGGCGAATTCTTCGACCCGGAAGCCGTTCCGAACGAACTCGCGCCCGAGCAAAGCCCTGCGCCGGAACAACAGTAAGCACCAGACTTTACCGATACGGAAAGGCCCGGCCGATCAGCCGGGCTTTTTATTGGCCGGGCTTCCGCAAGCCGCTATTGCGAGATCGGCGGCGCCGGCGGCCCCGCTGGCCGGGGCGGCGGCGGGGCAGAAGCCGTGACGGCCTGCGGCTCGGCGGCTATAGACGCGGGCGATCGAGATGCGGCCGGCTCGGACACCGCTCCGGACGTGCCAGCAGGTGCTGAACCAGGTGCGGGTGCGGACAGAGCAGCAGGCGGCGCAGCCGTTACGGCCTGCACCGGACCATGACGCACCGCGGGCTTGTCGCCAGAGACGCTATCGGCGGGCGCCTCGGTTTTGGCCGTCTCCGATTTGGCAGGTTCGGGCTTCACCTCGTCGTGGGGTTTCATCTCGGCATCGGGCTTGGCAGCCGCGTCGCCCATCTCCTGCTTCGGCTCAACCTGGGTCTTGTCGTCCGCGCCAGACTCTGCCCTGGCCGGCTCGGTCCTGGCCGGCTCGGTCCTGGCAGGTTCGGTCCTGCCCGGCTCATTGGCCATCGAAGGCTCCTCGGCAGCTGGCAGCTTGCCCGGCTTCTTCCTCTGTTTTGCCGAAAGCCTGCGGCCGTCGGGAGTACGCTCGGTGTCCGCCTGAGCGGGTGTATCAGCGGCGGGCTTGCCCTCCTCCGGCGGCTCGGCGGGACGTGCCTGCCGCTTGCGGCCCTGCCCACCGCCTTCGGCCGGGGGCGACGCATCGTCCGGTCGCGCGGCCTCCTGGCTTGGCGCATTCCTGTTCTTGCGGCCTTGATGGTCGGCCTGATCGTTGCCGCCCTGCCCTTGTTTGTCCGCGCCCTGCCTGGCCTGCTTGTTGTCGCTGGCGCCGTTGGAGATCAGGTAGGTCGCAAGCTGCGAGGCCATGTCGCCGCTTGTCGTATAGTGCTCCCGCAGGAAACCGGACAGCGCACCTGGCGAGACGGTTTTCAGGAGACCGCGCGGCGACTTGTGGCAGGCGTTACAGGCGCCCGCAAAGAGTTGGGAAGGGCTTTTGCCCGCATCGAGATTCTGGGCGCACGCCGCCCGGCCAACGAGACAACCGATCAGAACGGTGACCGCCGCAAAGATGGGCGCTCGGCTCGACATTCCCTATTCTCCAGGCGCGGAAAACACCCCCAGTACCCATTCTCGCAGGGCACCGGCGCGCCACTTTAATAGACCATTATCCCGCGAATGGAAGCGGGCTTACGACGAAAGGAGCAAAGCCTTCGTCTCGCGAATATCTGCTTTGTATACAATGCAGTAGCGGCGGTGCTCGCATTGCTCTTATGATGCTGTCGAGACGCTACGGAGACAACTGGAACCAGATTGTTCCCAATGCGTCGGATGTGACGACCACGTTTGGTTTTTCGATCGCTTTTTCAGGTGGTTTCGATGGACCGTTTGTTGCGTTACTTCCTTCAACAGTTCATTCGCCGCGGTGCCATCACGTTCACCACCGCCGACGGAGAAAAGTTCACCTGCGGCGATGGTACCGGCCCGCACGTCTTCGTACGCTTCCGAACGGCCGACGCGGAGCGAAGGGTGCTTAGCAACCCCGAGCTCGCACTCGGCGAAATCTATACGGAAGGCAGCTTCATCGTCGAAAACGGTTCGATCGCGGACGCGCTTGCCATCCTGATGGATCAGCCGCAGGTCCTGCCCAGCTGGGCCAAGCCGCATTGGTGGTTACGCTATCTCGTCAGGCACGTTCGCCAATTCAATCTCCGCAGCCGCTCAAAGAACAACGTCGCCCGTCACTACGACCTGGACGGCCGGCTCTATTCGCTTTTTCTCGATTCCGACAAGCAATATAGCTGCGCCTATTTCGAGCATCCGGATATGACGCTGGACGATGCCCAGCTCGCCAAGAAGCGCCACGTCACGGCCAAGCTCCTGGTCCGGCCTAACGACCGGGTCCTCGATATCGGCTCCGGTTGGGGCGGCCTTGGGCTTTACCTGGCGCAGACGACCGGCGCTAACGTCACCGGCGTGACGCTATCGACAGAGCAGCTGGAGGTTTCGAACGCCCGCGCGGCGGAGAAAGATCTCGGCCAGTCGGCCAAGTTTCTGCTCGAAGACTATCGCGACATTCCCGGTCCATTTGAGCGCATCGTATCCGTCGGCATGTTCGAACATGTCGGCGTCGACTTCTATGACACTTATTTCAAACATTGTGCCGAACTGCTGACCGACGACGGCGTGATGCTGCTGCACTCGATCGGCCGTTCGGAGGGCCCCGACGCCACGAATCCCTGGATTGCAAAGTACATTTTCCCGGGCGGCTACATCCCGGCGCTGTCCGAGGTCCTGCCATCGATCGAACGGGCCGGATTGCTGGTCTGCGATATCGAGATCCTGCGGCTGCACTACGCGGAAACGTTGAAGGCCTGGCGTGAACGCTTCATGGCACGCCGCGAAGAAGCTGTTCAGCTCTACGATGAACGCTTTGCACGGATGTGGGAATTCTACCTCGCCTGTTCGGAGATGTCCTTCCGCAAGCAGAACCTGATGAATATCCAGGTTCAGCTGACCAAACGTCAGGGCGTCGTGCCGATGACGCGCGATTACATCACACACGAGGAAGCCAAGTTGCGCCGCGCCGAGCTTGGAAAGAGGCCGCGCCTCCAGATCGCCGGCGAATAAGCCACGTCGACTTCAATTCCGCAGGCTGAATCGCGAAGCATAGGCCGTTGGATAGGCTATGGCAGGTTGAGCAAGCCGGGCACGGAGCGCCAGACATTGGCGCCGGTCAACCGGCCGTCCCCGCCATTCGGGGCGGGAAAACTTTTCCATGGTCTCGATCAGCGTCGACAGCCACAAGGTTTGATCCTTCTGGGTCCGCCATGACGGAAATTGTTGGCTCATAGCCTGCTCCAGCCTGTCCGCCCCGAAAAACCGCGCCATCGACAATTCCGTCGTCGTCAGCTCGTTCCAGACAAAATTTGCCGAAGAATCCGCACCAGATGTGACCTACTTCACAAATGACTCCGGCGCGCTGCCCTAAATCTGCGAGATGGCTCGGAAAATCTCGTCATCACAGGAACGTATGCGCTCGGATATCGGGACCGATTATGCGCTTATCGCCGTGGCCGCAGGCGCCGCCGTCCTCGCGCTGATCTATCTCATCCTGCTCTGACGTCATTCTCGTGCCGTCAAATGCGCTGGCTCCTGAATAATGAGTGTTCCAGCGGCGAAAAAAGTTCACCGGGCTTGCCAGGTTTTTCGCTTTGGCTGAGTCGCCCGGATATTCATCCGGATCCCGTCAAGCGCCGCCGCGACACACCTTGTTGAATTCCCGACCGTGATTGTGTGAATCGTGCATAAGGCTGTTTGGCGCTTCCGCTTGACGCGAGAGAGGCGCTTTATCGGCACCCCTTATCCGCCTAACTTCCGCAAACACTGGATCACATGCCCTCGCTTGATTCGAACGTTCTGAAACTCGCCCCCGAGGCGGGAACTTCCGCTTTCCGCAGCGCACCTCACAATATTGAGGCAGAGCAGAGCCTTTTGGGCGCGATTCTCGTCAACAATGATGCGTTCTACCGGGTTTCGGATTTCCTTGAGCCGCGGCATTTCTTCGAGCCTATCCATCAGACCATCTTTGAGACGTCGGGCAGCCTGATTCGGATGGGCAAGGTCGCAACCCCGGTTACGCTGAAGACCTTCCTGCCAGCCGATACCGACATCGGCGGGATGACGGTCAGCCAGTACCTCGCACGGCTAGCCGCCGAGGCGACCACCATCATCAATGCGCAGGATTACGGGCGCACCATCTATGAGTTGTCGCTGCGCCGTGACCTGATTCGGATCGGCGAGGACATGGTCAATGTCGCCTTCGACGCGCCGGTGGATTTCGCGCCGCGTAACCAGATCGAGGACGCCGAACGGCGCCTCTACGAACTCGCCGAATCCGGCCGCTATGACGGCGGGTTCCAGAAATTCTCCCAGGCGCTCACGATCGCCGTCGACATGGCCGCCAAGGCCTTCCAGCGTGACGGCAAATTGTCCGGAATCGCTACCGGCCTGCGCGATCTCGATACCAAGATGGGCGGCTTGCAGGCGTCCGACCTCATCGTTTTGGCCGGACGTCCCGGCATGGGCAAGACGGCGCTCGCCACCAACATCGCCTACAATGTGGCGAAAGCGCATCGTGCCGAGGTGCAGGCCGACGGCACGCAGAAGACAGTCAATGGCGGCATCGTCGGTTTCTTCTCTTGCGAAATGTCGGCCGAGCAATTGGCCACGCGCATCATCGCCGAACGGACCGGCATTCCCTCGAGCCATATTCGCCGCGGCGGCATTACCGAAAGCGATTTCGAAAAGATCCGCGACTACTCCATCGAGTTGCAGTCGCTACCGTTTTATGTCGACGAAACCGGCGGACTTTCGATCGCCCAACTCACGGCGCGTGCGCGGCGACTGAAACGACAGCGCGGCCTTGATCTGGTTGTGGTTGACTACATTCAGCTTTTGCAAGGATCGAGCAAGCGCTCCGACAACCGTGTTCAGGAAGTCACGGAAATCACGACCAGCCTCAAGGCGCTGGCGAAAGAACTCAACGTGCCGGTGATTGCGCTGTCGCAATTGTCACGACAGGTCGAAAACCGGGACGACAAGCGTCCGCAATTGTCCGACTTGCGCGAATCCGGTTCGATCGAACAGGACGCCGACGTCGTGATGTTCGTCTATCGTGAAGAATATTATCTCGCCAACAAGGAGCCGCGCGCGGGCACCCCGGAATATGAGAAGTGGATGCTGGACATGTCGCTCGTGCATGGCAAGGCCGAGGTGATCATCGGCAAGCAGCGCCACGGTCCGACCGGCACCGTCGAACTCCAGTTCGAAGGCAGTGTAACCCGCTTCAGCGACTTGACGCCCGACCACCAGTTGCCGGACCGGACCTACTAAAGGGCAGCGCGATCGGGTTGAACGGCTGCGCCCGCGCGCTTAAAATGCGGCATGAACATCGCCTCCGATCCAAGGTCGCTGCCGGCCGATTCCATACTCTCGGCTGAAGCCAATAAGTCGGCGGCGCCGGCCGCCGTGAACGGCATTCTGACCATCGACCTCGACGCGCTGGTCGCCAATTGGCGCAAACTCGAAAAGACGGCCGTGCCGGCCGAGTGTTCAGCCGTGATCAAGGCCAACGCCTATGGTTGCGGCGTGGCACCGGTGGCGCGAGCACTTGCCAAGGCCGGGTGCAAGACCTTTTTCGTTGCAACTCCGGACGAGGCCGTCGCAGCGCGTGCAGTCCTGCCTTCCGCCGCCATCTACGTTCTCAACGGCTTGATCCAGAACAACGGCGATACCTACGCGAGGATCGACGCCAGGCCGGTGATTGGAGATCTCAACGAACTCGCCGAATGGGACGTCTTTTGCCGCCGCACTGGCTGGGCGGGCGGCGCGGCCATCCACATCGATACCGGCATGCAGCGCCTCGGCCTTACGGTCACGGAGGCACAGGGTCTCATTCCGCGGATTCACGCCGGCGATCATGGCATATCGCTTGTCATGAGCCATCTCGCCTGTGCCGAAAACCTCAATCACCCCATGAATGCCCGACAGCTCGCCGCCTTTCGCACCATTGCGAGCGAATTTTCCGGGGTGCCGGCGTCGCTCGCCAATTCGTCGGGCATCTTTCTCGGAAGCGCGTTTCAGTTCGACATGGTCCGGCCCGGTGCGGCCCTCTATGGCGTCAACCCGACGCCTGAGGCCGACAATCCGATGCTACCGGTCGTCGAGCTGAAGGCGCGCGTGGTGCAACTCCGCGATGTCGAACGCGGCGAAAGCGTCGGATATGGCGGAAACTGGACCGCCCGCCGGCCGACCCGGCTTGCCATCGTCTCTGCCGGCTATGCCGACGGCTATTTCCGCGCCGGCAGCAGCAATGACGGCACGCGCGGCGCCGAGGTGATGGTCGCCGGCAAGCGCTGCCCGGTCGCGGGACGCATTTCGATGGACCTGATGGCCGTCGACGTCACCGATCTGGAAAAGAACGCCGTACTACGCCGCGGCCATCTGGTGACGCTGATTGGCGAGGGCATCACGATCGACGAGTTGGCCCATCATTTCGGCACCATCGGTTATGAGGTCCTCACCAGCCTCGGATCGCGCTATGCCCGCACCTACAAGGGCGGGGCCGTTGACGGATAAAATCGCGGCAGCGCGGTTAGCATCGACGCCGCGATGAAAGTCGCCACTTTCAACATCAACAATATCAACCGGCGCCTACCCAATCTTCTGGCGTGGCTCAAGCGAGCCAAGCCGGACGTCGTTGCCCTGCAGGAATTAAAATCAACCGACCGCGATTTTCCGCGCGCGGCCATCGAGAAGGCCGGCTTTGGCGCGGTGTGGCGCGGACAAAAGACCTGGAACGGCGTGGCGATCCTTGCTCGAAACGCAGATCCCGTGCTGATCCGCGACTCCCTGCCGGGCAACAACGGGGATCATGAGGCCCGTTACATCGAAGCCGCCGTCAAGGGCGTCGTTGTGACGAGCATCTATCTGCCGAACGGCAATCCGCAGCCGGGGCCGAAATTCGATTACAAGCTCGACTGGTTCAGAAGACTGCGGACGCACGCAGCCGCCTTCATCAAGCAAGATGTGCCGGTCGTACTGGCTGGCGACTACAACGTCGCCCCAACGGCGCTTGATATCTATCCAACCAAGTCGTGGGACAAGGATGCGCTGATCCAGCCAAAGAGCCGCACCGCTTACAAATCGCTCCTCGCACAAGGTTGGACGGATGCGATCCGTACGCTTCATCCCTCATCGCCGATGTTCACGTTCTGGGACTACAAGCGCAACCGGTGGCCGCGCGACGCCGGCCTCAGGCTCGATCATCTGCTGGTAAGCCCGGTACTGGCACCGCGGCTTAAGAAGGCGGGCATCGACCGTTTGGTGCGCGGCGAGGAAGGCGCCAGCGACCATGCGCCGGCGTGGATCGAATTGAGGTAGGTATCTCACAATCAGGCGTAGCCTGGCCAAAACCCGGTTGTGCGCTCCCCCCGCAGCGCAACCAATTAGCTCTTGCTTAAGAGAAGCCGTCATAGACTGGCAGGTAATATTATTGCGACGACACCGTTATCTCAAGCCGACGGCCACAAGCTTTTCGATTGGCCAACACAAATGCTCGTTTGTTACCTGACCGATGAGCCCGGGAAGATCCCCGCCATTCGCGCGGCGCTGGAACCGCGTTACCCGGTCGTTCCCCGGGTGCTGGGGCAGGAACCGGTCTTCGCGCCGAGCGGCGTGCTGATGGTGGACGCCGATTTGCGCGAACCGACCTGCGTCGAGCAAATCAAGCACGCGATGGGCGACCTGGATGCGGTGAGCGAAAAGCTGTTTGTCGTTCACCGGCACCTGCATCACTTGGTGGCCCAGGCCTTTGCGCTCGGGGCAACCGGTGTGGTCCACAGCGCCAAGCAGGCGGCTTCGAAGCTGACGCAGGTCGAGGCCGCGAGGCGTGCCGCCGAGACGGGCGCTGAAAGCGCGCCAATCTCGATTACGGACAGCGGCAAGGCCTTCGCCGCCATGTTCTCAGCGATCGGACACGGTAACGCAATCCACCTGGCTGACGCTGAAACGGTCACCACGCAGATCATTTCGAGCATCAACCAAAACGGCCTGCACGGCTGGCTCGACAACGTCCGAAAATACCATGAAGGAACGTTTCAGCACTGCCTGCTGGTCACCGGCATTGCGGTTGCGTTCGCGCTGGATATCAAGTTCGCACCCCAGGACGTGAAGCGGCTCGGGATGGCCGCCACGCTGCATGACATCGGCAAGGCCCGAATCCCGCTTTCGATTCTCGATAAGCCCGGACGTCTTACGCCAAGCGAAGAAGATATCATGAGGCAGCATCCGGTAATCGGATACGATCTGCTGAAGGATATTCCCGGCATCAGCCCCGAAACGCTCGATGCGGTCAAACACCACCACGAATATCTCGACGGTTCGGGTTATCCGGATGGGCTCACCGCACCGCAAATCTCCGATCTGGTGAGACTACTGACCATCTCGGATATCTTTGCCGCTCTCATCGAGTCGAGACCTTACCGGGCGGCGATGCCCCGCGAAGAGGCCTACAAGATCCTCTGCGGCCTGGACGGCAAGCTGGAAACATCGCTGCTCAAAGCATTTCGCCGGGCCGCGCTGGCAGCCTGAGAGGCGAGTCCCGAGAGCGAATACCAAATCCAAATCCGCCCTGAAATCTTATTATTTGCCAATGTCCCTTTGGTTCTGACATTCGCAAACGCACCCGCTGCGACACCAAACGAATGTCAGAACCGGGACACTGGCCATTGGGCGTTTTTCAACCGCCCATTGCTTGGCGAGCAAGCTAGCCGCTTGCCTTGCAGCCATCTATATCCGGCCGTCGTTGGCGCTTTCGCAAAAACAGCGCCATCGCCGGTTCGACATGGTTGGCAGGAGCACAGACGGTTGAGCTTTCTTTTCATCCTCGCGGTCGGGCTCGTCGCGGGCACTCTTTCCGGAATTGTCGGCACTGGATCTTCGATCATGCTGATGCCGGTCCTGATTTATGAATACGGCCCCAAGCAGGCCGTGCCGATCATGGCGGTAGCGGCCGTGATGGCTAACCTCTCGCGCATCCTTGCCTGGTACCGCGAAGTCGATTGGCGGGCCTGCGTCGCCTATTCCGTGCCAGCCATCCCGGCCGCGGCGCTCGGGGCGCGCACCTTGCTGGTGCTGCCCTCGCATGTTGTCGATGTTTCGATCGGGCTTTTTCTAATTGCGATGGTGCCGGTGCGGCATTGGCTCGCCACCCATCGCTTGAAATTGTCGCTTTGGCATCTTGCGATCGGTGGCGCGGCAATTGGCTACCTCACTGGCATCGTGGTCTCGACCGGTCCCTTGAGCGTGCCGCTATTTCTGTTTTACGGCCTCGCCAAAGGCGCCTTCCTTGCCACCGAGGCGGCGAGTTCGCTCGGCATGTATTTCATCGCCAAGCGTTTTGTGTTGCACCTCGAGCCGGATGTATTCCGCCGCGTCATGGATGGCATCATGATCGCGTCAGGCCTATCTATGGTCTGGGCGGGATTTTCGTGAATCCTCCGCCAACCGAAGGGGTCACCTTCATTCCATGCTATGAAACGGCTGACGCCTTCGAATCTGCCGCCAAACGGGGCCCATGGCCAAATCTTCCCTTTCCTTCGTCTGCCAGAACTGCGGCGCGGCGTATAACCGCTGGCAGGGCAAATGCGAATCCTGCGGCGAGTGGAATACGCTGGTCGAGGAGGATGTCACCGGCGCCACCGCGATGCCGGTCTCGATCCGCAGCAAGCGCAAAGGCCGGCGGTTTGCGCTGGAGAGCCTTTCCGGCAAGAGCCAGGAGGCCCCCCGGCTTCCTTCCGGCATGGCCGAGCTTGACCGCGTCACCGGCGGCGGCTTCGTGCGCGGCTCGGTGCTTCTGGTCGGCGGCGATCCCGGCATCGGCAAATCGACGCTGCTGACGCAGGCAACCAGCCTGCTGGCACGCGCCGGCCACCGCGCCGTCTACATTTCCGGCGAGGAAGCAGTGGCGCAGGTGCGGCTGCGCGCCGAACGCCTTGGCCTTGCCGACGCGCCGGTGCAGCTCGCAGCTGAGACTTCGGTTGAGGATATCGTCTCCACCCTTTCCGAAGGCGCGACCCCGCGCCTGATCGTGATCGATTCCATCCAGACCATGTGGACCGACACGGTGGAATCCGCACCGGGCACCGTGACCCAGGTCCGCGCTTCGGCGCAGGCGCTCATTCGTTTCGCCAAGAAATCCGGCGCTGCGATCATTCTGGTCGGCCATGTCACCAAGGACGGCCAGATCGCGGGTCCCCGTGTGGTCGAACACATGGTGGATGCGGTGCTGTCATTCGAGGGCGAAGGCTCGCAGCAATTTCGGATTCTGCGTGCCGTGAAAAACCGCTTCGGCCCGACCGATGAGATCGGCGTTTTCGAAATGACCGGCCTCGGGCTTCGCGAAGTCTCCAACCCCTCCGAACTGTTCCTGTCCGAGCGCGATCTCGGCAGTCCAGGCACCGCCGTCTTCGCCGGCATCGAAGGCACCCGCCCCGTCTTGGTGGAATTGCAGGCGCTGGTGGCGCCGACGTCGCTCGGCACGCCACGCCGCGCCGTGGTCGGCTGGGACCCCAGCCGGCTCTCCATGGTGCTGGCGGTATTGGAGGCCCATTGCGGGGTCAAACTGTCCGGCCATGACGTCTATTTGAACGTCGCGGGCGGCCTTCGCATCCAGGAACCCGCAGCCGACCTCGCCGCTGCAGCGGCCCTGGTGTCATCGCTGGTGAACGCGCCGCTGCCGGCGGATGCGGTCTATTTCGGGGAAATTTCGCTGTCGGGTGCGGTTCGCCCGGTGGCGCAGACCTCCGCCCGGCTCAAGGAAGCCGTCAAGCTCGGCTTTGGACGCGCGATATTGCCCGAATCGGCCCGCGGCGAGGCAGGGAGCGATTCCGGCCTGTCGCTCACATCGGTGGGAGGGTTGACGAGCCTGGTCGCGGAAATCGCCGCACGCGGGTCGCCACGTGTGGCGGCTCAGAAGTCCGCATCAGAGTTGCCGCGAGCTCGTCATGCGGACTTCTGAGCCAAAGCCACACTAGATCAATAGCTTCGCTAGTGTCCTGTCGATTCCGAAGTTCGAAACCGGGCTCCGCAGAATGATGCGAACTTCGGAATCGGGACACTAGATGGAACCGGGACAACTCACCGCCGGAAAAAAATGCAACACCTGCGAGATTCCGTAGTCGTGAAGGCTAGGTGCAGGTGACGTTACCCGCCCCCACCGCTATACATCCCGCGCGCAAGCAAGACTGGATGGCGTACTCTCCGGCCTTGCAGCGCCCCTGTCGGACCGTCAGCTTGGGACGGTTCCGATTCGCGGTTTGAACCTTGATGCGGACCTGACCAGCCGATGCCGATTACAATCCTTGATCTCGTTTTGCTCGCCGTGATGCTGATTTCCGGCCTGCTGGCGATGGTACGCGGCTTCATGCGCGAAATCCTGTCGATCGCCGCCTGGGGCACCGCCGCGCTGGTGACGCTCTATTCGTTCTCGAAGCTGCTGCCGACCGCAAAGACCTATTTCAACAACGACACGATCGCGAGCATCGTCGTCGTCGCGGGCGTTTTCGTCGCGACCCTGATCGTGGTGTCGGTCATCACTGTGCGGATCTCCGACATGATCCTGGATTCCCGGATCGGGGCGCTGGACCGCACCCTCGGCTTCCTGTTTGGGCTCGCGCGCGGCCTGCTGATTGTGGTGGTGGCCTTCCTGTTCTTCACCTGGCTGGTTCCCGAGAAGCAGCGGCCGGATTGGGTGACGGGGGCAAAATCCCGGCTGGTCCTGCAAGGAACCGGGGATTGGCTGATGGCGCTCTTGCCGGATGACCCAGAGAACACCATTTTGAAGAGATTCAAGAAGAATAAACCCGAAGAAGAGCAGACTGAGGCCGAGCCGGCAGCCCCGGCGTCAGGCGATGGATATAGTAAACCGGCCCGAGACAGCCTTAAAAGGCTGATCGAAAAGCCTGCAGCGCGGTGATCGCTGGTTAAATGAGAGGCGCGATGGACAGCCAACGAAGCCCTTCCGACGCCAAAGCCCCAGGGCCGAATACCGGCCCGCTCTATCTCGAAGACTCTGACCTGGAAGGCGATACGCTTCGCGAGGAATGCGGCGTGTTCGGTATTTTCGGTCACCCGGAGGCTGCAGCCATCACGGCATTGGGGCTTCACGCGCTTCAGCATCGCGGCCAGGAGGCTGCCGGCATCGTTTCCTTTGATGGAACCCGGTTCCATTCCGAGCGGCGTTTGGGTCTGGTCGGCGACACGTTCTCCCGGCGCGAGGTGATCGAGCGCCTGCCCGGCAATGCAGCCATCGGCCACGTCCGTTACTCCACGACCGGCGAGACCATCCTGCGCAACGTGCAGCCACTGTTCGCCGAACTCAACGCCGGTGGATTTGCGGTAGGCCATAACGGCAACCTGACCAATGGGCTCACCCTGCGCCGCGAACTCGTGCGCGGCGGGGCGATGATGCAGTCCACGACCGATACCGAGGTCATCCTGCACCTTGTGGCCCAATCCAAGCGCAACCATTTCATCGACCGCTTCATCGAAGCGTTGCGCGCCATCGAGGGCGCCTATTCGCTGGTCTCGCTGACCAACAAGAAGCTGATCGGCGCGCGCGATCCGCTCGGCATTCGGCCGCTGGTGCTCGGCGAATTCGAAGGCCGTCCGATTCTGGCGTCAGAGACCTGCGCGCTCGATATTATCGGCGCCAAATATGTCCGCGACGTTGAACCCGGCGAGATCGTTGTATTCGACGAACGCGGTGCACACAGCCACAAGCCATTCCCGCCCAAGCCGCCGCGTCCCTGCATCTTCGAATACATCTATTTCTCGCGGCCGGATTCCATCGTCGGTGGACGGTCGGTGTACGACGTGCGCAAGGCCTTCGGCGCGCAGCTTGCTCGCGAAAGCCACGTGCCGGTCGACGTCGTGGTACCGGTGCCGGACTCCGGCGTCCCGGCCGCGGTCGGCTACAGCCAGCACTCCGGCGTGCCGTTCGAGCTTGGCATCATCCGCAACCATTATGTCGGCCGCACCTTCATCCAGCCGACCCAGAGCATCCGCGAATCCGGCGTCAAGATGAAGCACAACGCCAACCGCGCCGCGATCGAAGGCAAGCGCATCATCCTGATCGACGACTCGCTGGTGCGCGGCACCACGTCGAAAAAGATCGTCCGCATGATGCGCGAGGCCGGCGCCAGCGAGGTTCATTTCCGCCTCGCTTCACCGCCGATCCTTTACCCCGACTATTACGGCATCGATCTGCCCGACCGCGGCGGCCTGCTGGCGGCGACGCATAATATCGAGGAAATGCGCGAACTGATCGGCGCCGATACGCTCGCCTTCCTGTCGGTCGACGGCATGTACCGCGCCATGGGCTATCCGGGCCGCGATCCCGCCAATCCGAAGTTTTCCGACCACTGCTTTACCGGGGTCTATCCGACCAGCCTCACCGACCACGATCAGGTCGATACCCAGCCTCGGCAATTGTCGCTGCTGGCCGAAGCGAGCTGACGCCAAGCGTCACAGCCGATTTTTCTGTCGTGGCCGGGCTTGTCCCGGCCATCCACGTCTGTAAAACCCGCAGCAAACGTGGACCCGATATGATGACCAAATCCCTCACCGGCCGCATTGCCCTCGTCACCGGCGCCTCGCGCGGCATCGGCTATGCCACCGCGCGCGCGCTTGCCAAGGAAGGCGCGCAGATCGTGGCGGTCGCGCGCACGCAAGGCGGGCTCGAGGAGCTCGATGACGAGATCCGGAAAGACGGCGGCAGCACGACGCTGGTGCCGCTCAGCCTGACTGATTTCGACGGCATTGCGCGGCTTGGCGCCGCGTTGCACGAGCGCCACGGCAAGATCGATATTCTCGTCGGCAATGCCGGAATTGCCGGCCCCTCTTCGCCGCTCGGTCATATCGATATGAAGCCGTGGAACGACGTGCTCGCAATCAACGTCTCGGCGAATTTCCAATTAATCCGCTGCATGGAGCCGCTGCTCAAACAGTCCGATGCCGGCCGCGCGGTGTTCATCACCTCAGCCGCAGCCAACAAGGCGACCGGTTATCTCGGGCCCTATGCGGCGTCAAAGGCGGCGCTGGAAGCCCTGGCGCGGGTCTGGGCCAGCGAAACGGCATCGACGCCGCTTCGGGTCAATCTGTTCAATCCCGGCCCGATCCGAACCCGTATGCGTGCCACCGTCTTTCCGGGCGAGGATCCGATGACACTGGACACCCCCGAACAGGCGGCCGAATTCATCATGCCGATGTGCTTGCCGTCGTGGAACGAGACCGGCAAGTTTTACGACTATCCGACCAGGAAGCTGATGAACTTCCGTGGACCGGAGTGAGTAGCGGAAACGCATTTTGAATTGGAACACCTGGACGGTAGCGTTCGGCAGAGCGATCCCGAACCGTCACCCGTCGCCCATCCGCCTACCAGCCGATAGCGTCCGCACGGCAACGCCAAGCGCCGTCAGCACCAGCACCGACGCGAGGAAGAACGGCGCGCCGGGCAAATGCAACGGCGCTTCCGCACCGATGAAATAGGCGAATGTGAGCGTGAACACCGATGGCCCCAGCAATTGGGAGATGCTCTGCACGCTTGCGTTCGCGCCCTGCAGCTGGCCCTGCTGGTCGGGCGCGACTTGTTTGGTCATGAATGACTGAATCGCAGCACCTGAGACGCCCCATAACGACATCACCGGAATTCCGAGCCAAGACAGCGGCCCGGTGGGAGCGACGGCGAAAATCAGGAAGGCGGTGGCACCACAGACAAGTCCCAGCAGCAGCGCGCGGCGTTCGCCGAATAGCCGGATGATCGGTCCGATGCCTGCCCCCTGCACCAGCATGGCACAGAGGCCGACCATTGCCAGCGTGAGACCAACCGTTTTCGAATCCCAGCCATATCGATAGGTCGCATAAAGCACGAAGGTCGATGGCAATACGGCATGCGCCAGCTGGGTGAAGAACGTCACCACGGACAAGCCGGCCAGGGTCCGATCCGAGCGCAACAGCCGCAGCGCGCCGAGCGGATTGGCGCTCTTCCAGCGGAACGGTGAGCGGCGATCGGACGGCAAGGATTCCGGCAAGATCAGCAGACCGTACATCGTGTTGGCAAAGCTCAAACCGGCCGCGACCCAGAACGGCAGCCTCGGATCGGCATCGCCCAACAAGCCGCCGATGGCGGGACCGATGATGAAGCCGGCGCCGAAGGCCGCGCCGACCTTGCCAAAAACCGCGGCCCGGCGCTCGACGGGAGTGATGTCGGCGATATAGGCAAAAGCCGTAGACACGCTGGCCGACGTAATGCCGGAAATCACGCGGCCGACAAACAGCCAGATCAGAGACGGCGCCATCGCCATCAACACGTAATCCAGCGCCAGTCCGAAATTCGATAATAGCACCACGGGGCGTCGGCCAAACCGGTCGGACAGGCCACCGAGGAACGGCGAGAAGAAGAACTGCATCAACGCCCACGCCGTTCCGAACAGCCCGAAGATGCGGGCGGCGCGTGCGGTATCATTATCGACAAAGCTTTCGACCAACTTTGGCAGGATCGGCATGATCAGGCCGAGCGCGAGCATGTCGAGCAGGATCGTGACGAATATGAAGGCGACCGCCGCGCCACGCGCTGATGATGTTGCAGGCTGCGTGTCAATCGCGCCTGTTTCGCTCACGACGGTCGCTTTCGTTTGTGCGCGAAAGGATTGGCCTTCTCGCGCAGCGCAATTCGCACCGGCGTTCCCGGCAGTTCGAAATACTCGCGCAGCGAATTGACGAGATAGCGCAGATAAGCCTGCGGCACGGCGTCGGCACGCGAGCAGAACAGCACGAAGCTCGGTGGCCGCGCCTTGGCCTGCGTAATGTAATTCAGCTTCAACCGCCGGCCGGAGACCGCCGGCGGCGGATTGGCGCCGACGGCCTGCTCGAACCAGCGATTAAGCGCCGCCGTCGGCACGCGCCTGTTCCACACAGCATAGGCGTCTTCGATGGCGCGCATCAGGCGATCGATGCCCTCGCCCATCAGGCCCGATACGGCGACCAGCGGCGCGCCCTTGACCTGCGGCAACCAATGATCGGCCTCCGTGCGTAGCGCAGAAATCGCGCCGGGCTTTGCCTCGACAAGGTCCCATTTGTTGACAGCGATCACGAGTGCCCGACCCTCGCGCTCGATCAGGTCGGCAATGCGTAAATCCTGTTCCTCGAATTTGCCCTGCACATCCGTCATCAGCACGACGACCTCGGCAAAGCGCACCGCGCGCAAGGCATCCGCTACCGAAAGCTTTTCGAGCTTTTCCTCGATCCGCGAACGCCGCCGCAAGCCGGCGGTATCGAACACGCGAAAATCCCGGCCGTTCCAGGTGATCTCCACGGCGATGGAGTCGCGCGTGGTGCCTGCCTCGGGGCTGGTGAGCAGCCGTTCCTCGCCGAGCAGGCGATTGATCAGCGTCGACTTGCCGGCATTGGGACGGCCCACGACCGCCACGCGGATCGGCCGCTGCGCCAGGTCCGCCTCATCCGCCCCGGCGATTTCGTCATCGGCTTCGTCTTCGGCTTCCGTCGCTTTCGGCATCAGCACACGCAGTGCGTCGTAGAGCTCGCCCATGCCCTCGCCGTGTTCGGCGGAAACCAGCACTGGATCGCCAAGACCCAGCGCGTAGGATTCCATTGCGCCCACATCGCCGTGCTTGCCTTCGCTCTTGTTGGCGAGGACAACCACCGGCTTGCTGGCGCGGCGCACATAGTCGGCAAAGGCGCGGTCGTTCGGCGTTAGTCCGGCGCGTGCATCGATCACAAACATCAACGCGTCCGCAAGTTCGATCGCCGTTTCGGTCTGTTCTTGCATGCGGGCCGTAAGCGATCCCTTCGCGCCCTCGTCGAGGCCCGCCGTGTCGATCACGGTGAAACGGAGATCGCCGAGCCGAGCCTCGCCCTCTCGCCGGTCGCGGGTGACGCCCGGCGCATCGTCGACCAGCGCGAGCTTCTGTCCGACCAGGCGATTGAATAGCGTCGATTTCCCGACATTGGGCCGGCCGATTATGGCAACCGTAAAGGGCATAATGAATCCGAGCCGCGGGAAAATCGAAGAAAGCGCTTTGCGGCAACCGGCTGGTCTCTTGTTCCAGCCTACCGTGCCGAGCTTTAGCGCGTAAACGTGCCGCCCGGTAGCGGAGCGGGGAATGGCGCGGCCGATTGCTGAGCGGGTGGCGCCGATTGGGCAGGCTGCGCCGTCGATTGCTGCTGCGAATTGGCTGGCTGATCAGGCGGCGGCGTGGTGGTCCGGTGGCGCGCAACCTTCTTTTTGGGAGCTGGCGCCGTGCCGTCTTCAGACGCGGCGGCTGGATCAGTGCTCACCGTGGCGGGCGCCGTCTGCTTGTTCCTGACGGTCTTTTTTGGCTTGGTCTCGGGCTGTGGCGGCGGCGGAACAGGCGCGGCCTCGGGCGGCGGACTCTGATCGGCCTGCTGCGCACCCTTGTAGAGCGATTTTGGCACGCCCTCTTCGAGACCGGGCACGCCCTCCGGAAATACCGGCTTGCGATCGCCCTGAAGCTTCTTCTTCGTGTCGAGCCAATCGAGCCAATCCATCGGATCAAAGCTGGTGGCGTTGTTCGAGCAGCCGGCGATCGCCGCAGACAGCGCGACAAGAACGGATGCAGCGATCAGACGTTGCAGGCGACGCATGGCCACGATTTCCTGTCGTCAGCTCTTGGCAATCGGTGGAAGCAGCGCCTGGAGCGCTTCTGCCCGCGAACGCATCGCCGAAGGCGTCTCGCCATCGTTTGCGATCATATCAAGCCATTGCCGCGCCGCAGCCGTGTCGTTGGCGCGCCAAGCCGACAACGCCAGCAGCTCGCGCGCGGTATGACGAAAGGTCGCGTCTGGCTTCGTGGCAGCATCCAGCCGTTGCAGCATGTTCTGGTAGCTTTCGCTGTCCAATAGCAGCGCCCCGGCACGAACCCGCGCCAAGTCCTGCTCAACCCTTCCGACACCGGGATCGGCCGCAATCTCGTCGTACAGTTTGGCGCCGGCTTTGGGATCGCGGGTTGCGACTTCGGCGGCCGCACGCAGACGGGCCAGCATGCGGTATCCAAACGGCGCCGTTGTGGCCAGCTTGTTGAAGGCCGCCTCGGCTTCGCTGTGCTTGTTCTGCTCGGAGAGCGCGATCGCCGCGTCGAAGGCCTTGCCGGCCTCGGCCGCCTTTTGGGCTTCCAGATACTGATAGCCGCGCCATGCGCCAACCGCGACAACGATCAGCACCGCGGCAGCGATGATATAGAGCGAGTAGCGGTCCCACAGCTTCTTGAGCTGCTCCCGACGGACCTCCTCGTCGACTTCATCAAATAATTCAGACACTTATAGAAATCCAATCCCCGACCGACCACAGCCGGAACCAACCGAAGCCATGAATCTGTCCCTTGATGGCGGTCGCGTTACCCTAGCGATATGGCGGTGGCAAGGCAAAGCTAGCCGGGCCAAAGCGTTAACCGCGCTACTTTTGACGGCACATCCACCCGTCTGCCGCGATATGTGCCCGCCGCCCCGCCTGTCTCGTTGGCTCACGCCTTCGTCTTCATGCCGTAAACATGCTCGGGCCCCGGAAAGGCGCGCGAGCGGACATCGGCCGCATATCCCTGGATTGCTGCCTCGATCATCGGACCGAGATTGCCATAGCGGCGGACAAATTTCGGGGCTCGCGGCGATAGTCCCAGCATATCCTCAAGTACGAGAACCTGGCCGTCGCAGGCCGCGCTTGCGCCGATGCCGATCGTCGGAATGTCGATCGCTTCGGTGATCTTGCGCGCGAGCGGTTCCGCAACCGCTTCAACCACGACCGAGAAAGCGCCGGCTTGCGCCACCGCAACCGCATCGTTTTCGATCGGCGCCCAGCTTCCCTCCTCGCGCCCCTGGGCGCGAAACGAGCCGAGCGTATTGATCGACTGCGGTGTCAGGCCAATGTGTCCCATGACAGGAATGCCGCGCTCGACCAGAAAGGCGATCGTCTCTGCCATCCGCGCGCCTCCCTCCAGCTTGATCGCGCCGCAATGCGTCTCCTTGAGAACCCGGACAGCCGAATGAAAGGCCTGCTCTTTCGAAGCCTCGTAGGACCCGAAAGGCATATCGACGACGACAAGCGCGTGCTGCGAGCCGCGCATCACCGCGTGACCCTGAAGGATCATCATGTCGAGCGTCACCGGCACGGTGGTTTCAAATCCGTGCATGACGTTGCCGAGGGAGTCGCCGACCAGGATAACGTCGCAATACCGGTCTACCAGGGCTGCGGTATGCGCGTGATAGGAAGTCAGCATCACGATCGGCTCGCCATTCTTGCGTGCGCGGATCTCGGGTGCCGTCTTCCGCTTGACCGCTGCTTGAACCGACATGGCCTAGAGCTCCGATTTTCGAAGTTCGCAAACCCTCGCGGCAACCTCTGATGCGAACTTCGAAATCAAAGGAGCTCTAGCAAATATTGGTATTTAGTGCGGCTTTGAACTTGAAGTTCCTATAACGAACTTGCTGCAACATCGATAGGAACTTCAAGTTCGCCGCACTATACTCCTACGACGGGAACGCCGATCACGACAGGATGAAAGGCCAAGGCCAGCGCAAGATAGGCAACGATCCCGACCGCGATTGCGATCATGTCGTTGCCCCAGCCGCCAACGGGAATCGGCGGGCCCCCGGCGCCAGCCCGGCCTTTCAGCGAGATACGGTCGAACACCGCCCAGCCCAGGAATGAGCCGAACAGGATGATCGAGCCGAGATCCCCGTTGGCCAATAGATGCGCAGCCGCCCACAATTTGACACCCGCCAGCATCGGATGCTTGAGCGCCTTGTAGATGTGCCCGCGCAAATAGGAAGCCACCACCAGGATGACCGCCGGCAGCATCAGGCCAACGGTAATGTGCTTGAGAATAACAAGCGTCTTCGGAGAAACCGCCCCTTCCCAAACGTCAATCATTCCCGCCGCGCGGTAATGCGCGAAGCCCCAGGCGATCAGTGCGATCCCGAGCACCGAGACTAGCGCATAAGCTATCTTGTAACCGCTCTCGCCCATGGCAGCGATGGCACGGGCGCGAAGCCCACGCTGGGCTGGCAATGTATGCACGCCGAGAAAGAGGGCGAGGCCCAGAATCATCACCGCCAGTCCCATGCTCGCACCTCCGCCGATGTCCCGTTCCGGCATCGCCTACACGTTCGGGCGCCAAACAGCAATGCGCTAATGGGCGGCTATGGCCTTTGGCGCGGCGGCTACGGCGTTGCCTTCTTGTCGATGTCGCGGTTGTCGACGTAGCGGATGGCGATGGGCCGCCCCGCCACGGCTCCTCCGAGCGCGCCGGTGAACTTGAGGGGCATACAAGCATCGATGGAGGCGCTGATCGCCTTGAGATAGGTGTCGCGCACATCGGCAGGCGTACCCACGGTGGCAAAGGTCATACGCGGGGGGCCGATCAGATCGCCCGATCGCTTGAAACTGAAACGAACGGTCATCTGCATGCCTTCTTTCGCCGCGTCCGCGGGCGGTGGGGTCCAGCAGGAACGGAGCGCGGCAAATAGATCGCCGATATTGTCGAGGTCGTGGTCGGGCTTCTGATATTTCTGCGCATCTGCATCCGCGGGCTTGCTCTCCACGGTCAGCTGGAGGTTTTCGCCGTAGGGATAGTAGATCTCTGAAGTGCAGGGACCGCGATGGAGCACGCTGCAAAACGACGGCGTGCACGGGTGATGTGACAGAACACTGCAAGGCTCATGCGAAAACGGTATGGCATTGATCCGATGCCACCGCCTCGCCTCCGCGCTTCCGGCCAGCGCCGATCCAATAACGACAATCACGAAAAGGATAGCGGCGCGACGGAGCATACGGCGGCCCTCGGAGCAGCGGCCTTCGGAAGCACAACATAACGCCAAAATGAGAGGAAAGGTCGTGGTAGTCGCGCCAGGTGGGTTCACATCCTCGCGCGGACGACGCGCTATGCCTTCTTCTTCACGTCTTTGACGCTGGAGAAGACGATGCCCTCCGCACGCTCCTTGGTGTAGCCGAGGTAGAACTCGTTCTTGGCCAGGAACACCGGATCGCCATCGACGTCATCGGCAACGCCGGAGCCGTTGGCAGCGACGAAGGCATCGAGCTTCTTGCGGTCATCGGAGGAAATCCACCGCGCCAGCTGGAATTCGGAGACTTCGAATTCCACCGGCAGCGCATATTCCGCCTCGAGCCGCGCCTTCAACACATCGAGTTGCAGCGGACCCACCACGCCAACCAGCGCCGGCGCGCCATCACGCGGCCGAAACACCTGAACGACGCCCTCTTCCGACATCTGTTGCAAGGCTTCCTTGAGCTTCTTGGCCTTCATCGCGTCGGTCAGACGCACGCGACGAACGATTTCCGGCGCGAAGCTCGGCACACCCACAAAGGTGATGTCCTCGCCCTCGGTCAGCGTGTCGCCGATGCGGAGAGAACCGTGATTGGGGATGCCGACGACATCGCCCGCAAAGGCCTCGTCCGCCACCGAACGGTCCTGGGCGAAGAAGAATTGCGGGCTCGACAGCGGCATGGTCTTACCAGTGCGTACCAGTTTTGCCTTCATGCCCCGCGTCAGCTTGCCGGAACACAGGCGCGCGAACGCGATGCGGTCGCGGTGATTGGGATCCATATTGGCCTGGATCTTGAACACAAAGGCGCTCATGCGCGGCTCGGCCGCTTCAACCTTGCGCAGATTGCCCTCCTGCGCACGCGGAGGCGGCGCAAAACGTCCCAAGCCCTCGAGCAGATCGCCGACGCCGAAATTGCGCAAGGCGCTGCCGAAATAGACCGGCGTGAGATGGCCTTCGCGAAACGCCTCGAGTTCGAAAGGCTTGCAGGCTTCCGAGACGAGCGCGAGCTCTTCCTTGATTTCGGCAACGTCGAGATTGGGGTTGCGTCCGGCGAGGTCGGCAATATCGATCTGAAGTGCCGCGCCGGTCTTGGCGCCGCCGCCTTCCAGAAGGCGGACGCCGCCGGTTGCGAGATCGTAGGTGCCGAGAAAATCGCGGCCGCGGCCGACCGGCCACGTCATCGGCGCGGTGTCGAGCGCCAGCGTCTTCTCGATCTCGTCGAGAAGCTCGAACGTGTCGCGGCTCTCGCGATCCATCTTGTTGATGAACGTAATGATGGGAATATCCCGGAGGCGGCACACCTCGAACAGCTTGCGCGTGCGCGCTTCGATGCCCTTGGCGGCATCGATCACCATCACGGCTGAATCGACCGCGGTCAGCGTGCGATAGGTGTCTTCGGAAAAATCCTCGTGGCCCGGCGTATCCAGAAGGTTGAAAACGAGACCATCGAATTCGAACGTCATCACCGAGGTCACGACGGAGATGCCGCGCTCGCGTTCGATCTTCATCCAGTCTGAACGGGTGTTGCGCCGCTCACCCTTGGCCTTGACCTGCCCCGCCAGGTTGATTGCGCCACCGAACAACAGCAGCTTTTCGGTCAGCGTCGTCTTGCCGGCGTCCGGGTGCGAAATGATCGCAAAGGTGCGTCGGCGCGCCACTTCGTTGCCGAGCGGCGACCGGGAATCGTTACTGAGCGCAAGATCGGACATGAGGCGAAGCGTTTGGCAGGGAAAGCGGGCCGGATCAAGCGGGATACGTCGATCCATATAGGAAATGGGCGCGCCAACTCCAGCCCGGCCGGAGGGTTAACGCAGCAGCTGGACCAGCCAGTAGGAGACCGCGGCGACAGCGCCCGCAGCCGGAATGGTGATGACCCAGGCATAGACGATCGAACTCGCCACGTTCCATCGCACGGCCGAGAGCCGGCGCGCCGCGCCAACGCCGACAATGGCGCCGGTGATGGTGTGGGTAGTCGATACGGGAACTCCGAGGAAAGTGGCGATGAACAGCGTCGAGGCGCCGCCGATCTCGGCACAAAAGCCCTGCATCGGCGTCAACTTGGTAATTCTCAGGCCCATGGTGCGGACGATCCGCCAGCCGCCCATCAGCGTTCCCAGCGCCATCGCCGCCTGACAGGACAGCACCACCCAGAACGGAATGTAAAATTCCGAGCCGAGCTTGCCTTGCGAAAACAGCAGCACCGCAATGATGCCCATGGTCTTTTGCGCATCGTTGCCACCGTGGCCGAGAGAGTAAAGCGAAGCCGAGAAAAACTGGAGAATCCGGAAAGCACGATCGACGGCAAACGGCGTCGAACGTACCGCAGCCCATGAGACGATCGCGACCAGCGCCAGCGCCAGCAGAAATCCAACCAGCGGCGACAACACGATCGCCAGCAGCGTTTTGATCAGGCCGCTCCAGACCGCCGCGGAAAACCCGGCCTTGGCCATGCCTGCTCCGACCAGGCCGCCAATCAGCGCGTGCGAGCTCGAAGACGGAATGCCCAAGCCCCAGGTAATCAGATTCCAGACGATAGCGCCGACCAGCGCAGCAAATATCACCGATACGTCGATGACACTGGGCTCGATGATGCCGGTACCGATCGTTCGCGCAACGTGCAGTCCGAATACCAGGAAAGCGACAAAATTGAAAAAAGCCGCCCAGATCACCGCATATTGCGGCCGCAGCACGCGGGTCGACACGATCGTTGCGATCGAGTTGGCGGCGTCATGCAGCCCGTTGAGGAAGTCGAACAAAAGCGCGACGGCGATCAGCCCGACCAGAAGCGGAAGACCAAGCGCAGTTTCCACCTGATGGCCCTGCCCTATACCTGTTCGATTACAATGCTGTTGATTTCATTCGCCACGTCGTCGAAACGGTCGGCCACCTTTTCAAGGTGGTCGTAGATTTCCACGCCGACAATGAAATCCATGGCGCTGGCATTGCGGTGTTTGAGGAACAGTTCCTTGAGGCCGATATCATGGAGGTCGTCGACCCGGCCCTCCAGTTTGGTCAGCTCTTCGGTAATCGCCGTCAGCATCGAGACGTTGTTGCCGATCGCTTGCATCAGCGGCAATGCGCGGCCAACGAGGTTGGCGCATTCCACCACCAGCGTTCCCATCTCGCGCATCGGCGGCTCGAAGCTGCGGACCTCGAACAGCATGACGGCCTTCGCCGTCTGCTGCATCTGGTCGATGGCATCGTCCATCGCCGTGATCAGGTTTTTGATATCACCGCGGTCGAACGGCGTGATGAACGTGCGCCGCACCGCCGTGAGCACTTCACGCGTGATATTGTCTGCCTCGTTTTCGAATTGATTGACGCGCTGGCAGAAGACCGGCGTCTCGTCCCCGCCTTGAAGCATGCCCTGCAGCGCCAGCGCGCCGTGCTGAACCGCCTGGGAATGCTTGGCAAAAAGATCGAAAAAGCGCTCCTCTTTGGGAAGGAGGGCGCGAAACCACCGCATCAACATGAGTATGCCCAAAATCGCCGGACGGACCGGCTGGAGTGACCCGTCACAAATAGGTCATACACGATTTTCGGCAAGTTCACCCGGCCGCCGATCTGCGGTTCATCCACGGCCTTATGGCCCGAAATGACCTGTCCCGAGTTGCCCAATCTACAGCGAACGCCGGAAAAAATGGGCTATTTCCCCCACAATGCCACGCCGGAACAACAGCACGCAGGCCACGAAAATGGAGCCCTGGATTACGGTCACCCAGGAACCGAATCCGGCCAGATATTGCTGGGTCGCCACGATGATGAAGGCGCCTACCACGGGGCCAAAGACCGTGCCGAGCCCTCCGACCAGGGTCATCAGCACGATAAGTCCCGACATCGAAACTTCGACATCGGAGAGCGAGGCATTCTGAACAACGTATACCTTCAGCGAACCGGCAAATCCCGCCAGCGTCCCTGACAGGATAAAGGCCAGCAACTTGTATTGATCGGTCTTGTAGCCCAGTGAAATCGCGCGCTGCTCGTTCTCGCGGATCGATTTCAGCACCTCGCCGAACGGCGAGTTGATAGCACGAAAGACGATGAGAAAGCCGAACAGGAAGTTCGCGACAACGACGTAATAAAGCACCGTCGGCTTGGAAAGATCGAGGAATCCAAACAAATGGCCCTGAGGGATACCCTGGATTCCGTCTTCGCCATGCGTGAACGGGACTTCGACGTAGATGAAATAGATCAGCTGCGACAGCGCCAGCGTGATCATCGCGAAATAGATGCCCTGACGGCGGATTGCGACGATACCAGTTACCACGCCAAGCACGGCCGAAGCCGCCACACCGACGAGGATGCCGAATTCAGGCGGCATGCCCCATACCTTCGCGGCATGGGCAGTCACGTAGCCTCCGGTTCCCAGGAACATCGCATGGCCGAATGACAGCAGGCCGCCGTAGCCGATCAGGAGATTGAACGCGCAGGCGAGCAGCGCACAACACAGCGCCTGCATCACAAAGAAGGGATAGAGATCGGTCAGCGGCACAATCAGCAACAGCAAGGTCATGATCGCAAAGACGATCATCTCGTCGCGGATTGCGCGCGGGGTTACGGGCATTGCGTTGTCAGTCATCGCTGTCATGCCGCCCGTCCCGTCAATCCCGTTGGCTTCACCAGCAAGACCAGCACCATCAGAACGAATACGACAGTGTTGGAAGCTTCCGGGTAGAAGTATTTCGTCAATCCCTCGATCACGCCCAGCGCGAAGCCGGTGATAATCGATCCCATGATCGAACCCATGCCGCCGATTACCACCACGGCAAACACCACGATGATGATGTTTTCACCCATCAGCGGCCGGACCTGATTGATCGGCGCCGACAAGACGCCGGCGAGCGCGGCAAGGCCGACGCCCAGGCCATAGGTCAACGTGATCATGCGCGGCACGTTGACGCCAAAGGCGCGCACCAGCGTCGGGTTTTCAGTTGCTGCGCGCAAATAAGCGCCCAGCCGTGTCCGCTCGATCAGGTACCATGTGGCGAAACACACGATGAGCGAGAACACCACGACCCAGCCACGATAGATCGGCAGGTACATAAAGCCGAGATTGGTGCCGCCGCGGAGTTGATCGGGAATGGCGTAGGGCAATCCCGACGAGCCGAAATAATTTTGAAAGATGCCTTCGATGATCAGCGCAAGCCCGAAAGTCAGCAGCAGCCCGTAGAGGTGATCGAGACCTGCGAGCCATTTCAACATGGTTCGCTCCAGAATCATGCCGAAAATGCCGACAATGATCGGTGCGATCAGCAGCGCCCACCAATATCCGATACCCCAGATGTTGAGCAGGAAATACGCGCAGAACGCACCCATCATATAAAGCGCACCATGCGCGAAATTGATGATGTTGAGCATGCCGAAGATCACGGCAAGCCCGAGGCTTAGCAGCGCGTAGAACGAGCCGTTGATGAGCCCGACCAGAAGTTGCGCAGAAAGGGCCGGTAGACTAATCGACATGATGCTCTCGACTTCAACCAGTGGGTAGCGGAACCCCGGCGGCGTAGCGCCGCCGGGGCATTCAGAGTCTTAGTGCTTGACCAGCGGGCACTTGCTTTCCGACAGCGGCCGGAAGGCCTGATCGCCGGGCGTTGTGCCGATCAGCTTGTAGAGATCCCATTCACCCTTCGACTCCGAGGGCTTCTTGACCTCGAACAGATAGGCCGGGTGAATGCCGCGGCCGTCGATGCGGATCGAGCCCTTGCCGAACAGCGGATCGTTGGTCGGCATTTCCTTCATCTTGGCCACGACCTTGGCTCCATCATGCGGATTTCCGCCGATGGCATCAAGCGCCTTGAAATAGTGCACCAGGCTCGCATAGACACCGGCCTGGACCATCGTCGGCATGGCATGATTCTTCATGCGTTCGCCGAAGCGCTTGGAGAACGCGCGAGTCTGATCGTTCATGTCCCAATAGAATGTCTCGCTCAGGCTGAGGCCTTGCGCCACATTCAGGCCAAGCGAATGAACGTCGGTCAGGAACAGGAGCAAGCCGGCAAGCTTCTGGCCGCCCTTGACGATCCCGAACTCCGACGCCTGCTTGATCGAGTTCGTTGTGTCACCGCCGGCGTTTGCCAGCCCGATCACCTTGGCTTTCGAGGCCTGGGCCTGCAGCAGATAGGACGAGAAGTCCGGCGTGTTGAGCGGCACGTTGACACTTCCCAGCACCTTGCCACCGGAGGCCTTCACGACTGCGGTCGTGTCGTTCTCAAGCGCGTGGCCGAAGGCGTAGTCTGCGGTGATGAAAAACCAGCTGTCGCCGCCAGCCTTCACCATCGCGCTGCCGGTACTGTGCGCCAGCATGTAGGTGTCGTAGGTGAAATGGATGGTGTTCGGCGTGCACTGCGTGTTGGTCAGTTCCGACGAACCCGCGCCCGAGTCGAGCAGAATGGCGTTCTTTTCCTTCACGACGTTGCTGACCGCCAGCGCGACGCCGGAATTCAGCACGTCGGTCAGAACGTCCACCTTTTCCGTATCGATCCAGCGACGCGCGATGGCGGTTCCGGTATCCGGCTTGTTCTGGTGATCCGCGGAGACGAGATCGATTTTCCAGCCCTTGGCTTTCATGCCGGAGTCCTCGATCGCCATCTCGGCGGCGACGATCGAACCCTGGCCGCCAAGATCGGCATACAGTCCGGACAGATCCGTCAAAACCCCGACCTTGGCTGTCTTATCCTGGGCGAGAGCGCCACTGGCCGCCCCAACTGCCAGTGCCGTGCCAAGCAAAAGAGCCCGCATCTTCGTCTTCATAGTTCCTCCTTTTTGCCCCTTCAGGGCAGCTGCTCAAACCCCAAGATAGGTGTGAAGTTTCTCCATGTTGGCCTGAAGCTCGGAGTTTGCGAAGCCATCGATGATCTTGCCGTGCTCGACGATGTAGAAGCGGTCCGCAACCGTCGCTGCGAAGTGGAAGTTCTGCTCGACCAGAAGAATCGTGAAGCCCTCTTTCTTCAGCCGCGCAATGGTCTGACCGATTTGCTGAATGATGACCGGAGCGAGTCCTTCGGTCGGTTCGTCCAGCATCAAAAAGCGCGCGCCCGTGCGCAGGATTCGCCCGATTGCGAGCATCTGCTGTTCACCGCCAGACAGTTTGGTGCCCTGGCTCGAGAGCCGTTCCTTGAGGTTGGGGAACAGCTCGAAGATCTGATCCATCGAGAGCCCGCCGTTACGCACGGCGGGCGGCAGCAGAAGATTTTCGCGAACGTCGAGGCTCGCGAAAATCCCGCGCTCCTCCGGGCAAAACGCGACGCCCATTCGCGCGATCCGGTCGGACGAGGCGCGGATGATTTCCTTGCCGTCGAAGCGTATCGAGCCGGCGCGCTTGCCGATGATTCCCATCACCGATTTCAGCGTAGTGGTCTTGCCGGCACCGTTGCGGCCAAGCAGCGTGACGACTTCGCCGGGGCTTACGTCGAAATTGATGCCGTGCAGGATATGGGATTCGCCATACCACGCTTCTAGATTTTGTACCGACAGGACCGCCGCGTTCGACGCGGATGGCGCCGCCGCTGTTCCGGCCATTCCCGCATCAGCCATGGCCAGCTCCCAGATAGGCTTCCTTCACGCGATCGTCCTTGGAGAGGTCGGCATAGTTGCCCTCGGCCAGCACGTGGCCGCGCGTCAGCACCGTGATGATGTCCGACAGGTTGGCAACGACGCTGAGGTTATGTTCGACCATCAGGATGGTGTACTTCGCCGAGATGCGCTTGATCAGCGCTGCAATCTTGTCGATGTCCTCGTGCCCCATGCCCGCCATCGGCTCGTCGAGCAGCATCATCTCGGGATCGAGCGCCAGCGTGGTCGCGATTTCCAGCGCGCGCTTGCGGCCATAGGGCATCTCGACCGCGGGCGTATTGGCGAACTCGCTCAAGCCGACATCGTCCAGCAGTTCGAGCGCGCGGGCGTTGAAGCGGTTGAGCACGGCCTTGGAACGCCAGAAATCGAAGGAATGCCCGTGCTGGCGCTGGAGCGCGACGCGCACATTCTCCAGGGCCGTCAGATGCGGAAATACCGCCGAGATCTGGAACGAGCGCACCAGACCCTGCCGCGCCACGTCGGCCGGCGCCATCGCCGTAATGTCCTGTCCCTTGTAGAGGATCTGGCCCGCCGAGGGCTTCAGAAACTTGGTGAGCAGATTGAAGCAAGTCGTCTTGCCGGCGCCGTTCGGGCCAATCAAGGCGTGAATACTGCCGCGCCGTATCTTGAGGGAAACGTCGCGAACGGCAAAGAATCCCGCGAATTCCTTGGTCAATCCGTGGGTTTCAAGAATAAACTCATCCGACAATTAAGGTCCCCCGAAAGGCACTCGCCGCGACGTCCTGGTCGCGCGTGGCCGATTTTTTCCCTTACAGCAGGTTCTTCCAGGATGCCCGAAAATACCGCGTCTTGGTTCCGCGTGTTTGATTTAGGCCCTGGACCCGCCGCCTCCGGGCCGGAATATGCCGTCAACGGCCCTCATTGTGCAAGGCGGAAAGCGGCACGGGCCGCGGCTCCGCCATTAGTCGTAGGGCTGTTGGCCGTCCGGAGTGACGCGCGCCGCGGCTGCATGTTTTGAAAGCAGTCGTTAACGTTGTTCGGTCACCGTCGAACTTCATTCACCAAATCTTTTTGCCTTGGACCGAAGGTTCGGCGTTTATATTTTCCAGAAGCGGATTGCAGGACCTTGGATTTCCAAAGCGCCAACCCGTCGGTCGTCAAATCGATCAAGCAGCGTGATCTCCTGAACACGTGGCTGCGGCTTTATGCCCCTGCGCAGCGCCTGCCGCGCACGGAGGAGTTTCAGCCGGCGCGGATCGAAGACGAACTTCCCGACCTGGTCTTCATGTCGGTCGAACAGGCAAACCCGCCGCGCGTGATCATCGACAGTGACGGCACCCGCATGAGCATGGCCTACGGCCACACCGGGCGCGGCCGCTACCTCGACGAATACCTCGGCGTGCGGCTGGCGCCGCACGTCATGCCGATCTACCAGCAGTGCCTGCAACGCGCCCTTCCCGTCTATACGGTGTCCAATGTCGACGACGCGACGGGGCGCATCGTCGCCTACGAACGCCTGCTCCTGCCATTCTCGTCTTCCCAAGGCGTCACCCACCTGATCGCCTCCTTAAAAACGATCAGCGAAGACGGCAGCTTCGAAATCAAAAACCTCATGCGCGGCAGCGACGCGCTGCCGGCGTCCATCGTCCGCGCGGTGATCGATCGCGAACTGTTCCATCGCACGCCAGGCCGCATACCGTCCGCCGACCTGATCGAGTTCAACTAAACGGACGGGCCTCAGGCGCGTGCACGTTTGCCGGGGCTGCCTACTTCCTTCGCGTATGTCTCCGGTTTGAAACCGACCAACACCTTGCCGTCGATCTCGAGCACGGGCCGCTTGATCATCGACGGCTGTTCCAGCATCAGCGCCAGCGCCTTTCGTTCGTTCAATCCTTCCTTCTCGGCGTCGGGCAACTTGCGGAAGGTGGTACCGGCGCGATTGAGCAACGTTTCCCAGCCGAACTCACTCGTCCAGCCTTTCAGTTTTTCTTTCGGCGCGCCCGCGGCTTTATAATCGTGGAATTCGTAAGTCACGCCATGGCTGTCGAGCCAGGCGCGCGCCTTCTTCATCGTGTCGCAGTTCTTGATGCCGTAGAGCCTGATCGTCATTCCGTCGCTTCCTTTCCCGGCGCGCCGGACCAGCCCGCGCAGACGCCGTCCCGATCCAGCGCCTATTTTACCCCGAGCTGACAACGCACCTCGCCTGCGTCGTTCCAGACCTCCTGGCTCCGAATCTTGCCGTCGCGGATCTCGAACCGA
>NZ_DAHUXJ010000127.1 GCF_027307225.1 Bradyrhizobium sp. | reverse complement strand
GCCGAGACCTCGAAGCTTCATCCGACCAATATCGCCGCTGCCCATCAAGCGTTGAGCGATCCGAAATGGGAGCGCGATGTGCCGTGACGGCCGCCGCTTCAACCGTTGCGGATGGACCGACCTGCTTTTGCCGGGACTGCCTTCATGATCAGGAAACGACCGCAAGGCGATGCAGCGGTTGCGGATCGCCCCGGCTCGTGCGTCACCGCGCTCTGCCGAGTTTGAATCTCGCCCATATCGATTGCGACGCCTTCTATGCGACCGTGGAGAAGCGCGACAATCCACAGCTCGCCGACAAGCCGGTGATCATCGGCGGAGGAAAGCGCGGGGTGGTTTCGGCCGCCTGCTACATCTCGCGCACCTTCGGCGTCCGTTCTGCGATGCCGATGTTCAAGGCGCTTGAACTCTGCCCTTCCGCGATCGTGATCCGGCCCGACATGGCCAAATATGTCCGGGTCGGTCGCGAGGTGCGCCACGCGATGCAGTCGCTGACCCCGCTGGTGGAACCACTCTCAATCGATGAGGCGTTCCTCGACCTCTCGGGAACGCAGCGCGTGCATGGCATGATCCCGGCCAAGGTGCTGGCGCGCTTTGCGCACGCGATCGAACGCGAGATCGGCGTCACCGTTTCGGTCGGGCTCTCCTACAACAAGTTCCTCGCCAAGATTGCCTCCGACCTCGACAAGCCCAGAGGCTTTGCAGCGCTTGACCAGGACGAAGCCCGCACAATGCTGGCCGAGAAGCCGGTCAACTTCATCTTTGGCGTGGGACCGGCGACGCAAGAGCGTCTGATTCAGCGCGGCTTTCGCCTGATTGCCGATTTGCAGCGCGCCGACGAAGCCGAACTGATGAGGCAGTTCGGCGGCGAAGGGCAGCGGCTGTGGCGGCTCGCCCGCGGGATCGACGACCGGCGCGTGGTAGCCGATCGCGGCGCCAAAACGATTTCCAGCGAAACCACCTTCGAGACCGACCTGCGCGATTTCGCAACCCTCGAAAGGCTGCTGTGGCAGCTGTCGGAAAAGGTCTCGAGCCGGCTCAAGAGCAGCGAGCTTGCCGGATCGACCATCACGCTGAAGCTGAAGACCGCCGATTTCAAGCAGCGGACCCGCTCACAGTCGATCTCGGCGCCGACCCAGCTCGCAGGCAGGATTTTCTCGGTATCGCGCGAAATGCTGGCCAAGGAGATCGACGGCACCACGTTCCGCCTGATGGGTACAGGGGTCAGCGCGCTTCGCCCAAGCTCGCAGGCGCATGAGGTGGACATGCTCGATCGGCGCTCTGCGGATGCCGAGCGCGCGATCGACGGCCTGCGCAAGAAATTCGGCAATGCGGCGGTGATCAGGGGCATCGCCTATGAGGGGCCGGAGAAGACGGAGTGAGTTGAGCGTGCCCCGGACGCCGCGCAGCGAGAAAGCGATGCGCTGCTGATCCGGGGCCCATGGCACCATGGATTCCCTCCGGGTCCCGGCCCTGCGGTGCATCGTGAAGAACGCTGCACCGCGTCCGGGACACGTTGCCCGCCGTCACTTGCACGGCTTGGAATCCTTGACGTTGAATTTTCCGAGCGCGCCGGAAATGACGAAATCGTTGTAGTCGAGCACCAGTGCCCGCGACACGCCGTTTTCGAACAACTCGAACGACATCGCATAAACCGGCGTCTGCTCGCCCTCCTCCGGCTTGGCATCGCGATCGAAGTAACTCACGGTTACCGGCCAGCGGGTTGTCGATTTCATCATGTCGCTTTCAGTCGCGGGATCGGGCGATGCAGTCGTCCGATCGCCTTGGATCGGTTGCCCGATCACCGCCATGGTGTTGAAAACCTTCTCGCCGTTGTCCGAGCCGTCATAGACGGTCTGTTCCAGAATGCTCTTGCCCTCCTTGGCGGCGGCGATGATGTGCTCGATCTGCTCGGTCGGGAATACCACTGAACCGTCGAGGTTGAAGGTCTTGACCTGTGGCTGCTTCAGCTTGACCGTGATATGGTCGCCGACCCGTTCGGCGACGCCGTCGACCGGGCCCTGATCGATATCGTTCATCCGCGAATCGATCTTGAACCGATAGGTCTTGCCGGCTGCATCTTCCCACGAGGTCGAGCGCAGATCCGACAGGGTGACCTTGTCGTCGCCGCCGGCCATCTCGGAGACCTGACGGAATTCGGACGTATAGCCCTCGCAAGCGCTGCCAGAGAAGCTGTAGAGGATACGGCCCCGTGCGCTGCTGATCGAATTGGATCCGCGCGATTTCAACAGCGAAAGATCGTAAAGCGCCTGGTGGGAAAGAAATCCGCCGCTGGCGGCGGCTTCGGCTTTTCCGGCGGCCGCCAGCGCGACCGTCAAAACCGCGATCGCGAGCGGCAACGATTTGGCGCTGCTAGCTAACGTCCGGAATACGCGGGGCATGTCTTTTCCCTTGAAAACTCTTTGCGATCTGGCAGTTCCTTAAAGCCGAGCATGATTCCGGGAAACCCCTCTTGCCCTGCGCTAACGCGAAGCGGCTTTTCTGTGGAGACCAGACTCAGTCAAAGGATCGTTCCAGAATATTCGTCGCTTCATTGCGTCGCAACTGCGGCCAAAAGGCGGAAGGCTTCAATTCATGGCGAATTGGCCCCGCGGCCAGGGCCTACCCTCGCTTGCAACGGATCGTCCGATGCGCGAAACAGAACGGTCGGCCAGACTTGGGCCGGCTAACATGAGCGGGGACGAAACATGGCGGGTACCGTCGAACAGAAACTGGCATCACAGGGCATCACCCTGCATGAACCGCCGAATCCGGTCGCGAATTACGTGCCGTTCGTGCGCAGCGGAAACTTGCTGTTCGTTTCTGGCCAAGTATGCTTCGGCGCTGACGGCAAGCTGATCGCCAAAGGCAAGCTTGGCGCCGGCGTGACGATCGAACAAGGCGCCGCCGCCGCGCGCGGCTGTGCCATCAACCTGCTGGCGCAGGTCAAGGCCGCGCTCGGCGATCTCGACAAGGTCGCGCGCGTGGTGCGTCTCGGCGGCTTTGTCAATTCGGCGCCCGATTTTCTCGATGGTCCAAAGGTGCTCAATGGCGCCTCCGACCTGATGGTCGCGGCATTCGGCGACAAGGGCCGCCACTCACGCAGTACCGTCGGCGTCGCGGCGTTGCCGGCCGATGCAGCGGTCGAGGTCGAAGGGGTGTTCGAGGTCGCATAAGCGAAAGGTCATCGGCGATGCCCGCCCCGGACTGGCTGACCGCGCGGCCGGTGGCCCATCGGGGCCTGCACGATCGTTCGCGCGGCCTCATCGAGAACATGCCGGGCGCGGCGTTGGCCGCCATCGAGAGCAATTTCGCCATCGAATGCGATATCCAGCTTACCGCCGACGGCGAGGCCATGGTGCATCATGACGATGAACTCGGCCGCCTGACGGAGGGTGCGGGCGCCCTGCTCGGCTTGACCTCGATGGCGTTGAAAGAGGTCCGCTTCAAGGACACGCCGGAACGGATGATGTCGCTCGCCGACCTCTGCATCCTCGTCCGTGGGCGCGTTCCGATCATTGTCGAGGTCAAGAGCCATTTCGACGGCGATCGCAGGTTGGTGAAGCGAATGGCCGAAGTGCTGAAGTCCTATGCGGGCCCGGCCGCCGGGATGTCGTTCGATCCGGACCAGGTGATGGCGCTGCGGGAACTGATCCCGGACCGGCCCCGCGGCATCGTCGCCGAAAGCAACTACACGGAAGCCGGTTGGCCGGAAGCAACCCCAGCCCAGCGCGCCGGCATGCGGCACCTGAAGCACGCGCTCAAGACCCGGCCGCAATTCGTGGCTTATTGGGTCAATGATCTGCCGGCGCCTGCCCCCTGGATCGCGCGGCATCTGTTCGGCCTGCCGCTCCTCACCTGGACCGTGCGCACTGCGGAACAGCGAGCCCGCGCCGGCCGCTATGCCGATCAAATGATCTTCGAAGGGTTCCGCCCCTGACTAGCTAGTTGTGGAGCCTCAAGAGGTTGTCCCCGGTCAGACCGAGACGGCTGATAGGTGGTTTGCACTTTAGGCTGCAATGCGGCCGGTGCCAATTGTATCGATGTAGCCACTCTGGCAGATGTCGGGCTCTGTCATCTGATGTCAGGT